>DATBHG010000074.1:0-7438 GCA_036557665.1 Xanthobacteraceae bacterium | reverse complement strand
AGTTGTACTCAGTCTGGTGGTCAAACACCATCCGAACCGCTCTCTCGCGGACCTCAGGTGAAAACTTGTGGCTCGTTTGCTTGGTCATGGCTCCCACTTTCTCAGAAGTTGGAGCCTCCGAAAATCCCGGTGCAATTCAGTGTAGAGATCTCTGCAATAGCCTGCCGGGCATTTTTCGCTGAGCTTGGCGTGCAACCTGTCCGAACTGCCTATGGGCCCTTCGTGAAGTGGCAGGGTCGCGACGTCACCCTTCTTGAGGGAGACTTTTTCGACCTCGATGGCATATATGACGCTGCCGTCGATCGAGGCGCCCTCGTGGCATTCTCGCCACCGGATAGGGTGCGATACTCAAACCATCTCAGAGCGCGTCTTGCGCCCGATGCCCCAATCCTCCTGGTAACGATCGAATTCGATCCGGCACGCGAAGGCGGTCCTCCGTATCCAGTTTTCCCGGACGAGGTACACCAAATATTTTCAGGATCCACAGAACTTGCGCGAAGCCCGATGCGACGTCCACGTTGGGACCGCATCGGCGGGGCCGACGCGGTTGTTTGGGCGGCACATGTCGCTGGCACAGGGCGCGGCACGTGCGCGAGGAGCGCGCGTCAGTAGCGCGCAGCCAGGGATCTTGAATGCGTGGAGATTGGCCCGCATGTCGGTTCTGATGCTACCGCGACCGAGGCAGTGAGGCCGTCTGCAAGCAAGAATTCTCAATATGATGTTCGCGCTGTAGGTGGTTGGGAGATGGGATGCGATACCCGCGGGAAGTCCATCCTGCTCTGCTTGTGGCTGCCCCGAACGGGGCATGCATGTCAGCCCATTGGCAATGCGCCCCTCGGACTTCCTGGAACGTGTTATCGGCGATGGCTTTTCTGCCATTGCTCACAAGCAGGCGCGCCACGACGAGTACTCCCCGTCGTGCGTCGCTCGGGTCCCCTGGGCTTCGAGCGAACGGAAACGTTGCGCCTCGCTTCGCTCGTAGCGCTGTGCATTGCACAGCCGGTGCGCTTCGGCCTCAAGCAGCGCCTTCACTGCCCGCGCTCGCAGACGATTAAGACCGACGCAGTGCTCTGCAGGGGTGGGCGTGTTCGCGGTGGAGCGACTGCGTCGCGTCGGCCCAAGGCCTTGCTCGCACAGCTCCTGTGCAAGCCGCAGCCCGGCCCCGTGCTGAACGCCACGTTCGAGCAGCCCGGCGACGCGTCGATAATTCGGGGATTATTCTCGCTTCCGCCACAAATTCGTCACTTGGATCGGCAGGCTCGGCTCGACGCGGAGGTAATATACGGGGGCGCCAATGCAGTGTTTGTCGTGCCGCGCGGACATGCAGGTGGTCCGCGTCCAGCAGGACCAGGGCATGAAGCTCGCCGGATACGAGCACCAAACTCTGCAGTGCTCAGGATGCCAAAAAACAGAGCGGCGGCTCGAATTTACGTGTGACAAAGCATCAAATCCTGAATTTTGGCGGGCGACGTTAGCTATTGACGCCGCCGTCACCGGAGGCGCCATCTACCAGTTCTTATGCAGTGACGGCTTTCCCGCTCCGGCATCAGCCCCGAATGGCTCCGCGACGATCTCCTCAAAAATCCCCCGTAACAATGGCGCCGTGGCCGACGCGAGAACGGGGCAGCCCGACATTCAGCTTTCGCCGGACTCTTTGATCGGTCGCCAACTACGCCGCCGACGCCACGGCTACGAGCCGACGCGTCGCGCAGCGTCCGCCAAGAGCTGGCGAAAGGAATGACGGCGATGGGCTGGGGTTCGATCACGGGCAAGGCTGCACATGGACCAGTCGAATTTTGTCGCCAAGCAAAACATCGCGCAAAGAAAACGAACTAGGGTTCAGCTGCGAATCTACTCGAAGAGATCGAGCGGGAAATCGCAAATAGCCGCATCAACCGCCAGCAGCTGTTGGTCGAAACATAGCGGTGTTCCGCTGCTTCCTTGACCTCGGTTTGTGTGGGTCTGATAGGCACCGGCAGTGACGCAGTGCTACCGCCTGTCCCTCGCTCAACTTGGCATCGCCGCCAGCCGCGCCGGGCGATGCCCGCCTCGAGGTACAAAATCATCGCCTCCAACGGTTCGATATCACTATTGTTGTGCGCGGCCTTGTGCTTACGCGGCACGAGCAATGCCCGCACTTTGAGGTAAGCCGCCGGTCGCTTTAGCAACGCGCAAACCACCGCCTCGCTCAACCTGTTACGCCAGCCGCGCGTTCGTCCGGCTGGGTCGGCATGAACCGCTTTATCCCCAGCACGCGAGACCAGTCCAAGCTGACAGTGTAGCGGTCCGCCTGACCATCACCAAGGATGAATGCGTGCCGGTGAACTCGTTCGTTGTCAAATGCTGCCGGGGGGGCAAGTAGGTGATGCACGGGCTCCGTGAGAATATCGCTGGTGATCAGCGCCGTTCGGCTTCCAGGCAATTTAGAAAATTGCTATCATTATGCCAGTTGCCATCTGGAAGGTTCCCGTTCTTAGCCAGGAGACGCCGACATGCATACCAACTCGATCAAATCGATCCAACCAAGACGGAAATAATCGTCGTCGATATGCAAAACGATTTTGTTGCGGAAGGGGCTAAGCTTTGCTCTGCCAGCGCAGCCGCTATGGTGCCAAAGCTGGCGTCAACGCTCAGTTTCTGCCGGGAGAAGGCATCCCAATCGCCATTGGCTCAATTTTGCGGCGTCCCATCTCCTTTCATCGTTGCACCGGTGCAGAGTCGCGTGGGGGGACACGGTAATCCGTATCGGTCACGCGCAGCGAACCGCGTCGGCCGTCAGCGCAAATGATCCACAGCCCGTCTATCCAGCAAGAAAACCGGACTTGACCCATGTGCCAACCGCGCATTTTATTGGCCATTCTTCCTCGAACGTGTTGGAGCATTGGAATGCGGTTGAGCGTAATGATCGCACTCTCCGCCATCCTCTTGACCGCATGCGAAGGTCCGCAGGGACCTGCCGGAGCGGCCGGTCCACCGGGTCCACAAGGAGCGGCTGGCCCGCAAGGCCCGCCCGGTCCCCCCGGACCGCCGGGCCCGGCTGGGCCACCTGGCGAAGCGGGCAAGCAAGGGGCTGCGGGCGCGGCTGGGCTCAAGGGCGACCGAGGCGAAGCGGGTCCGGCAGGTCCGCCGGGGGCCAAGGGTGATCCTGGACCGGCACAGGCGCTTCGCTACGTCGAGGCACCGGGCGATATCGTCACCTGCAGCGATGGTGAGGTGCTCGTCTCGGCCATTTGCAAGGAAGGTTCCGCGACCCTGCAGGGAGGCGGGGCGAAGTGCAGCGCGGCACCCGGCGTGGTCGGCCTTTGCATGCGTAAGTAGCGCGGGTTATGGGGCCACGTTGCAAGACGGCGATAGGCGTGGGGAAGCGAAGGCCGGGCGCGGCTTTCCTTTAGTTAGCAGGGCGCCTGCCTACGGAGTACGCCATCCATTGGGGCGGTTCTCATACCAACTGCACGCCCAAGATTGGGGTGCGATCGATGCGATGCGTTCGGGGTTGGCGATGAGAAGAGAAAGCCAGCACTCGACCTGAAAGCCAGCACTCGACCTGTCGGACATTGTCGGAGGACGATGTACGGTTTACCTCCTGCGAGCAGCCTGCGATCGATGCGGAGACGTGGATTTGCGCGTGATTGCAAGTTCAACAGGCCGTGCAAATCGGCATTACGCGCTTCAAGCGTTGGCTATCGTCGTCGGCATCGGCTTTTTGCGGCTGTTTCAACGAGGGAAGCTTGATCAACCTGGACCCGGTTGAAAGCGCGGCGATGCCGTCCGTGTCTTCGACCTCGTCAAGATTATTGAGCGGCGATTTTTGTCTGGCCTCGCCTTTCACCGCGACCGCAACTGGACCCGGCGCCAGGGCTGGTTGTTGCGCGATCGTCGGGGCAGGCGCGGCCTGCGGGCGTTTCTCGCTTCTTGCGTTGCCCGCGAACCTCGTCACGCTTGGCAAGGAATCATAGGCGGATGCATAGGAGCGAGGCGCGGCTCGAGCAGCCCGGACCACCACGAGGCCCGAACCTGTAGTTCAGGCCGACGCGCACGATGTTGTCGCTGTAACCAGACCCCTCGGACGCGGTGCCAAGGCCGAGAGCATTGGGCATTGGTACGGTTGTAGATAGATCATCGGCCCTGATGTGAAGGTACTCGAGTCTGACTGACCAGTTGCTCGTTAAGGCCATGTCCACGCCCGCGCCGACCACCCATCCGAGCGTGCTTGCCGAAAGCGATTGGAAACTCCCGCTCACCCCTCCGGCAGTGACGCTCAAGTCATCCCCTGCGTTCACAAGTGCGGCACCCCCGGTCACGTAGGGCATAATCCAATCGAAGGCCATCCCCAGTCTCGCGCGTCCGGTCAGGATCGACTTTATTCTCACGTGTTCGGCTGCACTACAGCCACCCGTGCACACTACTGTGAAGCTGCTTTGCTGACCCGACCACTGGGCGTCCATCTCGGCGCCGAAGACGAATTTCCCGGCCTGCCAGTTGAATCCAATCTGGCCTCCGGCAAGGGCGCCACTCGGGTTGCCCGAGCCGTGCAGCTTCGTCGTGCCCAGCTCACTAGAACCGGCTCCGAATGGGGTCGTCGTGTCGCCCTGAAATGCGCCCGTAAAAAATGTATCTGTTGAGCCTTGTGCCCAGCCAGCAGGCTCGATGAGGCCGTGCGCTGCAGCAGGCGATGGCCTCGTCCTGCTGCTCGCGGCGACGGCTGCGCTGCCCGATCGGAACCCCGGCGGGCGCAGATTTTTCTGAAGCGATTCTCCAAGCGTTACGTCGCGATAGCGTTCCTACCTCCCTACCAGCTGTTGGCCGACTGTTGACGCTCTGACAGCGGGCGGTTGCGTGCGGCGCGCCGGTGGATACGGCTCTGAAAGCCCTTCGCCTTCAGGTCCGCCGTGAGCGGTGCTTTGGCACCCTTGGGCGTAGGCTTGATTTACCGTCAGGGTGTTGAGCGCGAGAGCGATTCAAGCGGCGGCGCGCTTCTGTTGCTGGCGCGCGGCTGCCCAGGTCCATGGAAGGAGCTCGTCGAGGCGATTGTTAGGCCAGAGATTGACGAGGCGGACGAGAACATCGGCAAGATAGGCTTGGGGCTCGACGTCGTTCAATTTGCAGGCCTCTGTCAGCGACGCGACGATGGCCCAATTTTCAGCACCATCATCGGAGCGGAGCTCATAATGCCCGGATTCTGACGTTCGAGACGACGGTCACGTATCCGTTTCATCCTCTCAACGGCCAATCTGTGTTGGTCGTCGGGGAGCATCAGTTTGCAGACGTTCCCCATCTGATCATCCGCAAGCCCGATGGCGGTGCATACTACCTGCCGGCCTGGATGGTGAGCGAGTACGCGGGCACTATTCGAATCCTAGCACGCCCGCGGCTGCCCGTTGATTGCCTTTTTGAGCTGCGCCTGCTCGCTGACAGACTCATCGGCTTGTCCTCAGGGGACGAGATTATCCTTGGAGGGCAAGACAATGAGGCAATCGCCGATACCGCCGTCAGATCTGTTCACGCCATCACGGCCCACATTCGAGTTGACGGCCGATCAGCGCACCACAGCAATGAAGCTGCTGGTAGCGCTGCTGACAGAAGCAATAGACGCGCCCGATCACAGCGCCGACGCAGGCGGCAACCGAGAGGTGGGCGATGAGCAAGATCACGCTTGAACATCTCGCGCGCTCTGCCATCGTCTATGTCCGTCAATCCACGGCCTACCAAGTCACCAACAATCTCGAGAGCCAGCGACGCCAATATGGTCTTGTCGATCGGGGCCGACAGCTCGGCTGGAGCGACGTTCAGGTGATCGATGACGATCTCGGTCGCTCCGGCGGTGGTGCTGCCCGTCCGGGATTCGAGAAGCTGCTGGCTGCAATCTGCGAGGGCCGTGTCGGTGCTGTCGATCGAGGCCTCGCGGCTCGCGCGCAACGGTCGCGACTGGCACACGTTGCTCGAGTTCTGCGGCCTGGTCGACACGCTGATCATCGACGAGGACGGTATCTACGATTCGCGCTCGCCCAATGACCGACTGCTGCTTGGCATGAAGGGCACCATGAGCGAGATGGAGCTGTCGGTGTTCCGACAGCGCTCACGCGACGCCATGCAGCAGAAGGCCCGGCGAGGCGAGCTCTTTCTGACGGTGGCGATCGGTTATGTGAAGGCCGACGACGACCGTATCGAGAAGGACCCGGATCGCCGCGTGCAGGACGCCATCGGGCTCGTGTTCGCGAAGTTTGCCGAGCTGCAGACCGTTCGACAGGTGCTGGTGTGGTTCCGCCAGGAGAATGTCCTGCTGCCGCCTTTGTCCAAGGCACGGGCAAGCGACCGGTCGAATGGAAGGTGCCGGTCTACCACACGCTGCATCACATGCTGACCAATCCGGTCTACGCCGGTGCCTATGCCTTCGGACGTCGTGGAATGCGTGTCATGATCAAGGATGGGCGCAAGCGCGTCGTGCGCAGCCTCAACCGCGACCCGAAGGACTGGGACGTTTTGATTAAGGATCACCACAAAGGCTATATCTCATGGGGACAGTTCGAGAGGAATCAGCGCCTGATCGCGGATAATGCAAACGGGAAGAGTTACATGGGACGTGGTTCGATCCGGCGTGGTGAGGCTCTGCTTGCGGGCCTGTTCCGCTGTGGCCGATGCGGCAAGAAGCTCACGGTCGCCTACAGCGGCACGGGCGGGGCAACGCAGCGCTATGTCTGCCGCGGCGCGTTCACGACCATCGCGGCGAACAGCTGCATTGCCTTCGGGGGCATGCGAGTTGACCGCGCCATTGCGGCGGAGGTGCTCGATCGCATCCAGCCGCTCGGCATTGAAGCCGCTCTAGCCGCACTTGCGGCGCAAGATGAGGAGCAATCCGAGAAGAGCGTTAGCTTGAGAATGCCATTCATGCGGCGCGCTACGAGGCCTCGCGTGCACACCGGCAGTACGATGCCGTAGACCCAGAGAATCGGATTGTTGCCAGTGAGCTGGAGCGGCGTTGGAATGAGAAGCTGAGCCGCGTCCATGCGATCGAAGAAGAGCTCAATCGGATCATTGCAACGCCTGCCCACACTCTCACCTTATCCGATCGTGAACGACTGATGTCGTTGGGTAGAGACCTTGCTCGTGCATGGGATAGTCCAGGCGCAACCGCCGAGACGAAGAAGAAGATCATCCGGCTGCTCATCGCAGAGATCGTCGTGGATATAAGCGATACGCTCAAACTCATCATCCAGTGGCAAGGCGATCACACTGAGCTGACAGTCAAGAAGAACAAGGTCGGTCACAATCGATGGGTCACGGATGCCGATGTCGTCAATTGTAGAATCTGGTACTCGATCTCTCGGACAGTGTCCGACGACGACGCGCATCGCGGCGGCATGATGATCGCTCGGTCCGCGCTTTCGCCGTCAAGCCCCGCGCCTGCGGCGCGCCGCAAAAGCGGCGTTGGGGCTTGACC
>DATBHG010000073.1:0-2862 GCA_036557665.1 Xanthobacteraceae bacterium | reverse complement strand
ACGATTCCCGAAGCTCATCGGCTATGAAAGGGTCGAAGAGACCCAAAAACGCCTCGTAATCAACGCGCCCGCGAATGGTCATCCGCGTGCTCGCGGAAGTGATGGATTCGAGGATATATCTCATCTCCATGGCGAATGGCTCCTTCGCGCGCATCACTAGACGCTCTGCGGGAACTAACGAGACGACCTCATACGCAGCTTTCACCCGACGCCCGAAAACCTCCGTGACTAACCCGATGCGCGAGCGCTCAGCCACAGGAGGCGGCGTTATCCACTCCAACGACCTCAGATTCCCCACCCATTTACGCGCATTATCAAGGTTCAGCGTGTAGGCACCCACGTCCTCGCGGGGACGCATGATCACGATGTGCGAGGAAACGGCTATCACGGCAAAAGCCATTATACATTCTGGAGGGAGCTCCGCATCATCCATCGCGTAACCGGAGGGGACTCTGCGGATAGCGCATTTCGCCTGGGGGGCAATGTCTCCCCGCGACGGGCCGGCAATTTATCTGCGCGATCGGCAGTTGAAATTGGCCGGCGATGCTGAGCAGAGTTTACCGTGTCACTGGATAAAGCCGGCGATGCGCATTGAGCATCGAAAGCGAGTGCCGCTTTTACGCACCACGGGATCCGTGCTGTCGTTGGCGCAATGCTACTTGCTGCCTCCGCCCAGTGCGCCTCCCAGCAGCTGCTCCAGACTCGAGTCCTCCTTCTTGGATGCACACTCGAGCATGGTCTTGTCCGTCACTTTCCATTCCTTGTTCTGATCGATGTTGATGTCGGGGACGACGCAACTGTCGTCATCGTCGTCGATTATTTTCAAGTCGTACATCCCCGCGGGAACGTCCCGCACCGTGAACCGGCCCTTCTCGGCAATCGTTTGGCTCTGCAGCTTGTTCTCGCCCCATTGGTTTGATTTTGCCGGGGCGAGATACAGCTTATGGATCACCGAGAGGTTGGCCTCGTTTACGACGACGAGATCGAACGCAGATGCGGGTGCGATGAGCGCCGCCAAGGCAATCGGGGCAAGGATTGAAGCTCGAAGCATGTGCAACCTCTTTGCGCGTTGGAAGAGTTGAAGGCGGCGGGAAGAATAGCAAACGGGATTGCTTTTGGGTGTGATGGTCATCACACAAACAGCGATCCGCAGATCCGACATTGGCTGCGATGTGGCCCGAGGTGGCTGGCGGGAACGTCGAGGGGCAGCCGTCCCGAAATCGCTAGCCCGCCTTGCGCGATGCGACGGTCGGCGGGTCGGCCGTCCTCGCCTGCCACTTGGCCGCCTCGCGCCATGGCTCACTCGCCGGCATCCAGCTCGAGTAGCCCCGCTGCTCGAACGTCAGCGAGGGGTCGTGCGCGGGAAGCGGTTTGCGCTGAGCCAGATCTTCCAGCTTGTTGAGCAGCAACCGGCGATAGAAGATCACCGCCTTGTCGCTGGTGCCGAGATGCTCCTTGGTGCGGTCGCAGATCGGCCCCATGCCTTCCTGCATCGCGCGGTCCTGTATCGAGGCGCCGGCGACACCGGAGAAATTGCCGCGCTCCATCAATTCGCGATCCTGCAGGTGCTTGTTGGCAATCGTGTGTACGGTCCTGTAATCGGGCGGCGAGGTCCGATGCCCCCAGTTCGCATAGATCCCCTCGATGTCGAGCGGCCGGTCCGGGTCGAAGTGAATGTAGAAGGTGAAGCAGCTCTCGTCGTCGATGGGATGCCACGCCTTGAACAGTTGCGACTCGTGCGCGCCGGTTGCGATGTAGCAGTAGAACGGCGCCACCCATTCGAAGATCCGTACGTACCTGCTGTCGGGATCGGCGGTCTTCCGGATCGCTGCATGGCGCATCAGGTAGGGCGTTTCCTCGCAAATGATCTCGGGGCTGCCGTCCGACATGATGTCGGCGATGGATTGCCAGCCGGCACCGGCCCAGCTCTTGTTCTCGTTGAGCTCGAAGTCGCGGTGCAGATAGTTGGGGTGTGCCGGATCGAGGTCGCCCTCGACGCCCTGCAGATAATTCGTGGCCTGGTGCATCTTGACCACCAGCAGCCGGTCGGGCGGCAAGTCGAGCCACGGAAATTTCGGAAACGGCGGCTCGAGCTCGCGCGGCCCCATATAGGTCCAGATCAGCCCTCCGGCCTCGCGCAGCGGATAGGACGCGACACTGAGCTTCCTGGCGAAGGTACGCGCCGGCGGCTCGGGCGGCGACTCGAGAACCCGCCCGTCGCACGCAACCTTCCAGCCGTGATAGAGGCAGCGCAAACCGCCCGGCTCGTTTCGCCCGTAGGCCAGAGAAGCGCGCCGATGCGGGCAGAATTCGTCGATGAGCCCAAGCTCGCCGTCGCCGGAACGGAACAGCACGAGGCGTTCCCCCAGCAGCTTGACCCGGGCCGGCGCGCCGCCGGGCGTCGGGACTTCCTCGGACTTGGCAGCCGGTATCCAGTAGCGGCGCATGAGCTCGCCCATCGGCGTGCCTTTGCCGACCTCGGTCAGCATCCTGTTTTCATCGGCTGTCAGCATGGCAGTCTCCGACCCTGCATGCGTCGCGGATCGGCGCGAATGGTATCATGCGAGCCGGGTATGCTGCACGATCGGGCGCAGACCTGCGCGGCCCTCCGGGGCGGCACGCGCGCTGCTCCGCCCCCCCGGGCGGGCATGGCTTCGTAGGGGCGACGCATGCGTCGCCCTCTCGCCAAAGCCACAAAGCGGATAATAGAGGGCGAGGCAGTGAGACTGGGCAAGAATTCATAGCCTGATTTGCGGATCGGTGTACGATTCATTTTATGACGAATCACCTTTTCAAGACCGGCGTGAGCCGTGAGCAACCGAGCTTTCTGCCCCCGCGGGTTGAAGACTACGTCGATAGGAA
>DATBHG010000072.1:0-131299 GCA_036557665.1 Xanthobacteraceae bacterium | reverse complement strand
GCGGATCGCGCAGGTGCGCCAGCGCGACGCAGAACGGGATCGAATATTGCGCCATCATGATGTCGGCCGGCGCGCGGATGTTGTTGACCCCGGCCATCTTGTCGTTGCCGGCGATGTGGATCGAGGCGACGTCGGCGGCGGCATAGCCGTGCTGCGCGCGCAGATCGAGCACCGCCTGCACTGGGGTGTGCGCGGTGATGTGGCAGGAAAAACGCTTGAGCGTGATCGAGTGCGTGGCATAGCTCTCGCCCAGCCCGCGCGTGAGCTCGGCGGTGTCGAACGCGTTGCCGCAGAACACGCGCAGGAAGCCGAACTCGCCTTCGAGCACGCTTTCCGGACCGGTGAAGCCGTCGCCCGCCAGCGCCGCCGCCAATACGCCGCTCTCGGCGGCGCGCCCGAGATGCAGGCGCTTCACCATGGCCCCGGTGCCCGAACGGGCGAATTCCATGAGGCCGCAGGCAAGCGAGCCGGCTATGCCCAGCGCATTGCGCATGCGCTCGGCGTCGAACGCCAGGAGCTTGCCGCAGGCGACGGCCGCGCCGAACGGCCCGGTCGTGCCTGGCGCATGGAAGCCACGCCCCTCGTTGCTGTGGCGGGTGGCGCGCCCGATTCGGATCATGACCTCCGCGCCGGCGACGATGGCGGTAATCAGCGCGCGCCCGCCGAGGGCGCGCTCCTGCGCGACCGCAAGGGCCGGAACCAGCAGGGTTGCGCCCGGATGCACGCCGGTGCTCGGCCAAGTCAAATTGTCCATCTCGAAGGCGTGCGCGAGCGCGCCGTTGGCCAAGGCGGCGGCGGGCGCACGGACGCGTGCGCCGCCAAGGCCGAGAATTCGGCTGTTGCCGCCGGCGCCATTTCGTTGCGCATAGCCCACCACAATCTTGCTCCAAGGAAGCTCGTAGCCGAAAATCGCCGTGGCAATCGTATCGGCGATGCATTGCTTGGCGCGTTCGACGACGTCGCTCGGAAGCTCTTCAAAGCGGCAGGAGACCGCGTAGTCCGCAAGCCGTGACGTCTCCTTCGCCATGCGCAAACCTTCGCGGTCGTCGTGCAGGGAGGCAACCGGGGCAGCTGGCCCGGTCGGAGCGCCGTCGCGGCTGCCGTACCGGGCGAACCAAATCATAGCAGACGATTTCCTTGCTCAAGGAGAACCGCCATGCTGCGCTATCCGAAAACGACGCGGAGCCGTGCCTTGAAGCGGTGTAGAGGCAGGTCTAGGCTTTTGCGCCCAGGAGTTCATGTAAAGCGGACGGGCGACGGAAAACTCCAAGGAGACGACACATGAGATGGCGCAAGCTCATGCTTGCTTTCGCCGGTGCCGCAATGGCCGCTGCGCTCCCGGTCCCTCCCGCGCACACGCAGACCCCAGTGGCGCTGACCGGCCGAGTCAGCTCCGCCGCCGAAGGGCTCATGGAGGGTGTGCTCGTCAGCGCCAAGCAGGAGGGCTCGACGGTCACCGTCTCGGTCGTCAGCGATCACAGCGGCAGCTTCAGCTTTCCCGCTTCCAAGCTTGCCTCCGGCCACTATTTGCTGGCCATTCGTGCCGTCGGCTACGACCTTGACGGGCCGCGCACGGCCGACGTGGGCAGCGGAGCCCCCACCACCCTCGACCTGAAGCTGAGGCCGGCGAGAAGCCTGGCCAAGCAGCTCACCAACGCCGAATGGCTTGCGAGCTTCCCTGGAACCGACGCGCAGAAGAAATCGCTCCTCAATTGCATCGGTTGCCACGACCTCGACCGCATCGTCAGCTCCACCCACGACGCCCACGAGTTCGTGCAGGTGTTCGAGCGCATGACCGGCTACTATCCCGGCAGCACGCCGCAGCATCCGCAGCGGCTTGTCGGCACGGCGCGCCGCAACCTCGGCCAGGCCGCGGGCGTGAAGGCGATGGCGGACTACCTTGCAGCCGTCAATCTCAGCAAGGACGAAAGCTGGGGCTATCCGCTCAAGACCTTGCCGCGCCCGCGCGGGCGGGCGACCCGGGTGATCATCACCGAATACGAGCTGCCGCGGAAGCAGATTCAGCCGCACGACGCGATCGTTGACGCCGAGGGCATGGTCTGGTTCACGCATTTCGGCGAGCAGTTCCTCGGCAAGCTCGATCCGAGGTCCGGAGAGGTTCGGCAATATCCGCTGCCGGTGCTCAAGCCGGATTACCCGGTCGGAACCCTCGATCTCGAAACCGACAAGGCCGGCAATCTCTGGATTGCCATGATGTATCAGGGCGG
Organism: Xanthobacteraceae bacterium; assembly: GCA_036557665.1. GTDB lineage: Bacteria > Pseudomonadota > Alphaproteobacteria > Rhizobiales > Xanthobacteraceae > VAZQ01. Next base: position 129,071 of record DATBHG010000072.1, on the reverse strand, counting down.
GATCGCCAAATTCGACAAGCGGACCGAGAAATTCCAAACCTGGAAGGTGCCGGAGCAATGGCAGACCGACGCCACTCAGCAGGCCTTTCTCACGCCCACCAGTTCCGACGTGGACGGCAAGGTATGGGTCAAAAATTCCGACCGGGCGCAGGTTCTGCGGCTCGATCCCGCCACCGGCGAGTGGGAGAATCTGGGTTCATTCAAGGATCCGAGCACCAACCGCACCATCACCTCGTACGGCATTCCGTCCGACCACGACAATAACCTTTATCTTCTCGACTTCTCGTCCTCGAATATCGGCAAGCTTGACGCGAGAACCGGCAAGTTGACGATCTATCGCTCTTCCATCCCGAACTCGCGTCCGCGTCGCGGCCGGGTCGACGAGCACAATCGCCTCTGGTTTGCGGAATACGGCGGCAACGCCATCGGCATGCTCGATCCGAACACCGAGAAAATTCAGGAATGGATGCTGCCGACGCCGTGGTCGCAGCCCTACGACGTGGTCACCGACAAGAACGGCGAGGCCTGGACCGGCTCGATGCTGAGCGACCGGGTGTCGCGACTCGACCCCAGGAGCGGCGAATTCGTCGAATACCTGCTGCCGCGGACCACCAATATCCGCCGCGTGTACGTGGACAACTCGACGAGCCCCGTCACCTTCTGGGCCGGCAACAATCACGGCGCCTCGATCGTGAAGGTCGAGCCGTTCGATTGACCGCGGCAAGCGCCTGATGCGCGGCCCTGCCTAGACCACGATCGCGGACCGCACACGGCACGCCGTGGCTGTCATTGCATGGCGGCCTGCAGCCCGAGCATCGCGCGCGCATCGGCGGGCGTGGCGACCACGTCGCCCAGAATCTCGACGATCCTGGCCGCCTTCTCCACCAAGGCGGCGTTGCTGGGCGCGAGCTTGCCCTTTTCCAGGTACAGGTTGTCCTCCAGCCCGACGCGCGGATGCCCGCCGAGCAGCACCGCCTGGGCCACCATCGGGAACTGGTGGAGCGAAATGCCGAACGCGAACCACGGCGATTCCGGAGGCAAGAGGCTTCGCATATAGCCCATGGCCTCAGGGGTGGCGGGCTGCGCCCACGCGATGCCGAGGCAGATCTGGAACATGCCGGGCGGCTTGACGTGGCCGGTCTCGATCAGCCGCTTGGCGAGCAGGAGATGACCCGTCTCGAACACCTCCAACTCCGGCAGCACGCCGGCATCGCGGATCGCGAGTGCCATCGCCTCGAGATGCGGCGGCGTGTTCACGAAGACGTGCGGGCCCATGTTCATGCTGCCCATATCGAGACTGCAGATGTCGGGCTTGAGCGCGACCACGTGGCGCACGCGTTCGGCTGGAGGCTTGATGGTGGTGCCCGGTCCGGGTTTTTGCGGATCCTCATTGCCCGGCACGAAGCGCGCGCCCGGACCGGTGGTGAGATTGATGAGGACGTCGCTGCCGCTGTCCCGGATGCGGTCCACCACCTCCGCATAGAGGGACAGTTCCATGCTCGGCCGCGTGGTCTTGGGATCGCGGACGTGGATGTGGACGATGGCTGCCCCGGCTTTGGCTGCATCGATCGCGGAGCGCGCGATCTGCTCGGGTGTCACGGGCACTGCCGGATTACGCCCCGGAGTGTCGGCCGAGCCGGTGACTGCGCACGAGATCATGACCTTGCGTTGCATGCCGCCTGCTCCGGGTTCCCGCCCAACCAGCGGGGCAAACTCTATGCGAGGCTAGCGCGCAAACCGAGTCCGAACGCGGCGCGCAGGCGCCCGCTCTGATCGCGCGTGGGCGCAACGGCGCTCCAGCGGAGCCCGGCTTGCCTCCCATTGTGCACTGCGCTAAGGCTCCCGGGAGCACGTCCTTGGAACGAATCCGATCTGTGACGAGGGCGATTTCGCGAGCGCCGACGGCAGCTTGGCAGCATGGCCGAGGACCGGGTTGTTCCGTGCGAGCCGGCGCAGCAGGTTGAGGTCGCCGATGAACGAGCTATTGCTGGACTATCTCCCGCTCGTGATCTTCATCGCGGTGGCGCTCGGCATCGGCCTTGTCATCCTGCTGGTGCCGTTCCTGGTGGCCTACAAGGCCCCCGATCCGGAGAAGCTCTCCGCCTACGAGTGCGGGTTTAACGCCTTCGACGATGCGCGCATGAAGTTCGACGTGCGCTTCTACCTCGTCGCCATCCTGTTCATCATCTTCGACCTGGAAATGAGCTTCTTGTTTCCATGGGCGATCGCGCTCGGCGATCTCGGCCTCTACGGCTATTGGTCGATGATGGTGTTCCTTGGCGTTCTCACGATCGGCTTCATATATGAGTGGCGGAAAGGAGCGCTTGAATGGGATTAGAGCGCGCTACCGTCCTCGGGCCGCGGGCCAAGGGCATCATCGATCCGGGCACGGGTGCCAAGCCTGCCGGGGCGGAGGACAGCTTTTTTGCCAATCTGAACGAGCGGCTCACCGACAAGGGCTTTCTGGTGACCGCCAGCGACGACCTCATCACCTGGGCGCGCACCGGCTCGCTGATGTGGATGACCTTCGGGTTGGCCTGCTGCGCGATCGAGATGATGCAGATGTCGATGCCGCGCTACGACGCGGAGCGCTTCGGGTTCGCGCCGCGCGCGTCGCCGCGCCAGTCCGACGTGATGATCGTGGCCGGCACGCTGACCAACAAGATGGCGCCGGCCCTGCGCAAGGTCTACGACCAGATGCCCGAGCCGCGCTACGTCATTTCCATGGGATCGTGCGCCAACGGCGGCGGCTATTACCATTACTCCTATTCGGTGGTGCGCGGATGCGACCGCATCGTGCCGGTCGACATCTATGTGCCGGGCTGCCCGCCCACCGCCGAGGCACTGCTCTACGGCGTGTTATTGCTGCAGAAGAAGATCCGCCGTACCGGAACGATCGAGCGGTGATGGATTCCGCCTCATGGACGAAACCCTCGACAAATTCGGCGAGACCATCGCCAGCGCCTTGCCGGGCTCGGTTACGGGCCACCGCGTCGCGCATGGTGAATTGACGATCGGCGCCAGCGCCCGCGACATCGTGAAGGTCGTTCGCTTTCTGCGCGACGACAATCGCTGTCAGTTCTGGAGCTTGATCGACATCACCGCGGTGGATTGGCCCGGGCGCGAGCGACGCTTCGACATCGTATATCACTTGCTCTCGCCCAAGCAGAACCTGCGCGTGCGCGTGAAGATCGAAACCGACGAGACCACGCCGGTGCCCTCCATCATCGACGTGTTTCCGGGCGCCAACTGGTTCGAGCGTGAGACCTACGATCTTTACGGGGTCATCTTCACCGGCCACCCCGACATGCGCCGTCTGCTCACCGATTACGGATTCGAAGGCCATCCCCTGCGCAAGGACTTCCCGCTCACCGGCTTCGTCGAGGTGCGCTACGACGACCAGCAAAAGCGCGTCGTGTACGAGCCGGTGCGACTCACGCAGGAGTTTCGCAATTTCGATTTCCTGTCTCCCTGGGAGGGACCCGGCTACGACCTCCCCGGCGACGAGAAGGCGAACGATGCAAAGCCGCCGGACGGGAAGGGTGCTTGAGGTGAAAAAGACGCTCGTGCTCGACCGCGCCGGCGGTATCGGCGCGGGCGGTCAACGGCGTTACGTCCTGGCCCGGGAAAAGTTCGACCCGCGCGCCGCGGCGAAGACGACACACGTGACCATCAGCAGGTAGCGATGGCTGAAAGCGATTTGCGCAATTTCACCATCAATTTCGGGCCGCAGCACCCGGCCGCGCACGGCGTGCTGCGTCTGGTGCTCGAGCTCGATGGCGAGGTGGTCGAACGCATCGATCCCCATATCGGGCTCCTGCACCGCGGCACGGAGAAGCTGATCGAGCACAAGACTTATCTGCAGGCGATCCCCTATTTCGACCGGCTCGATTATGTCGCGCCGATGAACCAAGAGCACGCCTTTTGCCTCGCCGCGGAGAGACTGATGGGTCTCGCGGTGCCCAGGCGTGCACAGTTCATCCGGGTACTCTACTGCGAGATCGGCCGCCTGTTGTCGCATCTGCTCAATGTGACGACGCAGGCAATGGATGTCGGCGCGCTCACGCCACCATTGTGGGGCTTCGAAGAGCGCGAGAAGCTCATGGGCTTCTACGAGCGCGCCTCCGGCAGTCGCCTGCATGCCGCCTATTTCCGCGTCGGCGGCGTGCACAAGGATCTGCCTCCCAAGCTGATCGATGACATCTCGGCGTTTTGCGATCCGTTCCTCAAGGTCTGCGACGATCTCGAGGAACTCCTCACCGACAACCGCATCTTCAAGCAGCGCAATGTCGATATCGGCGTGGTCTCGCTGGCCGATGCCTGGGCCTGGGGGTTTTCCGGCGTGATGGTGCGTGGATCAGGCGCGGCTTGGGATCTGCGCAAGGCGCAGCCCTATGAGTGCTATTCCGAGCTCGATTTCGACATTCCCATCGGCAGGAACGGCGACAACTATGATCGCTACTGCATCCGCATGGAGGAGATGCGTCAGTCGATCAGGCTGATGAAGCAATGCGTGGAGAAGCTGCGCTCGCCGGAAGGGCAGGGGCCGATCGCCGTCGATGACCACAAGATCGTGCCGCCGCGACGCGCCGAGATGAAGCGCTCGATGGAGGCGCTGATCCATCATTTCAAACTGTATACCGAGGGCTTCCACGTTCCCGCCGGGGAAGTCTACGCCGCAGTCGAAGCGCCCAAGGGGGAGTTCGGCGTCTATCTCACCGCCGACGGCGGCAACAAACCTTACAAGTGCAAGATCCGCGCGCCCGGCTTCGCGCACCTCCAGGCCATGGATTTCCTCTGCAAGGGCTACATGCTCGCGGACATATCGGCGATCCTCGGCTCGCTCGACATCGTGTTCGGGGAGGTCGATCGCTGATGGCCGTTCGCCGCCTCGCCGATGCTGCGCTTCAGCCCAAGAGCTTCGCCTTCACGGCGGAAAATCTCGATTGGGCCAAGCGCCAGATCGCGAAATACCCGGAAGGGCGGCAGATGTCCGCGATCCTGCCGATCTTGTGGAGAGCGCAGGAGCAGGCCGGCGGCTGGCTGCCGCAGAAGGCGATCGAGCACGTCGCCGATCTGCTCGGAATGCCGAACATACGCGCGCTCGAAGTCGCGACCTTCTACACCATGTTCAATTTGGCACCGGTCGGGCAATTCCACGTTCAGCTCTGCGGCACTACGCCCTGCGTGTTGCGCGGCGCCGACAAGCTGATCAAGCACTGTCACGAGCGCATCGGCGAGCCGCTGCACGTCACCGCCGACGGCAAGTTGTCGTGGATCGAGGTCGAGTGCCTGGGCGCCTGCGTGAACGCACCGGTGGCCCAGATCAATTTTGACTATTACGAAGATCTCAGCTTGGAACGGTTCGGCCAAATTCTCGACAACCTCGCCGCCGGCAAGGCGGTCACGCCGGGACCGCAGGTGGCGCGCAAATTTTCCGCGCCCGAAGGCGGTCCGACCACGCTCACTGACCCTCAGCTCTATGAGCGCGGCAACGGCGGGGACAAGCGGGAGCCGGCGCTTGCCGACGCTGACGCAAAGAAGCCTGGTGCGGCGGCCAATGTACACGAGGCGGCAGCACCAGAACCTCCGGTCGCCGATTCATCCGCCAGCAGGCAATCGTGATGCTCGAGGACAAGGATCGCATCTTCACCAACCTGTACGGCCTGCACGACTGGGGCCTTGAAGGAGCGCGCGCGCGCGGCGCCTGGGACGGAACCAGGGCGATCCTGGAAAAGGGCCGCGACTGGATCATCAACGAGGTCAAGGCCTCCGGTCTGCGTGGCCGCGGCGGCGCCGGCTTTCCGACCGGCTTGAAATGGTCGTTCATGCCCAAGCAGACCGACGGGCGGCCGCATTACCTCGTGGTCAACGCCGACGAATCCGAGCCCGGCACCTGCAAGGACCGCGAGATCATGCGGCACGACCCGCATCTCCTGCTCGAGGGCTGCCTGTTCGCCAGCTTCGCCATGGGCGCCAATACTTGCTACATCTACGTGCGCGGCGAATTCATTCGGGAACGCGAGCGGCTCGAGGCGGCGGTGGAGCAGGCCTACGCGGCCGGTCTCATCGGCAAGCACAACGTCCACGACTTTCCGTTCGACGTGATCATCCACCACGGCGCCGGCGCCTATATCTGCGGCGAGGAGACCGCGCTGCTGGAAAGCCTCGAAGGCAAGAAGGGTGAGCCGCGGCTGAAGCCGCCGTTCCCGGCCAATGTCGGCCTCTACGGCTGCCCGACCACCGTCAACAACGTGGAATCGATCGCGGTCGTGCCCGATATCTTGCGGCGCGGCGCCGCCTGGTTCGCCAGCATCGGCCGGCCGAACAATACCGGTACCAAGCTGTTCTGCCTTTCCGGCCACGTGCAGAGGCCCTGCACCGTCGAGGACGCGATGAGCGTTCCGCTACGCGAGCTCCTGGACAAGCATGCCGGCGGCGTGCGTGGGGGCTGGGACAACCTGCTCGCGGTCATTCCCGGGGGCTCCTCGATGCCCCTCATTCCGGCGCATGAATGTGACGATCTGCTGATGGATTTCGACGGCTGCCGCGAACACAAGTCCGCGCTAGGCACCGCGGCGGTGATCGTGATGGACAAATCGACCGACATCATCCGTGCGATGGCCCGCATCTCGTATTTTTACAAGCACGAGAGCTGCGGCCAATGCACGCCCTGCCGCGAGGGCATGGGCTGGATGTGGCGGGTACTCACCCGCATGGCGGAAGGCCGCGCACAGAAGCGCGAGATCGACATGCTGATGGAAGTCACCACCCAGATCGAAGGCCACACCATCTGCGCCTTCGGCGACGGAGCGGCCTGGCCGGTGCAGGGGCTCATCCGTCATTTCCGCCACGAGATCGAGCGGCGCATCGACGAATATACGGCCAACCCTGACCCGGAGCCGGTCCGGGAGGCGGCGGAATGACGAACCGGGCAGGGGTAACTTGGAAGGCGAAGAACCCGGCATGACGGCGCGAACAGGATCGACGACGATCATCTCCAACCGCTTCTGGCGGCGACTCACATGGTTGATACGCCTTGATATGGCGGCAGGCCTCGTGCTCGCTGCCGGCCTGCTGCTGTGGCTGCAATGGAACTGACATGAGCAAGCTTCTCGTCGACGGCAAGGAGATCGACGTTCCGCCGGAGTATACGCTGCTCCAGGCCTGCGAGGCCGCCGGCGCCGAGATCCCGCGTTTCTGCTTCCATGAGCGGCTTTCGATCGCCGGCAACTGCCGCATGTGCCTGGTCGAGCTCAAGGGCTCGCCCAAGCCGGTGGCCTCTTGTGCCTGGGGCGTGCGCGACTGCCGGCCGGGCCCCAAGGGCGAGCCGCCAGAGGTCCTGACCAGGTCGCCGATGGTGCGTAAAGCACGCGAAGGGGTAATGGAGTTCCTGCTGATCAACCACCCGCTCGACTGCCCCATCTGCGACCAGGGCGGAGAGTGCGACCTGCAGGACCAGGCCATGGCCTATGGCGTCGATGCCAGCCGGTTCAAGGAGAACAAACGCGCGGTCGAGGACAAGTATGTGGGAGTCCTGGTCAAGACCGTGATGAATCGCTGCATCCACTGCACGCGCTGCGTCCGCTTCATGACCGAGGTCGCCGGCGTGCCGGAGCTCGGCGCAATCGGCCGCGGCGAGGATATGGAGATCACGACCTATCTCGAAGAGGCCATGACCTCGGAGTTGCAGGGTAACGTGGTCGATCTCTGTCCGGTCGGAGCGCTCACCTCCAAGCCGTACGCATTCGCGGCGCGGCCGTGGGAGCTCGACAAGACCGAATCCATCGACGTCATGGATGCCGTGGGCTCCGCCATCCGGGTCGACACGCGCGGTCGCGAGGTCATGCGCATTCTCCCGCGCGTAAACGACGAAGTGAACGAGGAGTGGATTTCCGACAAGACGCGGCACGTGGTGGACGGCTTGCGCACGCAGCGGCTGGACCAGCCCTATATTCGCGACGGCGGCCGCTTGCGCCCGGCCTCGTGGCGCGACGCGTTCGACGCCATCGCCGCCCGCATCTCCTCTGCTTCGCCGGAGCGGGTGGGGGCGATCGTCGGCGATCTCGCTGCGGTCGAGGAAATCTACGCCTTGCGCGATCTGCTCGTCCGGCTCGACATCGCCAATCGCGATTGTCGCCAGGACGGCGCGGCGCTCGATCCCAGGCAGGGACGGGCAAGCTATCTGTTCAATGCCGGGATCGCCGGAATCGATCAGGCGGATGCGCTTCTGCTCGTCGGCTCGAACCCGCGGCGCGAAGCGGCCGTTCTCAATGCCCGGCTGCGCAAGCGCTGGCGCATGGGAAATTTCCCCATCGGCCTCATTGGTCCGCCGGTAGACATTACCTACTCCTACCAGCATCTCGGCGCCGGCCCGCAAACCCTTGCCGATATTGCCACGGGGCGGCACGACTTTGCGCGTCTGCTCGGAAAGGCGCAGCACCCTTTGGTGATCGTCGGGATGGGCGCCCTTGCCCGCCCGGACGGTGCAGCGGTCGCCTCCCTGGCCGCGCAGGTGGCGGCCGGATCCGGTGCCGAGAGCTGGAACGGCTACTGCGTGCTGCACACCGCGGCCTCGCGCGTGGGCGCGCTCGATCTGGACTTCACTCCGGGTTCCGGCGGGCGTACCGCACGGCAGATGGCAGAGCCGGGCGCGCTCGACGCGATCTTCCTGCTCGGGGCCGACGAGATCGAGATCGCCCCCGGCGCGTTCGTCGTCTACATCGGGACGCACGGCGACCAGGGGGCTCATCGCGCCGATGTCATTCTGCCGGGTGCGGCGTATCCGGAGAAATCCGGCATCTTCGTCAATACCGAAGGCCGCGTGCAGATGGCGGGACGCGCGGCGTTTCCCCCAGGCGAAGCGCGCGAGGACTGGGCGATCATTCGCGCGCTCTCGGACGTGCTGGGGCGCCGGCTGCCGTACGATTCTCTTTCCTCCTTGCGCCAGGCCATGTTCAAGGCGCACCCGCACCTCCAGCGCATGGACCAGATCGTGCCCGGGCTGCGTGCCGATGTGGCGGCGATGGCGGCCCGCTCCGCAACTCCCGACAAGGCACCTTTTGCCCCGGCGATAGATGATTTCTATTTGAGCAATGCGATCGCGCGGGCATCGCCGATCATGGCGGAGTGCTCCGCGCTGGCCGAGAGCCGCGGCGCGCTGCGCGCGGCCGAGTAGAGGCGCACGTGACCGCAGCCGTTGAAAATCTGATTCTCGGGCGGCTTGGGCGCAGAAATGGCTGAGCTCTGGACCGATTACATCTGGCCGGTGATCGTCATCGTGGCAGAGAGCGTGCTGCTGCTGGTGCTTTTGCTGATCGTCACGGCCTACATCCTCTATGCCGACCGCAAGATCTGGGCCGCCGTGCAGATCCGCAGAGGGCCCAATGTCGTCGGCCCCTGGGGGCTGCTGCAGTCGTTCGCCGATCTGTTCAAGTTCGTGTTCAAGGAGCCGATCATCCCATCCGGGGCCAACAAGGGCGTGTTCCTCTTGGCGCCCCTGGTCACTGCGGCCCTTGCTCTTTCCGCCTGGGCGGTGATCCCGGTCAGTGCCGACTGGGCGGTCGCGGACATCAATGTCGGCATTCTCTATATTTTCGCGATCTCCTCGCTCATGGTCTACGGGGTGATCATGGCGGGGTGGGCGTCCAACTCGAAATACCCGTTCCTTGCCGCCTTGCGCTCGGCGGCGCAGATGGTCTCCTACGAGGTCTCGATCGGGTTTGTGCTGATCACTGTGCTCATCTGTGCGGGCTCGCTCAATCTCTCGGCGATCGTGGAGGCCCAGGCGAGCCAGTGGGGATTGCTCGGCTGGTACTGGCTCAGACTGCTGCCCATGTTCGTCGTGTTCTTCGTCTCGGGACTCGCGGAGACGAACCGGCCGCCATTCGATCTGGTGGAGGCGGAGTCTGAGCTGGTCGCCGGCTATGCGGTCGAGTATTCGGCCACGCCCTTCCTGCTGTTCTTCCTTGGCGAATACATTGCCATTCTCACGATCTGTGCGATGACGACCGTGCTGTTTCTCGGCGGCTGGTTGCCGCCGTTCCCGGTCGCTCCGTTCACATGGATACCCGGGGTGATCTGGTTCGCACTCAAATGCCTGTTTGTGTTCTTCATGTTCGCGATGGTGAAGGCCGTGGTCCCGCGCTATCGCTACGATCAGTTGATGCGGCTGGGATGGAAAGTGTTCCTGCCGGTCTCCCTGGCGATGGTCGCTATCGTGGCCGGCATTGCGCAGGTCTGGGATTATGCCGGGCTGGGCACGCAATGAGGGCTCGAGCGGCATGATCGACATTTCCCTCGCCGGCCTCGTCGGAGCCATCATCGGTACGGCAATTGCGGCCGTGGCGTACGCTCCATTGGTGGAGGCAATCGAGCGCCGCCTGCGCACGCGTTCCGCCGGCGACGATGACATTGATCGCAGCATCATGCGCCAGGAGATTTCGCTTCTCCGCAGGGGGGTGTTTGCTGCTGATGTCGCCGTGTTCGCGGGCCTCGGCTACTGGCTCGCCGCGGCGGTGGTAAACCGATGAGAGCGGCAGGACGGTGCGCGCCGCCAACAGGAAAATGACGTCATGAGGCTCGATCGCGCCGCCCGCGCAGCTTTCCTGGGGGAGTTCATCTCGGCGATGGTGCTGGGGATGCGTTATTTCTTCAAACCGAAGGCGACCATCAACTATCCCTTCGAGAAGAACCCGGTATCCCCGCGGTTTCGCGGCGAGCATGCCCTGCGCCGGTATCCCAACGGGGAGGAGCGCTGCATTGCGTGCAAGTTGTGCGAGGCGATTTGCCCGGCCCAGGCGATCACGATCGAGGCGGGTCCGCGCCGCAACGATGGTACTCGCCGCACTACCCGATATGACATCGACATGGTGAAGTGCATCTATTGCGGGCTTTGTCAGGAAGCCTGCCCGGTCGATGCCATCGTCGAGGGGCCGAATTTCGAGTTTGCGACGGAGACGCGCGAGGAGCTGCTGTTCGACAAGGAGCGGCTGCTCGCCAACGGCGACCGCTGGGAGCGCGAGATCGCCACGAACATCGCGCTGGACGCCCCTTACCGGTGACGGCCGATGCTGGTTGCGACGATTTTCTTCTATCTGTTCGGCGCGACGTGCGTTGCCTCGGCGTTCATGGTGATTGCGTCGCGCAACCCCGTTCACTCCGTCCTGTTCCTCATTCTCGCCTTCGTCAATGCTGCCGGGTTGTTCGTGCTCCTGGGCGCCGAGTTCCTCGCGATGATCCTGATCATCGTCTACGTCGGCGCCGTGCTGGTCCTGTTCCTGTTCGTGGTCATGATGCTCGATGTCGACTTCTCCCGGCTGCGCCACGGTTTCCTGCAATACCTCCCGATCGGGTCACTGATCGGGATCATCCTGCTGATCGAGCTGGTGCTGGTGGTGTTCACATGGTCGATCGGCGCGAATGTGCACCAGGCGATTGCCACGCCCATTCCCCCGCTCGCCGATGTTCCGAACACTCAGGCGCTGGGACAGGTGCTCTATACGAGCTACGTCTATTTCTTTCAGGCTGCCGGTGTCGTGCTGCTCGTCGCCATGATCGGCGCGATCGTGCTCACGCTCCAGCATAAGCCCAGAGTCAGGCGACAGAGAATCGCCGAGCAGGTCGCACGCACCAAGGCGACATCGATCGAGATCGTCAAGGTCCGCTCGGGCCAGGGGGTTTAGGGCGTTCCGCGATGACGATCGGGCTTGGTCACTATCTCACCGTTGCGGCCATCATCTTCACCATCGGGGTCGTGGGCATCTTCGTGAACCGCAAGAACGTGATCATCATTCTCATGTCGATCGAGCTGATCCTGCTGGCGGTGAACATCAATCTGGTGGCCTTCTCGAGCTTTCTCGGCGATCTCGTCGGCCAGGTCTATGCGCTTCTGGTGCTCACGGTTGCCGCCGCGGAATCGGCGATCGGCCTTGCCATTCTGGTGGCGTATTATCGCAACCGCGGCTCCATTGCCGTCGAGGACGTCAACCTGATGAAGGGCTGAGGCGCAGCGGGTATGTATCAGGCCATTGTTTTCCTGCCGCTCCTGGGCGCGATCATCGCCGCCCTGATCAGCCTTGCGGGCGCGCATGCGCGTCACCCCGGCGGTACGCCCGCCTCCGGCGCGGAGGATCACGCGCACGGGCCGGTCGATGAAGGTGCCGCTCGCGGCGCGCCGTCGCCCTTGGAGTCGCATGCTGCCGGCCTGCCGCATTCGGGGATGGAGCCAGCCGCGCAGCAGTCCGCCGCCGCCGGCGGCTCTCGACCCGCAGAGCTTGTCACCACGGTCTTGCTGTTCGCGTCCATGCTGCTGTCCTGGGTGGCCTTCGTGGATGTCGGATTTGCCCATCACGACGCACGCGTGAGCCTGTTTCCCTGGATCGTCTCGGGCGATCTGAAGGTCGAGTGGGCGCTGCGCATCGATACCCTGACCGCGGTCATGCTGGTCGTGGTCGGAACCATCTCGGCTTTCGTGCACCTCTACTCCATCGGCTACATGGAGGACGATCCGTACCGTCCGCGGTTCTTCGCCTATCTCTCGCTCTTCACCTTCGCGATGCTGATGCTGGTGACCGCGGACAACCTGGTGCAGTTGTTCTTCGGCTGGGAAGGGGTGGGGCTCATGAGCTATCTGCTCATCGGGTTCTGGTACCACAAGCCGGAAGCGAACGCGGCCGCGATCAAGGCGTTCGTCGTCAACCGCATCGGCGATTTCGGGTTTTCGCTCGGCATCTTCGCCGTGTTTGCGCTCACCGGGGCCATCGACCTCGACACCATATTCGCGCAGGCGCCGGCACTGACCGGCAAGACCATTCACTTCCTGGGCGCGAATGTGGATGCGCTCACCCTGATCTGCCTGCTTCTGTTCATGGGTGCAATGGGCAAGTCGGCCCAGTTCCTGCTGCACACCTGGTTGCCCGATGCGATGGAAGGACCGACCCCGGTATCGGCGTTGATCCATGCCGCGACCATGGTGACGGCGGGAGTGTTCATGGTGGCGCGACTCTCGCCGTTGTTCGATCTCGCCCCCGCAGCGCAGACCTTTGTTACGTTCATAGGAGCGACCACCGCGTTTTTTGCCGCCTCGATCGGGCTCGTCCAGAACGACATCAAGAAGATCATCGCCTATTCGACCTGCTCGCAGCTCGGCTACATGTTCGTTGCCATGGGCGCCGGCGCCTATTCGGTGGGCATGTTCCACCTTTTCACGCATGCATTCTTCAAGGCACTTCTGTTCCTCGGCTCCGGCTCGGTGATCATCGCCATGCATCATGAGCAGGACATCAGGCGCATGGGCGGCCTCAAAGACCGCCTTCCATTCACCTATTGGACCATGCTGGTCGGCACGCTGTCGCTCACTGGCTTTCCGCTGACGGCCGGCTATTTCTCCAAGGATGCGATAATCGAGGCCGCCTATGCGGCGCATAACCCGATGGCGCAGTACGCTTTCTGGGCGACCGCGATCGCGGCCGCGCTGACCGCCTTTTATTCCTGGCGGCTCGTCCTCCTTACCTTTCATGGCAGCCCGCACGACTACCGCCACTACGAGGAGGCGCGTGAGAGTCCCTTGGTCATGATCATCCCGCTCGGGGTTTTGGCGGTCGGGTCGATCTTCTCCGGCTTTCCGTTCCAGGACGTGTTCGCCGGTCACGGCGTGACCGAGTTCTTCCGCGACTCGCTGAAATTTGCGCGGGACGGCGGAGTCCTCCAGGAGACGCACCGCCCGCCGTACCTGGTCGAAGCGCTCCCGACGGTGATGATGGCAATCGGCTTCCTGATCGCCTGGGAATTCTACATGCGCCGCCCGCAGCTGCCGGCCGAGCTCGCGCGCCAGCACGCGGCGCTCTATCGTTTCCTGCTCAACAAATGGTACTTCGACGAGATCTATGATGCCCTCATCGTGCGTCCGACTCTGTGGCTCGCACGCCTGTTGTGGAAGGGCGGCGACGGCTGGCTGATCGACGGCTTCGGGCCGGACGGCATCTCCGCCCGCGTGCTCGAGGTCACGCAGGGCGCCATCCGGCTGCAGACCGGATACCTCTACCACTACGCTTTCGCCATGCTGATCGGCGTGGCGGCATTCATCACCTGGTTCATGTTCGGCGGCCGGGTCGGCTGAAATGAGCTGGCCGATTCTGTCCGTTACCACGTTCCTGCCGCTTCTCGGCGCGCTGCTCGTCATGGCGCTGCCGGGCGAGGGAAAGGCCGAGCAACGCAACGCGCGCTGGATCGCGCTGTGGACCACGCTGGTCACGTTCGCCATCTCGCTGATGCTGCTCTACCATTTCGATCCGACCTCCTCCGAGTTTCAGTTCGTCGAGAAGCAGCCCTGGCTTGGCGGAGCCATCACCTATCATATGGGCGTCGACGGCATTTCGCTGCCTTTCGTCGTGCTGACCACCGGGCTGATGCCGATCTGCATCATTGCCAGCTGGAATCCCATCCAGCGGCGCGTCAAAGAGTACATGGTGGCCTTTCTGGTGCTCGAGACCCTGATGGTGGGCACCTTCGCCGCGCTCGATCTCGTGCTGTTCTATCTCTTCTTCGAGGGCGGGCTCATCCCCATGTTCCTCATCATCGGCGTGTGGGGCGGCCCGCGCCGCGTCTATGCCAGCTTCAAGTTCTTCCTCTACACCCTGCTCGGCTCCGTGCTGATGCTGCTGGCCATAATGGCCATGTACTGGGACGCCGGAACGGCCGACATTGCTGCGCTGCTGCATCACGGGTTCCCGCGCAGCCTGCAGACCTGGGCATGGCTCGCGTTCCTCGCTTCCTTCGCCGTGAAGTTGCCGATGTGGCCCGTGCATACCTGGCTGCCGGATGCCCATGTCGAGGCGCCCACCGCCGGCTCGGTGATCCTTGCTGCCATTCTGCTGAAGATGGGAGGCTATGGCTTCCTTCGCTTCTCGCTGCCGATGTTCCCCGTCGCTTCGCACGATCTGGCCCCGCTCATCTACGCGCTCTCGGTGGTGGCGGTCATCTACACCTCGCTCGTGGCGCTGGCGCAGGAGGACATGAAGAAGCTCATTGCCTATTCCTCCGTCGCGCATATGGGCTTCGTAACGATGGGAATTTTCGCGGCGACCACGCAGGGAGTAGCCGGCGGCATCTTTCAGATGATCTCCCATGGTCTGGTCTCGGCGGCCTTGTTCTTGTGCGTTGGCGTCGTCTACGACCGCATGCACACCCGCGAGATCGCGGCCTATGGCGGCTTGGTCAATCGCATGCCGCTTTATGCCGCCGCCTTCATGGTGTTCACCCTCGCCAATGTCGGGCTGCCCGGCACCACGGGTTTCATAGGCGAGTTTCTCAGCCTTATCGGCACGTTCCGGGTGAATAATCTGGTCGCGACCTTGGCGACGATCGGCACCATACTTTCGGCAGCCTACGCGCTGTGGCTCTACCGCAAGGTGGTGTTCGGGCCGCTGACCAAACAGAATCTTGCCGCCATCAGGGACCTCGACTACCGCGAGATGATCACGCTCGGACCGCTCGTCGCCCTGACCATCCTGCTCGGCATCTATCCCAAGCCGGTGCTCGACATGTCATCGGCATCCGTGGCGCAGCTCCTGGACAGCTACAGCCACGCGCTCGAGGCAACCACTACGGCCGCGTTGCGGGGGAGGCCATGACGACGCAGATGGATGCGGTTCCGGATTTGCTGCCGGCGCTCCCGGAGCTCGTCCTGCTCCTCGGGGCGATGCTGCTGCTGCTCGCCGGCGTTTTCCGCCGCCGCGAGAGCGCCGGCGCGATCGAGAGCGCGGCAATTCTGCTGCTGATCGTCACCGGAGCCCTCGTGGTGTGGCTCCCGTCGGGGACGCTGGTGAGCTTCGGCGGCAGCTTCGTGCTCGACGATTTTGCCCGGTTCCTCAAGCTGCTGGCGCTCACCGGCTCGGCCGCGGCGATCCTCATGTCGTTCGATTATCTCGTCCGTGAGAATCAGCAGCGGTTCGAATTTCCGGTACTGATCCTGCTGGCGACCGCCGGCATGATGATCCTCATTTCCGCGGGCGACCTCATCGCGCTCTATCTTGGGCTCGAGCTCATGAGCCTCGCGCTCTATGTGGTCGCGGCAATCAACCGCGACTCCGTCCGCTCGACCGAGGCGGGGCTCAAATATTTCGTGCTTGGAGCGCTCTCCTCCGGGATGCTGCTGTACGGGGCTTCTTTGGTTTACGGCTTTACCGGCACGGTGTCGTTTGCCGGTATTGCCAAGGCTGCGCGGGAGCCGAGTCTCGGTCTTGTTTTCGGGCTGGTATTTTTGCTCGCCGGCTTCTGTTTCAAGGTCTCAGCCGTGCCGTTCCATATGTGGACGCCCGACGTATACGAGGGCGCACCGACGCCGGTCACGGCCTTCTTTGCCGCCGCCCCGAAGATGGCCGGCATCGCCATGTTCGTGCGCCCCACCATCGTGGCGTTCCCCGGCTTGCTCGAGCAATGGCAGCAGATCGTGGTGTTCGTCTCGATCGCCTCCATGGCGCTTGGGGCCTTCGCCGCCATCGGGCAACGGAACTTCAAGCGGCTGATGGCGTATTCCTCGATCGGCCACATGGGATTTGCACTCATCGGCCTTGCTGCCGGCACCCCTGAAGGCGTGCAGGGGGTCCTCGTCTACGTGGCGATCTATCTCGCGATGACGCTTGGAACTTTTGCCTGCATTCTGGCGATGCGGCGCGAGGCGGGAATGGTGGAGGACATCCGGGATCTCGCCGGCCTTGCGCGCACCAAGCCGACGATGGCGTTCTTTCTCGCCATGCTTCTGTTCTCGTTGGCCGGCATTCCGCCGCTCGCAGGCTTCTTCGCCAAGTTCTATGTGTTCCTCGCTGCTGTCAAAGCTGGCCTTTTCACCATCGCCGTGATCGGTGTCGTCACCAGCGTGGTAGGGGCGTACTACTATCTCTCCATCGTCAAGATCATGTATTTCGACGAGCCCGCCCCGCGATTTGAGCCGATGCCGCGCGAGCTTGGGGCCGTGCTGGCGATCACCGGCCTGTTCAATCTGTTGTTCTTCATCTATCCTGCGCCTCTGGTGCAAGCCGCGAGCACGGCCGCGCGCTCATTGTTCTAGCTGCGATGGAGCCTCATCCCATTGCGACCGCGGCAGGCATACGCCTCGTCGCGCATGAAGCGCTGGGCTCGACCAACGCGGAAGCGTTGAGCTTGGCGCGCCGCGGAGAGTGCGGGCCTCTGTGGGTGGTCGCTGCGCGACAGACCGAGGGGCGCGGCCGGCGCGGCCGGCGCTGGGCCTCGCCGCCCGGAAATCTTTATGCCAGCCTCCTGCTCACTGCGCCGGCTCTGCCGGGCGCTTGCGTGGCCTGGCCTCAGCTTTCGCTCGTAGCGGCGCTCGCGGTCCATGACGCGATCGCGGCATGCGCCAGACCAGTCGAGCCGGCGCTTTTCATCAAGTGGCCAAACGACATCCTGCTGCGAGGGGCCAAGCTCGCCGGCATCCTGGTCGAAGCGGAAGTCGCTGACGCTCCCGCGGTCGCAATCGGTGTCGGAGTGAACTGCGTCTCGCATCCACCGGATACGGATTATCCGGCGACCGACCTGGCGGCCGCGGGCGCCCCCGTCACCCCCGCCGCACTGCTCGCTGATCTCTCGGTGAGGATGATGCAGCGGCTGGCGCAATGGGCTGCCGGGGCGGGATTTTCGATCGTGCGCGACGACTGGATTGCCCGCGCGGCCCGCCTCGGCGAGGACATACGCGTACGGGTGGGAGACCGTGACTTGTCCGGCCGTTTCGACACGCTCGATGCTGCCGGCAACATGATCTTGCGCCTGCCGGATGGTCGCGCTGCCACCGTCACCGCCGGCGACACGCTTTATGCCGATATCCTCTCGGATCGTGAACACGCCGGCTGAACGCGCGCATGTCCGGGCCCGCCGACCAGCTTGTGTTCGCGCCACTCGGCGGAGTGGGCGAGATTGGAATGAATCTCGCACTTTATGGTCTCGGCCCCGAGGCGCAGCGCAGCTGGCTCGCGGTCGACATGGGAGTCGCTTTCGCCGGGGACGAGCTGCCGGGCATCGAGGTCATTCTTCCCGACATCCGTTATCTGGTGGAAGAGCGGCGCAATCTCCTCGGCCTAGTCCTCACCCACGCGCACGAGGACCATTTCGGCGCGCTCATCGATCTGTGGCCGCAGCTGAAGATCCCGGTGCATGCAACGCCTTTCACCGCCGCGTTGCTCGCCGCCAAGAGGGCAGGGGAGGCGGCTGCGCCCGATATTCCCGTCAACATCGTTCCGCTCGGAGGCCGTTTTGCCGTCGGTCCGTTCGATATCGAGCTCGTCTCCATGGCGCATTCGATACCGGAGTCGAACGGTCTGATCATCCGCACGCCGCTCGGCACCGTGCTGCACACCGGCGACTGGAAGATCGATCATAGTCCCGTCATCTCGCCGCAGACCGACGAAGCGAAGCTGCGTGCGCTGGGCGACGAGGGCTGCCTCGCGGTCGTCGGCGATTCTACCAATGCCATACGGGAGGGACGCTCACCGTCGGAGGCCGACGTTGCAAAATGTCTTGCCGAGCTCGTCCGCACCGCACCGCGCCGGGTCGCGGTTACCACGTTCGCATCGAACGTCGCGCGCATGCGTGCGGTGGCGCAGGCCGCGGCATCATGCGGGCGCGAGGTGGTCGTGGTCGGGCGCGCCATGGATCGTATCGCCCAGGTCGCACGCGAGACCGGATATCTGGAAGGCATCAAGGAGTTTCGCTCGGTCGATTCCTATGACCATCTGCCGCCGGATAAGGTCCTCGCGCTCTGCACCGGCAGTCAGGGCGAGGTGCGCGCGGCCCTCTCGCGCATTGCCCAGGACGAGCACCCCGACGTGGCATTTGCACGCGGCGATCGGGTGATCTTTTCCTCGCGCGCAATCCCCGGGAACGAGAAGGCCGTAATGCGCGTGATCAATGGCCTGATCGCCCAGGGAGTGGAGGTCCTCACCGATCGGACCCATCTCGTGCATGCCTCAGGTCATCCCCGCAGGGACGAGCTCAGAGAGCTGATCTCCTGGGTGCGCCCGCAGATGCTGCTTCCCGTGCACGGCGAGCCGCTGCATATGGCGGACCACGCCGAGCTTGCCCGCTCGGCGGGCGTAAAGAATGTGCTTGTTTGCCGGGACGGGGAGCTCATTCGGCTTGCTCCCGGCCCCGCCGACAAGATCGACGAGGTGCCGGCCGGGCGCGTCTACCGGGACGGCTCACTCCTGGTGAGCGCCGAGGAGCGTACGGTCGCTGACCGGCGCCGATTGGGCTTTGCCGGGATCGTCTCCGTGGCGGTCGCGCTCACCGGCAAAGGCGAGCTCGCAGGCGATGCCACCATCACGCTGACCGGCATCCCGGCCAGCGTTTCCAGAGGACGCAGCACCGCGGATATGGCGCTCGATGCGGCCATGGAGGCCTTCGACAGCCTGCCGCGCGCCCATCGCCGCGATCCCGATACTGTGGCCGAGGCGATCCGGCGCGCCGTTCGCGCAGCCCTGAGCGCCGCATGGAACAAAAAGCCCACTTGCCATGTGCATGTCATCGAAGTGTAAGCTTCTGGACATCGTGATACGGGGGCGTCTGCGCTGCGGGGGGCGACTTTGCTGGAGCAAGCATGATCGGACGTCTCAACCACGTTGCAGTTGCCGTTCACGACATCGCCAAGGCTGCGGAGGTGTACCGGCGCGTGCTCGGCGCCGAGGTTTCAGCGCCGGCGGCGCAACCCGTTCACGGGGTCACCACCGTATTCATCACGCTGCCGAACACCAAGATCGAGCTCATCGCCCCGCTTGGCGGCGAATCGCCGATTGCCAGGTTCCTCGAGCGCAATCCGGATGGCGGGATTCACCACGTCTGCTATGAGGTCGATGACGTTCGCGCCGCGCGCGACAAGCTCAAAGCGGAAGGGGCGCGGGTGCTCGGCGATGGCGAGCCGAGGATGGGAGCGCACGGCAAACCGGTGCTCTTCCTCCATCCCAAGGATTTTTGCGGAACCCTGATAGAGATCGAGCAGGCATGATAACGAGATGCCGCCGCTTGCGAGGCCCTGGCCGCATAAACGAGCTCGGCTTGCTGCCGGAGCAGCAAGCCGAGTGTCAAATGGCGCAGCCGATGCTCAGAACGGTTTTAGCACCAGCGATGGCCCCAGCACCCCCGATAGGGGCGATAGTATCGCGGAGCAACCACGTCATAATCGGCATATGCTGCATAGGGGGCGGCATAGCCATAACCATAGCCGGCATAAGCCCCATACCCATATCCATAGCCGTAACCGTAGCCTCCGCATCCGCAGCACGAGCAGGACGGCTGCACGATGACGGGAGCGGGGGCATAGCCGCAGCCGTAGCCGCAGCCCCAGCCGCCGGCAGCGGCGGGTTGAGTGCCGGTACCGAGTGCGAGGAAAGATCCGAAGAGCAGCAGAGCCGCGATGCGGCCGTAATTGAATAGACGGCGGGTCATTAGTTTTTCTCCATCACGCAGGCTGATATGGATAACATCGATCGTGCTTTTGCGATACGGATCTGTGAATTCGAGCTGCTTTTTACCTTAACCGTCCGTATTTATTCCGAACTCGGTCATGAAACGCGTGCCGATGCGCAGTAACCAACAACAACGAGCATCTGATTTTCCGTGCGGTCCTGTCCCAGCCTTCCGCATGGGATTGTCGGGTGGTCCGATTCAGGCTTAAGGAAGGATTAATGTCTCTGGGCACCGCACTCGCGATCTATTTCGTCATATGGTGGACTGTTCTGTTTGCGGTGCTGCCATGGGGTGTGCGCAGTCAGGAGGAGAGCGGCACGACGACGAAAGGCACCGATCCCGGTGCCCCTGCCGTTCCTCACCTCAAGCATAAGCTGCTGTGGAACACGGTCGTGTCCGCCGTCGTGTTCATGCTGTGGTACGCGATCTATACCTACCGCCTGGTCTCGATCCAGGATCTCGCCGCCTTGCTCGGCATGTAGGCCTCAAGGCCGGCACAAAAGCGCGCGAAGCTCATGGCCTCGAACGTGACGGTCGCGTCGGGTCAGGAGGTCCGGACGACCCGTGGCGGCGTCCCACGGATAACGCTGCGCGCGCAATGAGCTCCCCGACCCGACGGGTGAATGCGGTCTCGTCCGGTGGTGCGACAACGTCCGGGCAGCCAAGCTCCAGGAGGAGCTTGTCCAGAGGGCGCCCTCTCATCGTATCCGGGACGGAGCATTCCGGCACAGGCGCCTCCGGTGATTCTCTTGTTGGTTGCAACCCATAGGAGCGTAACGCGAGCTAGCCCCACGCGTTCCGGGAATTTTCAATACGGAAAGCGCCCCGCAACTTTGGTCACATCTTTTCACGAAGCTGGGGCGCTCCTTTATGATGCGTCGGCTCGTGGGCGGAGCCTGCGCCAGGTGACCAGGTTCAATTGGGCTGCGGGCTCGAGCACTTGCTCCCGCACCGGGATGAGGCCGTGGTGCGCGAGCACGCCTTCCGGCGTTGGCCCGCAGCCCGGTGGAAACAGCGGACGTCCACCGGGCAGATGGACTTGGCCGGCACGTGAGAGGTGGAACGCGTCGTAGCCGATGCGGAGAAACTCTCCGAAAACGTCCGTTCCGCCGATGACCGCCAGGATCCCTTCGATGAGACCAATTGCGCGGCAAGCTTCAGCGAGCGAGCATCCGGCCGGGTTCCATAGAATCGCCATGGGATTCGATGGCTCCGGCCCGATCGACGCGACCTTGCGTGTCAGGATCAGCCGGCGCCGGCCCTCCGAATGGGGTTGCAGCTCATGCGAATTACGGCCGTGAGCCACGGCATCGGCTGCATCGAGACTCGCTTCGAAAAACCTCTGGTCGGCATCGAGCCTGAGCGCATCCGGCATATGCCGCTTGCAGTCCGCGATCATCCCGTCGATAGAGACAATGGCATAGCCTTCGACGCGAACACGCGGAGGCGGGCCTTCAGCAACCACGGACAAGGTCGGAGAGCTCGCTTATGCCGCCCAGTGTTCCTGCCGTTTTAGCCGACATGAGCATTGGCTTCCTCATTGATAGCCGATCGGCCTCAATGTAGCACACAATGAGTTTGGCTTTACGTTCGGTTTGGCTCTTCTTTCCGTTCCACAGCCGGCTGACATGATTGTTGGTCAGGTCGGCGGCTCATGGAGTTGCCGGCGCGCGGCTCGAGTCGCAAGATGAGCGGACCGGTACTCCCGGCGCGTTCTGCACCATCTTTGCGATCGCGCCGCGTTGCGACTAAAGCGGTCCAGAGGAAGCTTTGAATGACGCGCGCCCCACGCGTTGCCATCGTCGGCGGCGGGATCGGCGGGCTCGCCGCAGCGCTGGCTCTGGAGCATCGCGGCGCCGAAGTCGTCCTATGCGAGCAGTCCGCCGCCGCGAATGAGATCGGCGCCGGCCTCAACCTCACTCCGAACGCGCTCAAAGCGCTGCGCGTGCTCGGCGTCGAGGCCGCGGTCATCGCCCTGGGCTCGGAGTCGGATTTCCTGACCATCCGCAGCTGGAACAGCGGCCGCAT
Organism: Xanthobacteraceae bacterium; assembly: GCA_036557665.1. Taxonomy (GTDB): domain Bacteria; phylum Pseudomonadota; class Alphaproteobacteria; order Rhizobiales; family Xanthobacteraceae; genus VAZQ01. Next base: position 106,571 of record DATBHG010000072.1, on the reverse strand, counting down.
CATCTCCCGGATGCGTCGCGGCGCATTCCGCCAGCAGTTCGGCGCGCCTAATCTGACCGTGCACCGCGCCGATCTTCTCGGCGTGCTGCTCGGCGCGGTCAGGACCGCTCAAATCCGCTTTGGCGCGCGATGCATCGCCGTCGAGGCATCCGCTCGCGGCGCGGTGGCCCGCCTTGCTGACGGGCGTGACATCGAGGCGGATCTCGTGGTCGGTGCCGACGGCATTCATTCCGTCGTTCGCAACAGCATATTCGGTCCCGACGCGCCGCGGTTCACCGGCTGCATCTGCTGGCGCGGCATGGCCGATACCGCTGCGGTGCCACGCGACATTGCGGTCGCAGAGGGTACGATGTGGATGGGCCCCCATGGGCATGCCGTGCACTACCCTGTGCGGCGCGGCGAGCTCATCAACATCGTTGCGCACTTCGACAGCAATGCCTGGACCGAGGAATCCTGGACGCAGGAATGCGATGTCTCGGAGCCGATGACTACCTACGCCGGCTGGCATTCCGACCTCGTGCGACTCTTTCCCATGAGCGCGCGCTGGTACAAATGGGCGCTGTACGATCGGGAGCCGGCCGAGCGATGGAGCAAAGGACGCACAACCCTGCTCGGCGATTCCGCACACGCCATGCTGCCCTATCTCGGCCAGGGGGCGGGCATGGCCATCGAGGACGCCTGCGTGCTTGCGGCCGCGCTCGCGCGGCATGGCGACGATCCCGATACCGCGTTGCGCGTATACGAGCAGATCCGCGTGCCGCGTGCCCGCGCCGCCGTGCTGGGCTCACGCGCGCGCGCCCGCGAGAACCATCTCGTCTCGCCCTGGGCGCGGCTCAAACGCGACGTGAAATTCGCGCTGCGTGAACGCTTCGGTCGGGACAGGACCGCGTTTCAAAGCGCATGGCTCTATGATTATGATGTCAGTCGCGAGTTGCCGTGACGAAGGCGAGCGCGGATCGCCACGGCCAGATTTTGACAGACCGCTCGTCCGTCAAACAGGCGCCGATCCGGGCGTCGGAACGCCTGCAGTCTTGGGGCCGGCAGACGAGCGCAAATCCATGCAGCGGCGCCGGCTCTGCATCTGGTTCGATCCGGAAAAATATGCTCTTTCCTGGCCTCGCTGCTGGCTGAGCTTTCCCGGCTTTCTCCAATTTGGCACAAACCGAGATGCGGCTGTCCCGATATTTTTTGCCGATCCTGCGCGAGACACCGAAGGAGGCGGAGATCGTCTCCCATCGGCTCATGCTGCGCGCCGGGATGATCCGCCAGGAAGGTGCGGGCATCTATGCCTTGCTGCCGCTCGGGTTGCGGGTGTTGCGCAAGGTCTGCCGCATCGTGCGGGAGGAGCAGGACCGCTCCGGCGCCATCGAGATGCTGATGCCGACCCTGCAGTCGGCCGAGCTCTGGCGCGAGAGCGGACGTTACGACGTCTACGGCAAGGAGATGCTGCGCCTCCAGGACCGCCATGAGCGAGACATGCTGTATGGGCCGACCAACGAGGAGATGATCACCGAGATCTTTCGCGCCTATGTGCGCTCCTATAAGGACCTGCCGCTCAACCTCTATCATATCCAGTGGAAATTCCGCGACGAGCTGCGGCCGCGCTTCGGGGTGATGCGCGCGCGCGAGTTCCTGATGAAGGATGCCTATTCCTTCGATGTCGACTTTGCGGGCGCCACCCACTCCTACAACAAGATGTTCGTGGCATACCTGCGGACCTTCGCTCGCCTCGGGCTCAAGTCCATCCCCATGGTCGCAGAAAGCGGGCCCATCGGCGGCAATCTCTCGCACGAGTTCATCATCCTGGCCTCGACAGGGGAGAGCGAGGTCTACTGTCATCGCGATTATCTGGACTTTCCGGTCCCGTCGGCAGACGTGAGCTTCGACGATGTGGCGGGCCTGCAGAAAATCGTGGACCGGTGGACCGCGCTCTATGCTGCCACGTCGGAGAAGCATGATGCGGCAGCCTTTGCGAAGCTGCCGCAGGACAAACAGGTGTCGGCACGGGGGATCGAGGTCGGCCACATCTTCTACTTCGGCACCAAATATTCCGAGCCGATGCAGGCCGTGGTGGCGGGGCCGGACGGCGGGGAGCATCCGGTGCACATGGGCTCCTACGGGATCGGCCCGAGCCGGCTGGTGGCCGGCATCATCGAGGCCTCCCATGACGATGCAGGGATCGTCTGGCCGCAATCCGTTGCGCCGTTCACCGTGGCTGTTCTCAACCTCAAGCAGGGGGCGGCACAGACCGATGCGGCCTGCGAGGACCTCTACCGGGCGCTGCGCGCAAGAGGGATCGACGCGCTCTATGACGATCTCGAGGAGCGGCCGGGAGCGAAATTCGCCACTGCCGACCTCATCGGCATTCCCTGGCAGGTCCTGGTCGGTCCGCGGGGTCTGGCCGAAGGCAAGGTAGAGCTCAAGAAGCGCTCGGACGGCAGCCGCCAGCTGATTGCCCCAAGTGACGCGGTTGAGCTTCTGGCGTCATCAAGCCCGTCTCGCGCGACGCGCTGATGCTCCAGCCCAGCCGCTCGTAGGGGCGGGTTCGAAACTGCTCCTACCGCAGCAAGCTCGCAGGTTGTCATAACAACATCTGGCGCACCGATGCCACGATAACTGGTCATGCCTGATCGGGCGTCTTCACGCTTCACCGGCCCTCCGCACCTTTCTCGCGATTTGGCTGCGCCCGCAAGCTCCGGAGCCTTTCCTCTGTCTCGGCTGCGAAGATAGGCTGGCCGGTCCGGAGGACCCAGACGCCCCGCTCTTTTTGCAGTGGAGACTTGACTGCCAGCGAGCCAGCGAGGTCGGAGGTTGGAGGCGTTAGAGCGCATTCCGCGATTGGAAGATGATCAAGATCATCTCGTCGAGCTCGCGAGCTCCTGCGCATAGGCAAGGCACGCGAGGATATCCCCACGCGTGAGATGCGAGCAGGCGGCCAGTAGGTCAAAAGGCGCCGCGTGCACCCGCGTTCTCCAAACCATCATCCGCGCCCGTGCTTTGCGCAGCGTGCGGAGAGCGAGAGGAAAAAGCGACGCTCCGGCCCGGCGGGCTGGTCCGGCCGGAGCGCCGTCCCCAAATCGAGCCGGATAGGGACGGCTCGACGGCGTTGAGGCTAGGTCGGCAACGCTTAACGAGTTGCAACTTTCACCGAAACCTTTGTCGATGGTTAACTCGCAAAGTTGCCCATTTGCGCCCGCGGACGTTCCAGAATTCTTCGGTCCAGTAATACCGGCCCAGTAATACCGGCCCAGGAATACTGACCGGGGAATACCGGCCGGCGAATACGGCCCAGGAATACTTGACTGTGTCAAGTAAGTGCTGGAAGCTTCCTGCGTTTGCTCAAGCCCCGGGCTGCTCATGCCGGCGATCATCGACCAAAACGTCGCTGCGGTGCGGCGGTTCAACCGCTTCTACACGCAGCGGCTCGGACTGCTGCATGACGGGGGGCTATATGCCCCGTTCTCGCTCACCCAGGCGCGCGTGCTTTATGAGTTGGCGCAGCAGGCCCGGTGCACTGCCTCGCAGCTTGCGAGCGGGCTTGCCCTCGACCAGGGATATCTCAGTCGCATTCTCGGCGGCTTCGAGAAGGACGGCTTGATTGCGCGCGTACGCGCATACAACGACGGCCGCCAGGCGCTCTTGTCGCTCACCGCTCAGGGGCACAAGCGATTTGCATCGCTCGACCAGCGGGCGCGAAAGCAAGTGCTGGAGCTGCTCGAGCCGATTCCGCTTGCCGCTCGGCGACGGCTGGTGGAAGCGATGGACAGCATTGAAAGCGCGATGTCCTCACCTGCGCCGACCAAACCGCGGTATGTGCTGCGGCCGCCGCGAGCTGGCGAGATGGGGTGGGTTGTCGCGCGCCACGGCGCGATCTATGCGCAGGAATACGGTTGGGATCTGCGCTTTGAAGCGTTGGTGGCTGAGGTTGTTGCGCAGTTCGCCGGAAGCCATGATCGCCGGCGCGAGTGCTGCTTCATCGCCGAGCTTGCGGGTGAGCCGGTTGGATCTGCCTTCGTGATGCGATCCTCGGACAGGGTCGCCAAGCTTCGGCTGCTGATCGTCGAACCCAGGGCGCGGGGGCTTGGTATCGGCCGTCACTTGGTGGAGCAAAGCCTGGAGTTTGCGCGGCGCTCCGGATATCGCTCCATCAGCTTGTGGACCCAAAAGGCCCTGACGAGGGCGCGCAGGATCTATGCTCAGGCCGGGTTCAAGCTGATGAGCTCCAGGCGGCACCGCAAGTGGGGCGTCAACATGATCGGCGAGACTTGGCAGCGCTGCCTGTGAATGCCATGAACCGGCGAGCCAAGGTTGAGGCCCCCTGGAACTACTCAAATGGATGCTGGGCCTCAATCTGCCCCTCACGTTGTCCTCTCTTCTGGAGAGCGTTTCCATGGAGGCTCGGGTGGGCAGAGGCGCGCGCCGACGCCGGGAAGGCGTGCACGCCATAGCGCGAGATTTTGTCACGCGCGAAAGGCTTGGAGGGACGGCATTGCCTGCCGTACGCGAGGAAAACCACTGCCCGGATAAAGCGATGTGAGAATCCGGGCCGCTGCCATGGCCCCGGATGTCACTCCGCCCATTCCGGCCTGCGGCTCCCCTCCGTCCCTCCAGTGCACAGATCCAAAATGGGGGCGTGAAACGGCCCGAATTGCGCCATACCAAGGCCCTCCAAGTCGAATTGCCATACCCCCGAGGAACCGATCAATGAGCGAGCCGCGCGGCACGCATCCCTTTGCTCCGTTCGAATGGCTGCTGTCGCTGCGCTACCTGCGCGCGCGGCGCCAGGAAGGATTCATCTCGGTCAATGCCGGATTCTCTTTTCTCGGCATCATGCTCGGCGTTGCCACGCTGATCATCGTCATGGCGGTAATGAACGGGTTCCGCAAAGAGTTGCTCGACAAGATACTCGGCCTCAACGGACACCTTCTGATTCAACCTCTCGAGTCGCCGCTGACGGATTGGCAGCAAGTGTCCGAGAAGGTGGGGCAGGTCGAAGGCATAAGGCTGGCTGCGCCGATCGTCGAGGGGCAGGCGCTTGCCTCGTCACCGTTCGGCGCGGCGGGCGTGCTGCTGCGCGGCGTGCGCGCGGCGGACCTCGTCAAGCTTCCGTCCATTTCCAGCAACATCCGGCAAGGAACGCTCGAAGGCTTCGACGAAGCTCAGGGGGTCGCCATCGGGCGCAGGCTCGCCGATCAGCTCTCCCTGCACGCGGGCGACAGCATCACGCTGGTGGCGCCGCGGGGCGCGGTCACTCCGATGGGCACGACGCCGCGCATCAAGTCGTACAAGATCGCCGCAGTATTCGAAGTCGGCATGTCGGAATACGACTCCGCTTTCGTGTTCATGCCGTTGGCGGAATCGCAGGCCTATTTCAATCACGCCGGGGACGTCACCGCGATCGAGGTTTATACCGAAGACCCCGATCGGGTCGATCGCTACCGGCAGCTGATCGCCGAGGCGGCAAACCGGCCGATCTTCATGGTCGACTGGCGCCAGCGCAACGCTACCTTCTTCAATGCGCTGCAGGTGGAGCGGAACGTGATGTTCCTGATCCTGACCATCATCGTGATCGTTGCCGCGTTCAACATCACCTCCGGGCTGATCATGCTGGTGAAGGACAAGGGGCGGGACATCGGCATCCTGCGCACCATGGGGGTCACACAGGGGGCGATCATGCGGGTGTTCATGATGACGGGCGCCTCGGTGGGGGTGGTCGGCACCTTGGTCGGCTTCCTGCTCGCGCTGCTCATCTGTCTGAACATCGAATCGATCCGGCGGTTCATATCCTGGCTGACCAACACCGAGCTGTTCTCGCCGGAGCTCTACTTCCTCTCCAAGCTGCCCGCCGAGGTCGATGCCGGCGAGACGACCGCGGTCGTGGTGATGGCACTCGCCTTATCCCTGCTGGCGACCCTCTATCCGGCGTGGCGGGCGGCGCGTCTCGATCCGGTCGAGGCGCTGCGCTATGAATGAGCGCACAATCCCGCGCGAGGCGGGGGCTGCGGTCGCCGAGAATGCGCCCAGGCAGCCGCCCATTCTGGCGCTTCACGGCGTCGACCGGCATTACCGCCAGGGCAGCACGACCCTCCAGATTCTCAAGGGGGCGGAAGTTGCGATCTGGTCCGGCCAGTCGGTCGCACTGGTTGCGCCATCCGGCGCAGGCAAATCGACGCTGCTGCACGTCGCCGGGCTGTTGGAGCATCCGGATGCCGGCGAGGTATTCGTCGACCAGGTGGCTACATCGGCCCTTTCCGACGCGGAGCGCACCCGCATCCGCCGCAGCGACATAGGTTTTGTCTATCAATTCCACCATCTGCTGATGGAATTCTCCGCGATCGAGAACGTCGTCATACCGCAGATGGTGCGAGGCCTCTCGCGGAAGGAAGCGACCAAGCGTGCGACTGACCTGCTCGCCTATCTCGGGCTCAAGCAGCGGCTCACCCATCGTCCGGCGGAGCTCTCCGGCGGCGAGCAGCAGCGGGTCGCCATCGCGCGCGCGGTCGCCAATGCGCCGCGCATTCTGCTTGCGGACGAGCCGACGGGAAATCTCGACCCGAAGACGTCCGAGCAGGTCTTCTCCGGGCTGACCGAGCTCGTGGAAGCCTCAGGGCTATCTGTCCTGGTCGCCACCCATAACATGGACATCGCTGCACGCATGCACCGTCGCGTCACCATCCGCGACGGCCTGGTCGTGGAGCTGCGATAGCGCCGGCTGGTCTTTTCTGGGGATCCGGAGAGCGGGCGTTGTTTGACTCTGGGCGCTCCGCCTTGTAAGAACGAAAAATGAACAGGAGCGTATCACCCGCTCATTACCGGCCAAACGATCCGAGCCGGATGGGCCCGTTTTTCGCCGAACGAACCCAAGACCCATTGCGGCTTTCCGCGTGGCGCGATGTCGTGGGCGGGACGTGCAATCAGCGGCTGTCGCATCCATGCCGCTCAACCATTTTCCGAATTTCCGCAAACGAAGCCAAAAGCCCGAGTAAAAACAATGATTGAACATGAACAAGGATTCTATCCTCAGGAAAGATCGATAACTCAATGAATTACGATGAGTGTTTCATTTTCTATCCAAGGATTGCGTCCGCCGAGACGCCACGCTCGCTCGGCCGCCCGTTGCGGCGAGATCGTCTTCATCAACTTGCGGATAAGTGGCTGAATTCCCATCTGAAAGTCTCATTCCGCGCCGCCGCAGGTGGCGCCAGAAGCCGCAATCAGCTAAATACGATTCTGTGATCCTGCACCGATAGGTCCTTCTTGGCCGACAACGACGACCAATCGCCGGAGCAACCCGGGCCATCCGACATTCGCCCCGTCTCCATCGCCGAGGAGATGAAGCGCAGCTACCTCGATTACGCCATGAGCGTGATCGTGGCGCGCGCGTTGCCGGACGCCCGAGACGGTCTCAAGCCGGTGCACCGCCGAATCCTCCATTCCATGCACGAGAACGGGCACACGCCCGACAAGAAGCATGTGAAGTCTGCTCGCGTGGTCGGCGATGTCATGGGCAAGTACCACCCGCACGGGGACCAGGCGATTTACGACGCCCTCGTACGCATGGCGCAGGACTTCTCCATGCGCCTCCCTCTCATCGACGGCCAGGGCAATTTCGGCTCGGTGGACGGCGATCCGCCGGCGGCGATGCGCTACACCGAGTGCCGGCTCGCGCGCCCGGCGATGGAGCTGCTCGAGGACATCGACAAGGACACGGTCGATTTCCAGCCGAACTATGACGGCAACGAGAAAGAGCCCGTCGTTCTTCCCGCGCGCTTCCCAAATCTTTTGGTGAACGGCGCAGGCGGCATCGCCGTCGGCATGGCGACCAACATCCCGCCGCACAATCTCGGCGAGGTGATCGATGCCAGCATCGCCCTGATCGACAATCCCGCAATCGGCATCGACGAGCTCATCGAGATCGTCCCCGGGCCGGACTTTCCAACCGGGGGGATTATCCTTGGTCACCAGGGCATTCGCGCCGCTTATCATCTCGGCCGCGGCTCGATCGTCATGCGCGGCAAGGTGGAGATCGAGACGCTGCGCGGCGACCGGGAGGCGATCATCGTCACCGAGATCCCGTATCAGGTGAACAAGGCGGCGATGGTCGAGCGCATCGGCGAGCTCTGGCGCGACAAGAAGATCGACGGCATCTCCGCCCTGCGCGACGAATCCGACCGTTCGGGCTATCGGGTGGTGATCGAGCTGCGGCGCGACGCCATGGCGGACGTCGTGCTCAACCAGCTCTATCGCTATACGCCGCTCCAGTCGACCTTTGGCGCCAATGTCGTCGCGCTCGAAGGCGGCCGCCCGCAGGTCATGACGCTCAAGGACCTGCTCCAATCATTTGTCGCGTTCCGGGAGGAGGTGATCTCCCGGCGCACGAAGCACCTCCTGAGCAAGGCGCGAGACCGCGCTCACGTGCTTGTCGGGTTGGCCATTGCGGTGAGCAACATCGATGAGGTGATCAGGCTCATTCGCGCCTCGGCGGATGCCAACGCGGCGCGCGAGGCCTTGATGGCGCGCGAATGGCCCGCGCGCGATGTCGAGGGCATGATCACGCTGATCGACGATCCGCGCCATCGAGTGACTCCCGAGGGCACCTACAGGCTCTCGCCCGAGCAGGCTAGAGCCATCCTTGACCTGCGCCTGCAGCGCCTGACCGCGCTCGGGCGCGACGAGATCAAGGAGGAGCTCGATAAGCTCGCCGCCGAGATAGCCGATTACCTCGATATCCTGCGCTCGCGTGCGCGCATCCAGACCATCGTCAAGGATGAGCTTGCGGCGGTACGAAACAAATTTGCCACCCCGCGCCGCACCCAGATCGTCGATCAGGAAGGAGAGGTGGAGGAGGAGGACCTGATCCACCGCGAGGACATGGTCGTCACCGTCTCTCACCTCGGCTATGTCAAGCGCGTGCCGCTGTCGAGCTATCGGGCGCAGCGCCGCGGCGGGAAGGGCCGCGCCGGCATGCAGACTCGCGAGGAGGATTTTGTCTCCCGGCTGTTCGTAGCCTCGACCCACACGCCGGTGTTGTTCTTCTCCTCCCGCGGACGGGTGTACAAGGAGAAAGTCTGGCGTTTGCCGCAGGCCGCACCGCAAGCGCGCGGAAAGTCCCTGATCAACATCTTGCCGCTCGAGCAGGGCGAGCTGGTGACCACGGTCATGCCGCTCCCCGAGGACGAGAGGACCTGGGGCGAGCTCGACGTGATGTTTGCCACCACGCGCGGGACCGTGCGGCGCAACAAGCTTTCGGATTTCGTCGAGGTGCGGCGCTCGGGCATGATCGCCATGAAGCTCGACGAGGGCGAAGGGATCGTCAACGTCGCGATCTGCACCGAGCGTGACGACGTTCTGCTGACATCGGCGGGCGGCCAATGCATCCGTTTCGCCGTCACCGACGTCCGGGTCTTCCAGGGCCGCACCTCGATGGGCGTGCGGGGGGTCTCGCTTGCGGAAGGCGACAAGGTGATCTCGCTTTCCATCCTGCGGCATGTGGACGCCAGCGCCGAGGAGCGCGCCGCATATCTCAAGCGCGCCGCGGCCGTGCGCCGCGGCCTGACCGGAGAGCCGGAGGAAGCATCGGTAGACACCGAGGAAGCAAATGGCGCGATCGAGCTGGGCGAGCAGCGGTATGTGGAGATGTCCGCGGCCGAGCAGTTCGTGCTCACCGTATCCGAGCGCGGCTATGGCAAACGGACCTCCTCGTACGAGTACCGCGTGACCAACCGCGGCGGGAAGGGTATCGTCGCAATGGATGTGCGCGAGCGCGATGGCTCGATTCGGCGCAAGACCGGCAACCTGGTCGCCTGCTTTCCGGTCGAGGACGAGGACCAGCTCATGCTGGTCACGAATGGCGGGCAGCTCATTCGAACGCGCGTCGAAGGCATCCGTATCGCAGGGCGCTCAACCCAGGGCGTGATCATCTTCAACACCGCCGAGGACGAGCGCGTGGTGTCGGTGGAGCGGATCAGCGAGGAAGGCGAGGAGCAGGCAGGTTAGTTTAGGAGCCGCGCATGGTACAAGTGCTGGAGGAGGAGACACTGCCGGACGCAGTGGAGGCCACGCTCAACTACGTCGTCGATACCGGCGAGAAGATCTTTACCGAGACTGCCGCGCCGGGGAGCCTCGACGTGCGCAGCGGCGGGAAACAGGATCCCCGCCGCATCACCATCCGCAATGGGCGGCGTTTCGCTGACAAGCTCGTCCTGGAGCAGGACGGCTTTCGCTTTGTCCGCCATGACACCAAGGTCAAGGACTTCTTCGACGGGGCGGAGATTCGCCGGATTTACTATCCCGAGATGGAAGCTCTGGTAAAAGCCGAATCCGGCGCCTCACGGGTGGTGGTGTTCGATCACACGCTGCGCACGGCCGACGACGAGCTGCGAGAGGCTCAGAAGATCCGCGAGGTCGTGCGCCGCGTGCACAACGATTATACCGAGTGGTCCGCTCCGCAACGCGTGCGTGACCTGCTGCCGCAAGAGGCGGACGAGCTGCTGCGCCGGCGCTTTGCCATCGTGCAGGTGTGGCGGCCGATCCGCCATCCCGTTGAAACCTTCCCGCTGGCGATTTGCGATGCCCGCACCCTCGCGGACGACGATCTCATCGTGTCCGAGCGGCGCTACCCGAATCGAGTGGGCCAGACCTACGCCATCAAATATAATCCTGCGCACCGCTGGTACTGGTTCCCACGCATGCGGCGCGAGGAAGCGCTCGTCTTCAAGGTCTACGACTCGCTCAGAGATGGTCGCGCGCGTTGGACCGCGCATACGGCATTCGAGGACTCGACGTCGCCGCGCAACGCGCGACCGCGCGAGAGCATCGAGATCCGCACCCTCGCGTTCTTTTAAAAGAACATCGCACGGGCACCGTTGCTCCGGATCCCGCAATAATGCGAACGCGTGACGCAGACGCGCTCGAGCTCGCTCAAGAGCGTGCGCGAAACATCAACCGAGATGGCCAGGCTGTGGACACGCTCGTGTCCACAGCCTTCCACAGAGGGTAGCAACGCTTCCGCTTAGCCCTTCGTAACGACCGGGGGAGGAGCCTTGCCCTTGCCGACGCAGCCGACCATTCCCACAGCGACGAAAGTCGCAAGCAGCGCAACGAAAATCTTCTTCATTGGAGCCCCCGAGTTGAGTGGTTTCCCAAACCGTTAACCATGAAATACTAACCATCGAAACGCGGTATCCTCTAGTGTAAAAAAGTCACAATAGGTAGCAAAGCGCTCGGGGCGGCAGATACACATCCCGCCGCAGCTGTCGGTATGGCCGCGCCAAATTTGTTAGAAATGTCTGCAACCGAAGACGCCGAGAAGAAAAAGAGCAACATCGTGCGATTGGGAACGGAGACTCTGTTTGCCATCGGCGAGGAGCTGCGGCGCATGTACGATGCCGATCTGCGCTCGAAACCTTCTGGCAAGCTGGAGCAGCTTCTTCAGCGTATCGAGCGGGGCGACGATGTCCCCTAGTCAGGCGGTGCAAGCGCGTATGCTCAAAGACCGAGCACGATAGCGAGTTTTGGGTGAGTCCGACCGTCGAAACTGACAAGCGCTTCATGGCGCTTGCGCTGGCACTGGGCCGGCGCAATTTGGGGCGCACCTGGCCCAATCCGGCGGTGGGAGCGGTGGTCGTTCAGGACGGATTGATCATCGGCAGAGGCTGGACGCAACCGGGCGGGCGTCCCCACGCGGAAACCGAGGCTCTCACCCGTGCCGGCGCGGCTGCTCGATCCGGCACTCTCTACGTCTCCTTGGAGCCATGCTCGCACCACGGGAGGACACCACCCTGCGCCGATGCCATCATCGCCGCCGGGATCGCTCGCGTGGTCTCGCCTATGGCTGATCCCAATCCAAGGGTGGCAGGGAAGGGCCACTGGAATCTTGCGGAAGCGGGGCTGGTGGTCGAGGTCGGCATCGGGGCGGAGGAGGCACGCCGGGCGCATGCGGGCCACATTCGGCGCATGCTGGATGGTCGGCCCCATGCGATCCTGAAACTCGCGGTATCCGGCGACGGCAAGGTCGCACTCTCCGGCCGCCGGCCAGTCGGCATCACGGGCGAAGCGGCCCGCCGGCGCGTACACCTGATGCGAGCCATGAGCGATGCGGTTGCGACGGGGATCGGCACGGTGCTCGCCGATGACCCTCAGCTCACCTGCCGATTGCCTGGCATGCACTCGCCGGTGCGAATCGTATTCGATGCAAATTTGCGCCTGTCGCCGGGAAGCAGGTTGGTCGCGAGTGCGTCCACCACCCCGGTTTGGGTCGTGACGGGCGCCGGCGCGCCGCAATCATCCGAATTGGCGCTCAAGGCGCGAGCGGTCGAGGTGCTGCGGGTGGCGGAGGCAGCCGGCCGTATTGATCTGGCGTCCGCGATGAAGCTCCTGGCCGGCCGCGGACTTACCCGTGTCCTGTTTGAGACGGGCCCTGTCCTTACGACGGCGTTGCTGAAAGCGGACCTGGTGGATGAAGCGGTTCTGTTTCGTTCACCGACGATGATCGGGCCGGGTGGGATCGACGCGCTTGAAGGACTGCCCCTCTCCGCGCTGATCGACTCCCCACGCTTGCGACGCGTTGGCGCCGAGGCAGCAGGGCCGGATAGTGTCGAGACCTTCGAACGAGCGGTCGCTTGAGATTATTCAATGTTCACCGGGATAGTGACGGGTGTGGGCGAAGTTGCTGCCGTGGAGTCGCGGGCAGAAAATCTCAACCGGCTTATCGTCGTCTGCGACTATCCGGCTGAAGGAATCGCCGTGGGCGCCTCCATTGCCTGCAGCGGTGTATGCCTGACCGTCGCAGCACGGGGCAGCAGCGCGAGCCGCACCTGGTTCGCCGCCGATGCGGCAGCGGAAACACTGCGCGTAACCACCGTGGGGCGCTGGCGGGCTGGGACACGTGTCAATCTCGAGCGCGCCCTCGCGGTAGGGGACGAGCTCGGCGGCCATATGGTCAGTGGTCACGTTGACGGTTTGGGGGTCCTCGTCGCACGCGACGATCTGACGGACATGGCGAAGCTCACGTTTCGCCTGCCGACTGAATTGTCCCGCTTCATCGCGGGAAAAGGATCGGTGGCGGTAGACGGTGTTTCGCTGACCGTGAATGAGATCGGCGGTGACAGCTTCTCCGTGATGATCATCCCGCACACGCTCCAGGTAACGACGCTGCAGGCCCTTCAGGTCGGGGATGAGGTAAACATCGAAGTCGATCTGATGGCGCGCTATGCAGCACGACTGCTGGAGCGGTCCTAGCGGCGAGCGCTTGCACATCGATCAAGCGCGCTGCGCCTTGCGCCCTGCTCCTTGCTTCCAGGTTGATCCGCTTGTACGACCATCGAGGGCGGAGATGACGGATGGCGGAGCCGCGCAGATCAGGCGACACGCAAGCCGGGCACAAGCGCACCGGCAGGCTCGCAGGTGCGCGCATCTTGATCGTAGAATCGCGCTTTTACGAGGATATCGCTGATGCCCTGCTCGCCGGCGCGATAGCCGCGGTGGAAACGGCGGGCGCGCGTTGCGATCGTGTCAGCGTGCCTGGTGCGCTTGAAGTCGCGCCCGCAATCGCAATGGCCCTGGACGCGGCTGAAGCCGTGGGAAACCCGTACGACGGGGCAGTTGCGCTTGGTTGCGTGATCCGCGGCGAGACGCTGCATTTCGAGATCGTGTCGCAGGAATCCGCGCGTGCCCTGCTGAATTTGTCCGTGGCCCGCCGCGTCCCGATCGGGAACGGCATTCTTACGGTCGATACCAACGCTCAGGCCTGGGTGCGGGCGCGCAAGGAGCAGGGGGACAAGGGCGGCGATGCTGCCCGCGCGGCGCTTTCGCTCGTCCAACTCAAACGGCACCTCGATGCGGACTGAGCCATGATTGGCGCTCCGAAGGTGGCACGTAAGGCAAATCGCCGCGGTGCCGCACGGCTCGCAGCGGTGCAGGCCCTCTATCAGATGGAAATTGCGGGCACCGGTGTGAACGACATTCTCGCGCAGTTCGAGAGCTACTGGATCGGCCGTGAAGTCGAAGGTGCCCAATATCTGCCGGCGGAGGCCGCATTCTTTCGCGATATCGTTTGCGGGGTGCTGCGTGAGCAGCTCAAGATCGATCCGCTGGTCGACAAGGCTTTGGCGCGCGGGTGGCCGCTCAAGCGGGTGGATGCGATCCTGCGTGCGGTGCTGCGCGCAGGAGCGTATGAGCTGGGCCACCGCAGCGACGTTCCGGCACGCGTGGTCGTTTCCGAATACGTCGATGTGGCGCATGCCTTTGTCGATGATGAGGAGACCGGGATGGTCAACGCCGTGCTCGATCAGATCGCCCGCCAATATCGCGCGACCGAGTTCGCCCATTCCACCCGGTGATGCAATTGGCTTTCAAGCCGCCGCTACGCGATCGCAAACGGCAAGGCGGCGGGGCTGCGGAAGTTGGATGACGAGTTCCACCCGAGCCTGCGCACGCTGAGATGATACTCGGGAACGCGCTCGAGGAACCGCTTCATGCCTACCTCAGTGACCAGACGCGCCACCTGGCTGCCCAGACAGAAGTGCTTGCCGGCGCCGAAGCCAAGGTGGCCCTGCGGGCGTCTTTCGATATCGTAGACGTCGGGGTTGCGGAACTTGCGCCAGTCACGATTGCCGGAGCCAAAGGCCAGTGCCACCTTGTCGCCGGCTCTGAGCTTTTGCCCGTGTAATTCGGTCTCGCGCATGACCGTGCGCTTGAATCGCTGAGCCGATGTGTTGAAACGCAAGGATTCCTCGATGGCGGGTGGCATCAGAGACGGATCGGCCATGATGCGGCGGCGCGCATCCGGGTAATCATGCAAATTGAGGGCGAACATGCTCATGAAGCTCGACAGCGATTCAACTCCCGCCATGACGAAAGTCGCGGTCGTGAGCACGACCTCGCGCTCCGACAGGTGGTCGCCGTCGATCTGCGCTTCGGCGAGCTGGGTGATGAGGTCGTCGGTCGGATGCTTGCGTCGGACCGCGACCTCGGCCGAGAGAAAATCGCTGAGCTCCTGGAATGCGGCAATGTGCTCGGGAGCTCGTCCTTTCACCGACTTGTCGGTGGAAACGGCGAGGATGACCTTGCGCCTGATCTCGGCATGATCCCGCTCGGGCAGGCCCATGGTGCGGAAGAGAAGACCCACCGTGATCTGGCTGGAATAGTCGTTGATGAATTCAAATTCACCGGCTTCGCATATCCGGTCGAGCGTACGCTCGGCAATTTCCAGAGTGGGTGCTATCAGATGCTCCACGCTCCTGCGCGTGAACGCGGCTTGGCTGAGCGCGCGCAAGCGGTCATGGCGAGGAGGGTCGGTGGTGCCCAGCGTGCCGCCGGCACGGCCGGGAAGCTCATCGATCATATTCCCTTGCGAGGAGGAGAAGGTCTCCCAGTCGCGCGCTGCTTCCACGATGTCGTCGTATCGCGACAGGACCCAGAGCTTTGCGCTTTCGCACCAATAGCAAGGAAACTGCTCCCGCAGCACTTCGTAGTAGGGGAAAGGATCGGCATCGATTTCAGGCGAATAAAGGTCGAAAGCTTCCATCATGAGATTGGACGAACCCTTGAGCGCATGTCACGCCTGTCTTGGGCCGCGTGAGGATACCAGCTGCAACCTCGGCAAGCCATGAGCGGCGAACCCGATGCAGCGCAATCCGGCGAGGATCGCCTCATCGCGCAGTATTTCAGGCCGCTGGCATGGCACGCCGGCGCTTTTGCCCTCATGGATGATGCCGCGGCCATTGCGCCGCCTCCCGGCTGCGACCTTGTACTCAAGACTGACGGTATCATCGGCGGGGTGCACTTTTTTTCGGACGATCCCCCCGCTCTGATCGGCAAGAAGGCCTTGCGCGTGAACCTGTCCGATCTCGCCGCCAAGGCGGCGCGGCCGCTCGGATTCCTCCTTACGCTCGCACTGCCGGATCAGATCGGGGATGCGTGGCTAGCTTCATTCAGTCGTGGGTTGGGAGAAGACGCAGAATTCTTCGAGTGTCCTCTTTTTGGCGGCGATACCGATCGCACGCCGGGTCCCATCACAATTTCCATTGCGGTGTTTGGTGCAGTGCCTCATGGGAGGATGCTAAGGCGCGCCGGCGCCCAAGCCGATGACTGCATAGTGGTGACCGGTACGATCGGGGATGCTTCCTTGGGGCTCGCCCTGCGGGGCGATGCGAGCTTGGCGGGCAAATGGAGCCTCAATGAAGAGCAGCGCAACCAGCTCCAGAGCCGCTACCTCGTTCCGCAGCCGCGCGTGGGCGTCGGAGAGATCTTCGGGCGCCATGCCTCCGCGGCCATGGACATCTCGGACGGTCTGGCGGGCGATCTCGCAAAGCTGTGCCGGGCTTCGGGTGTCGGGGCCGAAGTCCACGCGGCGCGCGTGCCGCTCTCGCAAGCCGCAGGCGCAGCGCTCGGGCGGGCTCCCACGGTGATCGAAACGGTGCTTACAGGCGGTGATGATTATGAGATCCTGGCAGCTGTACCCGCCGGGAAGGTGGAGACTTTGCGCAAGGAGGCCGCGGCACGCGGCGTCGCAGTCACGGAGATCGGGACGATGCGTGCCGGGGACTCGGTGCGAGTGCTGGATCAAGACGGCAATCCGCTTGCATTTGCCCGTCCCTCGTTTAGCCATTTCTAGGAGCGGGAAGGGCACCTGGGATGCACGACGTCACCGCCTTCGGCAGCTCGGACGCAAAGCCGTACGCACCGGCGGACAACCCGGATTTCATCAGGCTGCATCGCCGGTTTCCCACCATCGCCTACTTACGCCGGCATGCCCGGCGGCGGCTGCCGCGTTTCGCGTTCGAATACCTCGACGGAGGTGCCGGTGCCGACGGCGGCATTGCGCGCAATTGGCGCGCCCTCGATGCGGTCGAGCTAATTCCCCGTTACGGGATCACCACCTCGTTGCCGCCGGTTGACATCGAGCTGTTCGGCAAGCGCTACGCCGCCCCGATCGGGATTGCTCCGATGGGCGGGCCTAGCTTCGTATGGCCCGGCGCCGACCAATACCTTGCAGCGGCGGCCCAGCGCGCACGCGTGCCGTACACGCTCGGGCTCGTCGGTGGAATGACCGTGGAGCATGCCGCAGAGATCGCGCCCGACGTGCTCTGGTTCCAGCTCTACCGCTGCTCGCGCAACGAGCATGCCATTGGATACGATCTGGTGCGGCGCGCGGCTGCCGCAGGGGTCCACGTCCTCGTGCTCACCCTTGATGTGCCGGTGCGCACCACCCGAGCCCGCGAGGTCGCCGCGGGCGTGACGACACCTTTCCGGCCCGATTTGCGCATGGCTTGCGGCATCCTGGCTTGTCCCGGATACCTCAGATCGCTGTGGAAACACGGTCAGCCGCGCTTCGGCAATCTCAAGCCCTATGCCGCTGCCACCGCCGACGTGAACGAGGTGGTGGCCTTTGTGCGCCGGGAGATGGGTGGCGCGTTCACGTGGGACGAGATCGCAAGCTATCGCGAGCGCTGGAAACGCCCGCTCGTGGTCAAGGGCATTTTGCATCCCGCCGATGCGGAGAGATGCGCAGCCCTTGGTGTCGACGGCATCATCGTCTCGAACCATGGCGGGCGCCAGGTCGAAGGTCTGCCGGCGACCATTGACGCATTGCCCGCCATAAGCCGCGCGGTCGGCAGCCGCACGACGGTGATGCTCGACAGCGGCATCCGTTCCGGGCTCGATGTGGTGCGCGCGGTTGCGCTTGGCGCCGACGCGGCTTTCGCAGGCAAGGCTTTCTTGTGGGGCTTGGGGGCGCTCGGAAGCAAGGGGCCTGCGCATGTCATCGATCTTTTCATCGACGAGATGAAATCGGGTTTCGGCCAGATCGGGGCACGCCGGCCAGGCGAGGCGCGGGCGGCCATGATCCGACATCCCGGCGCGCTGCAGTTTTGATCCGTAGGCAGTGCGCAGCATTTGCGTGGCCGGGCGGTTTTTGGCAATGTCCGCCGCGCTTTAGTCTGGATTTGCTCGTCCACCGCTTGATCTTGGAGAAACACGGCAAATGGCAGCTCTCTGGCTGATTGTCTTATGCGGCGTGCTCGCGATTGTTTATGCGGTGTGGGCGGTTCGCAGTGTAATGGCAGCCGACCCAGGCAGTGCGCGCATGCAGGAAATATCGGCCGCGGTGCGTGAGGGCGCCCAAGCCTATCTCAAGCGGCAATACACCACGATCGGGCTGGTCGGCTTGGTGATATTCTTCATCCTCGCCTATTTCCTCGGTTGGCTTGTCGCATTCGGATTCCTGATCGGCGCCGTGCTCTCCGGCGCCGCGGGGTTCATCGGCATGAATGTGTCGGTACGCGCAAACGTACGCACCGCTCAGGCTGCCATTCGCTCGCTCGCGGACGGGCTCGAGCTCGCGTTCAAGTCGGGCGCCATAACCGGCTTGCTTGTTGCCGGTCTCGCGCTCCTCGGCGTCACGCTTTATTTCGGATACCTGGTCGGGACACGGCACATGGCGCCGGATGACCGTACCGTGATCGACGCACTGGTTGCGCTCGGATTCGGCGCCTCGCTGATTTCCATCTTCGCGCGGCTCGGTGGCGGAATCTTCACCAAGGGGGCCGACGTCGGCGGCGATCTCGTGGGCAAGGTGGAGGCCGGGATCCCCGAGGACGATCCGCGCAACCCCGCAACCATCGCCGACAATGTGGGGGACAATGTCGGCGACTGCGCCGGCATGGCCGCCGACCTGTTCGAGACCTACGTCGTGACCACCGTTGCGACCATGGTGCTCGCGGCGATCTTCTTTCGCAGCGCCGGTCCTGATGTGCTGCGGCGGATGATGACGTTTCCGCTGGCGATCGGGGGCATCTGTATCATCACCTCCATCATCGGAACGTTCTTCGTCAAGCTCGGTCCTACCCAGTCCATCATGGGTGCTTTGTATAAGGGGGTGATCACGACCGGGGCGCTGTCGCTGATCGGTCTTGTCCTGGTGACCTGGACTCTGGTCGGGTTCGGAACGGTGCCGGGCCAGTCCTACAGCGGCACCTCGCTGTTCATCTGCGGCATTGTCGGTCTCGCCGTCACCGGCCTTATCGTGTGGATTACGGAATACTATACCGGGACCAACTACCGGCCTGTGCAGGCGATTGCGAAGGCGTCACTGACAGGGCACGGCACCAACATCATTCAGGGTCTCGCGGTTTCGCTCGAAGCCACGGCACTGCCGACGATCGTGATCATTGCCGGCATTCTGGTGAGCTTCAAGCTTGCCGGCCTGTTCGGAATTGCGGTTGCGGTGACGACCATGCTGGCGCTTGCCGGCATGATCGTGGCGCTCGATGCGTTTGGCCCGGTGACCGACAATGCGGGAGGCATCGCGGAGATGTCGGGATTGCCGAAGGAGGTCCGCAAGGCCACCGATGCTCTGGACGCGGTCGGCAACACGACGAAGGCCGTAACCAAGGGATATGCAATCGGATCCGCCGGTCTGGGCGCCCTGGTCCTATTTGCTGCCTACAACCAGGACCTTCAGTTCTTTATTTCAGACGCCGCAAGTCATCCGTATTTCCAGGGCATCAGGCTCGATTTCTCCCTGAGCAATCCGTACGTGGTCGCCGGCCTCCTGTTCGGCGGCCTGTTGCCCTACCTTTTCGGAGCGCTGGGGATGACCGCAGTCGGAAAGGCGGCATCTGCGATCGTAGAGGAAGTACGCCGCCAGTTCCGGGAGAAGCCCGGGATCATGGCAAGCACCGACAAGCCCGATTACGGCAAGGCTGTCGATCTCCTCACCGTCGCCGCCATTAAACAGATGATCATTCCCTCGTTGTTGCCTGTGCTTTCGCCCATTGTCGTCTACTACGTGGTCTACTGGATCGCGGGCGGCGGAGCAGCCGGAAAATCCGCGGGCTTTTCGGCAGTGGGCGCCATGTTGCTGGGGGTGATTGTCACCGGCCTGTTCGTGGCCATCTCGATGACCTCGGGCGGGGGCGCCTGGGACAACGCCAAGAAATACATCGAGGACGGTCATTACGGCGGGAAGGGCTCCGAGCCCCACAAGGCGGCTGTCACCGGCGATACAGTGGGCGATCCCTACAAGGACACCGCCGGACCGGCAGTCAATCCGATGATCAAGATCACCAACATCGTAGCGTTACTCCTGCTCGCCGTCCTCGCCCACGCTCGTTAGTTGAAGAGCTTGAAGATGCCGGTGATGAAGCCGGTGTCTTTGCCCCCGGTAGGAGTCGTGCGGCTGACGAAGTCAAAGACCTTGCCATCCTTCATGCCGTAATCGGCGATCCGCTCCACGCGGCGATTCTTGTCGAAATAAACCGCAACAACGCGCTGGTCGGTAACCTGGGTTGGAAGGAAAGCTACTGCACGCTCGGAACGTTGGGAGATGTAGTAGAAGGCATCACCGTTCACGGTGGCGACGGTCGATGGGGTGCCGAGCACGAGCAGAACCTGCTCCTGACTTGACCCCATCGGGATTTGCTCGAGCGCTCCGTCGGGAACGATGTACCCCTTGCGATAGGTTTCCGAGAAGCAGCCGGTAAGGAGAAGGCCAAGCAGCATCACCGCTGCTGCGGCCCTTATCCGAGCCGCGCCAGCCGTAAGACTGCACCTACTCAATCGGCCAGAGATCCCCATATCCCGCTTGCATCTGCCGCGATTTCCGGCGCTCGGAGCATAGCCGGGCGATCGACCGCAATCCGGCTTAGTCTCAGTCAACCCAATGATATTCCGCTGGTTTGCCCCTACTCCGCGACACCTGAGCATCCCCTCCCTCTATGGCGCCATCGTGGCGCAGGCACGGCGCCCGGCCTTTTACCAGCTTTACCGTGTCCCCGATACCGTAACGGGTCGGCTCGAAATGATCTTGCTGCATATGGTCCTGGTTTTGCGCCACTGCCAGCAGCTCGATGCCGGCAAGCGCGACCTCCGCGGCCTCCGCGACCTCCGCGACCTGGGGCAGCGGCTGTTCGACCATTTCTGCTCCGACATGGACGACAATATGCGCGAGATGGGGGTTGGAGACCTTGCGGTCCCGCGAAAAATGCGGCGGATTGGCGACGCCTTTTATGCCCGTCAAGCGGTCTACGGGGCTGCACTGGCTCACGGCACCAATGACGACCTGAGCGCCGCGCTTGCTCGCTGCGTCTACCGCGGCCCTGGGGCCACGCAGGCAGCGGCGCGGCTGGCAGACTACAGCCGTCGAGCAGCCCACGCCCTCGTGGGCCAAGCCGGATTTGAGAGCGGTGAAATTGAGTTTCCTGATCCGGAAGCGATCCATGTCCCGGCCCAAGCGTGATGCAATTGGGGGCCCTGCTACGATCGAGCGCCCCTGGCGTGTTCCGCTGGCCCAGAGCGCTGTACCCGTATGCGGACTGCATATCGACCTCACAGCCGATGAGCAGGTGCGGTCTCGCCTTGCGCGAGTGGCGGCGGTGGAGAGCTTGCCGCGGCTGTCCGCCAGCTTTGACGTGATGCTCCACGGACGCAACGGATTGCACGTCGTGGGACAACTCTCGGCTACGGTCGGGCAGATCTGCGGAATCACGCTCGAGCCGATCGAAAATGAGGTCGACGAAGCGATCGATCTGGTATTCCAGCCGCAGCTGATCGAGCGGGCCACCGAGAACGCCTCCGAAGTCGAAATCCCCCTGGAGGACGAACCCGAGCCTCTGGTGAATGGGGTGATCGATCTCGGTGCCCTCGCGACCGAGTTTCTCATCCTTGGAATCGACCCATACCCTCGCAAGCCTGGTGCAGCGTTCGAGCCGCCGCAGGACAGCAGCGACCAGGGACACCCGTTCGCCGCATTGGCAGCGCTGACGAAGAGGCGCCGCCGTGAGGGGGAGAGCTGATTGGGTTGTGTCCTTTAGCCGACGCGGTATTGTCGCGCCATGCCTCACAAAGTCCGCCTCGCCCTCGATGCCATGGGGGGGGACCACGGCGCTGCGGTCGTTGTTCCGGGAGCTGAGCTTTCGCTCGCGCACCATTCCGACATCGAATTCCTGTTTTTCGGCGATCGCGCCGTACTTGAGCCGCTGCTCAAGGCGCGCCCCAACCTCAATGCCAACTCCCGCGTGGTGCATACGGATGTGGCCATCAAGATGCACGAGAAGCCAAGTCAGGCGCTGCGTAAGGGGCGGTGGAAATCGTCCATGTGGCTCGCCATTGACGCGGTAAAGAAAGGTCAAGCCGATGCCGCCGTGTCCGCGGGCAATACCGGGGCGCTCATGGCCATGGCGAAATTCGAGCTCAAGACAATGCCCGGGATCGAGCGGCCTGCCATCGCTGCCGTGTGGCCCACGATCAAAGGGAAATCCATCGTCCTCGATCTCGGTGCGTCGATCGGCGCGAACGCCGCGCACCTGATCAATCTGGCCGCCATGGGGAGCGCCATGGCGCGGGTGCTGCTGGACATCGAGCGGCCGACGGTCGGGCTGCTCAACATTGGCGTGGAGGAGGTGAAGGGGCTGGAGGAGGTCCGCCGGGCAGCTCAGCTGCTGCGCGAAAGGCCGCGGCAAGAGTTCGAATATTATGGATTTGTGGAGGGCGACGATATCGGAAAAGGTACTGTGGACGTGGTCGTGACCGAAGGCTTTACCGGGAACATCGCGCTCAAGGCGGCTGAGGGAACGGCGCGTCAGCTCGTCCACATCCTGCGGCACGAGATCGAACGAACGCTTACACGAAAGCTGGGCTATGTGCTTGCGCGCCAAGCATTTCGTGCGTTGAACGAAAAGATGGATCCGCGCAAGTCGAACGGCGGTGTGTTCCTCGGCCTCAATGGCATCCTGATCAAGAGCCACGGCGCCACCGATGCTGAAGGCTTCGCATGCGCCATCGATATCAGCTACGACATGGTGCGCCACGAGCTGCTCGCCAAGGTAGGACAGACCCTCAATGGCTGGGGCGCGCCAGCCGGGCCGACGAGCATCGGCCGGAGCGTTGCATCGTGAGTGTGACCCGCTCGGTCGTGCTCGGCTGCGGCAGCTATTTGCCCAGGCGGGTGCTGACCAATGCTGAATTGTCGCGCATGGTTGACACTTCCGACGAGTGGATTCGACAGCGCACCGGGATTCGCGAGCGCCATATCGCGGGAGAGGGCGAAACCACCTCGGACATGGCCCTGAAGGCGGCGCGTGCCGCGCTGACCGCAGCCGGCATGGACGCTCAGTCCATCGATCTGATCGTGCTTGCGACCTCCACTCCCGACAACACGTTCCCAGCCAGTGCAGTCTCGGTGCAAGCCGGGCTCGGTATCACTCACGGCGCTGCTTTTGATGTGCAAGCGGTGTGCTCCGGCTTCGTCTACGGCTTGGCGACCGTTGACGGCCTGCTCAAGACCGGCGCATTTCAACGAGCCCTGGTAATTGGTGCCGAGACTTTCTCGCGCATCATCGATTGGAAGGATCGTACCACTTGCGTGCTTTTCGGGGATGGGGCGGGTGCCGTCGTTGTCGAATCGCAGCGCCAGGCGGGCACGCGCGATGATCGTGGAATTCTTGAAGTGAGGTTGCGCTCGGACGGGCGGCACAAATCCAAGCTCTATGTCGATGGGGGGCCTTCCTCGACGCAAACTGTCGGCCACCTTCGTATGGAGGGCCGCGCTGTCTTCAAGCACGCCGTGGCAATGATCAGCGATGTCGTCGATGAGGCGTTCAGGGCCGCCGGCTATACGGCAGGCGATATCGACTGGTTCGTGCCGCATCAGGCCAATCAGCGCATTATCGCCGATTCTGCCAAGAAGCTCGGAATTGCTCCGGAGAAGGTGATCACCACGGTTGCGAAGCATGGCAATACTTCGGCCGCATCGATTCCGCTCGCACTTGCCTCGGCAATCGAGGAGGGCCGCATCAAATGCGGAGATCTGGTGATGATGGAGGCAATGGGCGGCGGGTTTACCTGGGGTGCCGTTCTGGTCCGCTGGTAACGTGAATCAAGCCGAACCGTCCCCTCTGGCTTGGCGCCGGCTGCAATGTTGGACCCGTTCCCGGCCCCGTATGTCGCCCTTTGCCTTGGCTCCGTGTCTCGGCTCCGTGCCTTGGCTCCGGGCCTTGGCCCCGTTGACCGTCTGCCGCCAACCTAATATCGTGAGAGAATTCAGAGGGATATCTTGACCGCCGGAGCGGGCTGGGCGATGTCGGGCAAAACGGTCACGCGGGCGGACTTGTGCGAGGCAGTCTACCAGAAGGTGGGATTATCGCGCACCGAATCGGCGGCACTTGTTGAGGTTGTGCTCAAAGAGATCACGGATTGCCTGGAACGCGGGGAAACAGTGAAGCTATCCTCGTTCGGCTCGTTCGTCGTGCGCAACAAGGGGCAAAGGATCGGGCGTAATCCCAAGACCGGCAAGGAAGTGCCGATATCACCCCGCCGCGTGATGGTGTTCAAACCTTCGGCCATCCTCAAGCAACGCATCAATGCGCCTGCGGAGGGCGAGCTGAGCGGCGAGTAGGACCTAAGAGGAGCGCGGTTGGACAAGGCACCGGAGGCATTCCGGACCATCAGCGAAGTCGCGGCGGAGTTGGAAATCCCGCAGCACGTGCTGCGATTTTGGGAGAGCCGGTTCCACGAGATCAGGCCTATGAAGCGCGGCGGCGGCCGTCGGTATTACCGGCCGCAGGACATGGATCTGCTGCGCGGCATTCGCCATCTGCTTTATGCCGAGGGCTATACGATCCGCGGTGTCCAACGCATCTTGAAAGAGCAGGGCCAGCGGTTCGTACAGAATGTGTGGCAGCCCGGAGCACCGCAGCCACCCCGCACGGGAGCGGACACTGCCTTGCGGGAAGCGGCTGCAGAGGTCGCACCCCGGGAGGAGCTGGGCAACGCAAGCCCTGACGAAAGCGAGGCGGAGCGCGCTTCTCCCCGGGGGCTCTCAGAGCGGCACGTCCGCAGCTTGCAGGCCGTGCTCGATGACCTCAGGGAATGCCGGCGGTTGCTCGATACCGCCTTGCAAAAACAATCCTGAATGGGCGTCTTTCACCGGCAATTGTTTCTGATAACGTCCACGGTCGCGCCAACCCAGAGCAGATGATGCTGAACGCCATCACGCCGGCACAGGTCGGAGAGGTCATCGCTCTCCTGGAGCAACTCACCGAGGCAAGAAAGACGCGCATTGCGCAAGGCAGGACGCAAACCGTCGATGAGATCATAAATGAGCCCGAGCGACGCCTGCTCACCGATTATTTGTACGGACTGAGTGACGAGGCACGGAAGGAGCTTATTGCCCTCATGCTGCTGGGCCGGGGCGATTTCGATCACTCCTATCAGAGGGCGCTTGAAACCTGCTCCAAATACACCGATGCGGACGATCAAGTGATCTATCTGATGGGCAAAACAGTGCGTCTCGCCGAATACCTGAGCACCGGACTAGGCGCGCTGGCACGGCAGGACTAGCCCGAAGCTGCCCGGAGCGCACCGTCCTTTCGCACCTCGATCAGGCAAGAGCCCGGCGATGCGCCGGGCTCTTGCGGCCAAGGGATAGCCTTTTGTCGAGCATTTAGCCTCGGCCACAGACCTGTCTATTTGTCCTCGGGCGGAGCGAGCGGGCTGAGGTACGCGGACAGGATCGCACACGGAAGCACAACCCACAGGAGGATCGGCATCTTCGTACTCCACGTTCCTCCCTTGCCTCGACAACGCGCGGTTGCTTGCTTGGTTCCAGCCCTGCCACGCTGCATGCTCCAAACAAATCTGCCAGAAACAAATCCATGTTTCTGATGCAGGAGCCCACGTATCTGAAAACGCGCGGCTTTTACTGAATGCGGCAAGAGGATCAAAGTAGATCTTTGTCGCGGCGGGCCTCCGGGCCTTCGGCGCTTCGCTCCGTTCTGACGCAGCAGGGGTTGCGGGCTTGAGAAAGCGGCGTCTGCGATAGCTCCGCTCCTTTATGGTCGTGGCAATCAGGCGTACCCGCCTCCGACCCAGCTTGCCGCTTCCGGCAATGGATGCGCGTGACCCGTTGTTCGGGCGGGGACGCGCGTGACTCCTTCCAGGCACGGAACTAACGAGCGTGTCAGCGCGTTGTGTTGCATACACGCACGAGGAGCCGGACGGCAGTGGATGATCCGCCATGGCCCGCCTCCGTGACCTTTCCAGAACCCCACAACGGACATACTCCGATCCGGGCCGGGCTGCCGATTGGTTGAATGCGATGATGGTTGCCGGTGTGCTCAGCGCCGTAGTGGTCGGGGCGTCAATCGCGATCACTCTCTACGACACCTCGGCATTTGTTGCGGCGCGTCAGCACACCACCGCCTCGGAGCCCTCGCGGACAACAGGACACGGCGGGGGATTACTCGAAACGGACGGGAGTGCGCGGTAGACACTTTCCGCGCGACATCGGCTCTCGGCGAGACGGCTCAACTGTCATTGTTCATTCTCTTCGGGCTCCTTATGGGCTGTTCAGCGGCAATTTGAGTGCCGAGCGTCGGTCATACCATGACGGCGTCGCGTCCCGCCTGCTCAAGCGCGCGTCTGCGTGCTCCGAGCCCTGCGTTCACTTCGGGATCTGTACACGTACAGGAAAAATGCGATCGCCATGGCAAGGCCGTAGATGAATGCCAACGCTGCGACGATTGCGGCGATCTCGTCCCATGGCAGGGCATGAGCCACGACAGTGCAGATTTGCATCGCGTCGCACATTTCCGCCGGTGTCTTCATCGTAACCTCTTCTGGCTGCGTTGTTCGGCGAAACCGAGGCTCTCATGATATCTGCTCTTTCGCGTGACTTGTCACCGGAACGAGTTTTGACAAGTCCCTTCTGGCATCGCGGCCGGTTGCCAATCCGGCTTATTACGTGAACGCAAGCTGGCCGCTGGGGAACGAAGGGCGACTGAACCGCGTTCCCGGCGAATGATCAACGAAGCTCCGAAGGGCGATCTGCCGGCAAAGCCGGTGAGGGTCCTCCTTGCCGAGGACGAGGTCCTCGTTCGCGTCATGGTCGCTGACATTCTGCGCGGCGAAGGGCTCCAGGTTTTCGAGGCCTCGGATGGCGAGGACGGCATCTCGATCCTCAACGCCATTCCGGTCGATGTTGTGGTGACCGACTTGCGGATGAGCGCCTTCGCTGACGGCCTGGAGCTGGCCAGACACGTCCGCGCGCACTGCTCCGGGGTATCCCTGATCCTCGCCTCTGCCCAGGCGCCGCCGATTGTCGAGGGTCTCACGTTCGACGCCTTTTTCGTCAAGCCTTACCCGCCGGGGGATCTGGTGGCCTGGATCAAGCGGCGATACGCCAGCACCCCCGATGCTGCGGGCAGCGCCGTGTCATGAACCCGGCTTCGGCCAGCAGCAAGGGCGCCGCAGGCACGTACGGGTACACGGAAGGGTAGGCGAGGTGGGGCGAATACGTTGCCTCGGATCCAAGGCCAAGCTTACGTTCCCCTGGCAATCACAGCTGACAGGCAATGACGGTCAGCAGCGTGCTTGCGCATGCCTAATTAACGGGCTCGGTTCTCGCTGAGATAGCGCTCGACAGCGTCAGCGGAATGGCCAACCTTCCTCACGGCCTCCGACAACAGCTCTTTCGATACGTCGAACTTGTCGGCCCAGTACTGGACCTCGTGGGGCTCCAAGAGGCTGATACGCGACCTGTCTGCCGGTCCCCGCTTGCTACGATCGTCTGGCATTAGGGTGTTCCTTTCCGGAGGGCAATCCTCGGAGTAAGAGTTCGTTCCGTGTCCAGGGCAGCGTGCGTGCTCGCGGTTCCCTCTCCATAGCTCGGTTTGTCTGGCTCCCTTCGACCCCGCTTGCGCCGCATGACTCAGGGTCGGGCCGCGGTAGGCCTGAGGACGCGGAGCGATGGCCCGCGGCGTGTGCGGGTAAAACCACATTTCGTGACGGCTATCACATCGGCGGAACAATGCCGCGGTTATGGTTCCCCTTCGTACGGTGAGATGGTGTGGCGCGGAACGTCACACGCGACAGAAGGAGAAACAATCGTGCGCAGCATTTTTTTTGCGGCGGTTTCTTTTCTTGCAGTGGCTACATTCGTGACCCGGGGTCACGCGATGCTGACCCGAGGGACGGCTCACCAATGCGTAGGGGTTTCTTTTCCCGGACAGAGCCAGATAAGACTCACCAATACCTGCACGACCAGGATCATTGCGATCTGGGAGTCTGATGCTGGCAGAAGCGCAAGCCACCTTGATCCCGGCCAGTCCGAGCTCGGCTACTACCGAGGGCGGGTCGGTTGGACAGCGAGCCGATAATCGCGGATGCTAAGTCTCTGCGCCGCATCGGGGTAGGCTGAAAGCCTACCAATGCAGCCATGCTTATCGGTGCTGGTTGAAGAGCCGCCACGAGGCCGGGAATCAGATAAGCAATTTTGCCGCAGCGATGACGATCCCAGTGACAAACGCGAGCGTGCAGGAAAACAGCAGTAGGTCGATGACAAGCCGGGTCATGGTACGCATCCCCATGCTTACTCAGACCCTCCTCCGTGCAGGGCTCAAGGACCCCTGTAGTCTGGCAAAAAGGTGACGGCGTGCTGTCCAAATTTGGGCAGCGACCTCCGCCATTAATCCAAAAGGCGTCCGGGGCCGGTCACATGCTGAATACCAGCAGCTCCAGAACGCCGATGCCGATGAAGAGCACCGCGAGCGTGGCCCAATCGTATTCGAGCCAACGTCGACTAACCGTAGTCATGAACCCATCCTGTTCGAGCGCCGTTTCCTCTCGACCAAAATATAAATCGGTACCCGGCCCTCGTTGTGTGATGACCGTCACGGAAAGTTGCTTTCCGGGACGTGACATCAGCGATGCCCCAAGCGACGCCGAGCTGCGACCCGGGGACTCTTCCGACGTTCCTCATCAAATGAACACGATGCCTGGAACCAAACCCCGCTTTGCACGTTGCTCCGCATCTCCCGAGGCGGCGTCACTTCTGTCAGATGGCCGAGCGGTCAGTACGGGCTGGCCGAACAGGCTCAGTGGCAGGAGGTGCCAGGTATACGCAAGGCGCAGGTGTACTCTCCTCACGTGGGGCCGGAATCGAGAGGCTTCGACTGCTGTGCGCCACGCTCCCCTCCCAAGGAATGAAGCTTGCAACAGTGAATTTCGGTGCGTCGCCATGAACCCGCTTCCAGACAGCAGCAAGCCCGAGACGGTCGAGACCATCCTCGTGCTCGACGACGACGTCCTGATACGGATGCCGATCTGCCAGTATCTGAGAGACTGCGGGTATCGCGTCCTCGAGGCAGCAAACGCCGAGGAAGCCGCCGCGATCCTGCAAAAGGACGACATCCACATCGACGTGGTGTTGAGCGACATCGAGATGCCAGGGCCGATGAACGGCTTCGGCTTCGCCCAGTGGGCACGTTCCGCTCGCCCCGGCCTCGACATTGTCCTCGCAGGAACAGCCGAGCGCGCCGCCCATGCAGCCGCGCAACTATGCGAGCAGGGGCCTCTGTTTATCAAACCCTACGACCACAAGCTGGTCCTGGACCACATCAAGAGGCTGATTGCCGCTCGTACGAGGCAGAAGGGAAGCTGAAGCGCGGAGGCCTTGCGCTCGGCGACTGGCGAGCTGCAACTCGCAACCTCACGGGCCGCAAGCCGATACCGGGACAAGGCCGAGCCCTCTTTCAAGATCGGGCTAACGCTCGGGTTGCTTGCGCTCAACCTCTTCAGCCTGTCATGCCAGTGCCAGCCACTCCTGTTCCTCCTGCTCCAATCACGCTCTCGTCACGGGATCCTTTGGATGAAGCTGCTCTGGCGCCGTGCCGGAAAGCCCTTTGGACGTTCATCACCCTCACCAGCTGTTCCAGCCTCTTGCGAAACGGCGCCATAGCCAACCCGCGCGTTCCGGCTTCGCAGGAGTGATGGGCTTCTCGTGTGCGGCTGGCGCTGGAGGGGCAATACGCTCCGGATAAGACCGCACGTCCTCGTCAGGCTCCTCGTCAGGCTTAGGCTTCACTTGCCACGGCGCCTCCGGCGATGACGCAGGCGGAGGAACCGAACGGAAGCTGTCCCAGATGAGATTGAATTGCGCGCGCCGCTCGGCCTCGCCCGCTGCCTCTCTCTCGGCCGCGGCGCGCTCTTGCAGCCTGTTGAGCTTCTCCAGTGCTTTCCCCCAAGCATTCGTCTGCCCGCGCGGTTCGGGATGGGCCAGCTCCGCCGGCCCCCGTTCGGGCGTTTCGGCTGGCACTTCGAAAGGCGCTCTCTGGGCCGGTAATGTTTGTGCCGGCTCGATTGGCGCGTCTTGGGTCGGTTCCACTGGCACCTTGTGGGTCAACTCCGCCGGCATTCTTCGGGTAGACAAGGTGGGCGGCGCCGCCTGCTCGGGCGCAGGCGCGGTACCGCCTTGGGGCGCTTGTTTCGTAAATACCAGGCGTCGCTCTACGTCCCGGCATTCCGAGCATCTGAAGGTGCGGTACTCAAAGCTCGGAGCGGCCCCGGCGTCGTCCGGGACCGCGTCCATCAGGGTCATTTCACCGCCGCACGCCATACAACGCATCGCGCGCACTCCGACCACAAGCTCCTATCACGGCGCAGTTGGTGTAGACAATCAGGCTCTGTCTGCAGGCTAGGAAGCTCCCGCGTATCCGGAAGACAGACTGTTTCACAAGCATTGCGGAGTAGAGCGTTAAGGTTTGCTCGCTCTGCTACAACGCATCAGCTCGCCGGCGCAGGCTGCACGACGCGTTGCTTCGCGTCATTTCCACTTCCCTTGGGAGTCGAGGGGCTCCCCACTCGCGGCACCCTGAACGGGGTAGCGGAGATCCAGGCACTTACGATAAGATCGCACGGCGGCGGAGCTAAGCTCGGATGTGGACCCTGGTTGCGGTCGCTGTGGTTGCGTCAATCGTGTTTGCATTGGCTGCTGTCGGCTTGCACCTGTGGGTCGATTCGCGGCCGTTGGTGGACGAAGATCGCTCCCGTTAAGCGATCGACTCGCGGCTGTTGCAGCAACTTCTGCCGAAGGTCGTCCTATGTTTACCAGCATCCTCGCTATCGTGACTGCGTTCGTAGGAGTCGCCGTCATTATTGCCGGGGTTTGGGGCGGCGTGGTCTTGATCGCCAACAGAGCCGAAACGCCGGTCCCCCTGAGATACTATGCAATCGTGATTGGAACGATAGGGACGGGCGTCGGCCTGATTGGAATTGCGCAAGGGCTGCGGATCCTGCTTTTGATCCTCGAGAAGGTCGCAATTGTGCCGCCCTGAAGCATCGGAGTGCAATCAACCCGATCCCGGAAGCGGGAATGACAGGCCCTGCGCCCTGCCAAACAAACCGTCAATCTGTGATGGCCGTCACAGCGGCAGGGTCCCTGCGGGCCTACACTCGCCGCCACCTTCACAAGGCGAAATGGAGCATGGAGCCCGGGATGTTGACCTCAAACACCTCAATCAAAATCGCCGCCGCTACCACGTCGAGCAAGCAAGTATGCGAGCCGAGACATGACCTGAGCGCCGACGAGCTCGCGCTTGTCACGGGCGGGACCCCAAGCGCAAAGCCGCACGCAGCGCCACTCGAGTTTATGACGTTCAAGTTCAAGCTCGTGACGGTCTGAGAGCCGTTCACCTGCATGAGCGCCTTGACGCCGCTTCTTGGATGACGCGACTTATGACAGCCCCCAACAACACCACCAACAACATCATCGACCTGGAAACTGAAGCTGAACGCTGCGACGAGTTGCCGGACAACGAGCTAGATAAGGTGACCGGCGGGCGCGATACCAGCGGCCGCGTTGACCTCAGGAGCCTCAGCATCCAGAAGCAGCTCGACCAATCGACGGCCAAATAGATTACTGGAGCCGCGGCGTTGCCGACTACCCGTTCACACCTTGGTGTCGGCTGTCCCCGTGGTTGCAACCGACTTGCGTGCGCCGCCGCGAACGACCCGATGTGCCATGAGCCGACTCCTGCACTACAGTACAGTCCATAGAAGCTGAATACTAAATTGTCCGTACAACGGCGCCCCGAACGTGCTATCGACCACCTGCACCAACCCAGGTCTGCGCGGTGGGAGCAACCATGAGCCGTGTCAACCGGCGGCAAGTAGTCCGGGGCGCAACAGCGGCGATCGCGTTAAGCGCATCCTCGATCCACGCCCAAAATGGGCGGCAGACCTTGCGGTTCGTGGCGCAGGCCGATCTAAAGATTCTCGATCCGATCTGGACCACTGCCTACATCACGCGCAACCACGGCTATCTCGTATACGACACCCTCTTCGGGACTGACGAGAATCTTCAGATCAAGCCGCAAATGGTCGATCGGACGACCGTATCTGCGGACGGCATGAACTACACCTTCACGTTGCGCGAGGGCCTCCGATGGCATGATGGGAAGCCGGTCGCGTCGGAAGACTGTGTAGAGTCGCTTAAGCGCTGGGGAAAGAAGGATCGTTTCGGCCAGCTTCTTAGAGCCCATGCGAGGAAAATCGCGCCGGTTGACAACAACAAGTTCACAATCGAGCTGGCCGAGCACTTTGGTCCCGTTCTCGACGCGCTGGGAAAGCCGTCGAGCAACGTGCCTTTTATGATGCCTGCGCGGATCGCATCCACGCCTGCGAATGAACAGATAAAGGAATTCGTTGGTTCTGGACCATTCAAAATCATCAGGGACGAGTGGCAACCGGGCGAGCAGGTGGTGTACGAGCGCAATTCCGATTACGTCCCGCGCGATGAAGCGCCGAGCGGATCAACCGGCGGCAAGAAGGCGTATCTGGATCGGATAATCTGGCGGTACATCCCAGAGCCGTGGGACGCGGCGGAGGATCTCGCGGCCGGAAGGGTGGATTGGTGGGAGCAACCGCCGCTCGATTTTATCCCTAAGATCGAACAGAACCCGGACTTGCAGACGTTCCTTACTGATCCACTCGGGACACAAGGTTGGCTGCGGCCAAACTTCCTGCATCCTCCGTTCAACAACAGGAAGGCCCGCGAGGCGCTGCTGCACATGATGGACCAGGTGACGTATCTAGCCTGGGCTATCGGACAGCCACAATATTACCGACCCTGCTATTCGGTATTTGCCTGCGGTGGACCCTTCGCGACAACGGTTGGCGCCGAGCCGATTGTACGGCACGACCTTGCAAGAGCGACGCAGCTCGTGAAGGAATCAGGTTACGATGGCCGTCCCATCGTCGTGCCTCACGTCACCGACATTTCATTCCTCAACGCGGCAGCAATTGTCACACGGCAAAGGCTGGAGTCGATCGGCTTCAAAGTCATTCTCAGGGCAATGGATTGGTCGACGTTCCTTGTCGTGCGAGCGCGCATGGAACCGCCTGAAAGGGGCGGCTGGAATCTGCTTCATACGTGGTGGCTGGCGGAGGACGTGATCAATCCTGCAGTCCACTTCGGGCTATCGGGTGCGGGCCGCAATGCTTGGTTCGGCTGGCCGGACATTCCGCACCTGGAGAAACTGGTCACCGATTGGGTGGGTGCGACTGATCAAACGAAACGCAAGCAACTTGCTGACGAGGCCCAGAAGGTCGCTCTTAGCGAAGTGGCATACGTGCCGTGGGGAGAATGGGTGCAGCCAACGGCGTTCCGAAGGAACGTCCGTGATGTTCTTAAGTTCGGTTCCCCGGTTTTTTGGAACGTGAAGGTCGTGTAGGGCGATTCTGCAACCGGATGGCCGTTTGCACTGCACACCCGAGGTCCGCAAGGGGTCATTGGCGTCGGTCTCAGGCCATCCGCTCGCCCATCCCATGTCCGCAGCACCCCTGATAGCGACCGAAAATGCAAGGCGCTCCTGTTCGTCGCGATGGGCCAGTTGCACTAAATCGCTTTGCGATTAGCTCGAGATACGGCCCGTCCTGAGGACCCATCCACAGGGGAGAGGCTGCGGGTAGCGGGGAAGCCGCCTTGCCGGCGAGAGTCTTCCACGTGCGCCGCAGGTCGCGGGACGTGAAGACCGGGATAACCTGACGACGCCATGCTCGCCTGATCGCGTCCCCTAACGCCCCGCCGGCGAACGGCATGGAAGGAACCCGGGGAGAAGGAAAATACCAGCCGTACCCGTTCGGCTCGTAGTACGCTAATCGTGCTCTGACTTGAGGCCCCAAGAATACGCAGCTGAAATCTTTGACTTTGTGCGACGACCGTCACGCCACTGCTGCGCGTTCCACTCGGCGGTGGTAACGCGCGCCGGCAGTGCCCTGATGATGAGCACCAGCCGGCCGGCGCCCCGCCCCTGGCCGTCACTGAAGAACTCCTGGCGCCGGACCAAATGTGGCCGAGTTGGAAGGCGATCAAGTCCGATCCGGCCAGAGCAGCCGCGCATTGATTTCCGTGATGAGCAGTAGCCATGGCGGGAACGTCATTCTGGGCAATGTTGGAGGCGGCAACCGATGTTGAAGAGCCCCGTGATCCGTGGCGGCTGCCGCTGGAACGTCTGCAAGGCAGGGTAGGGGACGATGGCGTTGAGCGCGTTGCGACGCAGGCTGTCTTCGACGCGCTGAACATCCCGCAGCACCATCGCAGGGCAGGCGCCTGCCGACGACTGGCTGCCCTGATGCGTGAACTGGGATGGCGGCCGGTCAAAGCGCGGGGGCTTAACCAGCGCGGGCTGCTCGAACAGATCAGGGGTTACGCAAGGGATACCACGCGATCGCCCCTGTCGTAGACGGGCCTCTCGCTCCCCCGTCGCGCACCATTTCAATGATGTCCGGTGCCGCCAGCCGGTCGACGTTCCGTTGGCACAAGATTATGTGCGAGAAGTGGCGGCCGATTTGCTGGCTTCCACCACCGGGGTCCATCGCAACTTTGTTTCCTTGGCATCAGGCCCCTGTTTCGTAAATCCAGTCTTCACGAGCCGATCTACCATGCCGGACTTATTGCCGGCTAGCACGCTAGCAGTTAGCGGCGTGCCGTTGGCCTTCATCTTTTCAATGAGGGTCGCAAATATGCCCCGCCGACGTGAGTTCCCACTCACCCCGATATAACGCAAAGAGATTGCTTGCTGCTCGTGAATATCTTTTCGTGCAAGCACAAAACCAACAACTGTTCCGGCCGCATCAACAGCGACCCACGACTTCCCGCTCTGGCGGCATTCTATGATTATGCCCTTGATAATGTTTTTGGCTTCCGGCGTATCGAGCGATACGGGTATTTCTGGAGCAACCTCCTCTAGAACAGCCAATATGTCGGTCTCATCGTCGCGGGTCGCGACACGATAATCAATCGTATTAGCTTCCGTCATCTCCACCATCATGGTTCACCAAGCCCCTTCCTCAACGACCCGCAGCACGGCCGGGCTCGCCGGGTTCTTAATCTTGATCCAGCTCTTCACGCGGCCGGAGCAGTAGGGAAGGTCGCGCCGCTTCGATACGATGCCTTCGAGCCCGAGCTTGCAGGCGTGCTCGAAGACGATCGCGCCGTCGTCCTCGATGTGCTCGGAGAGCCGCACTCCTGTGCTCCGGGTGAGCAGCTTTCCGAGATTGGCCTTGCGCTTCTCCAGTGGTGCGTGACGACAGTCCTCGCCGTTCAGTTCGAGCAGGTCAAAGGCATACAAGAACACCTCATGGTCGTAGGCGCGCGAGTGTAGCTTTTCAAAATCAGAAATGCCGTCCTGCCCGCAGACCACCGCTTCACCGTCAATCGTGGCCGACTGCACCCTCAACGAGAGTAGCCCCTCCTCGATCCATGGGAAGCGACCACTCCAATCGAAGCCGCGCCGCGTAAAGATACGCGCCCGCGTGCCCTCCCGGCGGACGATCACCCGATAGCCGTCGTGCTTAATCTCGTGGACCCACTCGGCACCGCGCGGAGGCGTATCCCGCACCGAAGGCAGGCAGGGCTCTACAAATCCCATCGGCAGCAATGCAGGTCTACGCGGGGCTCCACTCCATAGAAGGGCAATGCCGGATTTGTACGGACGGCGCAACGCCGTCACCGAGTACAGAGGCTCACGCCGAACCTCCTGTCCGGACCTCCCCTGGGGGTCCGGTTACAGCGCCTGTAACCGCCCGAGACTGGTCGCAGTTGTCGGCCTGCTACTCCCCCTCGAAGCCAAAATCCGTGATCCGTAGGCTCGTGGCGTTATCCCGCACCACGCTCTCGACATCCTCCGGGAAGCCGTTATCGGTCTCGGCGTCGATGTCCAAGGTCAGCCTCAGTCTGGTCCCGCGAACGCGATCCAGCTCGCTCAGGATCGACTGGGCGATGTTGCTGACCTGCGGCGTCGGACGATTGGGATCAAGCGCGATCTTCGCATAGAAGCGACGGGGTCGGCCGGGCGGTGGGGGAGGCGGCGGTGGCGGGGGCGGCGGGTCCACGATGACAGTGTCATCATCGCGGCGCCGCCCGAGCTGAGCCTCCGCTACAGCCCGACGAACCAACACCATGTCCGAGCTTAGGTTAGTCTCCACCAGCTTCCCGACCTTCAGGCCAACGTACTCGCCCTTTGCCTCGTCGAAGCGGTCCGCGATGGCGTGCTTGGTGTCCGCCCCTCGCGCGAGGGACTCACTTATGGCTCTAGCCAGAACCTGAGGATCGCGGAGCTTGGAAAGGTAGGGGTACTGCACGAACCAGTCGCGCAACTGCCTGACAGAGACGTGCGGCTTGTCCGCCTGCCAGACCTTGTCAAGGTCATTATCGAGTACACCGAGCCGCGACACGATGAGGCCATCGGTCTCGCATTTCTTCCAGGCCAGCTGCGCCGATGGCTCCGGATCGTTGGCACGGTTGGTCAGCGCTACCGGTTCGAGGTCGAAGCCGCGTGCTTCATTCGGGCTGCCGGGCTGCGGCTCCTGCGGAAGCAGGAGGTGCTTCCAGCCGCGCCGCACAGCGTTGATCGCGGCCGTTTCCTGCTCGGCGAGTTTTTTCTTGGCGTCGTCCTCCTGTGCGGGGGGAAGCTGTAGTAGGCCGCGAGCGTCACGCACGATCGAAGCCCACGCCAGCTTCTTGCGGACAACGTTCTGGATGTCTTCGAGCGCCGCCTGGTCGGGCGCAAGGAAAGCGAGCCGGTTGCGATTGCGCCGCTGACCCGGCCCTCTGTGCTCGACAATGTCAGCAGCGAGCTTCATCGCAGCAGTATCGACATCGCGGCCCCGATGCCATGCTGACGGCGGCAGCAGAACAAGTGCTGCCTCGTAGGCGTCCTCAATGCCGAGCGGATCGTCTGGTGCGCCGTGGACGCGCAGGAAGCCCATGCCCCTGTGCTTCTCCTCTGCGCGGATCAACGTGATGATTTCCGCCTCTACCTCCGCGGTGGAGAGGGCCTTAGCCCTGTCCTCGGCTTCCTGGTTGAGCGACGCAATGGGCGAGAACCAGTAGTTCTCGCCTGCGCTGTAAAGGTAGGCCGCGTTTTCGCCCAGGCGGCGTACTGCTTCGGAGAACTGGGACGGCTGCTCGCCAGGGACGGCGCAGGCCATGCGGAGCCGCGCAATCTCCATTCCCCTGTTGGTCGAGCCATGTGGCGAAGTGCCCATGAACAGAGCTGTCGCCGCCCGTGTCACGGCTCTGTTCTTACCCACGGACGGCGAGCGGGCTTCGATTTGAGCCGGCTTGGAGAGGTCGCCAGCAACCTCCTTGGCAATCACCGCGTCGTAGCCGTCCGCGATCGGCAACAGAGCGTTCGTGCGCACCTTGTCGTCGGTCAGCGGCACGTCGCCCGGCAGGATCATCGGCGCAGCGTGGCCATCGCGCCAGAGCCGGTAGACGATCTGCGCCATCATCTTGAGCAGGCCACGCGTCTTCTGAAACTTCTCCAGCGCGCTCCAGTCGGCCTGCAAGATGCGGAACAGCTCGGGATGGACCGGATAGGCGGCCGTCAACTGGGTCTCGTAGGCGCGCTCCCGCACATCGGTCGGGAACTCGCCCGCGTTGTTCCTGTAGAAGCTCACAAACGACTTGACGGCCTGCTCGCGCGCCTTTTCCCCATCGGCATCTAGCTCCTGAAAGAGGCG
Organism: Xanthobacteraceae bacterium; assembly: GCA_036557665.1. Lineage (GTDB taxonomy): Bacteria > Pseudomonadota > Alphaproteobacteria > Rhizobiales > Xanthobacteraceae > VAZQ01. The sequence goes on along the minus strand of DATBHG010000072.1, from coordinate 68,771 downwards.
TCGTCGGATGATCTCGAACGTTTCGGTGCCTTGCGCCGGCGTCCATGCCGATTGCACGCGTCCGAAGACCTTCTCCAACGCCAGCAGTGCTTCGCGGCCACGCTGATTGCCGACCTCGGCGCCACTCTCGGGAAGCGAGCCGACCACCAGAACGCCGGGCGCAGCCTTCGCCGCTTCTGTTAAAGACTGCAAGAACGAGATGAAGCCATCGTAGGGAATACCGTCGAGATTGCGCGCATACGCCACCACCTCATCGAGCAGGATAAGGCACGGCGCAGCTTCCTTGAGGATCGGGATCAACACCTCGGAGCCTGGGTTGGTACGCGCCTCGTCTGATGCCTTGATCCTCTCGTAGGCTTTCCACCCGCCGAGCTTTGCGGCAATCAGGCCCCACAGGCTCTTGACCGTGCGCGCTCCTTCAATCGGTATCGGCTGGTTGGCGCCGGCTGCCGTGCCGACGAACACGACCGGGCTGGAGTGCCTTGGCAGGGTCGTGACGCCGGCCTCTTTGAAAATGTCGGCAAGGCCAGGCAGGGTCTCGGGGTTCTTGGTGTTGGCCAGATGATACAGCGCCAGCATGGTATGCGTCTTGCCGCCACCGAACGAGGTTTGCAGGCCAATGACGGGGTCGCCGCCCTTGCCGGCCAATCGTTCGATGGCGCTACGCAAAACCTTGCGCAGGCCGCCGGTCATGAACGTGATGCGGAAGAACTCCCGTGGGTCGCGGTATGTGTCTGCTCCTTCGCCGCGCGCCACTGTCGAGAGGTCGGCAGCGAACTCCGCCTCGACGAACCGGGCGGCCATCACGTCGGCGTGCGGCGGCGCAACTTCGCGCCACGGCTTCCATACGTAACGCTTATCACCGAGATCGAGCGCAGCTTGCGGCGCCGCAACCGCAGCCTTGGCGGCGACTTCGGTCGATACTCCCATTGCCGCCGCCATAGCCTTGGTCTGGTCGTCGATCAGCGCCTTGAAGCCCGCGCCCGACTTTGGCTCGATCGCTTCTGCAACGGCCTGCATTGAGCGCAGATAGGAGATGGCATCAGCGTCGCCGATGGTATCGCCCGCATGCGCCGCATCGTTACGTGCTGCAAGCGCCAGCGAGACGTGGTTGCGAACAATGGGTTTAAGACCATCGCGGAATACGCTCTGCCAGTTATCGATCATGGTTTTGAGCAGCGCGTAAGCATCGAGAGATTTTGTCCGATCGCTGCCCGCGGCCACCGATAGATTTTGCTGCCAGTTACCGCGATAGAACTCGCGCATCCGCTTTTCGACGTAGGGCTGCAACACCTTGGTGAGCATCAGCAACCCCCGACTGATACGCTGGTTCGAGGCAAAACCGCTCATGGTGTTCCTACCGGGCTAACGAGAGAAGAGGTCCCGCGCCTCTCCCACGTCGGCGAGCGTGGCAGCGCGTTTTTCGATAGCGTCCCACTCTTGGTGGAGCTGGTTGTAGACGTAGCCTTCGGTCGCCCACTGTTTCTGCTCGCAGATATCGTAGAGCCGGCGGGCCAGCGCATGGGCGGGCTCGGCATGGCTCCCCAAGCGATTGTAGAGCGCCGCAGCGGCGTCGATACCACCATCCTCGGCCCGAAGACGTTTTATCAGATGCTGGCAGGCTTCCCAGACGGTGGCGTGGTTATCGTTGGCAGGGTCCCAGTCGTCCGGTAGTTCCTCGCGCCTGAGGAGCCGCGCAACACCACCGTCGGCCAAGAAGAAACCGCCTGCATTCATGCCGTCGAGCGACACGTTGACCGCGTTGGTCATCACGATGGCGTCACCCGAGCGCCCCTTCTCGAAACCCTTGGCGGCGAACCAGTCCAGCGCGAACAGCGTCTCCGGGTCGTACTCACCGGTAACCGGCGCGGTTATCTCCTCGCGAACCTGATTGACGAGCTTCAGTGCGTCCCTCACCAGCATCGGCGTGCCATCCGTGTTTAGTACCTGCGAGTGGCGCGTGAAGATGCCAATGCCGGGACCGATGGCCGACTGATGAATGTCGGTTGGCCCGACCCCCCCGTGTCGGATTTCAGCGAGTGCGGCCGGCATCTCCCGGCGCAGCGTTCGGAGAAAATCAGCACGGGTGATTGTTGGAGCTGAGGTATCGCGCCGACGGCAAACGAGGACAATCGAAGAGGCCAACGAGTTGCTTTTCATCGCCCGCAGACCGTGTGGTTGCTCGGTCCTCATGGGCCATGTGCCGTCTACAATGAGGCCCGCATCCACTACGGCCTGAAGAAAAGCCGCCCAGCCTGCTGAAGTGATGCCATCAGTTGCGATCTCGGATTGTTTGAATGCGTAGTAAATCGCGAGCGGATCATTATCAGTTGCAGCACTTCGGAGTGCAGCCAATGCCTTATTCATTCCCTGCATAAAAAAGTCTTCAGCATCAGATTTACTGCCGTGACGATATGGGCTTGCTACAAGTTCCTCCTTTTTTGGAGTAACGACCCGACGGAACAAGTCTGGCCATACTGGTGAGAGCGCCCGCCGGAGCCAGATATAAAAGAAGTCAGACAGATCGGCGTATCCGATGTTATCGTAATACGGTGGGTCAGTTGAAATGACGACAGGTCGAGCCGGATAGTTGTTCACAGCCGCATCAAGGTTGGAAATAGTGCCGAACCTACTTCCGACTGCCAGGTTATCTATCGTTTCTGCGGTCCACTCGACCGCGTTTCCATAGCTCCCAGAACCGTCAAGCAGGGTATTCATCTCAGCAAAATCCCAAGTCATTGGGATGCCCTGCCGCGAGAACGCCGCCATAGTGCTCTCACGGTCTACGTACCAAGCCGTTTGGGTGCAGCTCCTGGTACTCAGCTTATTGATCGCGAAGACTAAATAGGTGGCTATGGCGTCTGAGTAAGCCGCTGGTCCCAGGCCACCTTCGGCAAGGCGGCAATCGTCACCGACCTGCGCGTCGGACCAATGCTTTTTCGCATCAGCCAGCACTTTCTCGCGCACCGTCATCACGAGATCGGAGAATGTCGTCAGCGCCACAAGCTGCCGGGGGGTGAAAAGCTTGGTGAACCGATCGAGACCATAAAGCGTGCACCAAATGGCACGCGGATCATTCGGCAACGGCTGGTCGATCTCGGGTAGGTCTGGAGCAGCAACGTCCGCGGCTTTGACATGCTCTGGTGTCGGCGCGAAGTAGCTGCGGTTGCGCTGCCCCTCGGCGACGATTGCCATGAGCGCTGCGCCCATACGTCCCGCGATGGCCTCGGACTTGACATGCGTGTCGTCAATCGCGGCGCCAGTGAGCAGACATGTAAAGTTAGCTCCGCGTGCCGCCTTAGTCCCTTTTTTCGCTGCCTCGATGTCCGACTTGCTTGGGTTTTCATCGATCTCGAACGCCCACGTCATTTTGGCCCGATCGACTACCGGTTTAACAATGACCTCCTTGTTTGCTCTGCTCGTCAGCATAAACGAGGAAACGAGCGGCACGTGCGCGCCCCTCGCGCGCGGATCGGGGCTGGGTACCGTGCGCGCCCACAGCCACGCGATGACAGTCGCCTCTTTGCCGTCTTTCAGCTTCACTTTAGGATAGAGATGCCCGATCTTCTTCTCGGCTTGTTCGCGCACCCAGCGACCGTAGTAGCGCACGTCGTCGGCGAGACCCTCCGCACCTTTCCACTGGTGCAGCTCGTTGACCTCGGGATTGACGGGCTTGCGGCCCGCGAACTTCGGCGGAAGCTCCACCAGGGCCTTGCCAATCAGCACTGCCACGGGGTTAAGGTCTGAACCCATGGCCGTGAGGCCCAATCGCTGCGCTTCCAATGGGATTGAGCCGCCGCCGGAGAAGGGATCGTACACTGGCGGCGCATTTTTCTGGAGGTAGTCGATGATCTGTTGCGGCTTCATCTGATCGATCAGCGGCAGCTTATCGCCACGCCCACGGGCCACTGAACGCGCGATCTCGTAACGAGCTTGATTAAGGATGGTCTCGTTATTCGACGCCTCCCAAGGTACGAGCGCAGCGATCAGCTTGTGAAGCCGGTCGCGCTCGGCGTCCTGAGCCTGCTTGGTAGGAAACTCCTCTAGGCACGAGGAAGGGTCGTCCACGAGCTGGGCGAACAGAACAGCCCGGCAGGCGGCGAGCGGGCGCCTTGCCCACCACAGGTGCAAGGTAGAGGGGTGCCCGTGTCGGATCGACTTCTCTCGCGCGCTCTCCTTATTGATCGCTTCCAGCGGGATCGAAACTTCGATCAGCTTTTTGCGGGGTGCGATCTGCACCGTCATCACTGCTCCTCGGGATGTGTCGTGCGTAATCGACGGTTCAGAGAACGGGAAATCTTATCGCCAAACCTGACCCAAGTTACGGCGCCGGACGGGTGCTGATAGGGGACCGGCCTGGGCAGTCTGAACGACCGCTCCAGTACCCAAGGGATGAGATACTTGCCGTGGTATTTTCTGCCATCAGACCCAGGGGGCACGCGATGTTTCTTGAAATGGAGGTGATGTGCCTGCCGGCTTAAAGCGGGCAGCGAGCCCGTCAAGCGGGCCATGCCGATGACAGTGCTGGTCCCTTTCTCGATGAGCCCGATCCAGCCGCGCATCTTTGTCGGCCTTGTCCGCATCTCCCATGTCTTCTTGCGGTCGGCAATGAGGCCGACCCAGGGCTGGTCGATCACCAGGCCATGCGTGACGTTGGCGGAGGTGTTCCTGTGCTTTGGTTTCAGCACGGGGTAGTCCCCCGTGGCATCAACCTATCGAGCTTGAATATGGTCGCGCACGCATCCGGGTCCGGCGCACGTTCGAATGGGCGCCGCACATAGACCGGCTGGTGGGCAAAGCCGTTTTCGCCCACCGGCACGATTGCGAGCACGAACCGGTCGCCTGCGTTAAGGGATACCAGTATCTCGTTGGTCGTGACTGTGATCGTGTCGCCCCCGTCGATGCGACCCTTGACCTCGATGAAATGTAGATGGCCGCTCGCCGGATCGCGGCTCTCGATGTCGTAGCCGACCTTGTCGGCCGACACATCGCGCGGCTCACGCCCCAGGGCACGCTCGGCAGCCATGACCGCCTCCATCGCCACTCGCTCGATCTCTTTCCGCGCAAGCGCATCTTCAGCGAGGCCGTCCGGCACCGTAGCGCCAACCGGGTGCAGCAAGCTCGCCGGCACGACCAGCGCGGCGCCCTTCACAGACGGTGGCAGTGCTTGGATATCTCGCTCCTCGGCCAGTTGCCGCAGGCGGCGGTCCAATCGGTCGGTCAGCGTCTGCGCATAGGCACGCGCATTGCTGGAGTTGAGCCGCCCGCCCTTGCCGGCCTGTTCCTTGAGGGCCAGCTCCTCGGCGCGACCATCCCAGTAGTTGATCTCTCGCTTGAGGCGGGCACGGACTTCGCCTTCGATACGGTCGATCTCGATAAGACGACGTTCGCGGGTGTCCCGCAAATGCTCTGGAGCAAGCTGCGCAATGGCAAAGTGCATGGCCATCTTCTCGATGTCGCCCTTGAGCCAGCCGGCATCGAGTAGCTTGTATGCGGCTTCTTTCTCCTCGGGGTTCAGCGGCCTCAAGTCCAGGTATGGAGCGGGTCCCGCGTCCAGCGCTTTGCCCTGTTGGTCGAGCATCACGAACTGCATCCGCCGCGAGATGATGCTCGGTTGTCCGTGACGACCTGGCCGACCGTCCCGGATCGCGTGTTCCAGCGTAACGAGCACACGAGGCTCGGAGCCGTGCGCGCCGGCCTCGTCCACCAGGATCGCGCCGCGCTTGAGCACGTCGCCCGCCTCTTCCAGGGTGACGGCTATGGTAGCGTCGAGCAGCCCGTGGCCCGGTGTGATCAGGGCGGCTTGGGGCTTGGCGGTGTCGCGGTGGGCTTTGTCGAAGCAGACGCGCTCGTATCGTTCCGAGATCGGAATGACCCCGCCTGCTGCCCGGTCACGATCGCGGAGGCGACCCGGAACGCGGGTGATCTCAAACCGGCCAGTCTCACGGCGTCTGATTTGACCACCGAGCCGTGTGAACGCCTTCTCGAAGAAGCCCCGGATGTAATGTGGCTGGAGGCGCCGAGCTTCCGCCCGCTCCATCTTCTCCCTGATCTCGGTGACAGAGCGTGGGTCAAGCCCATCCAAGGTGAGCTTACGCTCGCGGATCAGCTTCTCGATCTTCTCCCTATCGACGACACCATCGACCGCAGTGAATAGTCTCTGTTTGTGCCGAGGGTCATCGCCGTAAAGCACTGCCTCCATCAGCAGCTCGCGCAGCGCGCGGCCCTGAAACAGCTCACCCAGCACGTCGTAGACGCTATCTCTGCCACCCAATGCCTCGCGCGCTCGCTCCAGTTTCTCCAAGAGCCGGGCATAGACCTCACCTTCGCGCGTGTCGGCTGCAACCAGGTTCCAGAGATGACAGACCTCAGTCTGTCCGATGCGGTGAATACGCCCGAACCGCTGCTCCAGCCGGTTGGGGTTCCAGGGCAGGTCGTAGTTGACCATGAGGTGCGCGCCCCGTTGCAGGTTCACCCCTTCGCCGGCCGCATCGTTGGCGATGAGAATGCGGACCTCGGGATCATCATTGAAGGCAGCGATGTTGGCCTTGCGCACGTCGCGCGGCACGCCGCCATGGATCACCGCGACGGCTTCATGCTTGCCGATGCGCTGGCGAATGTTGCTGGCGAGGTATTCCAGCGTGTCGCGCGGCTCGGTGAAAATGAGGAGCTTGCGACGTTCGCCGGTCGCCTCGCTGACCATCGGTGGCTTATCGAGGATTTCACTGAGCTGCCGCCACTTGGCATCCTGACCCGACCGCCGCAGCCGATCAGCGAGTTTTTCCAGATCACGGAGGACTGAAAGCTCGACTTCCAGCTCGGGGATCGTCTGTGCTGCGGTGGCGCGATCTACGATCTCCTGCTCGGCTTGCTCCAGCTCCGCGCCGCCCGCTTCGTCGAGATCACTATCCTCATCGTCATCGAACAGGGACGGGAGCTGCTCCTGTTTTTGCAGTCTGCCGCCGCGCGCGATGATGCGTTCCTCGGCAAGCCTTGCTTCCAGTCGTTCGCGGCGGCGACGGAGCGAGTGGAAAATGGCCGCGGGCGAGGAGGCGAGGCGACGCTGCAATATTTGCAGCGCAAAGCCGACGTTGTTGCGCCGCTTATCGTCACCCAGATTGTTGAGATTGCGCATCTCGTTGCGCACGTATTGCGTGACCGCGGCATAGAGCTGCGTTTCCAAGTCTGAGAGTTGGTACTGGATCGTGGATGCCTTGCGCTCGGGAAAGAGCGGTGCGCCGTCGAACTTGCGCAGCTCCTCCTTGGTGAGGCGCCGCATGAGGTCGGATACGTCCACCTTGCGCGCGCCCTCGCGCGGTCGGCCCTCAAAACGGTCATTATCGAGAAGACCCATGAACAGCTCGAAGTCGGCATCATTGCCGTTATGCGGCGTCGCCGACATGAGCAAGAAATGCCGCGCCCGGCCGCCGGCAAGCTGCCCAAGCTTGTAGCGCTTGGTGTACTTCACCTCGGAGCCAAACATGCTTGCGGCCATGCGATGAGCTTCATCACAGACAACGAGGTCCCAGTCCGGGGCGGCCTGTAGCTTGGCTTGCAGCGTCTCGGATCGCGCCGCCATGTCGAGACGCATGATCAGTAGGTTGCGCTCTACGAAGGGGTTGCCCGTGACGGAGGTCTCGATCTGCTCGCGGGATACGATGTCGAAAGTCAGGTCGAACTTGTCCTTCAGCTCGTCCTGCCACTGCTCGACAAGGTTGCCCGGCGCGATGACGAGACATCGCTCCAGGTCGCCGCGGATGATCAGCTCCTTGATCAGCAGGCCAGCCATGATGGTCTTGCCGGCACCCGGGTCGTCGGCAAGCAGGAACCGCAGTGGCTGGTGTTGGAGCAGTTCACCGTAGACGGCTGTGATCTGGTGCGGCAGCGCGTCGATCCGCGAGCTGTGGACGGCGAGGTAGGGGTCAAACAGGTGGGCGAGCCGAATGCGCTGCGCTTCGGAGCCGATCCGGAACGCTTCCCCGTCTCCCTCAAAGCTGAAGGCGCGGGTGGCCTGGACGAGTTCGAGCCGCGGCTCGGCATCACGGAAGAGCAGCACCTCGGCCGGGCCGTCGGCGCCGCGGTAGACCACGTTCAGGGCATCCGAGCCGATCCACTCAGTGCGCACGACCTCCACGGGCACCGCACCGGCCAGCCCGCGCACCTTGGCGCCCGCAACGACCTTGTCCAATGAAAGCATGGACTTCCGCTTGCGTCCTTATGGGAGAGATCAGGCCCCCGCGTCCCCGACGAGCAGCAATAATGGTACAGTATTGACGAGATTGTGGCTTCCACGGGTGGCGACGGGCTGCCGCAGGCCATAGAGTTAGAAACCGCCCATCGCGCCGATTTTGAGCGGCAAATCGGATCGCCACAGCCCCTACCGCAGCCTCAAGAGCACGTAAATCTGCCGGCCCGCAAGGTCAGTTCACCCCGCGGACGGAGTTTTCCACCATTTTTCTTCCCATTTCAGCGTATGGACATCCTAATACTGCGACCATATATAGCGCCGCAAGTGTCGGCGCGTTCGGTATTTCCTGACATGATTTGCAAAAGGAGGCCACCATGCCTGGGCATGAAACCGACAACGCCACCACGGCGTTGAACGCGATAATCACCGCTTTGACCCCACTGACTTCCGAGCAACGCCGTCGCACCGTGGACGCCGCTATGCTGTTTCTCGGCGAGAAGACGGCGGCAGAGCAGATTGAGCCGCGGTTGACGGCACGAGATGGCGACGCTGCCGATAACGATGGTCTCCCGCCACAAGCCACGAAGTGGATGAAGCAGCATGGGGTCTCCGAGGAGGAACTGGAGCGCACGTTCCATTTCAATGGGGACGGCACCTTCGACATCCACGACGTTCCGGGGAAGTCGAAGAAGGATAGGACACTCAACGCCTACGTTCTGACCGGCCTCGGAAAGTTCCTGTCCAGCAATGACCGAGCTTTTGATGACAGTACCGCTCGCGAGTTCTGCGAGAAGCTCGGGTGTTATGACCCCGCGAACCACTCTGTCCACATCAAGGCCAAGGGCGCCGAGTTCAGTGGTGATAAGGCCAAAGGCTTCACGCTGACGACCATCGGAATGAAACGCGGAGCAGTGATCGTAAAAGAACTGGCGAGTGCCGCTACGTGATTGATCCTGCTGGCCTGCTCGCCGCCATACCCGCGACGCTGCGCAATGCGCTGATCAAAACTTACCAGGAGATCGTGACCAACTTCTTGGAGCGGCGCTGGGAGCCTTCGGAGCTTAATGGAGGCAAGTTTTGCGAGGCTGTTTACTCCATAGTTCAGGGTGCCGTCACAGGAAGCTTTCCTCCGACTGCGAGCAAGCCGAGCGATATGGTCGGGGCGTGCCGCGCAATCGAGAACCTCCCGGCTGACCCCCACCGCGTGGGAGATCGTAGCTTGCGATTGCTCATCCCGCGTGCATTGCCGGTGTTATATGAAATCCGCAACAACCGGGGGGTCGGGCACGTTGGCGGCGATGTAGACGCCAATCACATGGACGCAGAGACTGTACAGGGAATGGCCAGCTGGGTTATGGCCGAGCTGGTCCGCATATTCCATGGCGTGACAACTGAGGAGGCGCAAGAGGCGGTGGACGCGCTTGTGGAACGGAAGACCCCGATGATCTGGGAGGTCGGCCCTGTAAAGCGGGTCCTTGATGTGAGGCTAAAAGCCAAAGATCAAGTACTCCTCCTGCTCCATCACAGTACGGGTTGGGTCTCGGCCACCGATCTGTTCACATCGACAGAGTATTCAAATCCAAGTGCATTTCGCGGGAAAGTGTTGACCGAGCTGCATGACGATCGCCTTGTTGAGTTCGAAAAAAAGCAGGACTTGGTGCGCATATCGCCACGGGGGATTGAAGTGGTCGAGGATAAACTCCGCAAGCGGACGTGAGCTACTTCCACGTCATCGGCGATCAGTACGAGCTAACAAATAGTTAAGGACCCTTTTTGGGGTCCTACAGATTTTCAAGGTCGAAGGTTGCCCGCGCGCCCTCTGGCGCCTTTGGTCACGCTGGGGTAGGGGTAAAAAAGCCCCAGCAAGCAGGTTGCCGAACTAACAGAAGTTCCGCGTCACGAGTGCGACGCCGCAAATCATGCGGTCGTCGTGGCCGCGCTACTAACAGCGAGGCAGTATCGTGAAGCGTGATCTCTATGTCGAAGTCTCAGAACGTATTCTTGCCGAACTACAGCGGGGTGCGCTGCCGTGGGTAAAACCATGGTCAGCAACAGCGGGGCAAAATGTCCCGCAGAATGCTGTAACCAACCGGCCCTACTCGGGATGCAATGTCATCCTGCTATGGCTTGCGCGCAATCGCGGCTGGTCAACGCCAAGGTTCCTAACCTTCAAGCAGGCAATCGAGGCCGGTGGAAACGTCCGCAAGGGCGAGCACGGGACCAAGGTCTACTTCGTCCAGCAGTTGCAGGTGACGAACGACGACGAAGCGGAAACCGAAACCCGCGTTGTTCCGATGCTGCGCGAGTACACAGTGTTCAACGTGGAGCAGTGCCAGAACTTGCCCGAGAGCGTCACGCGCGGCAAGCCGATGCGCGTACGCAATCCGGACACACGGGATGCACTCGCGGATCAGTTCTTGCAGTCAACCCATGCTGATATTCGGGAAGGGCAGGGGGAAGCGTACTACATCCCGAGCCATGATTTTATTTCAATGCCGGCCTTCGCGGCATTCAAAGGCGCGGACCATTTTTACTGCACCTGCTTCCACGAGTTGACGCATTGGTCGGGCCACAAGTCTCGGCTAGACCGTGACTTGAAGAACCGGTTCGGCTCGCGGGACTACGCGGCAGAAGAACTGGTTGCAGAGCTAGGGGCGGCGTTCCTTTGTGCCGAGTTCGGCTTCGATAGTGACCTGCGTCATGCGGGTTACGTTGCGACGTGGATTGAACTGCTCAAGGCCGACAAGCGGGCCTTCTTCACAGCGTGCAGCAAGGCGTCCAAGGCCGCGGATTACCTCAGGGGGTTGGCTCTCGCCGAGCCCATCGCGGTAGCAGCCTGACGCCGTGGTGGAGCGCACAACAATGCCCTGCCAGCGCGCCGCATATCTTGCGGCGCGTTGCGCGTTCCGCCCTTTGGTCGTTCGACCCAGCCCGTTTTTTTACCTTGAAATCCGGAACGGTTGGGTTGCCGCTTCCACAGTGCTTCCACGGCGCTGTCGCGTGGAAGCAGGACATAGTCTGCTGACGAAAGTACGTGTGATTTCAGCAAGATGCTGGTCGGAGCGCCGAGATTTGAACTCGGGACCCCCAGTCCCCCAGACTGGTGCGCTAACCGGGCTGCGCTACGCTCCGCCGATGCCCGCAACATCTACGCCCGCGCGGCCATGTCCGCAAGACCGCGGTCGCAAGGCCCCAAAGCCCCGCAAGACCAGGAGCGCCGCTCAGGCGGCAGCGGGACGGAGCGAGGCGGGCAATGTGCGCTTCGCCAGCATGCCGGCTGGATGCCGCCATCAAGCCCCACAGCAGGCCGAGGATGAGGAAATAGTGCCGCCAATGATCGATATCGATGATCGCGCTCTCGGCAATCGTGCCGACATAAGCGGCATAGATCGCGTGGTAAATGGGCTGCCACGGCGTGCGCATAAAGAGGAAACGCGTGCTCATGACGATCGTGACGGCGGCAAGCGCGAGATAGCAGAAGCCAGCGAGCCATCCTCCGGACAGGAATGCGTTGAGGAAGCTGTTGTGAGGGTCCTCCACGAACAACAGCCAGAACTGCAGCGGGCCGATGCCGAAGGGGTGCTCCAAGGCAATATCCGCTCCCAGATCCCAGCGTCCGAAGCGGCCAAACCGCCCGGTGTCGTAGTCCTGCTCGAGCGCAGCGCGCTCGCTGAACAATTGCGAGACCTGCCCGACCGAAAGAAGCACCGTCACCAGCACTGCGACGGCGAGCAGACCGGCAATCGCCATGAGCATGATGCGCAAGCGCTCGCCTGGCGATCGGCTGGTGACGAAGGTGAGCGTCATGAGCACCGTGCCTGCCACTGCGAGCTGCGCCCATGCTCCGCGCGAGAACGTCAGAAACATCGCTGCAAGCATGATGAGCAGCGCAAGCCCACTGGGCACGATGCGCCGGCCGGCCATCATGCGCTGGAACAGGAGAAGGACGGGCAAGATCAGGAACGCGCCGAGCACATTCGGGTCGTTGAAGGTTCCGCGGGCGCGCTCGTAGAGGATAAAGAGATCGGACACGCCGCCCAGCAGATGAAAATAGCCGACGAAGGCAGCGAGCGAGGCAACAAGCGCGGATGCGACATAGCCGCGTAGCAGAAGCGAGAGGCGCCAGGACGTGTTGGTGCCCACCATGGCGGCATAGAAAATGGCTGTGGCGGCAAGGAATGCGGACACGAAAACCCAGGTCAGGGGCTTGCTCTGATCGCTCACGGGCGCAACCGCGATTGCGTAGCCGATGTTCATCAGCACGAGCAGCAGGACGAGGGGCGTGAGCGCGGGACGCACCGAGAGGCCCATCACCAGGAACAGCAAGCCGGCAATGACGGCAACGAGCTCGTAAGGGCTCGGCTCGATGAAGACGAATGCACCGGAAAAGCCGGTCAGCCAGAGGAGGGCGCCGCGCAGCGACTCGGCCGAGAGATAAGGCCCGGCCGCGGGCTCTGTCCGGGGCGTGCGCGTTTGCCGACCGTCGCGGCTGCGCGTTGCCCACCACCTCGCTACCCCGGACCCAGTTGGAGCTGGCTTCCGGATCAAGCCCAGGGCAGGCTTTCCCACCTCCAGGGAAGGGTATGCTGCCTCAGAACGCATTCTCGGTGCGCGCCAAGGCAAGCGGGGTCTTCGCAAGAATGAACAGATCGAACGGGATGGACCAGTTCTCGATGTAGTAGAGATCGTGCTCGACGCGACGCTGGATTTTCTCGTGGGTGTCGGTCTCGCCGCGCCAGCCGCTGATCTGCGCCCAGCCGGTGATCCCGGGCTTGACGCGATGCCTGGCGAAATAGCCGTCGACGGCCTCGTCATACAGCCGATTCTCGGCCTTCGCGTGAACGGCGTGGGGCCGTGGCCCGACCAATGACAGGTTGCCCTTGAACACCACGTTGAGGAGCTGGGGCAGCTCGTCGATGGAAGTCTTGCGGATGAGGCGGCCCACCCTCGTCACCCGCGGGTCGCCGCGTTGCACCAGCTTGGCCGCGGTCGCATCGCACTGATCCACATACATGGAGCGGAATTTGTAGACTTCGATCAGCTCATTGTTGAAACCATAGCGTTTCTGCTTGAAGAACACCGGTCCGCGGGTGTCGAGCTTGATCGCGAGGGCGGTCAGCAGCATGAGAGGCGAGGCGAGGAGAAGAATCGTACCGCCCACGACCTTGTCGAACAGCCATTTCATCACGACGTCCCAGTCGGCGATCGGCTTGTCGCACACGTCGAGCACGGGAACGCCACCCACGTAGGAATAGGTGCGCGGCCGGAAGCGAAGCTTGTTGGAATGCGCGGCGAGGCGGATGTCGACGGGCAGCACCCACAACTTCTTCAACATCTGAAGGATGCGGGCCTCGGCCGAGATCGGCAGGGCAAAGATGACAAGGTCGATGCGCGTCATGCGCGCAAGCTTGAGCAGATCATCGACGGTGCCGAGCTTTTCCCGCCGTTCCTGCCGGCTGCTGCGCTCCTCGCTACGGTCCTCGCTGAGCTCTTCGCTGCGTTCTTGGCTGCGATCATCGACGACACCGAGCACGCGCACGTCGCTGTCGCGCTGGGCGGCAAGCGCCCGGATCAGTGCGTCACCGCGCGCATCGGCCCCGACAATGACGGTGCGGCGGTCGAGCCTCCCTTGGCGCGTCCAGTGGCGCACCAGCAGGAACACGGTGCGCCGGAAGGCAAGCAGGACTACAAGGCCGAGGACGTAGAAGGTCCCCAGCCAGAGCCGTGAATAGTGGTCTCCTGCCTTGGCGAAGAATGTCGCCATGATCGTGAGCAGGAAGACCACCGACCAGGCGGAAGCAAGCCGGAAATACTGCTTCTCGTAACCGCGAAATGCCTGGACCTGATAGATATCGGCGGCCTGGAATGCGAGCATGGCGAGCACCGCAATGCCGCCGATCGCTCCCATGTAGCGCCATTCGAAGCCTTCGATCGGAACGAGATAGCCGGCGTAGATCGCAAGACCGACCGCAATGATGAGGAGGAATTCGGCGATCCGCACGATCCCCGCCACCACGATGGGGGACCACGCAGATGCCGCCGGAGCAGGCGCGGGACCAGCCGGCAGCGCCGAAGCGTTTGCCGGCTCTTCTTCCTTCGCAACTTTCCTTTGATCTACCGAAGTCCGGGCGGCACTCGATTGCGAGTCCACCCTCTTGCGCGTGCCGAGATCGAGCATTCCTGGATCCAGAGCTAATGGGCCGCTTCTAAACGAAAAAGTTTCAACAAAGGTTTTCTGCTCCAACACTGGAAGCGGGGGAGCCATGCCGGCGCGACAAGGCGCCGCGATAGGCCAGGAGCACCGCGTCCGTCATCGTCTCGGCGCTGAAGCAGGCGTGCACCCGCCGTTGCAGCCGCTGCGTCAGCCCAACGCCGCCCGGCTCACGCAGCGCATTCTCGATGGCAGAAGCGAGCGCCTGCACGTCCCCGGCAGGGACCAGAGCCGAGGCGTCGTCGCCGAAGATCTCTCCAATCCCGCCCACGCGCGTGGCGATCATGGGCACTCCCGCCGCAGCGGCTTCGAGGACGATATAAGGCAGCGACTCAGCGCGCGAAGGAACGATCAGAATGCGTCCCAGCGCAAAAGCCTCGCGCGCGGGCTTTGGCCCAGCAAAGTGGATCCTGTCCGAGAGGCCGCGAGCCAGCACCAAGCCCTCGAGCATGCCCCGGTCCCGTCCTTCCCCTACGATCGTTGCCGTGACGTTTTCTTTCCGTCCGGAGAGGCTGGCGATCGCTTCGATCAGAACATCGACGCCTTTGAGCACACGCAACTCGCCGACAAACACGAGATCGGTTGCCCTCTCAGCCGGCAGTACCGGCTTGAACTCATCGCCGGCCACCCCGTTGTGCACAATGCGCGCGAGCTCGGGCACTTTACCGAGCTTCGCCTCGAATACGGCGCACCCATACGCGCTTTCGAACAGGAGGAGATCGGTGCGACCCAGCAGCAGCCGCTCCGCGGCGAGGTAGAGGCATCCGGCGGGCGAGGTCCAGCGGTAGTGGAGGCTGCCGCCATGGGGGGTGTAGACACGAATGGCGGGCGCGCAGGATATCAACCGCGCGTAAGCGCCGCCTTTAGCGCCGTGGCCATGGACGACGTCGGCGTTCGTCTCCGCGGCTCGCCTTGCAACATGCGCGCGCGCAGTAACGTCGGAAAGCCCGATCTGCCGGCTCATGGCGACCCGCGTGAGCCCCAGAGCGAGAGCAGGCGCGAGCCGCGCCAGGCCGGCCTCGGCTTGCCCGCCGCCTCTTGTGGCATCCGCCACGAGCCCGACGCGGTGGCCGCGCGCGATCTGGCCCCGCGCAAGGTCGAGCACATGACGAAGCAGCCCGCCCAGGGGCGCGCGCATGACATGCAGAATCCTCAGAGGCCTCGCAGCGCCGCTACTGCCGGCGATGCGAGATTCACCTCTCGTTAACGCTTCAAGCTGCAAAGGCCGACTCCGGCAGATTGCAGCACCGAGCAAAACACGGTTGGCTCAAGATTGTGTTATTCGCGGCCGCGGCGCACCGTCCTTAACCCGCCGTCAACCATAATCGTTTGGAATCGGGTTACGAGTCGCACGCGGTGCGCGTTCGGTGTGGGATGGCAATGCAAGCGAGCGTACAGTCGGAGCTGCCATCGGGTGCTGCATTGGCCGCTGAGATCGATCTGGGCGCCGTCGGCCGCGCGCTCTGGCGCAAGAAATTCCGGATCCTGGGGCTCACGCTGCTCGCCGCGGCAATGGCATTTGCCGGCGTCAACCTGGTCACGCCGCGATACAAATCGGAAGCCCGCGTGCTGATCGAGTCGCGGGAAAACATCTTCTTTCGTCCGGATGCGGAGAAGACGCTCGATCGCGCCACCACGGTCGATCAGGAGGCCGTCACGAGTCAGGTCCAGCTGATCCTGTCACGCGATCTCGCACGCGACGTCATCAAGAGGCTCAAGCTGGCCGAGCGGCCGGAGTTCGACCCCGTTCTCGAGCGACCCAACCTCCTGCGCACCGCGCTCATCCTTGCCGGCATCATCAAAAACCCGGCGCAGATGACGCCCGAGGAGCGCGTGTTCAAGAGCTATTACGACCGGCTGTCTGCGTTCCAGGTGGAGAAGTCGCGGGTGATTGCGATCGAGTTCGAGTCGCAGGATCCGGAGCTGGCGGCGCAGGCCGCGAATGCAGTGGCCGAGGCCTATCTGCGCTTTCAGCAAGCCGCCAAGCAGGAGCAGACCCGGGCCGCCGGCGCATGGCTCTCCGGTGAAGTCGAGCGGCTGCGCGGCAACGTGGCCAAGGCGGAAGGCAGGGTCGAGCAATACCGAGCCAAGACCAATCTCTTCATTGGCAACAACAACACCAGCCTTTCGAACCAGCAGCTGGGGGACTTCAACGCACAGCTCGCCACCGCTCGCGCACACAAGGCGGATGCGGAAGCCAAAGCCAAGCTCATCCGCGAGGCGCTGAAGACCGGTACCCCGATCGAGTTCTCGGACATCACCAATTCCGAGCTGATGCGGCGGCTCTCCGAGCAGCGTGTCACGTTGCGCGCGCAGCTCGCGGAGCAGTCTTCGACGCTGCTCGACCAGCATCCGCGCATCAAGGAGCTGCGCGCGCAGATCGCAGATCTCGAGCGCCAGATGCGGGGGGAAGCCGACCGCCTGGCGCGGTCTCTGGAAAATGACGCCAAGCTCGCCAGCAGCAAGGTTGACGAGCTCACCTTGACCCTCGATGCGCTCAAGCGTCAGGCGGCGTCCACCAACGAGCAGGATGTCCAACTGCGCGCGCTCGAGCGGGACGCGAAATCGCAGCGTGACCTCCTGGAGTCCTATCTGGCAAAATACCGGGAAGCCTCCGCGCGGGACACTATCGGGTCGGCCGCCCCGGATGCGCGCATCATCTCGAGCGCGGTCGTCTCCACTACCCCGGCCTGGCCGAAGAAGGTCCCGATCATCCTGGTCGCGGCGCTCGCGACGCTCGTGCTGTCGTGCGCCTTCATCATGACCGCCGAGCTGCTGCGCAGCATGCCCGCTTCCGACCCCCTCGACCTTTCCGCCACACCGGAGCCGGTATCGCGACTGAGTCCCGGCCGGCAAGACAGTGCCGCCGCGGAAAGACTTGCAACAGCCCCGGCGGCGGCACCTCCGCAACCGGGCGTTTCCCCGAGGGAGGCCAGCGAGCTGCTTGCGCGCGAGCTGAGCGCGGCAGGGCAGGGCGCCCGCCGGGTCGCCGTCCTCGGCACGTCACGCAACGTGGGCACCACCCAGGCGGCAGTTGCGCTGGCACGCAGTCTTGCCGCCGGCTCGAGCGTGGTGCTGGCCGAGCTTGCCCTCGCATCGCCTAACCTCTCGGCCATTGCCGCCGACCCCACGACGCCGGGGCTCGCAGAGCTGGTGCAGGGCTCCGCGACGTTCGGCGAAATCATCACCCGCGATCGGCATTCCCGCGCGCATCTGGTCATGGCCGGCCGAGGTCAGGCCGACCCCGAAACTTTCTTCACCTCTCAGCGCCTTGCGATCGCGTTCGAGGCGCTCGGCCGCAGCTATGATCGCGTCATCATCGACGCCGGCGCCGCGGAGGACTGGCCGCTCGAACGGCTGGCGCGGCTGGCGCGGCGAGCGGTATTGGTGACCGGCGACAGCAGCGAGTCCGAAAGGGGAGCCTTGCGTGAGCATCTGCTGCGAGCCGGCTTCGAGCACGTCAGCGTTCTCTCCGGCGCTCCCGCGGGTGCTGGTACGCCCGGCGATCGCGCCGCGGCTGCTTAGCATCGCCCCACTGCGCAGGTGCGACGCATTGCGTCCGCCCTCTATCGACCCGCGAGCAAACGGATCGAGGGCGCGGCAGTGCCGCGCCCCTACGAACAAAGACTCGCTGATCAGGTGCGAGCACGCAGACGGCGGAGCAGCTGAACGGCCGCCCAGAGCGCGGGGTTGCGCTTGATCAGGCGCTTCATGGAAAACACCGAGGCGAACGCGAGCGCGAGCATCAGGCCACGCGGGGTAAGCCCGATAAAGCTCTCGAACAAGGGCTCCGGCTCGCGGCAGAAGAAGGATTTGTAGTGTGCCCTGCCGACGCCGATATCGAATGTCCGCACGCCGCGCGCACTGAACTCATTGATCATGTGCACCAGGAGGATGAGCCCGGGGCTGTGACGGGCGTTTTCACCAAGCGTGTAGGTATTGAACATGGACGAGCAACGGTAGCGATCGACGATCGTGCCAAACAAGGCCAGCACCTCCCCGTTCACTTCGAGCGCATGAAGCTCAATCAGCGGCCGGCCATTGGCGAGCTTGTGGTGACAGGCGGATCGCAAGAACTCGGGAATTCCCGGGTCGGCAAAAACGTTATCGAGTCCCTGTGCCGCCATGTGGCTTGCTTTCAAGCAAAAGAAACGATCGAGCAGTCGGTCGATCTCCGCATCCTCGCGCGGCTGCACATATCGGTAGCCCGGCAGCTTCTGGAGCTTGCGCTCCTTGTTGCGCAGCCGAGAGCGCATCGCGGTGCTCAGAATGTCATTGATCGCCGGCACGCTTGCCTGATGCACCAGACTTTGTCGCGCGCTCATATCGGCAGCGGGTTGCCGCGGCAGCAGCGCGAACGGATTGGCGGCGCCGTCCCAGGTCAGCGGCTGGTTGCACAGCCCCACCATGTCCACCTCGTCGCTGAGGTCTGCAAGAACGGCTCTGATCTCATTTTGCGTGATGCTGGAAAGTATATCGCGTCGCCACAGTCCCATGTTGAAGTTCGAGTGCTTCGACCCGAGAAACCTGACGATCCTGAAAGGGCCCTTCTGCGCCCGACCGAACGGCCAGAGAAAGAGCGGCTCGCCGTGCGCATCGAACCCAGTGACGATGAAAGGTTTTACGCCAGCGCGTGTTCCGACGTGATGCTGCCAGGCGGCAAGCAGGTCAATGGACTGATACGACGTGAAGAGCGCGTCACCATCCTCGAGCTGGCGCCAAAAGCGCTCCGCTGCCGCGATCGTATCGAAAACCTCGAAACGAGCGAGACGAGGCAAATCGCTCGAGCGCTCGACCGGCGCGAGCTGCTCCGTGGTAGTGGGATATTTGAAAGCGATGCTCATCCCGATACCCGCCTGGGAGCATTCTGCGCGGACATCGGCCCCACCGCGTCGTTCACGAAGCGACCCGCAAGCCCACACAGAATGGGTCTGGCGCAGGCTCGCCCGACCCGCGCCAAACTGGTCAGGAAGGTCGCAAACAATTATCAATAAAGAGTTGGGAAGAATGGCCGGGCCGCAGGGTCAGGATAAGAACATTGGATTCGCATAAAAAAACCATCATTATTCGCAGCGGCTTCGAAGCCCTCTATTTCAGCGCCGCCCATCACGTCATGCGCCCGTTCGCCGCCGGGATCGGCGCTATCCTCACACTTCACCATGTGCGCCCGCCTCGACTGGACCGGTTCCAGCCCAACAGGCTGCTGGAAGTGAGGCCCGGCTTCCTCGAGGATGTCGTGGGCTGGCTGCGCCGCTCCCGCATCGATCTCATCAGTCTGGACGAAATGCATCGGCGTCTGACCGAAGGATATAGCGGCCGGCGTTTCGTCTGCATGACCGTGGACGATGGTTACCGCGATATCCTGCAGTGGGCCTATCCGATCTTCAAGAAGCACCAGGTGCCCTTTGCGATCTACATCCCCACCAGCTTCCCGGATCGCCTGGGGGAGCTGTGGTGGCTCGCGCTCGAGGCGGTGGTCGCCCGGAACAAGCGCGTCCGCCTTCTCATCGACAGCAGGGAGCAGAGCTTCGAATGCTCTACGATCGCCGAGAAACGTCATCTGTACGAGCAGCTCTATCAATGGGTCCGCAGCTTCAAGCGCGAGGATGAGCTCCGTCACGCCGTGCGTGATCTCGCCGGGCGGTACCAGGTCGATATCGCAGCCTTCTGCGACGAGCTGTGCATGACCTGGGATCAGCTTGCCGCATTGGCCGCCGACCCGCTCGTGACCGTCGGTGCACATACGGTCAATCATGTGATGCTCGCAAAGGTATCGGAGCAATCCGCCCGCTCGGAGATAGAGATGGGCCGCTCGGTGATTGCCGCCTCGCTCGGAAAACGCCCTGATCATCTTTCCTATCCTGTCGGAGATCCGAGCGCGGCAGGACCTCGGGAATTCCGCCTAGCAGCTGAGCTCGGTTTCAAGACCGCGGTGACCACTCGCCCGGGCGTGCTCTTTCCCAGGCATCGCAATCATCTCACCGCGCTGCCGCGCATTTCGCTCAACGGCGAGCATCAGCAATTGCGCTATGTCCGCGTGCTGCTGTCAGGGGCGGCAACAGCGGTGTGGAACGGCTTCCGCCGCGTGAACGCGGCCTGAAAGCATGATCGAGCTCACCCAGCAGGATGGTATGGCCATCTTGCGCATGGCCGATGGCAAGGCCAATGCAATGAGCCTCGAATTCTGCGAGCTGCTTACCGCGCGCCTCGAGGAGCTCCACGCTTCGGCGGCGCGCGCCATCATCATCACGGGCCAGGGGCGGATTTTCTCAGCCGGCGTCGATCTCGTTCGCCTGCTCGACGGCGGCGTGCCGTACATTCGCAGGTTCTTGCCCGCACTCTGCAAGATGCTGGCAGCCGTGTTCGCTTGCCAAAAGCCGCTCGTCGCCGCGGTCAACGGACATGCGATCGCCGGGGGCTGCGTGCTGGCCTGCGCCGCCGACCGGCGGCTGATGGGACAGGAAGCAGGCCGCATCGGCGTGACCGAGCTGCCGGTCGGGGTACCGCTCCCTCAAATCGCGCTCGAGATCATGCGTTGCGCCACCGCCCCGGAGCATTTTGCCGACGTGCTCTTGAGCGCTGCCACCTATGCTCCGGCAGACGCCTTGCGGCGCGGCCTCATCCACGAGATCGTCGATCCTGGCATCCTGCTTCAACGGGCGCTCGACCGTGCCGATGCACTTGCGGCTCTCCCGCCGGCGGCCTTCGCCGTGACCAAGCGCCAAATCCGGCAGGCTCCGCTGGAACGAGCGAAGCTGGATGAGACCCGGGCCGAGGTCGAAAGGATCTGGACCGCTCCGGAGACGGTCAACCGCATCCGCGATTACGTTGCCCGCACGCTGCGGAAATAGTCATGCCGCGAGGCCCTGCTCCAAGTCGGCGATGATATCCTCCTTGTCCTCCAGCCCGATCGACAGGCGTACGACGTCAGGTCCCGCGCCGGCCTCGACCTTTTGCGCGTCGCTGAGCTGGCGGTGAGTGGTCGATGCCGGGTGAATAATGAGCGAGCGCGTGTCGCCGATATTGGCGAGATGCGAGAAGAGTTTCACGTTGGAAACGAGCTTGACGCCGGCGTCGTAACCGCCCTTGAGACCGAAC
This sequence comes from Xanthobacteraceae bacterium, assembly GCA_036557665.1. Taxonomy (GTDB): domain Bacteria; phylum Pseudomonadota; class Alphaproteobacteria; order Rhizobiales; family Xanthobacteraceae; genus VAZQ01. The sequence goes on along the minus strand of DATBHG010000072.1, from coordinate 47,274 downwards.
GTGAACACGGCGCCTGCTCCTTTCGGCACATATCTGCTGGCGAGCTTATGATAGCGATCGTTGCGCAGCCCGGGATAGCTTACCCATGCCACCTTGTCGTGCTCGACCAGCCATTGGGCGACGGCCAATGCGTTGTCGCAATGGCGCTGCATGCGCAGCGGCAGCGTCTCTATTCCGGTGAGAATAAGAAACGCATTGAATGGCGAGAGCGCCGGCCCGATGTCCCGCAGCGCGAGCACACGGCAGGCGATAGCAAAGGCAAAATCGCCGAAGGTCTCGTGCAATACGATGCCGTGGTACTCGGGCCGGGGCTCGCACAGCATCGGGTAGCGCTTTTCCCGCGACCAGTTGAAGGTGCCGCCGTCCACGATCAGCCCACCGATGGAATTGCCGTGTCCACCGAGGAATTTGGTGAGCGAATGGACGACGATATCAGCTCCATGCTCGATGGGCCTGCACAAATAGGGCGTCGCCAGCGTGTTGTCGACGATCAGCGGGACGCCCGCGCTCCTTGCAATTTTCGCAACTGCTTCGATGTCGGTGATCACGCCCCCGGGATTGGCGATCGATTCGATGAAAATGGCCTTGGTTTTTGCGCTGACCCCGCGTTCGAAGGTTCCGATATTGTCCGGCTCCGCCCACACGACGTTCCAACCGAAGTTCTTGAACGCGTGGTTGAACTGGTTGATCGATCCTCCATAGAGCTTCTTCGAGGCGACGAACTCGTCGCCCGGCCGCATCAGGCAATGCATCACGATCACCTGTGCCGCATGCCCGGACGCCACCGCGAGGCCGGCGGTGCCGCCTTCGAGTGCCGCGACGCGCTCCTCCAGCACCGCGTTAGTGGGGTTGCCAATTCGCGTGTAGATGTTGCCGAACGTCTGCAAGCCGAACAGCGAAGCCGCATGGTCGACGTCCTCGAACACGAACGATGTCGTCTGATAAATCGGGGTTGCGCGCGCGCCGGTGGTCGGGTCGGGCTGCGCGCCCGCGTGAATCGCGAGCGTGGCAAAGCCTGGGGTGTGGTCGGCCATGGCGAGTCCTTGGTGGTTGCCGCGCCGCGGGACTGATCGCGAGGGGCTGATATTGCTGTATCGGAGCGTATGCCGGCGGCGTCAAGGCGCTGCGCCGGATTACGGAGATTCGCTCTTCTTGGTCCTTTGCGCCCGCATCGCGGCGTCGGTCGAGCCACCGGACAGGGTCACCCGATTGAGGCCCATGCGTTGGATGCCGCGGCCGAAAAGCTGTGGTTTTCTTGCCGTGAGCGTACGCGTGTTGACGCCCATCCATGCGATTTCCGACGACAGACGGCCGTACTCGATCTTGGGACAGCGGTTCATCACGACCTTCAGGCCGTTGCTCTCGGCGAGCTCGGCAGCTTCATCATTGCGGATTCCGAGTTGCATCCAGATCACCTGTGGCCGCGGCTCGAGCGCGAGCGCTTCCCGCACGATGTCGGGCGCGTATCGCGAGGCGCGAAAGATGTCCACCATGTCGACCGGCTGCGGAATATCGGCGAGCCCGGCATAGATTTTCTGGCCGAGCAGCTCCTGTCCGGCAAGGCCGGGATTGACAGGGATCATGTGGTATCCCCGCTCCAGGAGATACTTGAACGCGAAATAGCTCGGCCTGCTGGTATTGGCCGAAACCCCCACCATCGCGATGGACTTCACGGTGTTGAGAATACCGCGGATGTAGCTGTCGGAATAATTATCGTGATCCATGAGAGGTCGCATCTGAACAGTCGTAACATACAGGGGTCGCGAGGAGCGACAGGAACGCCTCTTCAGCGGTCTTTCCAGCTCGGCGGCCGCTTGTCCAAGAATGCCGAAATACCTTCGGCAGCATCGGGTGCCATCATGTTCTGCACCATCACCTCGCTGGCATAGGCATAGGCATCCGCGATGCCCATCTCGATCTGCCGGTAGAAGGCCTGCTTGCCGAGCTTGACCACAGCTCCAGATTTGGCGGCGATTTTCCGGGCAAGTCGCAGAGCGTCATCGCGTGCCATGCCCGGCTCGACCACCCGGTTCACCAGACCGATCCGATAGGCATCCTCGGCCGAGATGGTATCGCCGGTGAGCAGCATCTCCATGGCATGCTTGCGCCCTACATTGCGCGCGAGAGCTACCATCGGCGTCGAGCAGAACAGGCCGATGTGAACGCCGGGAGTGCTGAACTTTGCCGCTGAAGAGGCCACGGCCAGATCGCAGGTCGCAACCAGTTGGCAGCCTGCGGCGGTGGCCGTCCCCTCCACCGCCGCGATGACAGGCTGCGGCAGCCGCAGGATGGAAAGCATCATGGCGCTGCAACGTTGCATGAGACGCTGCGTGTAACCGCGCCCGCCGTCGGCCTCGACGCGGTGGGCGGTAAGCTCCTTGAGATCATGCCCGGCCGAGAAGACCGGGCCCTCCGCGCGGATTACAACCGCGCGCACATGCTGCTCCTCGCTGATATCGGCGACCGCCGCGCTCAGCGCCGCCAGCATTTCCTCGGAAAGAGTGTTGCGGGCCTGAGGGCGATTGAGCGTCAGGACTGCGATCTCGCCGACGCTTTCCCGCAACAGAGGAGCTTGGGTTTCCACTCGGGGGGCGGCGGTCGGAGCAAAAGACGGGACGCTCATCGCATTGTCCGGAAGCCTCTGGAACCATCTACTTAAGGCAGCGCGCAATGTGCACAAGGGTTCCGACAATGCGGCGCGACGCGGTGCTGCATCGGAACCTGATTTCCCGGCAAACCGTTTATCACCTATGGCCCATCATGCACACACCCGATCCAAGCGGGGGCGCAAGGTCGCCCGGGGCGCCCGGAGCCGCAAGAACACGCCCCGCAAATCACCGTCGAGGCGGGCAGGGCCGCGCTGGTCGCGGCAGGTGACCGAGCACAGCGATGCGCTCAGCCTCGATAGAGGCGTTTTCACCCTTAGCGACCCCAAGCGCATCGCATCGTCATTGCGCCGTTCCGCGCTGCGGAGCCGCCGGCGCAAGGCGGATCCGTTTCGATCTGCGCTCTCCATGCTCACCTTTTACATCAACCGTGGGGGGCGGAGCTTGCCGGCGGGGCGCAGGCGAACCTTGACCCGTGCGAAGGATGAATTACGCAAGCAATTCGGCAGGGCTTGACGGGCGCTGATCGCGGCGGCTCGGTCGGCCACCGGAAAGCTCGGCTCGGTTTACCGAGAGGGGAGGGGGTGCATGCCGGTCTTGATGACGGTCGGCGAGCTCGAGCGTTTTCTCTCGGCCGAGTTTCCCCAAGTCTTCAACCCGCAGAGCGGGCTGACGATCGAAGCGGTGTGGGAGCACGGCGCGCGGGTGCGCCAAGCCTTTCGCGAGGCATGGCTGCGTCCCGGCGGCACGATTTCCGGTCCGGCCATGATGGCACTCGCCGACTTCGCCATGTACGTCGCAGTGCTTGCCGCGATCGGCCCGGTGCCGCTCGCCGTTACCATCAATCTCAATATCAATTTCCTGCGGAAAGCTTCCCCGGGAGACCTGGCCGCCGAGGCTCGGCTGTTGAAGCTCGGCAAACGGCTGGCGACCGGGGAGGTGACCCTGAGCTGCCTCGGGGTGAATGAACCGGTGGCGCACGCGACATCCACCTACTCCATTCCGCCTCCCCGGGCTTGACGGTATTTATCTACCTTGCCAGTAACTCTTTGAAATGCCTCGCTTCCAACGGGGCAAAGTGTTGACGGCATGGCATGCGTGTTGTATCAGCCCCGCCAACGGACCGAGCATTTCACGTAGTGAAAGCGGCTGCCATGAAGACCTATTCGGCCAAACCCAACGATATCCGCAAGAGCTGGGTCATGATCGACGCCACCGGCCTTGTCGTCGGTCGGCTTGCTTCGATCGTGGCGATGCGGCTGCGCGGCAAGCACAAGCCAACCTACACCCCTCATATGGACGACGGCGATAACGTCATCATCGTCAATGCAGAGAAGATCGTGCTGACCGGCAGAAAGCGCGAGAAAAAAGTCTACCACCATCACACCGGCTATATCGGCGGCATCAAGGAGCGTACTGCGCGCTCCATTCTAGAGGGCAAGTTTCCCCAGCGCGTTGTCGAGAAGGCGATCGAACGCATGCTGCCGCGCGGCCCGCTGGGCCGTGTGCAACTCGGCAACCTGCGGGTCTATGCCGGGCCCGACCATCCCCACGCGGCGCAGAACCCTGAAAAGCTCGACATTGCCGGCCTCAATCGCAAGAACAAGAGGAGCGCGTGACCATGGCCGAAACCATGCAATCGCTCGATCAACTCGCTGCGCTCAAACCGGCGCCCGCCCCGGAGACTCCGAAATACGTCCAGAAGCTCGACAAGCACGGCCGCGCTTACGCGACCGGCAAGCGCAAGGACGCGGTGGCGCGCGTTTGGCTCAGACCCGGCGCGGGCAACATCGTGATCAACACCCGCCCGTTCGATACGTATTTCGCACGGCCGGTGCTGCGCATGCTCATCCAGCAGCCGCTCGTCGCAACCAACCGCCATGGTCAATATGACGTGACCTGTACGGTCGCGGGCGGGGGACTGTCAGGTCAGGCGGGCGCGGTGCGCCATGGTCTCTCCAAGGCGCTCCTGAACTTCGAGCCCGATCTACGTGGTGCGCTCAAGCGCGGCGGTTTTCTTGTTCGCGATCCCCGCGTAGTCGAGCGAAAGAAGTACGGGAAGGCGAAGGCGAGACGCTCATTCCAGTTCTCCAAACGCTGAGAGAGCTTGGGGGGCAGCATGAAGCGTCACGCGAGACTCGGCGAATCAATGACGGGCCGCTGGTGATGGGCAAGGACCTGATGTCCTTTCGAAATGGGTGAAACGGTTACGATGCGGCGGTTCATCCACTCCAACTGCTAGGTGCGCAAGCGGCGCGCAAAGAGCGCTCTCCAGCAGATCCACGAGCGTGGAACGCGCCGGGCGCAGGCGGTTTTGCCGACCGTGGTGCGCCTTGCCACCCGAGCTTGTCTGAAACCGCTGCAGCAGTGCGATCCGGCGGCTGCTGCCATAAATACTGAATAGTGTTTTAGCTGCTTTTCGCCGCAATCCGGCACGTTCGTGCAAACCTGCCGCAAAGCCTGCAATCAGAGTTCTCAGCAAAAAATCTGCGCCGGTGCTATGGGCCAACTCGCTTGCGGGCTCAAAGAGAGCATTCACATGCTGATATCCGGCACGATTGGACCATTGGCGCTCGATATCACGACCCTCGTCATCAGCGGCACCTGCATCGCCGCATTACTTGGTTTTTTCCTGCTCGCCGCATGGGCGCAGGAGCGCATCCGCGCGCTGGCATGGTGGGGTACAGCTTATCTTTTGGGAGGGTTCTCGGTCGCGTTCTGGAGCGTCGAAAACCTCGTCTCTCCGCCGCTTCCCTTTGGGATCGCAAATTCACTGCTGTTTCTCGCGTGTGGGATGATTTGGAGCGCCGCGCGCATTTTCCATGGCCGTAATGTGCTGTGGGCGGCAATGGCGACCGGACCCGCCGTGTGGCTTGCCGCCTGCATGATGCCACAGGTGGTGCAATCGATGACGCTGCGCGTGGTGCTCAGCTCGTTGATCGTCTCGAGCTACACCTTCCTTACCGCCAGCGAGCTCTGGAGCGAGCGCCGTAAAACCGTCCTGCGGCGATGGCCCGCGGTATTCGTTCCTATCCTGCACGGCGCGGTCTTTCTCCTGCCGGTCCCGCTCGCGAGCCTGCTGCCGGCCGAGCGGGGTGCCGTGAGCCTTGCGAGCTCGTGGATTGCGGTGTTTGCGCTGGAGAGCATGCTCTACGTCGTCGGCGCAGCTTTCATAGTGCTGGTGCTGACCAAGGAGCGCACACTTTGCATGCAACGGGACGCGGCCTCCACCGATGAGCTCACTGGAGCGCTCAACCGGCGCGGCTTTTTCGCTGCCGCGCAGAAGCTGCTCGCCCAGCGCGCCAGCAACGGTGAGCCGGTCAGCCTATTGATGTTCGATCTCGATCATTTCAAATCGATAAACGACCGCTTCGGTCACCCGGTAGGCGACGAGGTGCTGAAGCTCTTTGCCGCGATAACCAAAAGCAGGATGCGGTCCTCCGATATCTTCGCTCGTTGCGGCGGCGAGGAGTTTGTAGCGCTGCTGCCATGCGCGATCGCTGACGCCAGCGTTGCGGCCGAGCGCGTGCGCTCGGCATTCGCAGGCGCCGCCGGCATGATTGCCGGCTGCCCGGTAGCGGCCACCGTGAGCGTTGGGGCGGCGAGCGCTCGCCTCTGCGCGGATGTCATCACGCTGCTCGGCGCGGCGGACCAAGCCCTGTATCGCGCCAAGGCGAATGGCCGCAATCGAGTGGAACGCATGCAAGAGAAAGAGGAAACGCTGGTAACGCTCGCGTCGGGGTCAGGCGAGCTGCGCGCGGGTGAAAGCCGTGCATGGCATGTCGATGCACGGAGTGTGCCTGCGGCGGCACGAGGCCGGCCTGCTCCTGCTGAAACTTGGCGTTTACCGGGTCTGCCTACACTCCTGCGATGCGCACATCTGTGGCCTCTCTCCGGATGAAAGCCGCCGCACTGGGGCTTGCGAGCGCCGCGGCAAGCGCCGGCTTCGCGATGGCGTGTCCGTTCGGCTCGTCCGCCGAATTCGAGGCGGCGATCATTGCGCGGAAGCTCGAGACAGCGGCCCGCGTCCGCAGGCGCCGGCAGCGCTGTGCCCTCGCCGTGGCCGGCGCCTTCCTCCTGCTTCTCGTGTTGTTCAGATGAGGCGGCGACTTTGGTCGTCGCCCTGACAGATCAATCCCGGCGCATTCCGGGGCGCTTGCAACTAGGGCGGGTTTGACCCGCCCCAGCAACGCCTATTCGTGCGCTAGGCGCTGTAATACATCTCGAACTCGACCGGGTGCGGGGTGTGCTCGAACCGGATCACCTCGGTCATTTTCAGCTCGATGTAGCTGTCGATGAAATCATCGTCGAACACGCCGCCTGCTTTGAGAAAGTCCCGGTCCTTGTCCAGGTATCCCAGCGCCTCGCGCAGGGAGCCGCAAACAGTCGGTATCTGCTTGAGCTCCGCGGGCGGCAGGTCGTAGAGGTCCTTGTCGATCGGGGCGCCCGGATTGAGCTTGTTCTTGATGCCGTCCAGCCCCGCCATCAGCATGGCGGCAAAACCCAGATAGGGGTTCGCAAGCGGGTCGGGGAAGCGAACCTCGACGCGCCGCCCCTTCGGCGAGGATGCAAGCGGGATGCGGCACGAGGCGGAACGGTTGCGGACCGAATAGGCGAGGAGGACCGGCGCTTCGAAGCCCGGCACCAATCGCTTGTAGGAGTTCGTGGTGGGATTGGTGAAGGCGTTGATGGTGCGCGCGTGCTTGATGATGCCGGCAATGTAGTTGAGGGCAATCTCCGAAAGATCGGCGTATTTGTTGCCCGCAAAGATCGGCTCGCCGCCTTTCCAGATGGACTGGTGACAATGCATGCCCGAGCCGTTGTCGCCATAGATCGGCTTCGGCATGAAGGTCGCCGTCTTCCCGTAGATCTGGGCTACCTGCTGGATGCAATATTTGTAGATCTGGGCTTGGTCGGCCATTCGGACCATCGGCGCAAAGCGCATCCCCAGCTCATGCTGAGCGGAGCCCACTTCATGGTGATGTTTCTCGACCTTGACGCCCATGCGGGCCATCGCGCCCAGCATTTCCGAGCGCATGTCCTGCGCGGTGTCCTGCGGCGGCACGGGAAAATAGCCTTTCTTGGTACCGATATGGTGGCCGAGGTTGCCGCCCTCGTAGTCCGTGTCCGTATTGGTCGGGAATTCCACGGAGTCGAGTTTGAAGCCGGTGTTGTAGGGGCTTGCCGCGTATTTCACGTCGTCGAAGATGAAAAATTCAGCTTCCGGCCCGAAGAACACCGTGTCTCCGACGCCCATCGACTTGACCAGGCCCTCCGCCTTTTTCGCGATCGAGCGTGGGTCGCGGTTGTAAGGCTCACCGGTGAGCGGCTCGAGCGTGTCGCAGACCAACACCAGCGTCGTCTCGGCATAGAAAGGATCGATACACGCGCTTTCCGGGTCCGGCATGAGTTGCATGTCTGACTCGTGGATCGCCTTCCAGCCCGCAATCGAGGAGCCGTCGAACATGAGACCTTCGCTGAAGGTGTCCTCATCAACGGTCGAGATGTCGACGGTCACATGCTGCCACTTCCCGCGCGGATCGGTGAAACGCAGATCGGCATATTTGACGTCGTTGTCCTTGATCAACTTCATCACATCTTTGGGCGTGGTCATGGAACGATTACCCTTTGTTCTCAGTCTGCTAGGGAGGTGAATGGCAGCGGGGCGGCGGATGCATCCCGCCGAGGAAAGCCTCCCGGCCGCGTCGGTTCAGATCGCGTCCAAGCCGGACTCCCCCGTCCGGATCCGGATGGCTTCCTCGATGCTGGATACGAAGATCTTTCCGTCCCCGATGCGCCCGGTTTGCGCGGCCCGTCGGATCGCGTCAACCGCTTTCTCGACCATATCGTCGCCGAGTACAATTTCGATCTTCACCTTTGGGAGGAAATCCACGACGTATTCGGCACCCCGGTAAAGCTCGGTATGGCCTTTCTGTCGTCCGAAGCCCTTCGCTTCCGTTACTGTGATGCCCTGTAGTCCGACCTCTTGCAATGCCTCTTTGACCTCGTCGAGCTTGAATGGCTTGATGACCGCCTCGATCTTCTTCATTGGGTTTCCTCCCCCCCTCGGCCAGCCTCCTGCACGCCGGGGTTGGCAGGAATTGACCGCGGTTTCATTTAGCAGGCTCTATGCCAAACCGCCGGCTCGGCGAAATCGGCGCGGATCAGGTTCTTCCTAGCCCATTGCAACGCAGTCGAGAAGGCTATTGGACGATAATTGAGCAGCCTGCCTATTTGGTGATCAGATGCGCGATGCTCCGCGCCGGCATCTGCCGGCAGGCCAGATCTGGGCCAGCGACAATATGGAATTGCTGACGACCGCGGAAATGGCGGAAGCAGACCGGCTCACGATTGCCGGCGGCATTGCCGGGATTGAGCTCATGGAAAATGCGGGCCGCGCCATTGCCGACCATGTATCGGGCCGCCATCCGCCCGATACCCCCATCGCGGTTGTCGCCGGGCCAGGTAACAACGGCGGCGACGGTTTTGTCGCAGCGCGCCGGCTGAGAGAGCGCGGTTACCCCGTGCGGGCGCTGGTCGTCGGCGAGCTCAACCGCCTGAAGGGCGATGCGCAGGAGGCAGCGCGGCGCTGGAATGGCCCCTGCGAGGCGGTGGCGCCCGAAGGCCTGATGCCGGACGAGGTCGTGATCGATGGACTGTTCGGGGCCGGCCTCGACCGACCTGTAGAGGGAAGCCCGCGCGCCATGATCGAGGCCATGAACAAGGCTGCATGCGTGCACGCCATCGACCTGCCGAGCGGTATTAACGGTACGACCGGCGCGGTCATGGGTGCTGCTGTTCGTGCATCGAGTACGGTTACGTTTTTCCGGCCCAAGCTGGGACACGTGCTGCTGCCGGGCCGATTGCTTTGCGGGAAAATCGAGGTCGCGCAGATCGGGATTGCCGGGCCGGTCCTCGAGAAGGTCAGGCCCCAGACCTGGATCAACTCTCCCGCACTTTGGTGCGGCAGATTTCCAGTGCCCAGACCCGAGGGGCACAAGTACACGCGCGGTCATTGCGTCGTGGTGTCGGGCGAGCTGTTCACGACCGGTGCCGCGCGACTCGCCGCGCGCGGAGCATTGCGGACAGGCGCGGGGCTCGTCACGATTGCGAGCCCTCGCAATGCACTCGCTGTGAATGCGACGACCAATCTTGCGGTGATGGTGCGGCCAGTCGATGGCGCGCACGAGCTGGCGGAATTTTTAGCCGATCCACGGCGCAATGCCATCCTGATCGGGCCGGGCGTGGGAGTAGGGGAGGCTACCAGGGACATGGTCCTAGCCTGCCTCGCCGGCGACCGGACAGTCGTTCTCGATGCGGATGCGCTCACCAGCTTCGCCGAACAGCCGGAAACCCTGATCGAGGCGATCAGGGCACACAACGGGATCACCTTGCTCACGCCGCATGAGGGAGAATTCAACAGGATATTTAAGGCTGTAGGGGATATTTCTAAGGCGCCGTCGAAACTAGCGAGAGCGCGTGCAGCAGCGGTAAAAACCAATGCCGTTTGCCTGCTCAAGGGGGCCGATACAGTGGTCGCAGCGCCTGACGGCCGCGCCAGCATTTGCGACACCGCGCCTCCGTGGCTCGCAACCGCCGGCTCCGGCGATGTCCTTGCTGGTTTTGCGGCGGGTCTGCTCGCCCAAGGCATGAGTGCCTTCGAGGCCGGGTCGGCGGCCGTATGGCTGCACGCCCAAGCCGCGCTCATCGCAGGAGTGGGGCTCATAGCCGAGGACCTGCCGGACACGCTTCCGCGGGTTCTGGCGAAACTCTACCAGGTCTTGCCGCCTCCATAGCCGCCATGCAGTGGCCCAGGGAGGGCGGTCACAAGACCCAGGACTTCCCGCTGCGCAGCCGCAAGGCAGCCCCAATCCTGCCGCGATAGACGGCGAAATACAGCACAGGGGAGCGGTCGCGGCCTTCCGGTCCGCGGCCGATCCGCAGCCTGCATTTGGCCGGTTGCGGCGTGGGGAGTGGATGGGGCCAGGTTTAACACCCGCGGGGCTGGGCGCGGTGGCGCGTATCGCCGTATTGGCGATCGGCTGCTTGGCGCTCGCTGATTGCTCCTCGGGCTCCAAATACAGCGATCGGGTGGTCGCAGATGGCGAGCCGGTCCCGAAAGGCGGGGGGACCTTCCGGGTGGGCAAGCCCTACAACGTTAACGGCCGCACCTATGTCCCGAGCGAAAATGCGGCGTATCGCGCCGAAGGCATTGCCTCCTGGTACGGACCCGATTTCCACGGCAAGCAGACGGCGAACGGCGAGCTTTACGACATGCATGCGCTCTCGGCCGCTCATCCCACGATGCCGCTACCCAGCTATGCGCGCGTTACCAATTTGGACAACGGCCGCTCGGTCATCGTGCGCGTCAACGACCGCGGGCCTTACGTGCGCAACCGCATTATCGATCTGTCGATCGGAACTGCGAAGGCGCTGAATTTCTATGGTCACGGTCTGGCACATGTCCGCGTTGAATATGTCGGCCGTGCACCGCTGGAAGGAAGCGATGACAAGCTGCTTCTCGCCACCTTGCGCGAGGGCTCGCCGGCGCCGGCGCCATCCAAGGTGATGCTCGCTTCGGCGAAACCGTTCCTGCCCGAGGCGGGCAGCGGCAAGGAGGCTCCACTGCCGGCTCAGGGTCACGGGCGGGATCCAACCCGCAGCGAGCTCACGTTGGCTACGCGATCGTCAGCGGTGAGATCGGCGTCCGCTGATGCTCGCATCGAGCTTTCCGGAACGAGCTACCCTGTCACCGCCGCCGCAACGAGCAACGACGGTCCCCTTCTGGGGCTGATGAGCGGTCGTGGTCTCTATTGAGGTCACAGCTTCAAAGCGAGCGGGGGGCAGTGAATTCAAAAAAGGTAAGCCAGCATTGATTTGCCGATGCGGAGCTTGTTAATCAGATGGCGGCAGAAGGTCCAGCACCGCCGGTTTCAAGGATTTGCACGCATTCCATGAAGGGTCTTCTCGAGCTGTTACGGATGCGGTCGCGCAGACTATGCGCCGCCACATTTCTTGCGTGCGGCGTTGCAGGGGCCTGGGCTGCGCCCAATCCGGTGTCCGGGCCAAAGTCGATGGACGGCTACCAGACTGCGGCCCCGCACGCCATTCTCATCGAGGCGGACAGCGGCAGCGTATTATTTGAAAAAGCGGCTGACGAGCTCATCCCGCCGGCCAGCCTTTCCAAGCTGATGACCGCGGAGGTGGTCCTCAATCTCATCCAAAAAGGGCAGGTCAAGCCGGAACAGGAATTCATCGTCAGTGTGAATGCCTGGCGTCGAGGCGGGGCGCCTTCACACACCTCGAGCATGTTCATCCCGATCCACAACAAGGTATCGGTGGACAACCTGCTGCACGGCGTCATCATTCAGTCCGCAAACGATGCATGCATCGTGCTGGCAGAGGGGATTGCCGGAAGCGAGGCGGCATTTGCCGAGTTGATGACGAAGCGCGCGCGCGAGCTGGGGTTGACCAAGTCCACCTTCGGCAATTCGAACGGACTTCCGAATCCCATGCAACTGATGACCGCGCGGGAGCTTGCCAAGCTGGCGCGTTACATCATCCAGACCTACCCCGAGTACTACAAATACTACGGGGAGCGTGAGTTTACGTGGAACAAGATCCGCCAGTTCAATCGCAATCCCTTGCTGGCGTTAAGTATCGGAGCCGATGGGCTCAAGACCGGGTTCACCAAGGAAGCAGGCTATGGGCTGGTGGGATCCGCCGTCCAGAACGGATTGCGTCTCATCGTGGTGGTCAACGGACTGAAGTCGGAGAAGGAGAGGGCGGACGAGAGCAGGAAGCTGCTGGAATGGGGGTTTCGCAATTTTCAGTCGGGTCTGCTGTTTGCCGAAGGCCAGGAGATCGCGCAGGCCAAGCTCTATGGCGGGGCAAAAGGGCACGTGCCGTTGAAGGCCGCGCGGGAGGTCAGACTCATGGTGCCACGCGGCACGCGCGAGAGGATCATTGCGCGGGTCGTCTATTCGGGGCCGGTACCGGCACCGGTGCAGGAAGGACAGCCGATCGGAACGCTAAAGGTGTGGCGCGGAGATTTTCTCGTGCTGGAAGTCCCGTTGCAGGCGGCCGAGAGCATCAGCACCGGCTCGCTGTCAGGCCGCGCGTTTGATGCCGCAACCGAGCTCGTAATCGGTTTCTTCCGCGCGGGTCTTCAGCGGCTGTAATCGCATGCTGATCGCGCGACTTGCGCGAAATGCTATCCAAGTCGGTGCGGGAGGGCGGAGCTCGTGGACCTTAGTTGATCAGCATGCGAGGGCGATTGATCACCTTCGAAGGCGGTGAGGGTACCGGCAAGACGACGCATTCCGCTTTTTTGGCAGATCGGCTCAAGGCGCTCGGAATCGAGGTCGTTCTCACGCGCGAGCCCGGTGGCTCTCCGGGCGCTGAAGCGATCCGCCACGTGCTCATATCGGGCGCGGCCAGACCGCTCGGGGCCGAGGCCGAGGCCTTGCTGTTCGCTGCCGCTCGCGACGATCATGTCCGCAATACCATAGAGCCGGCATTGGCGCGTGGGGCCTGGGTCATCTGCGATCGCTTTATCGATTCCACGCGAATCTATCAGGGCACGCTCGGCCATGTGGATCCGAAATTCATCCGCGCGCTTGAAAGAGTGACCGTCGGAGACTTGCGGCCCGATCTTACCTTGATCATGGACGTGCCTGCGGAAACTGGGCTCGCACGGGCGCAGAAACGCCGCGGGGAGGCAGCTCCAGATCGCTTCGAGGCAGAATCGCTCGCGAGCCATCGGGAGCTACGTGAAGCTTATAGTCGCCTGGCGGCTTCCGAGCCGGAGCGTTGCGTGATCATCGATGCAACCGAGCCCAAGTCCCGCGTGTCCGAGCGCATCTGGGAGGAGGTGAGCGAGCGCTTTTCTCCTGCGGCTGTTTCGGCGCTGAGCACTTCGAGTGCCCAATGAGCAAGCCCACCGAGAGCCCGGAGCACGGCGATCCGCTGCCCCCGCGCGAGACATCGGTACTCCATGGTCATGGGGATGCGGAAGCGGCACTGCTGGAAAGCTACCGCTCTGGCCGGTTGCCCCATGGCTGGCTGCTGGCCGGACCGGCCGGAATCGGGAAAGCGACCCTCGCCTATCGGATGGCGCGGTTCGTCCTCGCACATCCCGAGAACAGCCTGACGACGGTGCAGCGGGCGACATCGCTAAAGGTCGATACTGCGCATCCGGTGGCTCGTCGCATCGCGGCACAGGCTCATGCCGATCTGCTGGTGCTCGAGCGCACAATCAACGAAAAGACCGGGAAGCTCCACCAGGACATCCGGGTCGAGGACGTCCGCAGGAGTGTCGCGTTCTTTGGCTCGACCCCGGCGGAGGGGGGATGGCGCATCGCGATCGTGGATGTGGTGGACGAGCTCAATGAGTCCGGTGCCAATGCGCTGCTCAAGGTCCTGGAGGAGCCGCCGCGGCGGGCGTTGCTGCTCCTGGTGAGCCATTCCGCAGCACGGGTTCTGCCGACGATCCGCTCCCGTTGTCGCGTGCTCAGCCTGCGGCCTCTCGCGCCGGGCGATGTTGCGCGCGCAGCCGCGGCGGCGATTGCACGTGACGCGGACGATCCTGGCGTAATCGCGGCTGCAGCCGCTGCCGAAGGCAGTGTTCGCCGCGCTGTCGAGCTTCTCGATACGGATGCTCTCGATTTGCGCAGACGCGTCACGGCTCTGCTCGATGCTCTGCCGGCAATCGATCCTAGCGCCCTGCATGTCGTCGGAGACCGGATCTATGGAAGCGATTCCGGTACCCTCGCGGCGTTTGTGGACGCGGTGAACGCTTGGCTAGCCGCTCGGCTAAGCTCCGGGCCGCAGGATCCCGCGCTCCTCAATCGGCTGGCCGGGATTTGGCAAAGGTTCAACCAGTCGGCACGCGATGTCGACACTTTCAATCTTGACCGCAAGCCATTGGTCTTCAACGTGTTTGGATGGCTTGCCGAGGCATCGCGCGGTTGATACCTATGCTTGATGGCTGACAAGCCGCGCTATTATCTTACGACTGCCATAGCCTATCCCAATGGCCCGCCGCATATCGGCCACGCGTACGAAGCGATCGCGACCGATGCCATAGCCCGCTTCATGCGGCTGGACGGATATGACGTGCTCTTTCTTACCGGCACGGATGAGCACGGCATGAAAATGCTGCAGACTGCCACGAAAGAGAAGCTTACTCCCGCCCAGTTGATTGAGCGCAATGTGCCGCGTTTCAAGGCCATGGTCGAGCGGCTGAACTGCTCGAACGACGAATTCATTCGCACCACCGAGGAACGCCATCATCGGGCTTCGATCGGCATCTGGGAGCGCATGGAAGCCGCAGGGGACATCTACCTGGGCAAATACTCCGGTTGGTACTCCGTTCGCGACGAGGCCTACTACGATGCCGGCGAAACACGGCTCGATGAGCGGGGTGGGCGCGTCGGCCCGCAAGGAACGCCGGTGGAATGGGTGGAGGAGGAAAGCTATTTCTTTCGGCTCTCTGCGTACCAGAGCAGGCTGCTCGATCTCTATGCCCGGTACGCCGATTATGTACTTCCGAAGGAGCGGCTCAACGAGGTCGTGAGCTTTGTGCGGGGCGGCTTGCAGGATCTCTCCATCTCCCGGACCACCTTCGACTGGGGAATCAAGGTGCCGGGCAATCCCAATCACGTGATGTATGTGTGGGTCGACGCGCTTACGAACTACATCACGGCGGTAGGTTATCCCGACGTCGATGATCCGAAGTTTCGGCGCTACTGGCCAGCCGATTTGCACGTGATCGGAAAAGACATTTTGCGCTTTCACGCCGTCTACTGGCCGGCTTTCCTGCTCTCAGCCGGTGTCGAAGTTCCGCGGCGCATCTTCTCCCATGGCTTCCTGTTCAATCGGGGGGAGAAAATGTCAAAGTCGGTTGGCAATGTGATCGATCCCTTTGCCCTCGCCGACACCTACGGCGTTGACCAGCTTAGGTATTTTTTCCTGCGCGAGGTCCCGTTCGGCCAGGATGGCAACTATAGTCACGAGGCGATTGTCAGCCGCATCAACGCCGACCTCGCCAATGATCTCGGCAATCTCGCCCAGCGCTCGCTGTCCATGGTCGCGCGGCAGCTTGGCGGTGTGTTGCCCAAACCTGGTCCATTATCCGCTCCTGACCGGGAAATTCTGGCTGCCGCCGACGGCATGATCGCCAAGGCACGCCAAGCCATGAAGACCCAGCAACTGCATCAGGTCCTCAACGCGGTCTGGGCGGTCGTTGCGCAGGCAAATCGCTATTTCGCCGGGGAAGCCCCCTGGGCTTTGGCCAAGAGCGACCCCGTCCGGCAGGGCACGGTTCTCTACATAACGGCCGAGGTGCTCCGCCAAGTCGCAATCCTCAGCGTTCCGTTCATGCCCGCCTCAGCCTTCAAACTGCTCGATCTTTTGGCGGTGCCGGAGGGTAAGCGGCAGTTCGGCGATATCGGAGGCTCCCACCGCATCGAGCCTGGAGCGACCTTGCCGCCTCCAACCCCGGTGTTTCCGCGTTATGTAGAGAGCGAAGCGAGCCCCTGACTACCAGCTTTCGATCGAAAGGCATTACCATGTCGGATACCGAAGGATCGAACGATGAGCGGCCCTGTTTGCACTGTCTCATTGCAGACACGATCGACGACTTCTACGCCGAGTATGGATCCCTCAGCGGCGAAAAAGATACCATCGATATGGACGAGATCATCTCCGCCCTGGGCAAAACCGTAGCCGAATTGATCTCGGGTTCCGATCCTTCATTGCGTCAGCGAATAGTCGAGGACCTGATGAGCGAAATCTCGAGGTTTGAGGCCGAATACGCGAGCGCACCGGGATCGGATATGCGCCACTGACAGCCGTTACGCTTGCCCCTTCCCCTGCCATTATGCTGGTCGATAGCCACTGTCACTTGGATTTTCCGGAGTTTGCCGGCGCGCTGGATGGCGTGGTGGCACGCGCGCAGGCAGCCGGTGTCGGACGCCTGGTCACGATCTCGACGCGGATCAAGCGACACGCCGAGGTCCTCGCGGTCGCCGAGCGGTTTGCGGATGTATACTGCTCGCTCGGCACCCACCCGCATTATGCGCATGAAGAGCTTGATGTAACTGTCGAGGAGCTCGTCGCACGCGCGCAGCATCCGAAAATCGTCGCGATCGGCGAGGCCGGGCTGGATTATCATTACGACTTCAGTCCTCGCGAAGCCCAGATGTGGGGGCTCCGCACTCACATTGCGGCTGCTCGGTCCACCGGCCTTCCACTCGTGATTCATTCCCGCGATGCGGATACCGATATGGCGGCTGTCCTGGGCGAGGAGACGGGGAAGGGCGCCTTCGCGGCAGTCCTACACTGTTACACCGGCGGAGCTGATCTGGCGCAGCGCGCGGTCGAGCTCGGCTTATACGTCTCGTTCACGGGCATTTTGACCTTCAAGAAGTCCGAAGACCTGCGTGCCATCGCCAGAAGCCTGCCCGCGGATCGCATCCTGATCGAGACCGATGCGCCGTATCTCGCCCCCGGCGCCTACCGCGGCAAGCGAAACGAGCCCGCCTATGTTGTCGAAACAGCACGCGTTCTGGCCGAGACGCGCAATGTGCCGTTTGAAGTTATTGCGCAGCAGACCAGCGACAACTTCTTTCAGCTCTTCACCAGGGTTCCGCGCTGGGCCGCCGCCGCTGCATGACCGTGAAATTTACGATTCTCGGCTGCGGCTCTTCCGGGGGCGTGCCACGCCCGGCGCTCGGTTGGGGAGACTGCAACCCCGGCAATCTCAAGAACCGCCGGCGGCGGACTTCGTTTCTGATCGAGCGTCGCAGTGGTTCGAGCGCTACCCAGGTTCTGGTCGATACCTCGCCGGATCTGCGCGAGCAGTTGCTCGCGGCGCAAGTGGACTGGCTCGACGCCGTGCTCTTCACCCACGCGCATGCCGATCACACCCATGGTATCGACGACCTCCGCGCACTCGTCATCAAACACCGGCGGCGCGTGGACGTATACCTGGACGAGCGGACAGGAGCGGCGATCCGCGCGCGTTTCGGCTACTGCTTCCAGTCGCCGCCGGGGAGCGAGTATCCACCCATTGTGACCGAGCATCGGCTAGAGCCCGGCCGAGCGGTAACCATTTGCGGCTCAGCCGGATCGATCACGGCTCTGCCGTTTCTGCAACAGCACGGCGACATCGCCTCGCTCGGCTTTCGCTTCGGTAGGTTGGCCTATTCTTGCGATCTCAGCGGCTTGCCCTCTGACAGCGTTGCAGCGCTCCAGGGACTGGATGTCTGGGTGGTGGACGCACTTCGCTACCGCCCGCATCCCAGCCATTTCAGTGTCGGCGAGGCGTTAGCCTGGATAGAGCGCATCAAACCCCGGCGCGCAATTCTGACCAACCTTCATTCGGACCTCGACTTCGACGAGTTGCGTATGAAGCTTCCGCCGCACGTGGAGCCGGCTTACGACGGGCTGACAATAGAGCTGCCGGAAATAGCGTTGACGGAATTGCAGACGCAGCAAACCGCCGCAAGTGTTTGAATATGCGTTAGAGTTGCCCACCAGAACTGGCTGGGGATCAATGTTCCATAATATCCCTTATGCGAATCAGGCTCGGGCCGCGTCTGCCGCCGGCCAAGCAAAGCAAGCTACTGGACGCGCCTGCTTTCGGCTGTCTCCTTGATGTCAGAGATCGAACGGCTGCTTGAGATCATGGCGGCGTTGCGCACGCCCGGCTCTGGCTGTCCTTGGGATCTTGCGCAGGATTTTGCCAGCATCACCCCCTACACGATCGAAGAGGCTTACGAGGTCGCCGATGCCATCGGACGTGGAGACCTCGGTGATCTGCGCGAAGAGCTGGGTGATTTGCTGCTGCAAGTCGTCTTCCACGCCCGGATGGCACAGGAGCAAGGTGCATTCGGATTCGCAGACGTGGTGAGGAGCCTGAACGAAAAGCTGGTGCGGCGCCATCCGCACGTTTTCGGGGACGCCAAGGCGCTTGACGCGCGTGAGGTCGAGGGGCTTTGGGAGCGCATTAAGGTCCAGGAGCGGATGCAAAAGTCGAAACTGCAGGCCGACCAGGGGGCGCTTGCGGGTGTCCCTGTCTCGTTGCCTGCCCTGATCCGCGCCCTCAAACTGCAGTTCAAGGCCGGCAAAGTCGGCTTCGACTGGAACGATCCTCGGGCAGTGCTCGACAAGATCCGCGAGGAAATAAGCGAGATCGAGGCAGAGCTGGCGCGCCATGATACTGCGGCGGCCGGTGCGGAGGTAGGCGATCTGCTATTCGCCGTAGTCAATCTCGCTCGTCACATCGGAGCTGACCCGGAGAGCGCTCTGCGCGCCACGAATCAGAAGTTCGAGCGCCGTTTTTCAGAGCTGGAGAAAATACTGGCGGAACACGGCAGACGCCCGAGTGAAGCGACGCTCGCCGAAATGGAAGCTCTCTGGCAGGAAGTCAAACAGCGCGAAGCCATGGCAAGCGAAGGACACCCCAAGTAGCGCTTAGTGTAAATAGCGCGGGTGCAGACTGCGGGTTCGGGTTAGCGTGCCACGGCTGCGTGGGGTGAAAATCTGGCCCGAGCTTTTTCCGCATTCGACGCATCAATGCGGATCGTGAGCCTGACCTGACCGTCGTCCCCGGATCGCTGTTCCAGGATTTCGGCGTGACGGTGCAGCCAACTCAACCCGGCGCCATCCGCCGCCTCAAGCGACAGGTCCAGCGTTACCCGGCTTGCAGCCAGCCGCAACTGGATCGTGGCCAACAGCTCGTCAACCCCCTCCCCGGTAAGGGCGGATACCGGGACCGGCCTTCGGTCGGCGTCTTGCCTTGCGGCCACATTGCGGATCCGGGCGGCAGCGTCCGGATCCAGACAGTCCATCTTGTTCCAGATTTCGATTGTCTGCCCTCCGTCGTGAGTGACACCTAGCTGGTCCAATACGTGCTCTACATCGTGAGCCTGCGCCTCGCTTTGCATATGCGAAATATCATGCACATGCAGGATGAGGTCGGCCTCGACCACTTCCTCCAGGGTCGCACGAAATGCAGCGATCAATGTAGTGGGCAACTCCGCTATGAAGCCGACAGTGTCGGACAGAATGATACGCAAGCCGCCAGGCAGCTCGATGGCTCGCAACGTCGGATCCAAAGTCGAGAACAGCATATCGGCAGACACAACGCCCGCACGCGTCATTCGGTTGAACAGGGTTGACTTGCCCGCATTGGTGTAGCCGACGAGTGCTGCGACCGGATAAGGCACGCGCTTGCGGCTAAGCCGGTGCAGCTTGCGCGTGCGTTTGACTTTGTCCAGCTCGCTCTTGATCCGCGCAATGCGCTCGCCAATGAGGCGGCGGTCAGTCTCGATCTGGGTTTCACCTGGGCCGCCGAGGAAGCCAAAGCCGCCGCGCTGACGCTCGAGGTGAGTCCAAGAGCGAACCAGTCTGCTCCGCTGATACGTGAGATGCGCGAGCTCGACTTGCAGCGCGCCTTCGCGGGTGCGGGCGCGGCGGCCGAAGATCTCAAGGATCAAACCCGTCCGGTCCAGCACCTTCGCACTCCAGGCTCTCTCGAGATTGCGCTGCTGCACCGGTGACAGGGCACAGTCGACGATGACGATGCCTGCGTCCTCGCTCTTCACCAGTCCGGCAATCTCATCGACCTTCCCGCTCCCGATGAACGTTGCTGGACGAATGCTGCCGACCGGGACGATGCCGGATGAGACTACATTGAGGTCGATGGCGCGCGCCAGGCCGAGGGCTTCCTCGATTCGCTGCTCCGCTGTGCGTCCAGACTCTTTTCTTCCGTGCGCGTACGCGGCTGCTTTACTGCGCAGATCTGGTTCAATGACGACAGCGCGCCCAGTCTCTGCGGCACGCCGCGCGACAAGCTGATTGTTTCGCCTGTTGAACCGTAGCGGCTCCAACTAGGCCCTTTCCGCGGCCGAATGCTCCTCGGCGGCTTCGAACAGCTGAATTGGATGACCCGGCATGATGGTTGATATGGCGTGCTTGTAGACAAGTTGCGAGTGCCCATCGCGTCTAAGCAGTACGCAAAAGTTATCGAACCAGGTCACCACACCCTGGAGCTTGACCCCGTTCACGAGAAAGATGGTGAGCGGGGTCTTGTGCTTGCGAACATAGTTGAGAAAGGTATCCTGGAGAGTTTGTGAGCGGTCGGCCGCCATTGTCATTTTTCCATTGTTCCTCGAGGGCATTCCCCTCGCGGATTATTGTCAAGCCGCTGCGCGCCCAACTTCCGTCTTGTGCTTTCAGCAGGGCTCGGGCACTGCCATTACATTGTACGTTGGCCTCCGGCGCAAGCATAAGTTGGGTGCAATTCGGCATATTCCTGCGAGGGGTGGCGCGCCTCAGCTCCAATTGGCATGATCGTGGAATTTTGCCCGCAGAGCCGTCGCGACCGAGCCGGGCACTCCGTTACCGATCGGCCGTCCATCGATCCGGACCACCGGCAGGACAATCTGGCTGGCCGAGGTCAAGAATGCTTCCCGCGCGGCATAGGCTTCTTCCGGCGTAAATGGGCGCTCCTCCAACTGGTATCCTTCAGCCTTGATCACCTCAACCAGGACAGCTCGGGTAATGCCTCGGAGAATTCCGCGATCCGCGCAGCGGGTAACCACCCTCCCCTCCTTGCTCACGATCCAAGCATTGCTCGATGACCCTTCCGTGACATGACCCTCACGGTCCACGAACCAAGCCTCCCTGGCGCCATGCTCCCGGGCCAGTTGTTTTGCCAGGACATTGGGCAAAAGCGAGATCGATTTGATATCGACCCGCTCCCAGCGATTATCCGCCACGGTTATCACAGCCACCCCCTCTGCCGCCATCCGCTCATTGGCTGCAACGTCAAGGCTGCGCGCGGTCACGACCACACTCGGTCTTGTGCCCGTTGGAGGAAAGGAATGCTCGCGGCGCGCCACGCCGCGCGTGATCTGGACGTACAGGATCCCTCCCCGAACGCGGTTGCGGCGAACACACTCGCGCATGACGACTGCGAGCGCCGAAGCGGGCATGGGCATGGCTATGCGAAGCTCGTCGAGGGATCGCTGCAGACGAGCCACGTGGCGCGGCTCGTCGATGATGCGGCCTTCCCGGATTTCGCAGACCTCGTAGACCCCGTCAGAGAACTGATAGCCGCGATCCTCGATGTGGACCGTCGCGCGATCGCCTGGCAGGTAACGGCCGTTCACATACGCGAGCCGCAATTCATCCCCCGACGGTCCGATAAAATGACTTAAGAGGCCCTCGAGCTCAGCTCTTCAAGCCGAAACATGGCTTCGAGATGGAGCTGATTTCTCCAGAGCGCTCCGGCTGCATAGGCGCTAATCTATGCCAAGCGCTTTGAGCTTGCGGTGAAGGGCCGATCTTTCCATGCCCACGAATTCAGCGGTCCGCGAGATATTTCCGCCAAACCGGCTGATCTGGGCCTCGAGATATTCCCGCTCGAATACCTCGCGGGCTTCACGCAGCGGCAAGCCCATCAAATGCTCGCCGCCATCGCCTCCCGGCATGGAAGGAACCATGGAGCCGACGTCCGGAGGCAGCATGTCGGCATTGATCACCGCATCCGGGTCACCCCCGGCTAAAATCATCAATCGCTCGACGTTGTTGCGCAGCTGGCGGACATTTCCCGGCCAGTCGTGCGACTGCAATACGGCCATGGCGTCCTCGCCGATGATGCGGCGCGGCAGCCCGGTAGCGAGTGAGATCTGCTCCATGAAATACTCGATCAGGAGCGGAATGTCCTCCCGTCGCTCAGCTAACGGTGGCACGCGGATCGGCACGACCGAGAGCCGGTGATAAAGATCCTCGCGGAATTTACCCGCTGCTATCTCCGCTTCAATATTGCGCCCAGTCGAAGAGAGGACTCTCACGTCCACCTGTACCTTGTTGCTGCCGCCGACGCGCTGAAATGTCTGTTCCACCAGCACTCGCAGGATCTTGTTCTGGGTCTCCCGCGGCATGTCGGCTATCTCGTCGATGAAGAGGCTGCCGCCGTGTGCCTCCTCGAGCGCTCCGACTTTGCGCCCTTGGCCGTTCGTCGGCTGCTCTACGCCGAAGAGCTCTACCTCCATTCTTTCCGGCATCATGGCCGCGGCGTTGATGACAATGAAGGGGCCGTTTGCTCGCGACGAATGTGCGTGAATCGCGCGAGCGGTGAGCTCCTTGCCCGCACCAGCCGGACCAACAATCAGAACACGACTGTTGGCGGGAGCGATTTTTTCCACCGTCTGGCGCAGCTGGTTCATCGATGACGATTTGCCAACGAGCGTCGAGGGAGAAAGCTGCTTGAGCGCCTTTACTTCCCGCTTGAGGCGCGACGTTTCAAGCGCCCGTTGTGCGACCAAGACTAGACGGTCTGCCTTGAACGGTTTTTCTATGAAATCGTACGCACCTTGCTTGATGGCCGCGACGGCGGTTTCGATGTTCCCGTGGCCGGAGATCATGACGACAGGCAATTCCTGGTGCTGCGCCTTCATGGCGTCAAGCAGCTGAAGCCCATCGAGCCTGCTGCCCTGCAGCCAGATGTCCAGAAATACCAAGTTCGGCCTCCGACTCGCGACGTGCGCCAGCGCATCATCGCTGTCACGCGCGGAGCGCGTGATGAAACCTTCGTCTTGCAGGATCCCGGATACCAATTCCCGGATGTCCGCTTCGTCGTCAACTATGAGGATGTCATCAGGCATGGTTCATACATTCGCTGCTTGCGGGGTTGGAGTAGGTGTCTTCGCGGGGGGAGCCTCCGCAGCGCTTGCGCTCTCGGCAGCAAATCGCAGCCGCATCCATGCTCCTCGCTGACCCGGGATTTTTTCGGCAGCATCGCCGAGCTCGATGCGTCCGCCGTGCTCCTCGAGTATCCGCCCGACGATCGCCAGCCCAAGCCCGGTTCCCTTCTCGCGGGTCGTGACATATGGCTCGAGCAGGCGGCGCCGGTTCTCCTTGGGCAGGCCAATGCCGTTGTCCATGACATCGATGACCACGTCATCACCGTCGCGGGAGGACCAAACCCGAATGTGACCGCGGCCCAGCTCAGCAGCCGGGACGGCGGCAATCGCTTCGGTCGCGTTCTTGATGATGTTGGTAAGCGCCTGCGAGATGAGCCGGCGATCAAACCGTGCCGGCATAGGATCCTCGGCAATTTCCGCGTCGATATCAATATCGGCGTTGCCCACCCGCTGCAGGAAGACAACCTGCCGCACCACATCGGCAACATCCTCCTGAGCCATGACCGGCTTCGGCATGCGGGCAAACCGGGAAAATTCGTCCACCATGCGCTTGATATCGTCCACTTGGCGCACAATCGTGTCGGTGCATTGTTGAAAAACACCACCGTCTTCCTTGACCATGGCGCCATACTTCCGGCGCAGACGTTCAGCCGAGAGCTGGATCGGGGTGAGCGGATTCTTGATCTCGTGCGCAATGCGCCGGGCGACATCGGCCCATGCCGAGGTGCGCTGAGCTGTCACGAGCTCGGTAATGTCATCCAGCGTCACAACATAGCCGCGCTCGGCCGAGCCTGACTGCTGCTCGCTGGTGACACGGACTGATAGGTTGCGCTCGCGGCCATTGCGGCTAAGCGTGACCTGTCCCTGCACCAACCGCTGCAACCCCGCACGAGCGGTCATGAACAACTCTGAAAGCTCCGGCACCATCTCCGCCAGCGGCTTGCCGAGAGCCTCCGCTTCGGTTCTCCCGATCAGCCGCTCGGCCGAGCGATTGAGGATGCTGATGCAGCTTTCCGCGTCCACACCGATCACGCCGGCGCTCGCCCCGGCCAGCACCGCTTCGGTGAAACGCCGCCGGCTGTCGATGAGATCGCGAGCACGCACGATGTCGTCGCGCTGCGTGCGCAGCTCCTGCGTCATCTTGTTGAACGTCTGAGCTAGCTGGGCGAGGTCCCCCTCCGAACCGCGCGTCGGCACCTGGACGAAGAGATTGCCGGTGGCAACCACCTGAGCGGCGCCTATCAGACGCCGAATGGGCGCGACGAGGTAATTTGCGAAATTGAGCCCGATCCAGACGGCGGAAAGCAGGACGATCAGCGCAATTATCGTAAACATCAATCCGAACGCAATCTGAATGCCAATCCTGCGCGTCGCGAGATCGGCATAATGCGCCACGCCGGCTTGCGTAGCACGTAATTGCGCGAGTACACGCGGGTCGAGGACGCGAGCAATGTAGAGATAAGCGTCAGTGTAATCGTGCAGCTTGATAATGGCAGCAACGTAATTGTCATCCAGGAACATCTTGACCAACGGCTCGGTATCGTCGATCCCGGCGAGCACGTCGGCGGAAGGTTTGGCCAAGGATTGGCCGATTGGTGCGTCGATCTGATCGATGACCTTCAGATCCTTGTCCAGCAGAATGAGCGCAGGCAGTCCCCTGATCGAGGCCTGCACCGACAGGAACTGATGGAACTGCTCGGGCGACTGATCAAACAGAGGCTTCGCACGCGCGAGCTCTATCGCAAGCGCGATGCTGTCGGCGCGCACGAGCTGATCCAGCTCGCGTACATAGGCATCGGCTACAACGACCGCGTTCTCGATCAGGGAATAGGTCTGCTGCGAGAACAGGCGATCCAGGCCTCGGTCGAGCGTGACGCTCGCGACAATGGCTACGAGCACTGCAGGTACTGCCGCGATGACCGAGAACAGTCCGACAATCCGCACGTGCAGACGCGCGGCGGCTCGCCCTCGCCGTCTTGCTTGAATGACGCCCCACACTTCCTGCCCAATAAAGACCGTGAGCAACAGGCCCGTGCCTGCATTCACGGCGAGCAGCGTCACGACGACGATGTGAGTGGGCGGTATCGGGGTAAGACCCGCAAGCACGACGAACGTGATGAACGCCGACAGGAGCGCCAGAGCGACGGCTGTGAGGCCGAGCGAGCGCCCCAGCCATCCCGGTGTCGGGGCCGCCTTGGTCGTCAGCAGCTCGGCAGTCGCGGCTTGGCCGGCGTTGGTCATCCACACACCTCACCCGAACGGCAAACCATACTTGCGCACCAGTGACGCATGCCGTTTGGGCGGCCCCCTGAGCATTGATGCTTTTATATCACAATGTTGCTCAATTGCGACAAATCAAGGGCGTCAATTTTGATGTGTGGCCAAAGAGCAATAGTTCCAGAGTCTCAGGAATTTGCGCTTACTTTCAGCCAGCTCCGCGAAAAACCTGAATTTCAAGATCTCGGATCTTCTTGCGCAGCGTATTGCGGTTCACCCCGAGCAGATCCGCGGCCCGGATCTGGTTTCCGCGGGTCGCGGCCAGAGTGGCCGACAACAGCGGATGCTCGATCTCTCGCAGCACGCGATGATAAAGGCCAGGTGGCGGTAGTTGCCCTCCGAAGCTGGCGAAATAAGAGGCGAGATGGCGTTCCACCGCAGCGGAAAGGCCATCGCTGGCCTTGAGATCTTCATCACCGGCGATCCCGCCGGGCAGGGACAGCTCGGCATCGATCACCGACGCAGTGATGGTGTCTTGCGGGTAGAGGGCAGCGAGGCGCCGCGCCAGGTTTTCGAGCTCCCGCACGTTTCCCGGCCAGCGGTGGCGCCTGAGCTGTTCGATGGCATCCTGGTCGAGCTGCTTGGCCGGCAGTCCTTCGCGTTCAGCCACATCAAAAAAGTGACGGATCAAATCAGGCACGTCCTCGCTGCGCTCCCGAAGAGGCGGCAAGCGCAACGGCACGACGTTGAGCCGGAAGAACAAATCTTCCCGGAATAGCCCCTGTTGGATGAGAACGCGAAGGTCCTTGTTGGTAGCTGCAATGATCCGAACATTGGCCTTGATCGGGGTGCGACCACCCACCGTCGTATATTCGCCCTGCTGCAACACGCGCAGGAGCCGCGTCTGAGCTTCCATCGGCATGTCGCCGATCTCATCAAGGAACAGAGTGCCGCCTTCCGCCTGCTCGAATCGTCCGGAGCTGCGCGCATTGGCGCCGGTGAAGGCGCCCTTCTCGTGTCCGAACAATTCCGATTCGATCAGGTCGCGGGGTATTGCGGCCATGTTGATGGCCACAAAAGGACCGCTGCGCCGCTTGCCATAGTCGTGCAGAGCGCACGCGACCAGCTCCTTCCCCGTTCCCGATTCGCCGGTGATCATCACCGTGAGGTCGGTTTGCATCAGACGGGCCAGCACGCGATAGATCTCCTGCATCGCCGGTGAACGGCCCACGAGGGGAATGGATTCGAGATTCTGCGGCTTGGCGGCAGGACGTAAGCGTTCCTTGGGCTCCGACAGAGCGCGCCCCACGATGGCGATCAGCTCCTTGAGATCGAACGGCTTGGGGAGATACTCGTATGCGCCTCTTTCCGATGCTCGCACCGCCGTAATGAAGGTATTCTGCGCGCTCATGATGATGACGGGCAGCTCGGGACGCATTTTCTTGATGCGGGGCAACAGATCAAAGGCGTTCTCGTCGGGCATCACTACATCGGTGATAATGAGGTCGCCGTCGCCTTGACTGACCCAGCGCCAGAGGGTTGCGGCATTGCTGGTCGAGCGTACCTCATAGCCTGCCCGCGACAGGGCCTGGTTGAGTACGGTGCGAATGGCCGCATCGTCATCCGCGACCAGAATGTTCCCGGCAGGCATGGCCGCTCCTCCAAATCAGTCGCGGGGCGCGGCCGTACCGCCGTCGCCCGCGTAGATGGGCATGAGCACGCGAAACACCGTGCGTCGCGGCTGCGATTCGCATTCGAGGATGCCGCCGTGATCGCCGACGATCTTCGCTGCCAAAGCAAGACCCAGGCCAGATCCGGACGGTTTGGTGGTCACAAACGGATCAAACAGATGCGGAAGCAAATCCTCGGGCACCCCCGGTCCGTTGTCTCGCACGCAGAACTCCAGCGGAAGCGCGACGCGTGTCTTGCTGCCTGGAACCATCAGGCGGACCCCCGGGCGGAACGAGCTCGACAGGCAGATCTCGCCATCCGCGCTCTCCCCGATCGCCTCGGCAGCGTTTTTTACAAGATTGAGGAAGACCTGGATCAGCTGATCGCGATTGGCGAGGACCGGCGGCAATGAGGGATCGTATTCCTCGGTAAACTTGATGCGGCGGGCAAAACCCGACTGGGTGAGCCGCTTGACGTGCTCGAGCACGGCGTGGACGTTGACCGGCTCTCGCTCGATCGGACGCTGATCGGTGAATACCTCCATGCGGTCGACAAGCTTCACTATGCGGTCGGCCTCCTCGCAAATGAGTCGAGTGAGACTGCGGTCCTCATCGCCAACGGATTGCTCAAGTAATTGCGCTGCGCCGCGAATGCCCGACAGCGGGTTCTTGATCTCGTGCGCCAACATGGCAGCGAGCGCGATGACCGAGCGTGCCGCGCCGCGATGCGTGAGTTGGCGGTCCATCTTGTCGGCGATGGTGCGCTCCTGCAGCATGACAACGACGTGGTCCGGCCGCTCCGGCACCGGCGCGACATGCAGATCGACCAGACGCTCGCCGGGATTGCGCGGCGTGCCAAGGTCAACCTTGTATTCGTTCACAGCAGCACCGCGCGAGCGCACCTGCTCTACGAGCAGCAGCAAGGGGCTCCCGAAAGGGACGAACTCGCGCAAGGTGTGCCGGCGCAGCAGAGTAAGCGAGGCCTCAAAAAACGATTCTGCCGCCGCATTGGCATTTGCAATGGTCCCATCGGCGGAAACCATCATCACCGGATGCGGTAATGCATCGAGCACTGCATCTGACGTGCCCGAGGGAAGAGTGGGCATAGGCTGCAGTCGGTTCATGCGGCAAGGCTCGATGCAGCAGGCAGCCGCGCCGGCGCATGCGTCAAGCTGGAATGGCGCGCTGCATTTTCTGCTAACCCCGCATAGGCCTGAGCCAGATATCGCCGGACCGCTGTCGGCTCCTCGGCCGTGAGGACCCGGTATCGATGTGCCTTGACATGCAATGGCTCCGCGCCTGTGGTTTCTGCGGCCACATCCAGTGCCCACCCCAGATGCTTGCGTGCATGGCGGCGCCCGACCTCGCGGCCGTAATGCAGGAGCATTTCCTGGTAGAGCTCGTCGACGAGCTGCAACTGAGTCCCGAGCGGGGGCACGGCTTCGGCATGCCCTGCAAGGGATCGCGCTATCTGTCCCGGCAACCACGGTCGTCCGCACGCCGCTCGCCCGATCATAAGCCCATTGGCGCCCGAGGCGAGCAGCGCGGCACGTGCGTCAATACCGCTGCGGATATCCCCATTCACGATGACCGGAACTGAAGCGCTCGCCTTGACCTCGCTCACTGCAACCCAGTCTGCCCGCCCCTTATAGAACTGACTGCGGGTGCGGCCATGCACGGTGATCAGCCTGACGCCTTGGTCTTCGGCGCGCCGGGCAAGCTCGGGCGCATTTCTGGTGCTGTCGTCCCAGCCAAGCCGCATTTTCAGGGTCACCGGCAGGGACACGGCTTTGACTGTTGCCTTAATCAAAGTCGCTGCATGTTCGAGATCCCGCATTAAGGCGGAGCCTGATTGTGCGCCGGTCACATACCGTGCCGGGCAACCCATGTTGATATCGATGATGGCAGCGCCTGATGCCTCGGCTATGCGGGCCGCCTCCCCCATCCAATGGGGCTCGCAACCTGCAAGCTGTACAGCATAGACCCCGACCTGCCGCCCCTCGACCCTCAGACGGGCGTCTCTTTCCCCCATGGCGAGTTGGGCACCAGCTGTCATTTCGGAGACGACCAGCCCCGCCCCTAGTCGAGCAACCAAGCGCCGAAACGGCGCATCAGTTATGCCCGACATCGGGGCGAGAAAGACCGGGTTCCGCACATTGATATCGCCAATCCTGATTTGCGGGTCCTTGCAAACCCTTGACTTAACGGGAAGATCTGTAATTTGCATAACATTTAAGCGGTTCGCGTTGTGTGCATAGACTTTAGCCAATTGCCGCCTGAGGTGCAAGTGCTGCACTGCAAAAATGCACTGCAAAAATCCCCAACTCCGAGAAGCCGCGTTTGCGGCGAGCGATTTTCGCGGTAGTCCCTTAACGGGGGCCGGAATGTCACGGAGCCAATGTGGCCGGGAAGGTTGCAGCTGTCGTGGTAGCGGGTGGCCGTGGTCTGCGGGCGGGCGGAGAGTTGCCCAAGCAGTACCGGAAGATCTGTGGGGAGCCGGTCATCAAACGCGCGCTCCTCGCTTTTGCGCGGCACCCGGAGGTGTTCCTTGTCCAACCGGTAATCAATCCCGCGGACAGCGATCTCTACGCGGCTGCGAGCAAGGACGTTGGCGTGTTACCGGCCGTGAGCGGCGCCGAGTTTCGGCAAGGCTCGGTGCGAGCTGGGGTCGAGGCCCTGGGGTCTCACGCCCCGGAGGTCGTGCTGGTTCACGATGCCGCGCGACCGTTCGTGTCGGATGCCCTCATCACGCGAGCGATCGCTGCGGGGCGCTCAACAAGGGCCGCCGTCCCGGTAATTGCCGTTACCGATACGATCAAAGCCGTAGATCCTAATGGAATCATCACCGGGACCATTGACCGCATCCCCTTGCGCCTCGTGCAGACCCCCCAGGCGTTTGCCTTTTCGTCCTTGCTCGATGCTCATCGGCGGGCACTCACCGCGGGCCGCGAGAGCTTCACGGACGATGCCGGACTTGCGGAGTGGGCTGGTCTCAAGGTCAGCACGTTCGACGGTGAGGCCAGCAACGTGAAGCTCACGACGGACGAGGACTTCAAACGTATGGAGGTATGGCAGCTTGCAGCGCTAGGAGAAACGTGCACCGGCTTCGGTTTCGATGTTCATCAATTCGGGCACGGCGATCACGTGATGCTGGGAGGCGTGCGCATTCCCCACGAGCGTGGACTCAGCGGTCATTCCGATGCGGACATCGTTCTGCATGCTATCGTCGATGCGGTTCTCGGAGCTCTCGCGGAGGGGGATATCGGGGCTCACTTTCCGCCCGGAGATCCACAATGGCGCGGCGCCTCCTCGGACCGTTTCCTGGCTTTTGCGGTCGATCGGGTGCGCGAGCGGGGTGGGCGCATCGCGCATCTCGACGTTACCATCGTGTGCGAGGTACCGCGCATCGGACCCCATCGCGACGCCATACGCGCGCGTATCGCAGAAATTGCCGGCATCCCGATGAAGAGGATCGGGATCAAGGCAACCACAAGCGAGAAAATGGGCTTTACCGGACGCGGCGAAGGCATGGCGGCATTCGCCACTGCGACGGTGCGCCTGCCGTGGAGCGACTAGATGAACCGGGATTTGATCGAGCAGGCTCGCGCACTGCTCGAGATCTGCCGCAGCAAGCAGCTGAAGCTTGCCACGGCGGAATCATGCACCGGCGGGCTTGTTGCCGGCACGCTGACCGAGGTCGCTGGCTGCTCGGACGTCGTCGAGCGCGGGTTCGTCACCTACAGCAATGATGCGAAGCAGGAGATGCTCGGGGTTTCCCCGAGCGTCCTTGCGCGGCACGGCGCCGTGAGCCGCGAGACGGCGAGGGCCATGGCCACCGGAGCAATCGCGCACGCGCCGGTCGCGCTTGCGGTATCGGTTACTGGAATTGCCGGGCCGCAAGGTGCGACCGCCGAGAAGCCCGTTGGGCTGGTGTACTTTGCCGCTGCCTCGCGCAGCGGCCAACTCATCGATTGCGAGCGCAGATATGGCGATATCGGTCGGGCCCAGGTACGGCATGCCTCGGTCACGCAAGCGCTTGCCCTGCTGCGCGAGGTCGCAGAGAAAGAGTAAGCATCAGCCCTTCTTTCGTCTGTAGATCCGGTCCGCACGCCTCTCGAACGCTGCAGCGAATCGGCGGAATGCCGCATCGAACATCGTTCCCATCAGCAGCGCCAGGGTGCGGCTCCTGAATTCATATCCAATGAAGAATTCGACCCGGCATGCTTTTACACCGGTAGGATGGAAGATCCAGCGATTCTCCATCCTTCTGAACGGACCTTCAAGATATTCCACCAGGATATTCAGGTTGGGCCGATCGAGGGTGACGCGGCTGGTAAAAGTCTCACTGATAAATTTATAGGCCACCGTCATGTTGGCGATCAGAACTTCAACGCCTTCAGGCTCGGAAATGCGGTTTCGCACCTTCAGCGACCGGCACAATGGCACGAACTCGGGATAGCGCTCCACGTCGGCGACGAGGTCGAACATGTCGCCTGCCGAATGCTTGACCGGCCGGCTCGTAGAGAACTGCGGCATAGCCCTGGCGCGACTTATGCGCGCTCCCCTCCCCCGCCTTGCCCGGATCGGCGAGCTCTTTGCTGCAGACTCTGCCGCTCAACCATGCCTCGCCTCGCGCGCCGCTCGCAAGCGCGCGAAATCCTCGCCGGCGTGATGAGAAGATCGCGTGAGCGGCGAGGCGGAGACCATCAGAAAACCTTTGGCATAGGCGATGGTCTCGTAGGTCTTGAACTCCTCGGGAGGAACGAAACGAACCACCGGATGATGCTTGCGGCTGGGTTGCAGATACTGGCCGACGGTGAGGAAATCGACCTCCGCCGCGCGGAGATCGTCCATCACCTGCAGAATCTCATTGCGCTGCTCGCCCAACCCGACCATGAGGCCTGATTTGGTGAACAGCGTCGGCGCGATTTCCTTGACCTGTTGCAGGAGTCGGATGGACGCGTAGTAACGCGCACCGGGCCGCACCGTCAGATAGTTCGAGGGAACCGTTTCCAGATTGTGATTGAACACATCCGGTTTTGCGGCGACGACTATCTCGGCCGCGCCTTCCTTGCGGAGAAAGTCGGGAGTGAGCACTTCCACCGTCGTTTCTGGGCAGTTCGCGCGTATCGCGCGAATTACAGCGGCGAAATGCCGTGCGCCACCGTCATCGAGATCGTCGCGGTCGACGGAAGTGACGACGACGTGCTTGAGCCCGAGCTTGGCCGTGGCGAGCGCAACCCGCTCAGGCTCTGCCGCATCGAGTGTGCCGGGAAGACCCGTTCTCACGTTGCAGAATGCGCAGGCACGCGTGCAAGTGTCGCCCATGATCATAAAGGTCGCGTGTTTTTTCTCCCAACACTCGCCGATGTTCGGGCAACCCGCCTCTTCGCAGACCGTGTGCAGCGCATGCTCGCGCACGATCGCTCGTGTCTCGGCATAGCCCTTCGAGAGCGGCGCCTTAACTCTGATCCACGGCGGTTTCTTCGCTACCGGAAGGTCTGGGCGGTTGACCTTCTCGGGGTGGCGTGTGCGATTGAGGCTGTCGAGAATGACGACCATTGCTACGGTCCTTCTGCGTCTTATCTACGCACCGCGGCCTCCGGCGGCAAGAACAACGACGGCGCTAAGGTTCGTCAGCGAGCGCCTTCCATGGTGAACCCTACTTTCAGCGTCACCTGATAATGCTTGACCTTGCCGTCCTCGATCTGGCCGGTGGTGCGCACGACCTCGAACCAACGCAGATTTCGGATCGTCGCATCGGCACGGTTGACAGCGGCTGCAATCGCATCCTCGACGCTTTTCTGCGAGCTGCCGACGATTTCAATCACTCGATAGACGTGATCTTCCATGCGGTTCCTTCCCATCAGATATTCAGCACGCGACCATATGCATCGAGCACCGCTTCCTTCATCATTTCCGAGAGCGTCGGATGCGGGAACACGGTGTGCATCAGCTCCTCTTCCGTCGTTTCGAGGTTCATTGCGATCACATAGCCTTGGATCAACTCAGTCACTTCCGCGCCGACCATATGAGCGCCGAGGAGCGCGCCGGTGTTCTTGTCGAAGATGACCTTTACGAGACCTTGTTCCTCGCCCAGCGCGATAGCCTTGCCGTTGCCGACGAAGGGGAAGCGGCCTACGCGGATGTCGATGTTCTTATTCTTTGCCGCGCCTTCGGTGAGCCCCACCGAGGCAATCTGCGGTGAGCAATAGGTGCAGCCCGGAATGAGGTGCCGGTCCATGGGGCGCGGCCTCAGTCCCTTGATGGCTTCGACGCAGATAACGCCCTCGTGCTCGGCCTTGTGGGCCAACAGCGGCGGACCTGCGACATCACCGATCGCATAGATACCGGGAACATTGGTACGATTGAGGCCATCGACGACAATGGCTCCGGCCTCGGTTTTAACGCCGAGTTTTTCGAGCCCAAAGCTCTCGATATTTCCGACAACCCCGACGGCGGAGATGACCCGCTCGACAGAGACACTCTGGGTTCCACCCTTTGCATCCTCGATGGCTGCGACCGCGCCGTCGGTTTTCTTGTCGAGCTTGCTCACCTTGGCCCCGGTGAAGATCTTGATGCCGTTTTTTTCGAGCTGCTTGCGTACGAACGCGGCAATTTCCGCATCCTCGGCGGGCAGGATCTGGGGCAATATCTCGACGACTGTGACCTCGGCACCAAAATCGCGGTAGAAGGACGCAAACTCGATGCCGATGGCGCCTGAGCCGATCACCAGGATTGATTTTGGAATCCGCTCGGGCACCATCGCTTCAAAATAGGTCCAGATGATCTTGCCATCCGGCTCCAGCCCGGGCAGCACACGCGGCCGCGCACCCGTGGCGATTATCACGTGCTGGGCCCCATATGAGCCTGGGCCGAGCGCGCCCTTCGGCGCCTCGCCCTTTGCCGCCTTCACCGTGACCTTGCCGGGACCATCTAGCGCCGCTTCGCCCCAGATCACAGCGACCTTGTTCTTGCGCATCAGGAAGCCAACGCCATCGTTGAGTCGCTTTGACACCGCCCGCGAGCGCTTGACAACGGCGGCACCGTCATAAGCGACTTTCTCGGCCGACAGGCCGAAGTCCTTCGCATTCCGGATGTAGCGGAAGATCTCCGCCGAGCGCAGCAACGCTTTGGTGGGAATGCAGCCCCAGTTCAAGCAGATGCCGCCAAGATATTCGCGCTCGATGATTGAGGTCTTGAACCCGAGTTGCGCGGCACGGATGGCGGTGACGTAGCCTCCCGGCCCGGAGCCGATGATCATCACGTCGAAGCTCGTCTCGGCCATCGCACTCACTCCGATCCGGCCCGCTTCCGGGCGAGACGTCAAACCACCATCAGCACCGGGTTCTCGATAAGGGCCTTGAACGCGCCGAGGAGTTGAGCCCCGAGCGCGCCATCAACGGCTCGGTGATCGGTCGACAGCGTGACCGACATCATCCATTGGGCTTCGATCTTGCCGTCGTGAGCGACAGCTCGCTCCTCGCCGGCGCCCACGGCCAGGATGGTGGCGTGGGGCGGGTTGATGACGGCCGCGAAATCCTTGATGCCGTACATCCCGAGGTTTGATACGGCGCTGGTGCCTCCTTGGTATTCCTCGGGCTTGAGCCGTCGGGCCCGGGCGCGGGCAGCAAAATCCTTCATTTCGTTGGAGATGACCGAAAGGGATTTTCCTTCCGCATGGCGCACAACCGGCGTGATCAGCCCGCCTGGGATCGCAACCGCAACCCCGATGTCGCTCCGTCTGTGCTTGAGCATGGCCCCCTCGGTCCAGGTGACGTTCGCGTCCGGCACGCGCTGAAGCGCCACTGCGAGCGCCTTGATGACAAAGTCATTGACCGAAAGCTTGTAGGCGGGCTTCCCGTCCTTGTCCTTTGCCGCCAGCGCGTTGATCTCCTCGCGAGCAGCCAGGAGCTTGCCGATGCAGCAATCGAGGGTGAGATAGAAATGCGGGATCGTGAGCTTGGCCTCGACCAGGCGGCGCGCAATCACTTTGCGCATGTTGTCATGTGGCAGGACGTCGTAGCTGCCGGGCTCGAACAACGCGCGAATCTTCTCGTCGGCAGGTGCCGCGACCGCCAAGGTCAGTGCTCCTGGTGCGCCGACAGGCGCTGGCCGGAGCAATCCCTGCCCGGTTTTCGCTGCTTCAACGTCGCGCGCAATAATGCGACCATGGGGACCCGAGCCCTGGATCCGGGCAAGGTCGATCCCTGCTTCCCTTGCAAGGCGGCGGGCAAGCGGAGAGGCAAACGCGCGGTTGGCACGTCCCTGAGCGCTCGCGAATTTATCGGCTGCGCCATCCACCCGATGCGGAGTCTCGGACGCCGGCGCCGGCGCCGGACTGGGTGCTGGCTGTGCTCTTTGCGCCGAGGCGAGGTTGGGAGCCTCGCGCGCGGAGGTCGCAGCGAGAGACGGTGAAGGAACCGCCGGGGCTTTCGCCGCCGG
This sequence comes from Xanthobacteraceae bacterium, assembly GCA_036557665.1. Lineage (GTDB taxonomy): Bacteria > Pseudomonadota > Alphaproteobacteria > Rhizobiales > Xanthobacteraceae > VAZQ01. The sequence goes on along the minus strand of DATBHG010000072.1, from coordinate 11,619 downwards.
TGCAGCTTTACCCGCCGCTGCAGCCGCTTTGACGTCCTCTCCCTCCTCGGCAAGCACCGCTATCAGCTGATTAACGGGCACGTCCTGGGTGCCTTCGGGCACAACGATCTTTGCAAGGGTGCCCTCATCAATGGCTTCATACTCCATCGTCGCCTTATCGGTCTCGATCTCGGCGATCACATCGCCCGGCTTCACCTTGTCGCCCTCCTTCTTGAGCCACTTGGAGAGATTCCCCTTCTCCATAGTGGGCGACAGCGCGGGCATCAGAATGTTTACGCTCATGCGTTACCAGCCGATCGCGTTTGTGGTGCCGAGATCCGTTGGAGCCTCCATTCCGCATCGAGCATCCGGCGAATACGTACATTGGCAATAACTACTTCCCGTGCCGCCGGGTGGTTGAAGGCGCGGCGAGGCGAAACGCGCGGTTCCCCCTCCGCGATAGCCGCGCGCAATAGTTCCAGGCCGCCGTGCTCAGGCGCGGTGGGCGGCACCGCCAGCGGATCAAAGCTCGCCATGACTGCTCGCCCTCAAACAATGGGCCGGGTGAAACGGGGTTCTCGCGTGCCGCCTAGCGATAACAGACCGCCTTGGCCGCCTCGACCACTTCGGCGACGGAAGGCAGGGCCAACTTTTCGAGATTGGCCGCATAAGGCATCGGCACGTCTTTGCCGGTCACTCGGGCAACCGGAGCGTCCAGCCAATCGAACGCCTGCTCGGTGACGCTCGCTGCAATTTCCGCGCCGACACCCGACTGGCGCCAGCCTTCCTCAACTGTCACGACCCGTCCCGTTTTCTTCACGGACTCGACAATAGTCTCCAGATCCATCGGCTTGAGCGTACGCAGGTCTATCACCTCCGCACTGATGTTCTCTTTCGCCAGCTCGTCCGCGGCTTTGAGCGAATAGCTCATGCCCATAGACCATGAGACAATGGTCACGTCGGTGCCGGCCCTGACAATTCTGGCCTTGCCGATCGGCACCACATAGTCGGGCAACTTGGGAACGGGAAAGCTTTGACCGTACAGGATCTCGTTCTCGAGAAAAACGACCGGGTTAGGATCTCGAATTGCCGACTTGAGCAGGCCTTTTGCATCTGCGGCGCTGTAGGGCGCAATCACCTTCAGCCCCGGTACATGCGAGTACCAGGATGAGTAATCCTGACTGTGTTGCGCTGCTACGCGTGCCGCAGGACCATTTGGGCCGCGAAACACTATGGACGCGCCCATCTGCCCGCCAGACATGTAGCGCGTCTTAGCCGCCGAGTTGATGAGCTGGTCCATTGCCTGCATGGCAAAGTTGAAGGTCATGAACTCGACGATGGGCTTGAGCCCAGCAAGCGCCGCTCCGATCCCAAGTCCGGTAAAACCATGCTCGGTAATCGGCGTATCGATGACTCGCATCGCGCCGAATTCCTGCAATAGACCCTGCGTCACCTTGTAGGCTCCTTGATACTCTGCCACCTCCTCGCCCATGACGAAGACATTCTTGTCGCGGCGCATCTCCTCCGCCATCGCGTCGCGTAGGGCCTCGCGAACTGTCATACTCGCCATCTCGGTCCCTTCCGGCGCCTCCGGCTCCAAAGCCGTAGCGGGCGCGGAAGGTTGAACAGGCGGCGACTTCGGCGTCGCGGACGTAGGTGCCAGTTGTGGTTTCGGCTGCTCGGGTTGGGTGGGCGGCGCCGACTCTGCGGCTTTCTGCTGTCGAGCAGGGGCACTACCGTCCTTGAGAGCCGCAGCATCCTCACCTTCCGCCAGGATCATGGCGATGGGGGTGTTGACCGCTACATCGTTGGTGCCCTCGGGCACGAGAATCTTGCCGAGTGTGCCCTCATCGACGGCTTCAACTTCCATCGTGGCCTTATCGGTTTCGATCTCGGCGATGACCTCGCCGGATTTGACCTCGTCGCCCTCTTTCTTGTGCCATTTCGCAAGGTTGCCCTTCTCCATGGTGGGCGAGAGCGCAGGCATGAGGACTTGAATGGGCATGTGAGGGCTTGGGGGGCCGCTGCTGAGTGCCGCCGCTATTTATACACGTCCGTATAAAGCTCGGACGGATCGGGCTCGGCATCGTTGATTGCGAACTCTGCCGCCTCGTTCACAACCGCGCGCACTTGCGCATCGATCTTTTTCAACTCGTCCTCGTTGGCAAGCCCTTTCTTGAGCACGCGGCTGCGCACCTGCTCGATCGGATCATGCTCGGTGCGCATCCGGTCAACTTCCTCCTTGCTGCGGTATTTCGCCGGGTCCGACATGGAGTGACCGCGATAGCGGTAGGTCAGCATTTCTAGAATGATCGGGCCATTTCCATCGCGACACCATCTCACAGCCTTGTCGCCAGCTGCCTTGACCGCGCGTACGTCCATGCCATCGACGCGTTCGCCCGGTATTTCGAATGAGGCGCCACGCTTGTTAAGATCGATGGTCGCCGACGCGCGGGCGACCGAAGTCCCCATGCCGTACTGATTGTTCTCGATGAGGTAGACCACAGGGAGCTTCCACAGCTTGGCCATGTTGAAGCTCTCGTACACCTGGCCCTGATTAGTTGCACCGTCGCCGAGGTAAGTAAGGGAGACGTTATCGGTGCCCCGATAATGGTTGGCAAACGCCAGACCGGTTCCGAGAGGGACCTGAGCACCCACAATCCCGTGGCCTCCGTAGAAGCCTTTTTCCACCGAGAACATATGCATGGAGCCACCCTTACCCTTGGAGTAGCCATGCTGGCGCCCGGTCAATTCGGCCATTACGCCCTTGGGATCCATGCCGGTGGCGAGCATATGGCCGTGATCACGGTAGCCGGTGATCACCTTGTCACCCTGTTTGATCGCCATTTGCATGCCGACAACGATCGCTTCCTGCCCGATATAGAGGTGGCAGAAACCACCGATCAGGCCCATGCCGTAGAGTTGCCCGGCCTTTTCCTCGAAGCGCCGGATAAGCAGCATCTGCCGATACGCGCGCAGCTCCTGCTCCTTGTCCAGGTCCGGAACCGCGGCCGGTTGATCCGCCGCGCTGCGCGCGGTCGTTGCTTTGCTGCTGGCTACCGCCATTTCCTCCTCGGGGGTTGCATGCCGTGGACCCCTATCCCCAATAGCGGAAATCCCGAGAAGGCGGAAGCCGCCGGAGCCGCTCCGGTACTGCCGGGCGCCTATCGCCGAGCCAAGAGTATTCGAGGCGGTCAGCGCTCGCATACCATCTTCCCACCGTGGATGCGCCGGAACCGCCGGGAAAGATCGTGCAGCGATCAGGGTTGCTTGAGCTGAAGCGTAAGCTCGCGCGGATCGGCATAGTTAAGCAGCGCGCGGGCGCGCTCGTCGAGCATATCAGCGTCGATGCTTTGCGATTGCAGCAGACTGACACGCCGCTCCCAGCTGGCTCGTTCGGCTCGAAGCGCAGTGAGCTCGTCGGTCAGTTCAGTGATCTCTTCATCGAGGTCGTGCTTTGCCCGCAGCCCGTGATCCCCGGTATAGGCATTGACCCCGAAATACCCGATCAACAGCATGGCGAGGGTGTAGAGCGCAATCGTATTGACGATTGTACGAACTCGCCGGCGCGTGACCATGCAGCAAAGATGTCTCCACCAGCTTAACGCAACTTTAACGGCCAGGGATGCGATGCGCCCCGGTCGTGCGCGGAGCAAGCGCGAATGTACGACCGTAACAGTCCCGCATGGCGTTCAGGCTGCAACGGGATTGCCCCCCAAGGGGGGCCTCAACGCCGAACGACCGGCGTATTTAGCCTGGGGTCCCAGCTCCTCCTCGATGCGCAGCAATTGGTTGTATTTGGCAGTCCGGTCGGAGCGTGCGAGAGAACCGGTCTTGATCTGTCCGCAGTTTATTGCGACGGCGAGGTCGGCGATGGTCGAATCCTCGGTTTCGCCGGAGCGATGGGACATCACTACGGCATAGGCAGCCTTGTGCGCCATCTCCACCGCAGCCAGGGTTTCGGTGAGCGTGCCGATCTGATTGACCTTGACCAGGATGGAATTGGCAATGCCCTCTTTGATGCCCTGCGACAGCCGGACAGTGTTGGTCACGAACACATCGTCGCCGACGAGCTGGTATTTCTTCCCGAGCGCATCCGTCAACAGTCGCCAGCCTTCCAGATCGTCCTCTGCCATGCCGTCCTCGACAGAGACGATGGGATAACGCGAAGTAAGAGCAGCAAGATATTGCACTTGCTCCTCCCTCGAGCGCGAGGTGCCCTCACCTTCGTACTGGTACCTCCCGTCCTTGAAAAACTCCGTAGCAGCGCAGTCCAGCGCCAGCGCGACATCGCGGCCGGGCGCAAACCCGGCCTTGGCGATGGCCGACATCACAAGCTCCAGTGCAGCATCGGCAGACGGCAGATTGGGAGCAAATCCACCTTCATCTCCGACATTGGTGTTGTGACCTGCCGCCTTGAGCGCCGCGCGCAGCGTATGGAATATTTCCGAGCCCATGCGCAGCGCTTCAGCAAAGCTGGTCGCGCCAATCGGCATGACCATGAACTCCTGGAAATCGATCGGGTTGTCGGCATGAACACCGCCGTTGACTATGTTCATCATCGGGGTCGGAAGCAGACGCGCGGATGTGCCCCCCACGTACCGATAAAGCGGCAGGCCCCGCGCCGCGGCGGCAGCCTTCGCAACAGCGAGAGACACGCCGAGAATGGCATTGGCGCCGAGCCGGCCTTTGTGCGCCGTTCCGTCGAGAGCGATCAGCGTGTCGTCGATCTTCACTTGCGCTTCAGCATCCATGCCGCCGATCGCATCGAATATCTCCCCGTTGACCGTCTCGACGGCCTTGGTCACGCCCTTGCCGAAATAGCGAGCACCCCCATCGCGCAGCTCGACTGCTTCGTGTGCGCCGGTCGATGCGCCGGACGGAACTGCCGCCCGACCGCGCGAGCCATCCTCCAGCGCGACGTCGACTTCGATGGTCGGATTGCCGCGGCTATCGAGGATTTCGCGGCCGACAATATCGACAATGGCAGTCATGGATACTCCGCGAAAAGTTGATGGATGCCGGCTTGTAGGCGATCTCTGGCCCTGCGCAAGGGTGGCGCTGCCGCATGGCAGCTTGCTGCGTTCTTACGCCGACATGTGTGTCCGGGGCCTGCTCAGCGGAAGCCGGTGTCACCTCGGGATAATATCTGCATGCGCGGAAAGCGGCCGGCAGGGTGCCTGTCAGCGCAGTCCAAGCCGTTGCTGCAGAACGTTCAGGGCAGCAAGCTGAGCTTCGGATGGCCCTTCGACCTGCGCGACTTGTCTGAGCATTGAGATGAGATGGAGTTTTTCGCTGATCGTAAGGCGCGGGTGCAAAAGATTCAAAAAGAGCCCTGACGCTTCCTCAAAACTGTCTGCGCGGCTTGCAATGAACCGCGCCTGCGTCGGGTTGCTGAATGCGGTTGATCGGAACCATTGCGCAAGGCTCGCAATGCGTTAGTCATAAGCTCTAATGATGGTAGTCCAGAGTGGGTCAGCAGCCCCCACCCGGTTGTTCGGAGTCTCTCGATGGCAAGCGCACCGCCGCTCAAGCAGTTGGGCCACGTTGCCCGTCCGGCCGGGACTCCAGCGCAGGCGGAGCTCGAGCGCATTCCGAATCCCCATACCGACACCGATTACATCACCCGTTTTACGGTACCCGAATTCACGACCCTGTGTCCCATCACCGGCCAGCCGGATTTCGCTCATCTCGTGCTCGACTGCGTGCCCGCGAAATGGCTGGTGGAGTCGAAATCGTTGAAGCTCTATTTCGGCAGCTTCCGTAGTGTGGGCGGCTTCCATGAGGACTGCACAGTAGCGATCGGCAAGAGGCTGTTTGCTTTGCTCAGGCCCAAGTTCCTGCGCATCGGCGGATACTGGTATCCCCGTGGCGGAATGCCGATCGACGTATTTTGGCAGAAAGGCAGCTTGCCGGCCGGCGTGTGGCTGCCGGAGCAGGGCGTCGCCCCCTACCGTGGCCGGGGGTAGGCGCGGCTGATTGCGCGCCTACCGCGGTCGCAGGGGATGGCGTAGCGTGCGCGAGCAGATCACGCCTACCGTGAACACCACCGCCGCGCCAATGCAGATGCTGAGCTCAATCCCGCCGTGGGCAAAACCATACCCATAAACGATCGGGCCAAGGGCTTGGCCCATGTAGAAGAACGACGAGTGCAAGGACGCCGCAGCGCCGCGGGCGGTCTGCGACAGATCGGTGACATGCACCTGGATCGACGCGTGCAGGAGATAGAAGCCGAACCCGAACACCGCGTAGACAGCGACCTGCCACCTCCATGGTAAATGCAGCGCGATCAGCATCAGCCCGCCCGCAGCCAAGATGCCCCCGAGCAGCATCAGCCGACGTTCGCGGAATCGGGTAATGAGGAGGGGAATGGAAAACGAATAGAGCACGCCCCCCATGGCGAAAGTGGCTATGAGGAGCCCGGCGATGGATGCGCGCGCCTCTCCGCTCGCGAGCAGCAGGACTGCGACATACGGAAACAGGCCATGGATGAAGATGGCCTCGAAGAATACCGACCCGAAGCACACCTTCGCCCGCGGGTCGGCGAAGATGCTGCGAAAGCTCGCGACCACCACTTTACGGTCGAATGACGCGCGTTGGGAAGGGACGACCGCCCGCAGCGCAAAGAATGCCGCAATCGCCACTGCCAGAGCGAACAAGCTCAGTGCTGCAAAAACGCCGCGCCAACCGAACAGGTCTCCGATCACCCCTGAGATCGAGGCGCCCACCAGATTGCCGGTGAGCGCAACGGCGAGCAGCCGCCCGATCGCCACTTGACGCTGCTCCATGGGCACGAGATCGCCCAGAAGTGCCATCGCGACGGGAAAGATCCCGCCGGCGACCAGCCCCGCCAGTACACGCATCGCGACCAGAAGCGAAAAGCTCGTGCCCACGGCGCAGACCAGGCCGGACATCGCAACGATTAGAAGGCAGGCATTCATCAGGCGGGTCTTGCCAAACGAATCGCCAATAACGCCGAGCACTGGCTGCACGAATGCGTACGGGAACGTGAAGGCGGTGGAAAGTAGCGCTGCCGTTTTCACCTCGATTGCCAGGCTCTCAGCGATCATGGGGATCACCGGGTCGACCGCACGGGTGAACAACGTCTGCGCGAAGACGACGAGAGCGACTATTTTGAGAACGGGCGCGATGGGGCAGCTCGCAAGTCAGCCCTTGCGAGCTTCAGTATCAGCAGCTTTCTTTGTTACTCGATCGAGCTCGACGAGCCGGTGGAGCAAGCCTTCCAACTCACCTAATGGAATCATGTTCGGTCCGTCGGAGGGTGCCTTGTCCGGGTCCTGGTGCGTCTCGATGAAAATCCCGGCAATGCCGACCGCAACGGCGGCACGGGCAAGTACGCTGACGAATTGCCGCTCGCCCCCTGAGGATGTCCCCTTCCCGCCCGGCTGCTGCACGGAATGGGTAGCATCGAAGATTACGGGCGCGCCCGTGTTGCTTGCCAGTATGGGAAGCGCCCGCATGTCCGAGACCAAGGCATTGTAGCCGAACGAGGTGCCACGCTCAGTCACCAACACGTTTGGGTTGCCCGCGCGGACAACCTTGGCCACTACATGGGCCATGTCCCACGGCGCCAGGAATTGGCCCTTCTTTATGTTGACTACTCGCCCCGTAACCGCAGCGGCGGTCAGCAGATCAGTCTGCCGGCACAGGAACGCCGGAATCTGGAGCACGTCCACGACGTCGGCAACGGGCTGACATTGATGGGGTTCATGCACGTCGGTGAGCACGGCAATGCCGAGCTCGCGGCGGAGATCGGCGAAAATCGTGAGTGCGGGTTCAAGACCCAGGCCACGTTTGCTCTTGCTGCTGGTACGATTGGCCTTATCGAAAGAGGTCTTGTAGACGAACCCCATCCCCAATGCGCCGGCCATGTCTTTGAGCGCCGCCGCCATTTCGAAGGCATGATTGCGACTCTCCAATGCGCACGGGCCCGCAATCAGCGCCAACGGCAGCTCGTTGCCGAAGCGTGCTTGACCGGCTGCAACGATAGGATTGGAAGGAGGCTCGATGAGAACGGTCACTGCACGGCTGAGAAGCTGGTCGGCTGGAGAAACATGTTGTTGATCGAGGCAACGATGGGCCCGTCGCGTTCGCTCTCGGCGCGCTTGGAGATCCATTCGGGATCCGCAATGAACGCATTCCACTTGCGCTCACGCTCGGCAAGGGATTCCCACGCCAGAAGGTAATGGAGATCCTGATTGCCGCCGTCGCCGACCAACACCGTCCAGAATCCGGCCTGCCGGATGCCGTGCCGCTTCCACAGCTCGAGCGTGGTGCTCTCGAAGCGTCTGAGCAGAGCCGGCAAGCGTCCGACCACACAATGATAAATCCGCAATTCGTAGATCATGCTGTCCTCGTGCTTGAGCCCAAATTGCCGACGGTAGCGTCCTGGCAAAGAAAGGCAATCGCTGCAGAACGATTTCAGGGCCAAGGGGGTTGGTGTTGTGCTACACTAGGCGGCTCTGATCCACGGCAGCCCCGACAAAGGACGCGAACAGCGGATGTGGCTCGAAGGGCCGCGATTTCAGCTCGGGATGAAACTGCACGCCGATGAACCATGGATGGTCCTGGTATTCGATCATTTCAGGCAGAAGACCATCGGGCGACATCCCGGAGAAGCGCATTCCGTGCTGCTCAAACCGGTCCTTGTAGCCGGTGTTGACCTCGTAGCGGTGGCGGTGGCGCTCGGAGATGTCGCCCGCGCCGTAGATATCCTCGGCGCGGCTGCCGCGCGCGAGCACGGCCGGATAGGCGCCGAGCCGCATGGTGCCGCCGAGGTCGCCGCCCGCTGCGCGTTGCTGCAGCTCGTTGCCCTTCATCCACTCGGTCATCAGGCCGACGACGGGATTGGAAGTGGCGCCGAACTCGGTCGAGTTCGCGTCCTCGATGCCGCAGAGATTGCGCGCGGCTTCCACCACCGCCATCTGCATGCCGAAGCAGATGCCGAAATACGGCACCGCGCGCTCGCGCGCGAACTGCGCCGCCCGGATCTTGCCCTCGGCGCCGCGCTGGCCGAAGCCGCCGGGAACGAGAATGCCGTTGACGTGCTCGAGGAACGGCGTCGGGTCCTCGCGCTCGAACACTTCCGACTCGATCCAGTCGAGATTGACCTTCACCTTGTTGGCGATGCCGCCATGCGAGAGCGCCTCGATCAGCGACTTGTAGGCGTCCTTCATGCCGGTGTACTTGCCGACCACCGCGATCGTCACCTGCCCTTCCGGATTGCGGATGCGCTCGTTGATGGTGTGCCAGACCGCGAGATCGGGTGGCGGGGCATTCTCGATCCCGAAAGCGGCGAGCACCTCGCTGTCGAGGCCGGCCTCGTGATAGGCCTCCGGCACCGCATAGATGTTGTCGGCGTCGCGCGCCTCGATCACGGCGCTTTCGCGTACGTTGCAGAACAGGCCGAGCTTGCGGCGCTCCTCGCGCGGGATCGGCCGGTCGGTGCGGCAGAGCAGGATGTCGGGCTGGATGCCGATCGAGCGCAGCTCCTTGACAGAATGCTGTGTCGGCTTGGTCTTGAGCTCGCCCGCGCCGGTGATGAACGGGAGGAGCGTAAGGTGGATGTAGACCGCGTGATGGCGCGGCAGATCATTGCCGAGCTGACGGATCGCCTCGAAGAACGGCAGGCCCTCGATGTCGCCGACGGTGCCGCCGATCTCGCATAGGACGAAGTCGAAGCCGTCGTTGCCGTCGCGGATGAATTCCTTGATGGCGTTGGTGACGTGCGGCACCACCTGGATGGTGGCGCCGAGATAGTCGCCGCGCCGCTCCTTGGCGAGGATGTCCTGGTAGATGCGCCCGGTGGTGATGTTGTCCTGCTTGCAGGCCGGCCGCCCGGTGAAGCGCTCGTAGTGGCCGAGGTCGAGGTCGGTTTCGGCGCCGTCGTCGGTGACGAACACCTCGCCGTGCTGGTAGGGCGACATGGTGCCCGGATCGACGTTGAGATAGGGGTCGAGCTTGCGCAGCCGCACCTTGTAGCCGCGCGCCTGCAAGAGCGCGCCGAGCGCTGCAGATGCGAGACCCTTGCCCAGGGAGGAGACCACGCCGCCGGTGATGAAGATGTACCGCGCCATGGGACTTAAGCTTTAGCCTCGAATCGCGCGCGGGGCGAGCGCGGATTGCGCGGCTGTGGATCGGTGGGTATGCGGCTGCAGCATGCCTTAATGTTCCCCTGCGTGCACAAAGTGTTACGAGGCGCGCCGCTCGCCCGGAGCGGCAGCGAAAGCCGGGAAAACTGCGACCCCGCCTGCCGCCTGCCGTCTCACGCCATGGGGGGCTCCCGCCGCGCCCCTCAAAACCGAAGGGCCGGTCGCCCGGCCCTTGCTCGACTTTCCTACTTCGGTTGCGGCACCTGCGGCCCCGCGGGCTGCGCCGGCGCCTGCTCGCGCTGCTTGAGCTCATCGAGGAGACCGCCGCCCTGCCCGCCCAGCGGTGTCGCCGGCGCGCCCGACGGCGAGGGCTGACCGGGCGTATTGGCGGTCGGCTGCAGGATCGTGCCCGGATGGCGGTGCATGCCGGCGAGGATCGAGAGAATGAGGCTCGTCCCGAAGAAGGCGGCCGCGAGAAAGGCTGTGGCGCGGGTCAGCACGTTGGCGCTGCCGCGGCTCGACAGGAAGCTGCCGCCGGTCGAGCCCGCCGCAAACCCGCCGCCCTCCGACTTCTGCAGCAGCACAAAGCCGATCAAGGCCAGCACGATCATGAGGTGGACGACGATGACGAACGTCTGCATGGAACCTGATCCGTTGGACCCGAGCCGCCCCCCGGTGTCCGCATCCCCTCATATAGGGGGTACCGCCGGCGTGTCTACACGACCCGGCCGGGCATTTCTATGGCCCGTTCTAGGGCCCGTCCGCCGACGAGCGCAAGAATAGTCCGATTTTCTGCCGCGAAATGGCGTGGACGCGGCCGGGTCTGCCGGCCATTGCGGCTGGCGGAGACCACAACCTATGCTAATCTGCAGGTCGAAAGCAGGTCGGAAGATGGGGCGCAATGGCGACGGACGTCACGAAGGACGAATTCCAGCGACTTGAGGCGCGGGTGAGCGTAGTCGAACGGGAAGTCGAGGGGGAGAAATTGGTGACCCGCCACATCCTCGAACAGACCCGCCGCAACGGCGCAGAGCTCGCGGAATTCAAGAACCGTACGGAGCAGCGGTTCGACAGCCTCGAAAGCAGGTTTGACAGCCTCGAAAGCAGGTTTGACAACCTCGAAGGCAGGTTTGACAACCTCGAGCGTACGGTCAATACCCTGCGCAAGGACCTTCCGGCCATCGTCGGTGACGTGATGCGCGACGTGCTGCGCGAGCGCGACAGCGAGTGTTGAGCCGCTGCACCTGCGCGCGCTACCGGGAAATTCCACCGCCTTGAGGCTTCCGCCGCCGCCCCGAAGTGCTGGCGAGCGGGCGGCCAAAAATCGTGCCCGCCTCCCCCCGATCGGAGGATGCGGCGCAAGCGGGCCCCCTGTAGGAAGCGCCCGGTTGGGATTTGCTTTAGATCGTCTCATAGGTGCGCCCATGACCACGTTAATGGATATGACTACGCTGAGTGATGTGTCCCCGAGCGCCAACATGACGCTGACGCCAAGTATTTCCTCGGTTGCCAGGCGCTTGGACCATGC
>DATBHG010000071.1:0-19398 GCA_036557665.1 Xanthobacteraceae bacterium | reverse complement strand
GTGCAGCAGCTCGCGATCCACACGATCGGCGGGGTGGTCACGCCGGCGCAGGCCTTGCTCGTGCTGGTGCCCGAGGAGAACCACCTCGAGATCGAGGCCATGATCTCGAACCGCGACATCGGCTTCGTGCATCCGGGCCAGCCCGCCGAGATCAAGGTCGATACCTTCACCTTCACCCGCTACGGCCTCCTGCACGGCAAGGTGCTCAGCGTCTCGCGCGACGCGATCTCGCAGGACAGGCCGCAGGACAAAGCCAACGAGCGGGGGGCGCCCGGCGCCGACAACGCCAGCAGCGAGCCCAAGGGCCAGGAGCTGTCCTATGCGGCGCGGGTCTCGCTCGACCGCACGCAGATGCAGATCGACAACAACCTGGTCAACCTCGGCATGGGCATGGCGGTCACGGTGGAGATCAAGACCGGCGAGCGCAGCGTGCTCAGCTATCTGCTCTCGCCCATCATGCGTTACAAGCACGACACCCTGCGCGAGCGCTGAGCCTGGCATCCTGTCTCGCAGGACGGGTCAGCGGGCGATCTTGCCTCGGCGAGATCCCCGCGTAACCCGCCGGGACTGCTCGGCGACTGTCGTCAAAAGCTCAGGCCGATCCGAAACACCTCGGTTGCGTAGAAATAGAGCTCGGCATCCAGGCAGCGCTGAATCGTCGCCGCCTTGCGGAAGCCGTGCTGCTCGCCGGCGAACAAAAAATACGCGACCGCGTTGCCCTTGCTCCGCAGCGCGTCCACCATCACCTCGGACTGGTTGGGCGGCACGATCGCATCCTCCTCGCCCTGGAAGAAGATCACCGGCTTCGACAATCGCTCTGCGTGAAAGAGCGGCGAGCGTTCGCGATAGCGCGCCTCCTCCTGCGGATAGGTCCCGATCAGCCAGTCGAGATAGCGCGACTCGAACTTGTGGGTGTCGCGCGCCAGCGCGGCCGCATCGCTCACCCCATAATAGCTCGCGCCGCCCTGGAAGAAGTCCCGGAACGCGAGCGCCGCCAGCGTCGTGTAGCCGCCCGCGCTGCCGCCGCTGATGACGCAGCGCTTGCCGTCTACGCGCCCCCATTCGGCCAGGAACTGCGCGCCGGCGACCGCGTCGTCCACGTCGACCACGCCCCAGCTCGAATGCAGGCGGTCGCGGTAGGCACGCCCGAAGCCGGTGCTGCCGCCGTAATTGACGTCGAGCACCGCAATGCCGCGGCTGGTCCAGTACTGCGTGCCAAGATTGAGCGCGCTCGAAGCCGCCGATGTGGGCCCGCCATGGCATTTGACGAGGAGCGGCGGCGCCTCTGCGGCGGGTGCGGTGTAATCGGGGTTGTGCGGCGGATAGAACAGGCCAAAGGCGGTGCGGTCTCCGGTGGTCGGGAACTCGATGCTCTCCACATGGGCGAGGTAGTCGGCAATCGGCGCCTGCGTGCCGTCGAGGACGTCGGTGGCGCGCTTGAGGACGGAGCATTGCCCCGAGGTGAGATCGAGGGCGACGATGCCGGTAGGCCGATCGGGCGCGCCCGCGCGGAAGACGACGCGATCGCCATCGGCGCGCACCGAGCCGAATTCCGTGAACGGTGTTTCGATCGGACGCAGCGACCCGGTTGCGAGATCGAGCACGGCCAGCTCGCCCAGGCCCGACTTGAAATAGGTGCAAACAATGCGGCCGCGTCCGGCAAACGCGTAGGTCGAGAGCCCGAATACCCATTGCGGCAACCCGAGCTCCGCTTCCATCGGCAGCACCGGTTGCGCTGTCCTGCTTCCGAGATGGAAGCGATAAAGGTTCCACCAGCCGGAGCGATCGGAGACGAACACGATCTCCCTGCCGTCGCGCGACCATTCCGGCTGGAAGATGGATTCGGTCTTGCCGCCGGCCACGACCTGCGGCTCGCCGAGTGTGCCGTCCTCGCCAATCCTCGCGATATAAAGAGTAGTGCCGTTCCACGGCATGTTGGGGTGATCCCAGGCAAGCCAGAGCAGCGACGTGGCATCGGGGGAGAGGCGGGGCGAAGAAAAGAAGTCGTGTCCGCCGGCCATCACGCGGCCCTGCGCGGTGCCGGGACGCGCGAGGTCGACCGCAACGATCGTGTTGACCGGCTCGCCGACGCCCGTGTGATCCTCGCGCACCCCGATCCACCGCCGCCGCCGTGGATCGATCTCGCCATCGGCAAACCTCCAGTCGCGCCCGCGCGCCGGCTGGGCAGGGGTGAGCGGCTCGGGGTCCGGTAGCCCGGATGGCGGCGCGTCTTCGCGCCATCCGGGGAGAGCGTCCCCGGATCGCGCAAGGGCGCGATCCGGGCTACGATAAAGCCGCCCATCGGCGAAGTTGGAGAAATAGAGAGTGCCGCCGGCGACGGTCCACGCCCCGCCGCCGTATTCATGTACCCGCGTGCGCGCGTTGTAAGGCCTGGGCGTGATGTCCGTGTAGCCGCCATCCGGCTCGGCGCGGACCACGACGCAGCGGCCTTGCTCCTGCGGCCGCCCCTCCACCCAATACACCTGTCCGCCATCGAGCCGCACCTCCGAGAGTGCAATCGACTGGCTCACGATGAGGTCGGAGGTGATCGGCGACCGCCACGAGCCATAGGGGGCTATCTTCGGTAAGGAGGGCGGCGCAACGCTCATTCAGGCGATTCTCATTCTGTGACATTGGTTGAGGAGGCGATACGGAATGAAACGCCGTCCAACGGTTTATGATCCCTTTCTGAAGACTCCGGGAGGTGCGGGTTTCTGGGCGTCATTCCGGGCCGAGCGGGCCGGGCTTCGCCCGGCGCGCGAGAGACGGAATCCAGCAATCGGCGCCGTCAACATCGGCCGCATGCCTCGCCCGTACGGGGCCTACGGCGCCGGCCGGACGATCGTCTCGACGATGTTGGAAGAAGCGATGCGCTTAATATGCAAAGGCGTTGAGGATGAGACCGCAGGCAAAGATTGCACCCAAGCCCAGTCCGACCCAACGCGCCACCCGACGTTCACTCATAGCCACCCTCTTTGACACTCCAAGAATTTAGTCGGGCAAAAGCGCGGAGCGGTTCAAGCGAACGGCACCGGAAAGGTTACTGTTGTTGACGTCGTAGGGGTGGGTTTCAAACCCGCCCCTACAAGCAATGCGTATGCGGCGGTGCTGCGATGCCGGCGACGCTTCCTTTACCCTGTGCGGCGGTGAAGCAGGAGTTTGCGTGAACCGCGCGCCTGGTCGCTGCAACCAATGCCGGCGCTCCGGTGCGCAGAGCACCAACGATTTGCCGGTGAGGCCATGATCTCCCTGATCCCCCACGATCTCATCTGGCTTGCCGCGGCCTTCCTCATCCTGATGGCCGGCCTGCTCGCCGCCGCTGCGGAATAGCACCGCCGCTCCAAACATAGAGGGACGACTCTTTTTGACACCGTAGGGGCGGGTTTCAAACCCGCCCCTACAAGCGGGCAGTGCACGCTTCGGTGCTGCGCGGCTTTACCCCTGCCTGGAAGGGGCCCTGGAGGAGAAGGGCTCTCGCATACGGGCTGTCGTCGCCGAGTGCGTGCCGTTTCGCCGGACCCGCGCGTACGGGGACGGAACCGGGTAATCCCCCCGCGTGGATGCAGGAACGGCGCCGATTACGCTCTGGCGCGCCGGGCAACCGCTACGCTTGGCCGGAATGACAGGCAGCGAACACCCGCTTCGCCCTGTTCTCGCCCACATCCGGCTTCAGCAAGAGGCTGACAGGGGTTGCTGTATGGGGATTGTGCGTCACGGACGCGACGTGACGTCTGCCAAACCGTCGCGCCGAGCCCTGCTGCAAGGAGCGGTCGCTGCGCTCACGCTCCCGCCTGGGGGCTTGCTGGCGGGCTGCACCGTGCTGTCTTCCGCCAGCGTGCCGCTCGACGCGGCGGCGATCACGGTCCGTCCGACGCTTCTGGTTGCGACCACGCGCAAGCCGGTCAACGACGGCCGTGCTGCGCCGTGGTTCGGCACCGAGCGCGCCTCGGGACTGAATCTCGCGCGCGCCAGGCTCGTGCCGCCGGACCAAGGCCGGTTCTCGCTCACCTCCATCGGGCTCGGGGATTGGAGCCTTGCCGGTATCGAGCCGGTCAAGCATCTGACCGATCTGATCCCGCCGGAAGCCGAGCAGCGGGAGCTGCTCATCTACGTGCATGGCTTCAACCAGACCTTCGAGACGGCCGCCCTCGATGCGGCGCGCCTCTCCGACGACATCCGGTTTCGCGGCGAGACCATGGTGTTCTCCTGGCCTTCCAAGGCCAAGCTGTTCGACTACGCGTACGACCGCGAAAGTGCCATGTGGTCGCGCGACGCGCTGGAGCGGGTGCTCTCCCTCGCGATGGCAAGTCCCGGCGTCGGACGCATCCACATCGTGGCGCACAGCGTCGGCACCATGCTGAGCATGGAAGCCCTGCGGCAGATCTATGCCCGTCACGGGCTCGCGGTCACCACCAAATTCGGCGCGGTGATATTCGCCGCGCCGGATATCGACATGGATGTGTTCTCCTCCTCGCTCGAGCGCATGCGCCCGCTGGTGCCGAATATCACCGTGATCACCGCTACCACCGATCGCGCGCTTGCTGTCGCGGGGTGGATCGCAGGCGGCATGACCCGGGTGGGCGCCGCCGAAAAGGCGCAGCTCGAGCGGCTGGGCGTGCGCGTGATCGATGCCTCCGCGGAAGGGATGGGTCTCATCAACCACGACCTGTTCCTGTCGAACTCCGACATTCACCAGGTGATACGTCAGGCCATCGACGCCGTGGCCCCCCACCCGTCCTGATACCTCTCCCTGAAAGGGGAGGTCGCCAGCATTTGCTTCGCCTCGAAGCAAATGCTGTCGGGTGGGGGTTATCGCACTTCGCGCGGGGTTGTGGGGATGATCAAGGCGGCGAGCAGACCCCGACCCGGCTCTCCCCGATCAAGTCGAGGGTCGCCGATCTCCTCCTTTCAGGGGAGATATTGCGGAGCTCGCTCCACTGCCGACTTCGTATGCGATAGACCTCTCCGATGCGGAAATGCACGCATCCGGTCATGAATGTTGTCCGCTCATTCCTGCTCGCGCTCGCGTTGCTCGCAGCGCCCTGGAATGCTTTCGGCCAAAGCTCCGATGAGAGCGCAAAGCCCTCCGATGCAGCCCCGCAGCAGGGTGAAGCGAGCAAGCAGACAGACGAGGCCAATCCCGCGGTGCAGTCGCCGCAGACTGCACAAACGAGTTCCGGCACGGACTTGCGCGAATCGATGTGCCTGATAATCGAATCGGCCGCCCGCGCCAATGACCTGCCGCTCGAGTTTTTCGCGCGCGTGATCTGGCAGGAGAGCCGCTTCCAGTCCGATGCGGTAGGCCCGCGCACGCGCAACGGCCAGAGCGCCCAGGGGATCGCCCAGTTCATGCCCGGAACCGCGGCGGAGCGCGGCCTGCTCGATCCCTTCGACCCCGTCCAGGCGCTGCCGAAATCGGCGCAGTTCCTGCGCGAGCTGAGGGACCAGTTCGGCAATCTCGGGCTTGCCGCTGCCGCTTATAATGCCGGGCCGGCACGGGTGCGCAGCTGGCTCGCTGGTACCCGCACCCTTCCTCTGGAGACACGCCGCTACGTCCAAGCCATCACCGGCATCTCGGCCGACGAGTGGGCCAAGGGCGGCAATCGGGAGCCGGCAAAGGCAATCCCGAACTGCCGGCAGATGATGGCACTCCTCAAGCGCGCGCCCAATCCGTTCGTCGACAAGCTGCAGGAGCGGGTAAAGCTCTCAGCCGAGAGCCCCTGGGGCATCCAGCTCAGCGCGGGATTCTCGCGCGAGCAGGCGCTCGCAGCCTATTCCAAAATGGCGAGCCGCTATGCCGGCATCCTCTCCGGCCGCGATCCGATGATCCTGAGCTCGATCCTGCGCACGCGCGGTACGCGCCCGTTCTATCAGGTGCGCGTCGGCGCCGACACCCGCCAGAGCGCGGACGCCCTGTGCACGGGCATCCGCCGTGCCGGCGGTGCCTGCATCGTGCTGCGCAACACCCGCGGGTAATGCGCGGGAACGGACCATCATGTGCGGGAACGGTTCATCATGGGTGGTGTCATTCCGGCCGAGCGAGCCGGGCTTTGCCCGGCGCGCGAGAGCCGGAATCCATAGCAAGCGGAGCCTCGTGCATTTACCCCGGCCGTGGATTACTGGGTCCCGGCTCGCATGGCCGGGACGGCAGCTCATGGAAGCGCGCGCATGCAAACGCGATCCGACATGCTCTACCTCTACGCCGCGCGGGCGGCGCGAGGGTTTGGCGACGGCTTTGCGGCGCTGATCCTGCCGGCGTACCTCTCGGCGCTCGGGTTCGGCCCGGTACAGATCGGAATTGTCGCGGCCGCTGCGCTCCTTGGCTCCGCGGTGCTCACGCTCGGCGTTGGATTGATCGCGCCGCGCTTTGACCTGCGCACCCTGCTTCTCGGCTGCGCCTTCCTGATGATCGCGACCGGATTGGCTTTTCCCAGCTCGCAGCATTTCGTGGTCCTCGCGCTCGTCGCCTTCGTCGGAACCATCAATCCGACGACGGGCGACATCGGCGTGCATGTCCCGCTCGAGCAGGCGGCAGTGGCGCGCAGCATTCCCGATGCGGAGCGCACGCGCACCTTCGCCCGCTACAGCCTCGCCGGCGCGCTTGCCATTGCAGCGGGTGCGCTCACCGCGGCGGCGCCGGATGCGTTGGCCTCGCTCGGCATGGAGAAGCTCGTGGCGCTGAAGCTCATGTTCTATGTTTACGCCGTACTCGGGCTCCTCGCAGCGGCGCTCTATGCGTTCCTCCCGCACTCCAGCAGAAAACAAACGTCGTCGCCGCCAAGGGCGCTCGGGGAATCGCGGAGAACGGTGTACAAGCTTGCCGCGCTTTTCAGCCTCGATTCTTTTGCCGGCGGCTTCACGGTCCAATCGCTGTTGGCGCTTTGGCTGTTCGAGCGCTTCGAGCTTTCGCTGACTGCCGCGAGCGCATTCTTTTTCTGGTCGAATGTGCTCTCCGCATTCTCCTATCCGGTGGCGGCGCGCCTGGGAGCTCGGTTCGGTCTCGTCAACACCATGGTGTTCACGCACATTCCTTCGAGCATATGCCTGATCGTGGCGGCGTTTGCCTCGAGCCTGCCCGTCGTGCTTGCGCTGCTGCTGCTGCGCGCGGCGCTCTCGCAGATGGATGTGCCGACGCGCACGTCATTCGTGATGGCCGTCGTTACGCCTCCCGAGCGCACGGCAGCGGCAAGCATCACCGCGGTTCCGCGGAGCCTCGCCTCCTCGATCAGCCCGGCAATTTCGGGTGCGCTCCTCTCTACCTCGTTCATGGGCCTGCCGCTCGTGATCTGCGGTACCCTCAAGATCGTGTACGATCTCACCCTCCTTTTCGCCTTCCGCCACCTCAAACCGCCGGAGGAACGCGTGTAGCGGCTTGCAAACCCCGCATAAAATCCCCGCGCCGCTGGACCGACATGGGGCAAACCCGCTATCGGTGGATGCGCCGAGGGGTCTCCCGCGGGCGTGGCGGAACTGGCAGACGCGCGGGATTTAGGTTCCCGTGACGAAAGTCGTGGGGGTTCAAGTCCCTCCGCCCGCACCATCGTAGGCCACCCGGCCAGGAGTTTTGGTCCCATCGGACGCCCGTGAACATTCGCACGCGATCGTTGCCATGCAAGTGACAGAAACCCTCTCCGACGGCCTCAAGCGGGAATTTCAGATCCAGGTTCCGGCCGCCGACCTGGAGGCGCGGCTCTCCGCGCGTCTCGATGACCTCAAGCAGCGCGTGCAGCTGCGTGGCTTCCGTCCGGGGAAGGTGCCGGTCACCCACCTCAAGAAGATCTACGGCAAGGCGGTGATGGCTGAGACCATCGACGCGGTTATTCGCGAGCTCAATGGCCAGATCGTCAGCGAAAGAGGCCTCAAGCTCGCCACCGAGCCCAAGGTGACGATGCCCAACGAGGAGACCGAGGTCGAGAAGGTCATCGGCGGGAAGGCGGATCTTGCCTATACCCTCGCACTCGAGATCCTGCCCAAGATCGAGCTCGGCAACTTCAAGGGTATCGCCCTCGATCGCCTGGTTGCGCCCGTCCCCGACGCCGCGGTGGACGATGCCGTGGGCAAGCTTGCGGAGCAGAACAAGCCCTATGCGGCCAAGCCCGAGGGAGCAAAGGTCGAGAGCGGAGACCGGGTCGTCATCGATTTCAGCGGCCGCCTGGAAGGCCAGCCGTTCGAAGGCGGGACAGGAACGGATGTCGCGGTGACTATCGGCTCCGGCAGCTTCCTGCCCGGCTTCGAGGAGCAACTCCTCGGGATGGGGGTCGGCGAGACGCGCTTGGTCAGGGCCACCTTTCCCGCCGGCTATGCCAAGGCCGAGCTCGCCGGGAAGGAGGCCGAATTCGACGTGACCGCAAAATCGATCGAGGCGGCGGGGACTGTTACCATCGGCGACGACTTCGCCAAATCTCTCGGCCTTGATTCACTCGACAAGCTCAAGCAGGCGATCAGGGGTCGGCTGCAGCAGGAGCATGCGGTCGCGAGCCGGCAACGGCTCAAGCGCCAGCTCCTCGACAAGCTCGACGCCATGCACCGGTTCGCGCTCCCCCCCACTATGGCCGAGGAGGAATTCAAGAACGTCTGGAGCGCGGTAGAGGACGACCTCAAGGCCCAGGGCCGCACCTTTGCCGACGAAGGCACGACCGAGGAGAAGGCGCGCGAGGAATATCGCACCATTGCCGACCGCAGGGTGCGGCTCGGCCTCGTGCTCGCCGAGATCGGCGAGAGGAACCACATCACCGTGACCGAGGAGGAGATCCGGCGTGCGATCGTCGACCGCGCGCGCCAGCTTCCCGGGCACGAGCAGCAGGTTTGGGAGTTCTATCAGAAGAACCCGCAGGCAGTCGCCTCGGTGCGCGCTCCCATCTTCGAGGACAAGGTGGTGGATTTCGTGGTCGAGCTCGCGACCGTGACGGAGAAGGAGGTCTCGCGTGAGGACTTGTTCCGTGACGAGGATGAGGAGAAGCCCACGCCCTCCGCCTCCTAGTGCCGTCATTTCGGCCGACCCCGGGCTTGACTTGGCTTGACCCCGGGGGAGAGCCGGAATCCCCTCATCGACGCGGTACGTGCATGCGCGCGGGATGGATTACTTGTAGCCGCTGCTAACCGGTATATATCTCAACCCCGTCCGGAGAATCCCGCGAGCGGCCGAACGCTGCGCCATGACGCCCGCCGCGGGAGGGAGATGAAAATGCGCGATCCCTCTGAGATCTACATGCAAACCCTCGTTCCCATGGTGGTCGAGCAGACCAACCGCGGGGAGCGGGCCTATGACATCTTCTCGCGGCTCTTGAAGGAGCGCATCATCTTCATCAGCGGGCCGGTGGAGGATGCAATGGCGACGCTGGTCGTCGCCCAGCTGCTGTTTCTGGAAGCCGACAATCCCAAGAAAGAGATCGCGATGTACATCAATTCGCCCGGCGGGGTGGTGACATCGGGCCTGGCGATCTACGACACCATGCAGTTCGTGCGGCCCGCGGTCTCCACCCTGTGCGTGGGGCAGGCCGCCTCGATGGGCTCGCTCCTGCTTGCCGCCGGGCACAAGGACATGCGCTTTGCCTTGCCCAATTCCCGCATCATGCTGCATCAGCCCTCGGGCGGCTTCCAGGGTCAGGCCACCGACATCATGCTGCACGCCCAGGAGATCCTCAACATCAAGAAGCGGTTGAACGAGATCTACGTGAAGCATACCGGCCAGGCGCTCAAGAAGATCGAGGATGCCCTGGAGCGGGATTACTTCCTCACCGGGGAGCAGGCGGTCGAGTGGGGCGTGGTCGACAAGGTCATCGAGAAGCGGCCGGAGGACGTATCGAAGGCGGCTTGACAACTTGCAGTAGAAGAATATGGAGCGTACATCCGGAATTCCGAAGGACCCGGTATTTTTCGTGCATCCCCTTGAATGGTTAATACATTCTTGATTATCGCCACATTAGTGTGTTTGGCTAGCATCTGTAGCCGGCGATCGGAGGTAGTGACATTGCTGCTACGGACTCTTAAAGGGCCTCCTGATATGCTTTTTTGCAGCGCGACCGGGAGCTTGGCCGGGCGGCGCGACGCCGGCGGAGATGCGAGATGAGCAAGGTCGGCAGCGGCGACTCGAAAAACACGCTCTACTGCTCGTTCTGCGGCAAGAGCCAGCACGAGGTGCGCAAGCTCATCGCCGGGCCGACCGTGTTCATCTGCGACGAGTGCGTCGAGCTGTGCATGGACATCATCCGCGAGGAGAACAAGTCCTCGCTGGTGAAGTCGCGCGACGGCATCCCGACGCCGAAGGAGATCCGCAAGGTCCTCGACGACTACGTCATCGGCCAGGACCATGCCAAGAAGGTGCTCTCGGTCGCGGTGCACAACCACTACAAGCGGCTCAACCATCAGACCAAGCACAACGACGTCGAGCTCGCGAAGTCGAACATCCTGCTCATCGGCCCGACCGGCTCGGGCAAGACGCTGCTGGCGCAAACGCTCGCGCGCATCCTCGATGTGCCCTTCACCATGGCGGACGCGACCACGCTCACCGAGGCGGGCTATGTCGGCGAGGACGTCGAGAACATCATCCTCAAGCTGCTGCAATCGGCCGACTACAACGTCGAGCGGGCGCAGCGCGGCATCGTCTATATCGACGAGATCGACAAGATTTCCCGCAAGTCCGACAACCCTTCGATCACCCGCGATGTCTCGGGCGAGGGCGTGCAGCAGGCGCTCCTGAAGATCATGGAAGGCACCATCGCCTCGGTGCCCCCGCAGGGCGGACGCAAGCACCCGCAGCAGGAGTTCCTGCAGGTCGACACGACCAACATCCTGTTCGTCTGCGGCGGCGCCTTCGCCGGCCTGGAGAAGATCATCTCCGCCCGCGGCCGCTCCACCTCGATCGGCTTTGCCGCCAAGGTGATGGCGCCCGAGGATCGCAAGGCGGGCGAGATCTTCCGCGAGGTCGAGCCCGAGGACCTGCTCAAATACGGGCTCATTCCCGAATTCGTCGGCCGGCTCCCCGTAGTCGCCACGCTCGAGGACCTCGACGAGCCCTCGCTCAAGCTCATCCTCACCCAGCCGAAGAACGCGCTGGTGAAGCAGTATCAGCGGCTGTTCGAGATGGAATCGATCGACCTCACGCTCGCCGAGGAGGCGCTCGGCGCCATCGCCCGCAAGGCGATCGACCGCAAGACCGGTGCCCGTGGGCTGCGCTCGATCATGGAGGGCATCCTGCTCGACACCATGTTCGACCTGCCCAGCCTCGAAGGCGTGGAGGAGGTCGTGATCTCGCGCGAGGTGGTCGAGGGAACGGCGCGGCCGCTCTACATCTATACCGACCGCGCCGACCGGGCGAGCGACGCCAGCGCCTAGATCGGGAAACGGCGCAAGGGCAAGGCCTGCCTCGCCCGGACGTACCGCGCGCAGGGGCGTGCGATTCGCGCAATGCAATGCGGCGCGCCGTCACATCGGCCTTCTAATTGCTTGAATTTACGGGCTTGCTTGACTCCGAACCGCCCCGTCGCCACGTAAGGGGGCGAACGAAACGCGAAGGACACCTCCGGGGAGGGTCTGGTAGCTGCCCTCCGGTTACAGTCGCTTTCCCTTCCCGGCCCACCTCTGCACTCGCCCATGACGCCAAATCATCGGGTCCTCGGACGAGGGGCACAACACAAAGGGACTTGGGCCTATGACCAGCAGCGCGAAACCAAAGCCACCGCTCATCGCCGGCGAGACCCGCGCCTATCCGGTGCTGCCGCTGCGCGATATCGTCGTCTTCCCGCACATGATCGTTCCGCTCTTCGTCGGGCGGGAGAAGTCGATCAAGGCGCTCGAGGAGGTGATGCGCTCGGACACGTTCATCCTGCTCGCGACCCAGAAGAATCCCTCCGACGACGATCCCGCGACCAACGCGATCTACGAGGTCGGCACGCTGGCGAGCGTGCTGCAGCTGCTCAAGCTGCCTGACGGCACCGTCAAGGTGCTGGTCGAAGGCGCAGCGCGCGCCAAGGTGCAGCGCTACAACGAGCGCACCGACTATTACGAGGCGGACGCGCTCGTCCTCGCCGATTCCTCGGGCGAGCAGGTCGAGGCCGAGGCGCTCGCGCGCTCGGTCGTCAACGAGTTCGAGAACTATGTGAAGCTCAACAAGAAGGTGTCGCCGGAGGTGATCGGCGTGGTCCAGCAGATCGAGGACTACGCCAAGCTCGCCGACACCGTCGCCTCGCATCTCGCGGTCAAGATCCCCGACAAGCAGGCCGTCCTGGAGACGCCGACCGTCACCGAGCGCCTGGAAAAGGTGCTCGGCATGATGGAGAGCGAGATCTCGGTGCTGCAGGTCGAGAAGCGCATCCGCACGCGGGTCAAGCGCCAGATGGAGAAGACCCAGCGCGAGTATTACCTCAACGAGCAGATGAAGGCGATCCAGAAGGAGCTCGGCGACGAGGAGGGCAAGGACGAGCTCGCCGAGATCGAGGACAAGATCAAGCGCACCAAGCTCTCCAAGGAGGCGCGCGAGAAGGCGCAGCACGAGCTCAAGAAGCTGCGCCAGATGTCGCCGATGTCGGCCGAGGCCACCGTGGTGCGCAACTATCTCGACTGGCTCCTCTCCATTCCCTGGAACAAGAAGTCCAAGGTCAAGAAGGACCTCAAGCTGGCGCAGGAGATCCTCGACAACGATCACTACGGCCTGGAGAAGGTCAAGGAGCGCATCGTCGAGTATCTCGCGGTGCAGCAGCGCGCCAACAAGCTCACCGGACCGATCCTCTGCCTGGTCGGCCCGCCCGGCGTGGGCAAGACCTCGCTCGGCAAGTCGATCGCGCGGGCGACCGGGCGCGACTTCGTGCGCGTCTCGCTCGGCGGCGTGCGCGACGAGGCCGAGATCCGCGGCCACCGGCGAACCTATATCGGCTCGATGCCCGGCAAGATCGTGCAGTCGATGCGCAAGGCGAAGTCGTCGAACCCGCTGTTCCTGCTCGACGAGGTCGACAAGATGGGCGCGGATTTCCGCGGCGATCCGTCCTCGGCGCTGCTGGAAGTGCTCGATCCCGAGCAGAACCACACCTTCAACGATCACTACCTCGAGGTCGATTACGATCTCTCCAACGTGATGTTCATCACCACGGCGAACACGCTTAACATCCCGCCGCCCCTGATGGACCGCATGGAGATCATCCGCATCGCCGGCTACACCGAGGACGAGAAGGTGGAGATCG
This sequence comes from Xanthobacteraceae bacterium, assembly GCA_036557665.1. Classification (GTDB taxonomy): domain Bacteria; phylum Pseudomonadota; class Alphaproteobacteria; order Rhizobiales; family Xanthobacteraceae; genus VAZQ01. The sequence continues at coordinate 6,223 of DATBHG010000071.1, read as the reverse complement.
CACGCAAGCATCTCATCCCGCATGCGATCGCCAAGCACGGCCTCACCGAGGGCGAGTGGTCGATCGACGACGAGGCGCTGCTCCTGCTCATCCGCCGCTACACGCGGGAAGCGGGCGTGCGCAACCTCGAGCGCGAGCTTTCGACGCTGATCCGCAAGGCGGTGAAGGAGCTCACGCTGTCCGGCAAGAAATCGATCGCCGTGGACCCGAACGTGGTGGCCGAATATCTCGGCGTGCCGAAGTTCCGCTACGGCGAGGTGGAGGACCTCGACCAGGTCGGCGTGGTCACCGGTCTCGCCTGGACCGACGTCGGAGGCGAGCTCCTCACCATCGAGGCGGCGATGATGCCGGGCAAGGGCAAGATGACCGTGACCGGCAACCTGCGCGACGTGATGAAGGAGTCGATCTCCGCCGCCGCCTCCTATGTCCGCATGCGCGCCATCGCCTTCGGCATCGAGCCGCCGTCATTCGACAAGAAGGACATCCACGTGCACGTGCCCGAGGGGGCGACCCCGAAGGATGGGCCCTCGGCCGGGGTTGCCATGGTGAGCGCGATCGTCTCGGTCATGACCGGCATTCCCGTGCGCCGCGACGTCGCCATGACCGGCGAGATCACGCTGCGCGGCCGCGTGCTGCCGATCGGCGGCTTGAAGGAGAAGCTGCTGGCGGCCTCGCGGGGCGGGATGAAGACCGTGCTGATCCCCGAGGAGAACGCCAAGGACCTCCTCGAGATCAGCGAGAGCATCAAGAAGAGCCTCGACATCATTCCGGTCTCGCGCATGGACGAGGTGCTCGCGCGCGCGCTGGTGCGCAAGCCCGAGCCGATCGAGTGGGACGAGGAGAAGGCCAAGCCGACCGAGACGTCGGTGACGACCGAGCCTCCGGTCGAGGAGGACTCCTCGACCCTCACCGCGCACTAGCCGCGGCGCCATCCTTTCGCAGGGGCGAGGCGAGGCATGCCTCGCCCTATCCCGATGCGCGGTCTTCATCGTAGCCCGGATTGCGCCTGCGCAATCCGGGGATGCTGCCGGTGCGCGCCCATCTGTTCCCCGGATCGCGCGAAGGGCGCGATCCGGGCTACGGTCTTTATGCATTGTTGCGCATTTATTTCTGTGCACGCCGGGGACTTGACAAACCAAGAACAAAAATAGAACATAAGCGGACCTGGGCAGCTCCATTTCCGCGAGCGGCGTCCCGGGAACCCCAGTCGCCTGTCCGCACAGGCGCAACAGTGTCGGGAGAGGATATCATGAGAACACGTTTTGGCCTGGTCGCGACCGCGGCGCTCATTGCCGTGCTCGCCTGGTCGCCGCCGGTGGTGGCGCAGCAGAAGACCTTCAGGCAGTGCCGGGAGGAATGGGCCGCCAACAGGGCGGCAATTGCCGCGAGGGGCAAGACCCAGCGGGCCTACGTTGCCGAGTGCCGCGGCGTGCCGCTGCCGGCGACAGCTGCCGTGGAGCTGGGCCAGGGCCAGTATGCCAGCGAAGGCGAGGCGACGGCGGCCTGTGCCAGCGACCCCATCGTCTGGGTCAACCTGCGCTCCAAGGTCTACCACGAGTCCGGCAGCAGGAATTACGGGACCACAAAGGCCGGCGCCTATATGTGCCGGAAGGATACCGTCGCGGCCGGCTTCCACGCGCCCAACACGAGCAGGGATCCGGCCGTCCCCGCGGCCAAGCCTCCCGCTTCCGGTTGATACGGACAGCGGCGCATCGTTCCGTGTCATTCCGGCCTTGCGCGCTGGGCCTTTCCGGCGCGCGGGAGCCGGGACGACAGCTCATAGGTGGTGGCCACCGGACCCCACGCCGCGCTCCACCAACGCGACTTGCCGTGCGGGGCCGTGGAACGATAAACGATAGGAGAGGGCGGTTAGCTCAGTTGGCCAGAGCGCCTGCTTTACACGCAGGATGTCGGCGGTTCGAGTCCGTCACCGCCCACTCCAATTAACGTCTGCCATGGCCAACGCCGCGGACCCTGGTCTGATCTCGCTTTGCGCGGCATGGCAACGGCAATGAAAAAAACCAGAGGACGGAGCGCTTTCCGTCCTCTGACATCTCCTCCGTCGTCTGATCGTCAGACGGATTCTTTGAGCTCCTTGGCGGCGCGGAATGCGACCTTCTTGCTGGCCTTGATCTGGATGGGCTCGCCGGTTGCCGGGTTGCGTCCCATGCGCGCCGCGCGCTTGCGCACCTGCAGGATGCCGAGCCCGCCGATGCGGATGCGGTCGCCTTTCTTGAGGTGCTTGGTGACGAGACCGACGAGATCGCCGAGCACGGCCTCGGTTTGTTTCTTCGACAGCTCGTGGGATTCCGAGAGGTTTGCCGCGAGATGCTTGAGCGTGACTGTCGCAGGTGTACCCGGTTTTTTTGCTGCCATGGCTGGCCCTCCTGATCAAGGGTGGCGCTTCGCGCCACTTCATCACCGCCTCGCATTAGACGATTCGCATAGGCTCTGACCATGACTTATTGCCGAAATATGCGGGTTTTTTCAATCTCCTTGTGCAGAAACCCGCAATTGACGGGGCTTCCCGCGGCGCGGACTACGCCCAAAGCCCTGTTAAGCCCGCAGAATCGGGCTTTTCGTACTGCCGGCTCTTCCGGGGCACGCCTTTGTCGGAAGGGGCGGGTTTCAAACCCGCCCCTGCACAGGCGGCACACATACGCTGGCTGTTTCGGGGCACGCCTCTGTCGGTAGGGGCGGGTTTCAAACCCGCCCCTGCACAGGCGGCAAACACGTGCGGCTAATGGGGGGAGGCACGTACGTTGCGCGCCGACATGGTCGGGCGAGCTACCCGCGCCTTGACTTGGGTCGGGGCGATATCTAATTCCGCACGACGCCCGCGGGGGCGTAGCTCAGTTGGTTAGAGCGTCGGCCTGTCACGCCGAAGGTCGCGGGTTCGAGCCCCGTCGCTCCCGCCATATTGTTTGATCGTCCAGTCGCTTAGCAACCTCGCGCTTTTGCGATTCGACTCGCCACCCTGCCGCGATTCGACTCTTGGCCCTTGCTACGTTCCAGCTCGGCGATGTGGACGGCGGCCTCCTCGAGCACGGCCGCAAGCACTGGTCTCTCACATCGGCGAGCGGTGGCAGCGATGCTTTCCGGCCGGAAAAATCAGACGGAGAGTGGATCTGCAATTCCGCACCGAATTTCGGCCGCGACTCCACGATGCTCAATGCGGCGGCTGAGGCGTTAGGACTCAATTCGCAGCACGGCGACGCTCTGTTTGTGACCGCTAGGGGGATCAACTCCCGAGCGTTTGCCCGCAGCTCCTCGCATCAGCGTCTGCACCGGAAGCTCGAAGGCGCGGAAGCAGGCATAGGCGAGGAGAAGCGCGACCGGGACGAAGCTAATCGTCGCCGCGAGAACGGGAGCTCCGAGCAGGCGGCAGACCTTGTTCCACACGAGTAGCGTGAACCAGTGAGTGAGGTAGAGCGAATAGCTTGCCGCCCCTATGAGCTCGGCGATCGGCACCATGCCATTGAATAGACGCGCGCGGTACCCAAGCAGGGCAGCGGCGAAGGCCACGCCAGTGAGGAAGAGAAACGACAGGTGCGAGTCGAACAGGCGTACGGGAATGATCAGCGAATACCCGGCGATTACAGCGAGGGACACCAGGCATCCGCCAAGGGCAATTGTCGAGCTTCGCACCTTCCAGCGAAACGCAATGAGCCCCAGTGCGAAGAACGGCGCGAACATGACCGGCGTCGTATAATAGTGCCAATGTTTGCTTGAATCCGTCAGAAACGGCGCGATGAGAATGAGGACGCCGTGTTGGGCGACTATCAGGACAGCCGTGCCCGTAATAAGTGCGAGGAGCGAGCTGTTCATCGCGATCAGGCATACGATCGGAAACAACGCGTAGAACATTCCCTCGATCCCGAGCGACCAGGCTCCGACCGAATTTGAAAGGAAGCCTGGAAGATGCAACGCAAACAATGCACTTCCCGTGAGGAAGGCTTTCACCTCTCCCGCGACAGGATCGGGCAGGCCGTACCAGAATGCGCCGAGCGCAAAATTGAATGTTGCGACCGCAGCAAGCAGGGGAATGATCTTGGTGATCCGATTCCAGAAAAACCTGCGCAAATCCGGCCACGCCACCGACGTTGAAAACGAACGGCTGTAAACGAGCATCATGGTGAGACTCGAGAGAACGAAGAAAACGTAGACCCCGAAGCTGGCGAGGCTGGCGAGGTCGACGCCATGGTTGACCCATGCGACGTGACTGGATGCGACGCCGATTGCGCAGAGGCCGCGCAGAAGATCCAGCCCGTGGTTGCGCTCGTTTTCGGCTTGAGACGGAGACCCCATGGTGAGCGTAGGCAACACGCCGAGCGGATCCAGGTCAAGGGCTTCGGCGAGCATGACCGATCTGTAGCGCCTCTTTTGGATCACGCGCGTGCTCGCCGGCGCGGCCCCGCTGCTGGCATGTAGACGCATCGAGCATCGGGAGACTGCGGCTGTCGCCAATGGAGATAAAGGAGCTCAATTTCCGGGAATTATTTGATCGGGTTGCCTTGCCCGACGAGACCCTTGACGAATGGATTGATGACGTAGATGGGTCCGAGCGGAAATCAGAGCGGCGGCGCGGGAGCTGCAGCCGAGTTTGACGCCGCTTGCTCCAACTGATTCGCGGAAAGACGTTTATGTTCTCCTCGTCAAGCTGATCAATCCGCTCCGTGCGGCCTGCCGGCCCGGTTCATCTGCGGCGGACAGTTGGGACGGGGCCTGATGAGCCGATCAGGGCGATCAAGAAGCGCGCCCCGCAGGTTAAGGCAGGAACCGGGCGAGCTGCAGCAGGGTTCCGGTCAGACCGGCAGATTTGTCCGGCCGAAGTTTTCGGCACGGCAGAACCAGTGCCGCAGCATCGGTATTAGCTCCTGGGGAGGATCGTATCGAACAGGAGCAATAGATGAGAATGCTCGTACTTGGGACGGCAGCGGCCGTTTGCTTGGCTGCTGTCGCTTTTGGCAACCCCATGTCGCCGGGGCACATGCAGGTCGCGCAGGCACAGCAGTCCGGTACCCAGACCGGATCGCAGGGTGGCATGCAGACCGGATCGCAGGGCGGCAGGCAGAGCGGAACCACTCAATCCTCGAATCGACAGAGCGAGAACGCCAGCCCGAATGCGCGAGGAAACAGCGGGGAGATGCGCGCTTCCGCCAAGGGCGGGACAGGCGAGCGCACGTCGAGCGGAGTCTCGGCGGGCGGGCGCACCTCGACGCGCGCTTCCGTTGGGGTGCGCGGCGAGAGTGACCGCGTAACCACTCGCCGCACCGGAAGACATGCTGCCGGCGCGCGGGTCGACGAGGACGAGGGTACCGTGGTTACCCGAAGCAGGAGTCGGCGCGATGTCTGCGCCGAGCCCACCACAACCCGTCACGGAGCCAGGTATTACGCTGAGTGCGATACGGTCGGGGTCCGGCATCGGCATGGAGGCGTAGCCGTTGAAGAGAGCGGTTCCGTCCGAACGGGCATCCGCGGGCGCACATCCACCCGAGCCACGGTCGGCACCTCCAATAGACGTGAAAATATTACAACCTCCAGCCAGGGCGGCACGCGATCGTCCACGACCTCCGGGCAAGGAGGCGCGCACCAATCGATGCAAGGTCGTGCCGGGGCCGCGTCTACAGCCGGCAACCAGGGTAGCGCAGGAAAGCAGTCTGTCGAAACGAACGGCCGATCCGCGGGCTCGCAGAGCACCGGTGGGGCGCGCGGCTCTCACCAGTAGATTCAGACCGTAGGGGCGAGGATGCCTCGCTCCTACGGATTGATTGCCTAGGAGCATGTTCCGCTGAAGTTGGTGCACGAGCATGCGGCACGACAGGCCTGCTCCCTCCCCCTGAAAGGGGCTGAAAGGGGGAGGGTCGGGGAGGGGGTCTCGGGCGGCCGGCGTTTGACCCCACCCGACTGTGGTTGCTTCGCCCAGCGAAGCAACCACAGTCGACCTCCCCTTTCAGGGGAGGTAAGCGCACGCACTTCCTCGCCGAGATAATGCTTCAACCTCACCGGAACGTGCACGAGGCGCCCTCTGGTCACAGATTCTCGCGCGGCCTCAACGACGCGCGCCGCTTCGCCTTGTGGTTGCCACCCGTCCAGAAGGCAATGCTCGGCAGTCCGTCGCATTATCAGCTTGCTGAAACCCCGATCGCAGTTCTCGTCGCGCGCAGTTGCGCAGTGAGGCTCATCGCCGCCCTTGGCCGCATACGGAACATTTGACCCGGTC
>DATBHG010000070.1:0-252865 GCA_036557665.1 Xanthobacteraceae bacterium | reverse complement strand
TTCCTATCGACGTAGTCTTCAACCCGCGGGGGCAGAAAGCTCGGTTGCTCACGGCTCACGCCGGTCTTGAAAAGGTGATTCGTCATAAAATGAATCGTACACCGATCCGCAAATCAGGCTATGAATTCTTGCCCAGTCTCATTGCCTCGCCCCTTTTCCCGAACGACGGTTGGGCAAGGGGACGCAGCGCAGCGCGTCGCCTCTACAAAAACACTATCGGGTCACAGCGCGGCGGTGTGCGCGAGGTCCGGATGTCGCGCGCTTTGGCGCCCTCATCCGGGCGACATGCGCAGAAAGGGTTACGTGCCGAGATAAAGGCGCGCAATCTCCGGGGACTTTGCCAGGTCCGCCGGAGTACCCTCGAGGGATATGCGACCTGATTTCAGCACGTATACGCGATGCGCCATTCGCATCGCCATCGCGGCATTCTGCTCGGCGATGAGGATCGTCATTCCCTGGCCTGCCAACCTGGACATCGCCAGCTCGATTTCCTCGACGATGATCGGCGCGAGCCCCAATGTCGGCTCATCCAGGAGCAGGAGGCGTGGCTTGGCCATGAGACCGCGGGCAATGGCGAGCATCTGCTGCTCTCCGCCCGACATCAAGCCCGCCTTCTGATCACGTCGCTCGGCGAGCTTGGGAAAGATGGCGAAGACGGTCTCGAAGTCCCCGTCGAGACGGTCGCGATCGGCACGGTGAAACGCCCCGAGCCGGAGATTGTCAAGAACGGAGAACTTGGGGAAAACCTGCCGGCCCTCTGGTACCAACGCGATCCCCAGCCGGACGCGGTCGGGCGTTGAAAGTCGTTGGATCGGCTGCGTCCCGAAACGAATGACGCCGCTCGCGCAGTCCTTCAGACCAACAAGCGCGCGTAGCGCCGTCGTCTTGCCGGCCGCATTCGGGCCGATGAGCGCCGCCACTTCGCCGGTTTCGACACGCAAGCTCACATCGCGCAGGACGTGGATCTTGCCGTAATGCACGTTGATGCCGCTAAGCTCGAGCATGTTGGCGGCCCAGATAGGCTTCGACAACACGGGGATGCCGGAGCACCTCTGCCGGCACTCCTTCGGCAATCACCGAACCTTGTTGCAGCCCGATTGCCCGGTCGGCAATGCGCGCGAGGAAATCGACCTTATGATCGATGACGCACAGGGTGGTACCGGATTGGCGCAGATCCCGTAACACTTCCTCGAGGGTGAGAATCTCATCCTCGCCGAGCCCCGATGCGGGCTCGTCGAGCAGCAGCACTTCGGGCTCGCACATCATGGCCATCGCGACGCCCAACATCTTCTCCTGTCCATAGGACAGACTGGCTGCCGTCCGATCCCGCACGTCATCCAGTCGACAGAGAGCGACGACGCGATGGATTGCATTCGCCATCGCTTGCCGGGAGGAGTAGCCCCACGGCAGAAGCTCTGTCAGCCGGCCTAGCCCAAATCGGCGCTGCAGTCGCAGGTGACTGGCGATTGCCACGTTGTCGTCGATGGGAAGCTCCAGGAACAGCTGCGGATTCTGGAACGTCTTGACCACTCCCGCCGCCGCGATGGCGTGCGGGCTCCGTCCTTGAATTTCCGCGGTTTTCCAGAGAATTCGGCCGGCGCTGGGCGCGAGAATCCCCGCAATGAGATTGATCAGCGTGGTCTTGCCGGACCCGTTGGGGCCGAAAATCCCGACGATCTCCCCGGCCGCAATCGAGAGCGAGACGTTCGACAGCGCTGTCAATCCGCCGAAACGCTTGCTCAGCTCGACGACCTCAAGCAGCACGGCGCCGGCTCGCCAGAGTGCCGATAAGCCCCTGCGGCAGGATCAGAATCGTCAGGATCAGCACCAGACCGTAAAGAATCGCCCTGGCCTCGCCGGAGAGATCGATGATGTGCGGAAGGCCGGTCAGCACAAAAGCTCCGGCGATGGGCCCGACAATCGAGGACCGCCCGCCCAGCAGCACCATGGAGATGATGTCGAGCGATTGATTGATGCCGAGATAATTCGGCTCGATATAGCCGGTGTAGAACGCGTAGAGACTGCCGGCTATTGCCGCGAGAGTGTTGGCCAGAGTGAACGACAGCAGCTTGTAACGGAACGTGTCGATCCCCAGCGTCTGCGCCAGGTCCTCGTTCAGGCGGATTGCGGCGAAGCAGCGGCCGATCCAGGAGCCCAGCACCAGCGAGCAGACCGCAACCGTGAAAATCAGGGCAGCCAGGCTCAAGAAATACCAGCCGAGCACGCCCTCGATCTTGATCAGTCCGGCCCCCGGGACCCAGACGGAGGGTTTGTCGAGCACCATCAGGCCGAGCGTGCCGTTCGTCACGCTGTTCCAGTTGAGGATGACCAGCCTCGCCAGCTCGGAAAATGCCAGCGTCACGACGGCGAAGTAGAAGGCTCGGAGCTGGAAGTTGAAGCAGATGCTGCCGATGATGAGCGAGACCAGGATGGTAGAACCCATAGCGGGGAATAGCGCCACCCAGAAGGACACATGAAAGAAGGCGGCCGTAAGCGACGTGATGTACGCGGCAATTCCAAATGCCGCGGCGTGGAACATCGAAAGCTGCCCGGTGAAGCCGAAGATCAGGTTGAAGCTCACCGCGGCAATGGCGAGTATGAAGCTGAAGATGAAGATCGAGAGGATGAAATTGCTCTGGACCAGAGCGGGAAAAACCAAAAAGGGAACCCAAAGCAATGCCTTCATCGCTCGGTTCCGAACAGCCCTGCGGGCTGGTACAGCAGGATCGCCACGACGAATATCAGGCCATAGGCATCCCGAAACGCGCTCGGCAGATAGATCGAGCCCACCGCCTCGGTCACGCCGAGGATAATGCCACCCGCCAGCGAGCCGATCAGCGAGCCGATGCCGCCGAGAATGGCGGCCTCGACCCCTTTCAGGATATAGAGTCCACCCATCGACGGCTCGAGCGAATAGAGCGTGGCGTACAGCGCCCCGCCGAAGCCGGCGAGCGCCGTCGAATAGACGACCACCGTGGACTGAAGGACCTCGGTCCTTATCCCCATCAACATCGCCGCTTCCGGGTTCTGGGAGAAGGCGTACGCGGCCCGGCCGATCCAGGTGCGCGACAGCGACGCATAGGTCAAGAACATGACGGCTGTCAGAAGAGCGAACACGACGAGCTTCATCTTCGGGACGCTCACGCCACCCAGACGAACCGCACCGGAAAGCACGTAACCCATGTCCTTTGGCGTGGTGGTCCAAAGCAGAAGCGCCGCCGCCTCGATGATCGAGATCAGCCCGATGGATACGAGCAGGCCATTGATCAGGTTGTTGCGGGTGAAACGGAACAGCAACTGGTCGGCGGCGAACCCGCATCCGGCCGCGACGGCTATCGCCGGCCAGATGGCGACCGGGTAAGGCAGGCCGGCAACGTCGAAAAGGTACCAGGTGACATACGCGCCGATCATCATGAATTCGCCCAGCGCGAAGTTCACAATGCCGGTAATACCGAATGTCAGCGTCACTCCAAGCGCGATAATTCCGTACAGTGTTCCGACGATGACACCGTTCAATGTCTGACCGACGAGCAGCTGCAGCATCGCCCGCGTCAGCCCATGCTTTTCGGCGATTGCCGCTATTGTACATCCACGCTGGTGACGCTGATGTGACCGCCCCGCTTCATTCGCACGACGTCGAAGTTGAAGATTTCCTCTCCCTTTTCGTCGAAGCGGATCTTCCATAGGCCGTCGTAGGTCATGGAAAGAAGCTCTTTGCGGATCTTTGCCACGTCGTCGACGCTCCCCGCCTTTTTCATCGCCTCTATGAGCATGAACAGGTGATCGTAGCACGAAGAGGAGCAGAGCGGTGCCTGATCGTAAGGGAAGTCACGCTTGTAGAATGCTTTGTAGTCGGCGATGAACTTCGCGACCTTGGGGTCGGTTTTCTCCGCCTGCTCGAAATATTTCGGCACATAAACGAAATAATCGTCGATCTCGTCCTTATTTTTCAGTCCGGGACCAAGCGAGCCTCGCACCAGGAAGAACTTGCGGAAATAGTTACCTTCCGTCGATTGCCGCACAATGTCGTAGAGATGTGCGTCGCTGTAAGATGGGAACAGCACATCCGGCTTGCCGGCGGCGAGTTTGGCCAGCACCGCGCTGAAATCCTTGGTGCCGGGCTCGAACAGCTCGAGCTGCGTCTCGATGCCCTTCTCCTTGAACAGCGGGGTGTAGATATCGACCAGCACCTTGCCGCCCTGGTCGTTCTGGAACAGCATGGCGACCTTCTTCGCACCGGTCTCTTTAACCAGCCTGTCCACCATCAAATTGCCGAAGCCCCTCGGGCCCGCATCCCAGTTCCAAGTGCGTATCAGGAAATCGTGCTCGGGGGTTCCAATGAAATCATGGATGCGCGTCGCACCTCCCATCAGCAGGAATTTGCCATTGAACTGCTTGGCATAGGGTTCGATGGTGACGAATACATTCGACAGGAACGGTCCGAATACAAACTTGACCGCCTCCGTCTCCAGCAAGCGCTTCAGTTGAATGCTGGCTTCTTTGGGATCGCCGCGGGTATCGGATGCGATCAATTCAATCGTGTAGGTCTTGTCGCCGACCTTGAAGCCGCCCGCCTTGTTGACCTGATTGACTGCGAGAGCCAAGCCTTGCGACGACATATAGCCATATATCGCATTCGCGCCGGTCTGCGCTTCGATCTGACCGATTTTCACGACGTTCTGAGCCGCCACCGGCGATGCCGCGAGCGCCACAACGGCCGACAAAATCAATCGCCTCATTGCATCCTCCCTGACGGTTTAGGTTAGCTGCGGACAGCGGCCGGCTCGTTGTAGCTCTGTACTCCGGTGCCCCGATAGAGGATCTGGGCGTTGCGCTCGGCGATCGTCTTGTGCAGAGCGAGAAAATCGGGCTCCAGCTCCCGCGTGGGCCGCGGCTCCAGCTCGAAATGGTGAAAACGATCCTCGCCCCTCACCAACGTCGCATTGTCCTCGCCCACGGTCTGGCGAATGCGGGTTGGAATGTAGCGGATCGCAAAGCCGATGCGGCGGTCGGCGGACGGATTTGGCGGCGAGCCGTGGACCAGACGAACGTGATGGAGCGACATCTCGCCGGGCCGCAGAGGCAAAGCTACCGCCTTTGCCGGATCGACCTCGACCTCGATCTCCTGCCCGCGTGTCAGCAGGTTGTGCTTATCGAACGTATCGCGATGCGGAATTTGGTCTAGTGTGTGCGTGCCGGGGATCACTTGCATAGCCCCGTTGGATTGATTGCTCGGTGTAAGTGCGACCCAGGCGGTCACGACGTCCGGCTCGCTCAATCCCCAGTACGTCGAATCCTGATGCCATGACACGAACGCCGGGTTCTGGGCCTCCTTGATGAAGAAATTCGAGGTCCAGCACAGCAAATCTTGGCCGTACAGGTCCTCGACGGCGTCTAAAATCTTTTCGTTGCGCACGAGGTCGGCGAGCCAGGGAAAGAGCAGATGGGCCTTGTGACGCAAATCGCCGCGAAGCGGACCTCCCGTCCGCGCCTCGAACTCCTCGAGACGCTTGCGCACGCCCGCCGCCTCGGCTTCCGACATGACGCGGATGGGGGAAAGATAGCCTTCGTTTTGGAAGCGCTGGATGTCGTCGGATGACAGGAGCTTGGGCATCGCACTCTCCTCCATTGGGTTCTTCAAATGGGGCCGCCGCTCCCAGTTGGCCTGGCTCGCATGCTAGTCGAGAGGTGTTTCCGCCGCCAGCCCGCCTTACCTCACTCGCATCGCCTCAAGACCTTGCGCGCAGCCACGGGAAATGAATCGCTGCCGCACACGAGTGCCTTGTGCTGCGGCAACCGGGTGTCTAATTGCTTATGGACCAACATTCGCATCGTGCACGGCCTACATGCCATGCACCCTCACATCCCAAATCGAGTAATGAAGGATGATCACGCTATACACATTTGGGCCTGCCTTCGGTCTCCCGGATCCCAGTTCGTTCGTTACCAAGGCTGAGGTGCTGTTGAAAATGGCCGGTCTTGCTTATCGCACTGACAACACCGGCTTCCGACGGGCACCAAAGGGCAAATTGCCGTATATCGATGACGATAGCGAGCGAATTGCCGATTCAACCTTCATCCGCTGGCATCTGGAAAACAAATACCACATTGACTTCGAAAAGGGACTGTCAACGGAACAGCGCGCTGTCGGTTGGGCCTTCGAAAAAATGGCGGAGGACAATCTGTACTGGGCAATCGTCGATGCCCGCTGGTTCGACGAGACGAATTTCGCCAAAGGTCCAAGGGAGTTCTTCCGAAAAATCCCTGCGCCGCTGCGTCCGCTCCTGATCGCGTTCATCCGGCGACAGCTCGAGCGCACGCTGCATGGCCAAGGCATGGGCCGGCATAATCGCGCAGAGATCGTCGCGCTCGGCACGCGATCGATCGTCGCGATTGCGGAATTTCTCGGCGCCAAACCATTCTTCATGGGCAGCGAGCCGACCGGCGTCGATGCAACCATTTTTGCCTTCGTTGCCGGCACCCTGTGTCCGCACTTCGATACGCCACTGCGCACCGCCGCTGAATGCCGCAACAATCTCAGGCGCTATATCGGACGCATGACGGCCCGCTATTACCCAGACCTTGGCGAGGTTGCCGGCTGCAAAGCCGCGGCATGACGCCTCGCCGCAAGCCCAGTGCAGCGCCGTTGTGCTCGCCGGGCTCCGATCCGGCGCTGCGCGACGAGCGAGTCGAGCGCGCATATCTGGGGTTGTAGCTATAAGTCTCGCTGAAAGGGCGAGGTATGACGGAACTCGCTGCAGCGCTCAGTCCTATTACTTATCTTAAAGCTGCTCGAGCTTCAACAACCGGTCGGCGTTGCCGTGGGCGACCTTGGCCAGATCCCTGGGCGCCAGCGGCAGCCGGTCCAACAATGCCCTGCCGTCGTCGTTGCTCGCGTAGGGATAGTCCACCGCGAACATCATCCGGTCGATGCCGAAGGTCGCGAGCGCCGTCATGAAAGGTGGCACCGTGAAAAATCCCGACGTCGTGATGTAAACCTGGTCGACAATCGTCTGCGACAGGGGCCGTTGCAGGTGCGCGAGATCGGAGGCGAATTGATGCTCGCAGCGCGCGAGCATTGCGGGCAGGCCCTCGCCCATATGACCGATGATGAGCTTGAGGCTCGGAAATCTGTCCAAGGTGCCTGATACGGCGAGACGCATGATGTGGAGCGCACACTCGTAGTGCCACCCCCACGCGAAGGTCGAAAGCCCGAAGCTGATCTGCGGAGCGAATCCCTCGTAGTAGGCCTTGCGCACCGGCTCGGGCGGCATTCCCGGATGGATATAGAGGGGAACATCCAGTTGCTCGGCGCGGCGCAGGAGCGGCCCAAACCGCGGATCGTCGAGGAAGGCGCCACGGATCGTCCCGCTGATCAATGCACCCTTGCAGCGGAGGTCCTCGACCGCGCGCTGCAGCTCGTCGGCGGCCGCGGCCGGAACGGTCATCGGCAGATGCGCGAAAGCCGCAAACCGCGTGGGATGCTTTGCGATCTCGCGTACCAGCCCATCGTTGAAATCCCGCGCAAAGGCGATAGCCTCGCCGCCGTCGAACATATCGGCGCTCGGACCCATGTGGCTTCCGGCCTTGGAAACGACCTGCAGCGAAATGCCCGCGCGATCCATATCGGCCAGGCGAGCCTTGCCGATATGCGTCATCCTCTCCCCGGCATTGCGGACCACCGCCGGCATGCTTTGGGCTTGCTCGCTCGCTTGCCCGGCGAGCCGGTTGCGGAGGGACGGCGGGGCAAAGTGCTCCTCCAGTGCTACGATACGCATGGCGCCTCCCCGGTCATTGATGGAGATTGCGATGAGAGAGCTGCTGACGGGCCTGTGCAGTATCGCCCTATCATCGGCATTGCCCATCAGCGATGCGATGGCCGAGAGCTATCCGTCGCACCCGATTCAGATCATCGTGCCGGCCACGCCCGGCGGCCCTGTCGACACGGCAATCCGCGTCATCGAGCCGGAGCTTTCAACCGTTCTCGGCACGCCTCTGGTCCTTGTCAATCGTCCCGGAGCGAGCGGCATCGTGGGGATGAGCAGCGTCGCGACGGCGGCGCCCACCGGCTACACCCTCGGCGCCGGCGTGAGCTCCATCTTCACGGTCGTCCACATCTCGGGATCAAGCGTCCCCTTCACCATCGACGACTTTCTGCTCATCGGCAACTATGCAAGCGATGTGAGCGTTCTGGCCGTGTCTCCCGATTCTCCCTGGAGGAGCTTCGACGAATTCATCGTCTATGCGCGGGATAACCCGGGCAAGCTGAGCTATGCCTCGGCGGGCGCCGGCACCATGTCCTCCTTGAGCATGCAGGCCATAATCAGCGCGTCCAAGCTGGATATCACCGCGGTGCCCTTTGCCGGGGGCGCACAGGCGACCATGGCCGTCATCGGACGGCATGTCGATGCTGCCATGGTGCCGTACAGCACCGGCGCGCAGATGATGTCGGAGGGCAAGCTCCGCCCGTTGCTCACAACCGCGCCGGCGCGCCTCGCGCCGCTGCCGGATACCCCGACCATGAGCGAAAAGGGGCTGCCCACGAAGGGATTCAACCTGGTCCTTGGTCTTTATGCTCCAAAGCAAATCCCGCAAGACGCAATCAGCGTGCTGATCCAGGCCCTGCGGCGGACGATGGATACCTCTTCGGTTGCTGCAAAGCTCGAAAAAGTCGGTCTGTTTCCTCATTACGAGGATCCCCAAGCTGCGCATGCGCGGCTGGACGAGGAATTCCGGGACATCGTGGCGCTCGACCGCAAGCTCAACCGGCCGCAATGATGCTCTACGTCGATGAAAGCAGGGCCTGCTGGTGGGAGCTCGCCGGTCTGAAGGCGGATCAGGGAATGGATCGATCGCGTCGTGCAATCGGACACCGTCATGGCCGGGACAAGCCCGCGCATGCCCAGGAAAAAACGGAGCGAAATAGCTGTGGGCCGATGCGTTGTCGGTCCACCCCTCCTCGAGCATGACGTCTCCGCGCCAAACCATCCGCTTGCCGGCGGCAAGCGACGCTCCGCCCGTCGCCTACGATCGGCCGCCGACCTATGCGGGCATGATCGCCGAGAAGGACGTTGCCGTGCCCACGCGCGACGGCATCAACCTGTCCGTCGACATCTACCGGCCGGATGCAGACGAGAAGCTTCCGGCACTGCTCGCCTTCTCCATCTACAACAAGGACCTGCAGGGCCCCGATCTCTCGAGCGCGCTGCCGCCGCAGCCGGCATGGTCCTCGCTCTGGGCCGGTCTCCTGGAAGCCGGCGACACCAGATTCTTCGTCTCGCGCGGCTATGTCCATGTCATCGGCTCGCCCCGCGGCGTTGGCAAGTCCGACAGCAGCAGCGGATCGCGGGTGTGGGACAGTTATGACCTGATAGAGTGGATCGCGCAGCAGCGCTGGTGCGACGGCAATGTCGGCATGGTCGGCATTTCCGGGTTCGGCGCCGAGCAGCTGCACGTCGCGCGCCAGAGCCCGCCGCATCTCAAGGCGATCTTCCCGTTCGACCCGCGCGGCGCCTACGGCGTGATGGGCAGCTTCCGCGAGGAGTATCCCGGCGGCGTGCTGCATCTCTTTCGCTATCTCATCATGCATTTTGCCGCCATGACACGGCAGCCGCGGCAAACCGGCGGCGCTCCCGCCGGAGCGCGAGGCGCTGTGGCAGGAGGCCATGAGCAATCCCGACTACAGGATGTATCCGCACATCTACAACGTGCTCACCCAGAAGGGGCAGCACATGCCGCCCTACTTCGGGCTGCTGATAGACCCTTACGACAACGCGCAGGCGGTCGAGGAAGCGGAGAAGAGCCTGGCGGGCATCAAGGTGCCGACCTATACCGGCTCGGGCTGGTACGGCTACACTTACAAGACCCACCTCAACGGCGCGCAGAATTATTTCGAGAATATTTCGGCTCCGAAGAAGTTGATGCTCGCCGGGCCCGCTCACCTCGAGCGCCCATTCCACACGCTGCACGCAGAGATCCTGCGCTGGCACGATCACTGGCTCAAGGACATCGACACCGGCATCATGGACGAGCCGCCGGTGCGATACTGGGTGATGGGCGCCAACGAATGGCGCAGCGGTGCCGACTGGCCGCTGCCGGAAACGCAGTGGACGAGACTCTATCTCAACAGCTGGGAGCGGCTGCAGGCTCAGCCGTTCACGCCATCGAGCGCCGGGGACGAGCTGCCGCCCGATGCCTTCGTGCAGATGCCGCCGACCCAGACCAACGTCGTGGCAAAGCTTCGCTACCTGACCGATCCGCTGCCGGCTGACCTTCTGGTCGCGGGCCCGGCCGTGCTCAACCTGTTTGCTGCAATCGACCAGGACGACACCAACTGGATCGTCGCGCTAAAGGACGTCGGCCCTGACGTCTCGGTGCGCTCGGCGCGCGAGGGCGAGCGGGAGCTCCCGCAGAACCTCTGCGAGCGCGAGCTCACCCGCGGCTGGCTCAAGGCATCGCATCGCGCCATCGATCCGAAGCGATCCAAGCCATGGCGCCCATGGCATCCGCTGACGCGGGCAGCGCAGAAGAAGGTCGTGCCCGGCGAGATCAACGAATATGCGATCGAGATTCTTGCCACCGCAAATCTCTTCCGGCGCGGCCACCGCATCTGCCTGGAGGTCGCGTGCGCGGACATGCCGACCGGCGTGGCCGGCGCCACCAATGCCGAATATATCCCCAATCACATCGTGAGCAGCCGCACCGCCCTGCACAAGATCTTCCACGATGCGAAACGCCCTTCGCATCTGCTGCTCCCGCTCATCCCACAGGAGTAGGGCGGGTTAGCTCATCGAGCCGGCTGCAGCCGGCTCGATGGCGTAACCCGCCGCCGTCCGGACGAGATGTCCGTATGGTTGACGGTGAGCTACGCCGCACAGGTCGGCTTTCAGTAGCCGACTTGTGCGGCTAACCCACTTTACGCGTCAGCCCGACCTCCACGCTCCATCGCGAGCGCCGCTTTCAGATTCTCCAGGTCGCGGAAGATCGAGGCGACCGCCAGCTCCTTTCCGTTGCGGCGATAGCGCACGAGGCAATCGCGCGATTTGATGTCGCCCTCGATCGCGAGGTCGTCCCAGCTCTCGGCGTGGCCGATGTAGTTGATGGGCACGTCGTAGTGCTGGCTCCAGAAGAACGGCACGTCGCGAAAATGCTGTCGCTGTCCGAGCATGTTGCGGGCAGCGGTCTGCCCCTGCCGCTCCGCGACGACCCAGTGCTCGATGCGCAGACGCTCTCCGCTATATGCGTCCGGCCAGCGGGCAATGTCGCCCGCCGCAAAAACTCCCGGTGCGCCGGTCTCGAGGTATTCGTCGACAGTTACGCCGCGATCGATTTTCAGCCCGGCGTCCTGAGCGAGTTTCACGCGCGGACGCACCCCCACGCCTACGACGACAAGATCGGCCGGCAACTTTGCCCCGTCTTTGAGCTGGACGTTCTTGGCATCGATTGCCGCCGCGGTTTGCTCGAGATGGAATACCACGCCGTGCTCCTCATGGAAGCCGCGAATGAAGTCGCCGTACTCACGGCCGAGCACCCGTTCGAGCGGGAGGCGCTCCGGCGCCACCACATGGACCTCGATCTCGCGTGCGCGCAGCGAGGCGGCGACCTCGAGCCCGATGAAGCTTGCGCCGATGACGACCGCACGCCGAGCAGCCTTGGCGCCGGCAATGATCGCCCGCGAATCCGCGAGCGAGCGCAGCACGTGCACATGCGGGAGATCGGCGCCTGGGATATCCAGGCGGACCGGCTCGGCGCCGGTTGCGAGCAGCAGCTTGTCGAAGCGGATGCTTTGTCCATCCGCCAGCGATACCTGCCGCGTTTTCAGATCAATACCCGCGGCCTGGGTGCGCAGCCGCAGCTCTATCTCCCGGTCCCGGTAAAACTCGGACGGCCGCAACGGCATCCACTCCTCGGGAGCGTTGCCGGCGAGGTAATCCTTGGAGCAATTGGGCCGGTCGTACGGGGCCGCATCGTCGGCGCTCAGCATCGTCAGGCGGCCGGCAAAACCCTCGCGCCGAAGCATTTCGGCCGTAGCGAAACCGGCAGCGCCCCCACCGACGATGACGACCCGGTCGGGTTGTCCGGTTGCGGCGCGAGAAGGAGCGCGGGTGGGTGACTGCGCTGGCTCCATCTTCTCGCGCACGAATGCCTTGCCGTCCTTCTTCTCGACCCGCCAGCACGGCAAGGGATTGAGCGCGGGGGCGGCCAACGCCTCGCCGGTGCGCAGGCTGAAGCAGGCATGGTGCCACGGACAGCGCACAGTCTCGTCGACGAGCAATCCCTCCGCGAGAGGGCCGCCGTAATGGGAGCAGGTCGCGCCGATCGCGAGCAGCTCATCGCCGCGACGCGCAAGCAGCACGGCATCATCCCTCACGTGGCCTGCGAGCATGCCGCCATCGGCAATATCCTCCAACGGGATGCCCTTGGCGAGGTCGGGCCCTTTCGGCTTCGCTTGCTCGGAACTCATTGCGATCTCCTTGGGAATCAATCGCGCCGGGAACGCTCGGTGCCGTCCGCTCAGCCGCACCGATATCGACGCCGGATGCATAACTTTGCCGCCGGCGCTTAAGTTTCCCGGCGGGGCCTTAGCCGACGCAGCCTCGAGCGCGCTGCGGACATAGGTGCGTTGCACCCGGCACCTTAAGGAGTCACCGTCTCGCAGGGGCGGGTTTTAAACCCGCCCCTACAAGACGGCAGGGCCGGCGATTGTAGCGGTCCTCGACGAGCGGCGCACCGCATCCGGGAGACGCAGCGGCGAACGCGCCAAGCCGGCGGCGGATGACGCTTGCGCTCATCCGCGCTACAAGATTTTATTGCCGCCGCAGGGAGGTGACGTCATGTCCGAGATCAAAATCCTCAACCCGGAGAGCCTGGGAAAACCGCTGGGGCAGTATTCGCACATCACCCGGGTGAAGGCATCCGAGCTCCTCTTCATTGCCGGCCAGGTGGCGAGCGATGCGAGCGGCAAGCCGGTCGGCGCCAACGATTTCGATGCGCAATGCGTTCAGGTCTTCGCCAATATCGAGGCCGCACTCAAATCCCAGGGCGCAGGCTTCGCCAACATCGTCGAGTTCACCACCTATCTCGTGCACTCGCAGGACATCGCCAAATTCATGAGCTTTCGGTCGCGCGAATTCCCGCGCATGTTTGCCGGCGGCCGGTATCCGCCGAACACGCTTCTGATCATCGACCGGCTGGTGCAGGAGGGCTTTCTGATCGAGGTACAGACGATCGCGGCGGTCTGAGCAGAGTGATCCCTTCCCCCCGCCGCCTTCTTCTCAACGGACATTCCCATCCATGCCGGATCATTGCCTAGCGCCCGCACCAGAGACGGTGCATTGGGGCTTCTTCGATGCCCGCCTTGCACCGCAGCTGACCATGGCAAGCGGAGAGAGCGTCACCATCTCCACGGTCTCCGGCACCGCCGAGATGATGCCCGGCGCGCCGCTGCGCGTGCCGCCGGCGCTGAGCGCGATCCATGAGAAGGTCACGCGCAAAATGGTGCCGGGACACATCTGCACCGGGCCGGTCGCGGTTGCCGGCGCAAGACCGGGTCAGGTGCTGCAGGTCGAAATCCAATCGATCGAGCCGTTCTATGACTGGGGCTACAGCGCCGTGCGCCCGCTGGCCGGAGCGCTGCCGAACGATTTTGCAGAGAACCGGGTTTTTCACGTCGTGCTCGATCGGGAGCGCAAGAGCTGGGTGCTGCCATGGGGCCATAAGGTGCCGCTGGCGCCGTTCTTCGGCGTGATGGGCACGGCGCCGCCGGCGCCATGGGGAACCGTATCGACGCTGCCGCCGCGGCAGAACGGCGGCAATCTCGACAACAAGGAGCTGGTGGCCGGCACGACGCTTTATCTGCCCGTCTTCGTGGAGGGCGCGCTGTTCTCGGTAGGCGATGGCCACGGCGTGCAGGGAGACGGCGAAGTCTCGATCAATGCGGTCGAGACCGGGTTGACCGGCCGCTTCCGCCTCACCGTGCGCGACGATCTCGAGCTCGAATGGCCGATGGCGGAAACGCCGACGCACATGATCACCATGGCGTTCGACCCCGACCTCGACGACTGCGTCGTCATTGCGCTGCGCGCGATGCTCGACCTGATCTGCGCCCGCGCCGGGCTCGACCGCTATCAGGCCTATACGCTTGCAAGCCTCGCCGCCGACCTGCGGGTGACCCAGGTGGTCAACGGCAACAAGGGCATCCACGTGATGCTGGACAAGCGCTACCTGACGCGCTGAGCGACGGGTGGAGGGCGACCCGGTGTCGCCCCTACAAAACTCCCGGTCATCGTTTCCTAGGGGCGAGGCATGCCTCGCCCGCTCGAGCCGTGGTGACGGATGCAGGGCGATCGGGGTCGCCCCTGCGAAGTCAGTCGCTTGCGAGCTTGATGACGTCGGCGACCTTGCTATCCTTTGGATCGACGATGACGATCTCGCCGCCGGCAATGAAGAACCGATGGCTTTTCACCTGCGGCACCTTCTCGGCAACCTCGCCGGGCATCGGTTTGAGATCGACGTTTTGCGGAACCGTATCGCCCACCGCGGGATGAAGATCGCCGCTCGACTGCGGCTTGACGTCCTTGATCAACTCGCGGATGACGTGGCGCTGCTCCAGGGTGAGATTGAGCTTCGGCGCGGGCAGCGTCGGCTGCAACGCCGGCGTCTGCGCAAGAGCGCTTGCGCCGATACAGCACAGCGCTAAGGCAAGAGCCACGGACCTCGGCGCTCTGGGCATCTCTCCTCCAGTGTTCCGCAGGGGAACCCGTGGAGCGGTGATTGGTTCCGCCCAGCCCTGTTCGTAGGGCCGAGCCGGGATCCCAAAAAAGGGGTCCCCCTCATGCCTTCGCCCCTACGCATGCGGACGCTTACCGTCCCGCGGGGGATTGCGCGGTCCAGCCTTTGAAATCGTCCTCCGTCACGCTCGGCAGCTTCTTGACGAAGGCGACGATCTTCCAGATCTCGTCATCGGGTACGCCGACAGACCCGAAGCTCGGCATCCCGGTCATGTTGATGCCGTTCTTGACCACCCAGAAGAGGTGTTGCGGCGAGAGCTCGTTGGCGATGTCCTTGAGGTCGGGGGGATCCGGGTGCATGCCTTCGGAAAACTTGGCGTAATCCGCGCCGGGGGCGCCATGACAAGTCACGCAGCCGCGCTCGGAAAAGGCGCGCGCGCCCGCCTGCACCACCGCCGGATCATTGAACGCGACCGGCGAACCCTCATGGCTGGCATGCCGCTCGATCGAGGCCTGGCGAATGTGGCCCATGGCCCATGCGACCACGCTCTTCTCGTCGGTGCTGGCGGCAACGGAATAGAAGCCGCCGAAGAGAAACACGGCGGCGGCAATGGCGACGATGATGGCAAGCGCGCCGATGAGGGCAAGCAGGGTTTTCATGGATCCGTCTCCGCAACAAAGCCGGGGCGCGGGATGTTAGCGGGAATCGCGCAAAAAGAAACCGCACGACGGCGCCGTCTAGCCATGCTCATCGGCCACATGCGCGGGCTTGACCCGCGCATCCATCTCTTCGAAAGAGGAGCCCCTGATGATGGATTGCCGGCTCAAGCCCGGCAATGACGAGGCCAAGGGAGGGACTGCAATGGCGAAAGCCTATTGGATTGCGTGCTATCGCTCCATTTCCAATCCGGACGCGCTCGCGGAATACGCCAAGCTGGCGGGACCGGCGATCGCCGCGGCGGGCGGGCGCTTTCTTGCGCGCGGCAATGCGGCCAAGGCCTACGAGGCCGGCGTTGCCCAGCGCGTGGTGCTGATCGAGTTCGACAGCGTGGAGAAGGCGATCGCCGCGCACGACAGCGCCGGGTACCAGGCGGCGCTGCAAGTGTTCGGCAAGGCGGCCGATCGCGACCTGCGCATCGTCGAAGGGGTGGCGTAGCCGGCGCGATGCGGGAGAACGTCAAGCGCGTCTTCTACGTCCGCCAGCTTGCGCATCCCTGCTATCTCGATCTGATCGCACAGCGGCCCGAGATCCGCCTCGACCGGCTCGAGCACGATACCGCCGAGGACGCGGCGGCGCCGGTCATGGCCGCCGCGCACGCCTATCAGATCGGCTCGACGCGCGACGAGCTCCCTCCACGCTTCCAGGCGCGGCGCGAGGCGCTCGCGCGCATGCCCAACCTCCTCGTCGTCTCCACCAACGGGGCGGGCTACGACACGGTCGACGTCGCGGACTGCACCCGCTCCGGCGTGCTGGTGCTCAACCAGTCCGGCGGCAACGCCGAAGCGGTCGCCTCGCACGTGCTCGCCATGCTGCTCATGCTGTCCAAGCGCATCATCCAGGCGCATCACGCCTTGCGCCGCGGCACCATGCGCAACCGCTCGGATTTCACCGGCAGCGACGTGCGCGGGCGAACCATCGGCATCGTCGGGCTCGGCAATGTGGGCCGCCGCGTGGCCGAGCTCTGCCGCGGCCTCCTCGGCATGCAGGTCATCGCCTGCGATCCCTATCTCGACGAGGCGACGGTGACGCAGCGCGGAGCGGCGAAGGTCGCGCTCGACGAGCTGTTGCGCCGCGCCGATTTCGTCTCGATCAACTGCCCGCTCGACGAGACCACGCGCGGCATGATCGGCGCGCGCGAGCTCGCGCTGATGGGGCCGCACGCCTATTTCATCACCACCGCGCGCGGCCTCATCCACGACGAGCGCGCGCTCGAAGAGGCGCTGCGGGGAAAGCGGATCGCCGGCGCCGGGCTCGACGTGTGGGACCAGGAGCCGCCGCCGCCCGACCACCCGCTGCTCGCGCTCGACAACGTCATTGCCAGCCCGCACACGGCGGGGGTGACGCACGAGGCGCGCGCCAATATGGGGCGCATCGCCGCCGAGCAGCTGATCATGACGCTCGGCGGCAAGCGCCCGCCGCGCATCGTCAACCCGCAGGTCTGGCCGCTCTACGCCAGGCGCTTTGCCGCCGCGTTCGGGATGGCCCCGGAAAATAGCTGAGCGGTTGCGGCGCCTTGCACGAAAAATACCGGGTTTTCAGAAAACGGGGTTGTGGACACGCAAGGCGTATAACGGCATCTCCTGAAGGCATACGCAATTTTCACATAGTTTACGTGTTATTTTGCGCGGGCGACGCGATGCGTCGGCCCTACGCATGCCAGCCCCTACGCACTCCCGAGCGGAGAGCCGCCATCGCGCAGGGGGAGGCGGCAGGGCGCGGTCAGTTGTCGAGGAAGCTGCGCAGCTTGCGGCTGCGCGAGGGGTGCTTGAGCTTGCGCAGCGCCTTGGCCTCGATCTGGCGGATGCGCTCGCGGGTGACCGAGAACTGCTGGCCCACCTCCTCGAGGGTGTGGTCGGTATTCATGCCGATTCCGAAGCGCATGCGCAGCACCCGCTCCTCGCGCGGCGTGAGCGAGGCGAGCACCCGCGTCGTCGTCTCGCGCAGGTTCGACTGGATGGCGGCCTCCACCGGGAGAATCGCATTCTTGTCCTCGATGAAGTCGCCGAGATGGGAATCCTCCTCGTCGCCCACCGGCGTCTCCAGCGACAGCGGCTCCTTGGCGATCTTGAGCACCTTGCGCACCTTCTCCAGCGGCATGCCGAGCTTCTCGGCGAGCTCCTCGGGCGTGGGCTCGCGCCCGATCTCGTTGAGCATCTGGCGCGAGGTGCGCACGATCTTGTTGATGGTCTCGATCATGTGCACCGGGATGCGGATGGTGCGCGCCTGGTCGGCGATCGAGCGGGTAATGGCCTGGCGGATCCACCAGGTGGCGTAGGTGGAGAACTTGTAGCCGCGCCGGTACTCGAACTTGTCCACCGCCTTCATTAGACCGATGTTGCCCTCCTGGACCAGGTCGAGGAACTGCAGGCCGCGGTTGGTGTATTTTTTCGCGATCGAGATGACGAGGCGCAGGTTCGCCTCCACCATCTCCTTCTTGGCCTGGCGCGCCTCGCGCTCGCCCTTCTGCACCATGTGCACGATCTTGCGGAACTCGCCGATCTCGAGCCCGGTCTCGCCGGCGAGCTCCTGGATGTCGTGCCGGTACGAGCGGATCTTGTCCTTCTCCCGGGCGACGAAATTCTTCCAGCCCTTGGCGGAAAGCTTCGACACGCGGTTGAGCCAGCGCGGGTCGAGCTCGGAGTTCTGGTAGTTGCGCAGGAAGTCCTCGCGCGTGACCCCGTGGCTTTCGGCGAGCCGCATGAGACGGCCCTCGTGGTGAACGAGGCGCTTGTTGATGTCGTAGAGCTGCTCGACCAGCGAATCGATGCGGCTCTGGTTGAGCCGCAGCGATTTGACCTCGGCGATGATCTCGTCCTTGAGCTTCTTGTAGCGGCGCTCCTGGGCGGGCGAGAGCGTGGTGTTCTTGAGCTTGAACTCGATGTCCTGGTCCTGCAGGCGGCGCAGGCGCTTGTAGGCGTCGGCGATGTTGTCGAAGGTCTGCACCACCTTGGGCTTGAGCTCGGCCTCGATCGCGGCGAGGGAGAGCGAGCTCTCCATCTCCTCCTCGTCGAAGTCGGGCTCCGGGGCGGCGGCACCATTGGCGCCTTCTACCGGGTCATCGCCCACGCCGTCGGCCTGGACCGGGCCGGCGCGAAACGGGGTGGCGTGCGGCGGGGCGGCGGGGGGCGCGGCGGTTTGCGCCAGCGGAGAAGGCACGGCAGGGCCGGGATTGACCGCCGCGGCGCCTGCGTCCGCGGCCAACACTGCGCCAGGCACGGGGGGCTGCGCCGCGATCGGCTGCCCGTCGGGGCCGATCACCGCGGGCGCGGGCAGACCCTTCGCGTCGGGACCGGCATAGGTCGCCTCGAGGTCGATGATGTCGCGCAGGTAGACCTTGCCGTCGTTGAGCTCGTCGCGCCAGATGATAATGGCCTGGAAGGTGAGAGGGCTCTCGCACAGCCCCGCGATCATGGCTTCGCGGCCCGCCTCGATGCGCTTGGCGATGGCGATCTCGCCCTCGCGCGAAAGGAGCTCGACCGTCCCCATCTCGCGCAGATACATGCGCACCGGGTCGTCGGTGCGCTCGGCAGGCTCCTTGGCGGTCTCGGTCTTGGCGACAGCCGCGCGCTGGACCTCGACCAGCTCGCCACCTTCCGGCTCGACCTCCTCTTCCTCCTCGCGGCCTTCCTCGTCGTCGGCGGCTTCCTCGGTCTCGACCACGTTGACGCCCATCTCGCTGAACATGGCGAGGACGTCCTCGATCTGCTCGGAATTGACCTCCTCGGAGGGCAACACGGAATTGATCTGGTCGTGGGTGACGTAGCCGCGCTTCTTGGCGGTGCGAATGAGCTTCTTGACGGCGGCGTCGGAGAGGTCGAGCAGCGGCAGCGGGGTGTCGGGAGTTTCGGACGCCTCCTTTTCGGGCGCCTCGGCTTCCTTCTCTTTTGCTGCGTTCTTGCTCTTGCTCGCCATGCACTGCTCCCTGAACGCCCTTCGGGGCACCGCTCGCACGAGGCCCCCCTACCCTATGCGAGAAGACTCGCATGGCCGCCGGTCGGTCTCTCTCCAGATAACGCGCAAGCGTTCTCCGGGTCGTGATCACCTTGACTGCCGCGTCCGGTTCCCCGCTCCCTGATTCGGCCCGGATCGGGGAGTGTGGCCGCGGCAATTTAAGCGGGGCTTAACCGCCGCGCTGCGGCGGCGCAAGGACGCCCGGCGCTTTTCTGAATGACGGCAAGATCGCGGCATGCGGCGCATGCCGCATGCTTTGCCCTTCACGCTTTTCCTCTCGAGCTTTGCCCGTGGCTCGCCGCAAGGACACCCCGACGCAAGAGCATCGCGCGGATCCCCCTCCTGCGCGTAGAGGAGTACGAGGCGTATGTGGCAGCGGTATGGATGGACCGAGTGCGAGCGGTTGTCCACCGTGGTTGTCATTCCGGCCGAGCGAGCCGGGCTTCGGCCTGGCGCGCGAGAGCCGGAATCCCGTAACCGGTGCGGATCGTTCATTCACGACAATCTCGTTTACTGGGTCCCGGCTCGCGCGAGCGCAGCGGAGCTGCGCTCGCTTGGCCGGGACGACAACCAACATAGGAATCAAAACGCGCGCACGGGGCGGTTGGAGGAGATGCCGAAGCCCTCGATCAGCGCCTCGGTGCCGTCGAGAACCGCAAGACGCGCCTTGACGTCTTGCAGCCACGCCAGATTCGCCTCGGTCGAGTCATGACCGAGCGCATGCTCCGCGTCCTTGAGCTCGCGCGCGAGCGAATGCCAGTGTCGGTGCAGCGCGACGAGCTGCTTCCAGGTGAGCAGCACGTCGTCGGGCGCGGCGCCTGCGCGCGCGCCCCACACCGAGGCGGTGGTGATCGCCTTGCCGATGCGCTCCGTCACCTCGCCGAGCCCGCGCCGGTCGAGCTCCGCGAGGATGCTCTCGGCGTCGGGCGCCGTGGTAGGGGCCGGTTTCAAACCGGCCCCTACCACATCATTGCCGGAGCCGTGTTCGGCTGCGCCGTGTTCGGCCGCGTCGTCTTCGACCGAGTCGTCGTCGGCTGAGCCATCGCCGTGCGCGCGGTCGTGTGAGCCGTCGTGGGCAAAGATGTCGAGGATCGCGGCTTTCACCTTGGCCGCGTCGCCATGGCGCAGCTCGATCGCCGCGAGCTCCTCGAGATGATCATGCAGGAGCCAGGGATGATTGATGATCGCCTGCAGGATGAGCGCCTCGCGGCGGGGAATGGCGGCGCGGTGGCCGCGGTGAACCGGGCTCGCCGCAAGCTGCGGGCTTGCGGCGACATAGGGCGCATCGCCCGCGAGCGCGAAGCCCGCGGCAGCGCCGCCGCGCGATTTCGCGTCCCGCCTGTAGGGGCGGGTTTCAAACCCGCCCCTACGTCCGGCGGTGCCTGTCAAACCCGCCCCCCCATATGGCAGACGCTCGTAGCGGGATCGGGGGCGCAGGCGCGCAGGCACCCCTCCCCGCCCCTCGCCGGCAAACAAGCCGCGCAGCCGCTCGCCGAATTCGCTGCGATAATATTTGCGCACGGCCTCGTCAGAGATCGCGTTGACGAGCGCGGCAAGCCGCGCCTCGAAGGCGGCGCGGCGCTCGGGCGTCTCGAAGCTTCCCGCTTCCGTCTCGCGCGTCCACAGCACGTGGGCGAGCGGACGCGCGGCGGCGACGATCTCCTCGACGGCGCTGCGCCCGCCCGAGCGCACGAGGTCATCGGGATCGTGGCCTTCGGGCAGGCTCACGAATTTGAGGCTCTTGCCGGGCGCCAGCAGCGGCAGCGCGAGATCGACCGCGCGATAGGCGGCCCGGCGTCCCGCCTCGTCGCCGTCGAAGCAGAGCATCGGCTCGTCCGCGATCCTCCAGAGGAGAAGGAGCTGCTCGGCGGTGAGCGCGGTGCCGAGCGGCGCGAGCGTGGCCTCATAGCCCGCCTGCACCATGGCGATCACGTCGACATAGCCTTCGACCGCGATGAGCGGCGCGCCCTTGTGCGCGGCGGCGCGCGCCGAGGCGATGTTGTAGAGGGTGGCGCCTTTGTGAAAGAGCGGCGTCTCCGGCGAGTTGAGGTATTTGGCCGGTACGTCCTTCTCGAGCGCGCGGCCGCCGAAGGCGATGACTCTGTGGCGCAGGTCCGCGATGGGAAACATCACCCGCTCGCGGAATCGGTCGTAGGGGAGCGGGATTTCCTCGCCGGCAACGAGCAGGCCCGCCTCGACCATGTCCTCGGCCGGCACGCCTTCCTTGCCGAGATGCTCCTTGAGCGCGAAGCGCTCGGGGCCCGCGTAGCCGAGGCGAAACCGAAGCTGCGTCGCCGCATCGATGCCGCGGTCGGCGAGATAGCCCCGCGCGCGGGCGCCGGCGCGCGAGGCGAGCTGCACCTCGAAGAATTTCGCCGCCAGCTCCAGGATGTCGATGAGCGTCTTGCGCCGCTCGTCGCGCCTCGCTTCGGCCTCGGAATATTTCGGCAGCGCCATGCCCGCCTGCTCGGCGAGGCGCTCGACCGCTTCAGGGAACGAGAGCCCTTCAGTGAGCATGAGGAAATCGAAGATGGTGCCGTTCTTGCCGGCGGAGAAATCGAACCACATCATCTTCGCGTCATTGACGAAGAACGAGGGGGTGCGCTCCTGATTGAACGGCGAGAGGCCGCACCATTCGCTGCCCGATTTTTTCAGCTTCACGCGCCGGCCGACCACGTCGGAGACCGCAAGCCGCGCGCGGAGCTCTTCGAGGAACTGGGGGGAGAAGCGCATGCGGGGGGTGGGTGGCTGGTGTTGCGGCGCGGGGTTGAGATCGTCTCGGTGGGACGGCGAATCAGCGTAGCGGGAATCATATCGCCGGATTGGGGGCGCGGCAGCGCCGATGCGGGCCGCGCGCGCCCGGCAGGGCGAAACTGCGGGGAAATCGCAGTCGGGCACACTGCTTACTCCCGGCTTTCCACAGGGGGCCGAATCGTGCTTTATGCGGCCTCGGCCCCTTGGGCCGCCCCTACAGAAAAACTGACTCTCTCCTTTGCGGAGGGGGGGCGAGGCGCAAGCCTCGCCCCTCTTTCCGGCGCCCCCGCGAAAGCGAGCTGCGTAGCCCGGATCGCGCCTTCGCGATCCGGGACGGGGCTGCCCCGGATGGCGCAAGCGCCATCCGGGCTACACGAAGACCGATATCGCCATGTCCCGGACGAGCGCGCGGGCTCACCGCGAGAATCGGAGACACGGGCCTTCGGGCGAAGAATGGAGACTCCATCGTAGGTCTTGCCGCCATGCATCTGGCGATACAGGCGCACGGGACGTAGATCGTGGAGTGAAGACCGCGGCTGCTCCGATCGCCGCGGCCAGTCAGCGAGCTGGGCTGTTCTTCTTGGCCATGCGCGTCCGGGCGGCGCTGCGGCGCTTCGCGATGCGGCCGAGTGCGTTTTTGATCCGGAGCTCATCGAACGCATCAGGGTCGTAGTCCCCCGCCCATTCCATGAGATCGGCGCGACTCGGATGAGAAGGATCGGCGATCGCGTCGAGAAGCTCGTAGAAGCCCGGGATGCCGCCGCAATCCTCGGGCGGCCCGCGTCTTTCGCCGGCGATGTACCGAGGATAGGAGACGTCCGGCTGGCCGGCGCGGACATCGGTTACGGTGAGCCGATGCTCCCAGCCATCGCCGAAGTCGTAAGTGTACTCGATGATCGTCTTTTGCGGCTTGAGGACGTCGCGCAGGCGCACCTTGTCCGCCGCGAGGCGCGGCTCGGCTCCCCAGCCGTCATCCATCGCCGGACCGTATCTTCGCTTGCCGATTGCGAGCTCCCAGAGGTGGCAATCGAGCCATCCCATGACGGCCTGGATGATGTCGTGCATGACCTTGAGCGTAATCGCGGTCGGCACCTCGACCTGGCGCCAGATCGCCGGATCGGTGTGCCGCAGCTCGATGCGCACGGTGGCGATCTCGTTGAAGCTGTCGGCGGCGGGGCTCTGTGTGGTCGGACCGGTCATGGCGCCAGACTGGCAGCCTGGGTCTCGCATTTCCAGTGCAGCAGCCGATCAAGGCTGTGGAATGTTGCGAGCATCGATGCGGAGGATGATCTCCCACCAACAAACGCCGGTGCGGAGAGACGGGTTGAAACTGCCCCTACATACGTCGGGCAGTGCGCGACGCGTCTCCCGGGGTCCTTGACCGATGATAATCGCCACCTCCGGCTCCGGGAGCGTCAAAAGAGCTCATGGCCCGGCAGGAGTGCAGCCCCGATGTTATTCGTCCCGATATTGTTCGTCTCGCCAATGCCCGCTCGATCTTCTATGCTCAGGATCGGGAGGAAGGCCGGTGGCTCGACGCCAGGCTGCGGGCACTGCCGTGCTGAAATCAGCCATGGCCGAGCCGGTCAGTGACTATCAAATTACGAGTCACGCTACCCTCCAGATGCAGCGCCGCGGGATCGATGTTAGCGTTGTGCGTGCTGTTCTTGCCGCACCTGAGCAGCGCCACACAGTGCGGGCCGGCCGAGACGCACTACAATCGAGGATCGCGTTCGGAGAGAGAACCTACCTGGTGCGGGTATTTGTGGACATGGACCGGAAGCCGGCGCAGGTGGTCACTGTATACCGTACAAGTAACGTCGCAAGGTACTGGAGAACGCAGCCGTGAAAGCCACCTATGACGCGGAAACCGATACATTGAGCATCATCCTCAATGCCGACGCACGCGTAGCAGAGAGCGACGAGGGCAAGCCGGGCGTGATCCTCGACTATGACGAGCATGGGAATCTGGTCTCTCTGGAGATTCTCGAGGCCTCCAAGCGGGTCAGCGAAACGCGCAGGATCGACTTCCAGATGACCGGTTGACCCGCGCCGATGAGGCGCCGGGGATGACATGAGGCTTCGAAGCCGATAGTTAGCAGGCCGCCACACGCGGACGCTCAAACTGCAAAACCTCGGCCGCTGTCGCAGCCGAGTGAGGCGGGCCGTAATCCGCCGCCAAGCCGCAACGCCGGGTGGCGGGTTACGCGGCCAAGTCGCTCAGGCGACTTGCCCGCTAATCTAACCCGTCCTACGACCGCGCAACACGCCCGGAAAAGAGCTGTGCACAGAGCGCAATGGGTGCCGGGGCAAGTTTCAAACGCGCGCCCACAAGGGTAAGGCTGGGCGCTTGGGGAGGCGTCCGAGGAGGCGAGGTGAGCGCGATCGAGGACCATTATCGCGACGCAGGCGTCGATACCGACGAGGCAGATGCCGGGCTGTCGCGGCTCACGCGGCGCATCGTCGAGACCTGGCCACCCGCCGGCGCGTTCGGGGCGGTGAAGCTCGACATCGGCTATTTCGCCAATGTCGTCGACATCGGCGGCCAGGGGATTGCGATCAGCACCGACGGCATCGGCTCGAAGGCGATGATCGCGAGCATGCTGGGGCGCTACGATACGGTGGGCATCGATTGCGTGGCGATGAACGTCAATGATCTCCTCTGCGTCGGCGCAACGCCCGTGTCGATGGTCGATTATCTCGCGATGGAGAAGGCGGAGGCGGCGGTCATCGATGCCGTCTCGATCGGGCTCGCGCAGGGCGCGCGCCTCGCCGGCATCTCGATCTGCGGCGGCGAGACCGCGCAGCTCAAGGACATGATCCACGGCTTCGACCTCGCCGGCACCGCGATCGGCCACGTGCCGCTCGACCGCATCCTGGTCGGCGAGAACGTCCGCGCGGGCGATGTGGTGATCGGCATCGAGAGCAACGGCATCCACAGCAACGGCTTCACGCTCGCGCGCCGCGCGCTGATCGAGAAGCACAATTACAGGCTCTCGCACCGCTTCGACGAGCTTGCCTCCGATCTCGGCAGCGAGCTGCTTCGCCCCACCCACATCTATGTGCCGGAAGCGCTCGCGCTGATCGCGCGCGTGCGCGGCCTGCGCGCGCTCATCCACATCACCAGCGACGGCTTTCTCAACCTGACGCGGGTGAAGGCGAATGCCGGCTATGTGCTCGATGCCCTGCCGCCGGTGCCGCCGATCTTCTCGATCATCCAGCGACTCGACGGCACCGCGGATGCGGAGATGTTCGCCGTGTTCAACATGGGCATCGGATTCTGCGCGGTGGTCGCGGAGGAGGATGCGCAGGCGGCGCTGGCGATTGCAGGGAGCCACGGCAAGCGCGCGCACCGCATCGGGCATGCGACGGCCGACGCGCCGCGCCGGGTGAAGCTGCCGCGACAAAAGCTGATCGGCCACGGCAAGCATTTCTTTCCCGCTTCGTAGGGGCGACGCATTTGCGTCGCCGGCGGCCACAACACGCCGTGCAGACGGAGGGCGAGGCATGAGGGGACCCAAAAAACGCTTTGCGTTTTTTGGGGTCCCGACTCGCCCCTACGAAACCGGTGATGCCGGAACTTCACGTGGTCCCGGTTGTTGACTGACTGCCAAGGGGGACGAAACGGAGAGATTGCCATGGCTCAGGTCGTCGCCCGATGCCGGCTTACCGGGCATTTCATGTTCATGGGCATGGACGTGGAGCCGAAGACATTTACCGTGAGCGCCGGCCCGTTCGCGCGCAAGTTCTGCCCGTTCTGCTCGTGCGAGCATTCCTGGTACAAGGAAGACTGCAAATTCCTCCCCGCATCCGCCGCGCCGCGCTCGCACATCCAGCAGGCGAGTTGATCTTAACCGAGCTATAGGGCGGCTCAGAGCGTAACCCACCGCGCAGCCGTGAGCCATCGGTGCCCGCATGGACGGGTGGCGGGTTACGCAGCCAAGCTCGTCAAGACGAGCATTGCCGCTAATCTAATCTAACCCGCCCTACGCTACGCATCGAATACCGCAAGCGTGCCGAGCCGCAAGCTGAAAGACCCCGGCCGCGACGGTCCGGGGTCTTCGGCTGGAGCAGTGCGCGGTCGCGAACGCGGACGAGTTGCTCCAGTCACAGCGTCAACGCGCCGGGCGTCGAACCGGTTCTAGCAGGTCATGATCGGGTTGCCGCCCGCGAATGCCTGCCGCGAATTCCCTGCGCGTCATCCCGGCCGAGCTAGCCGGGCCTTGCCCGGCGAGGGAGAGCCGGAATCCCGTAATCGGCGCTATCCACGTATAACTGCTGCATGACATTGATCCTGTCCAATGACGACGTGGCAAAGCTGCTGACGATGCGCGAGTGCATCGACGTGCTCGAGGACGTCTACGTGGAATTGCGCGAGGGCCGCGGCGTCAACCGCGTGCGCTCGGACTGCCTGGTGCCGTCGGGAGAGGCCGAGAGGGTCTACAGCCTCAAGTCGATGGACGGCATCATTCCGAAGCTCGGCATCGGCGCGGTCCGCATCGATTCGGATATCGTGACCTGGCCGCAGCACGGCAACGCCATGCGCCGGGTCAAGGTGCCGGCCGCCTCGAACGGGCGCTACGTCGGGCTGGTGCTGCTGTTCTCCTCGCACACGGGCGAGCCGCTCGCGATCCTGCCCGACGGAGTGATGCAGCGCATCCGGGTGGGCGCCACCAACGGGCTCGGGGTCAAGTATCTCGCGCGGGAGAATGCGAGCTCGGTCGCGCTCCTCGGCTCCGGCTGGCAGGCGGGCGCGCAGCTCATGGCGGTGTGCGCGGTGCGCGAGATCAGGCGCATCCGCTGCTTCTCCCCCAACGCCGAGCATTGCCGCGCCTTCGCCGAGAGCATGAGCGCCGAGCTCGGAATTGCGGTCGAGCCGGCGGCGCAGCCGGAGGACGCCATCGCCGGCGCCGACATCGTCATGTGCGCCAGCAATTCCATCGACAGCATCTTCCATGCACACTGGATCGCGCCAGGCATGCATATCAGCTCGATCAAGCTGCCGGAGATCGAGCCGGCGGCGATCAAGCGCGCCGACCGGCTGGTCATTCACACGCGCGATTCCAATCCGCTGCACGCGGTGAGCAAGGATCTCGCGGTGCCCGAGCGGGCGCAGAGCAAGGGATGGAGGCTGGGCGAGGCGATCGACCTCGAGCACGCGCCGACGCTCGCCGACCTAATCACCGGCAACGCGCCGGGGCGCGGCGCGGAGCGGGAGGTAACCTGCTTCCTCAACAATCTCGGCATGGGCTATCAGTTCGCCGCAGCCGGCGCCCTCGTCTACCGCAAGGCACGCGAAAGCGGCCTCGGCCACGACCTGCCGACCGACTGGTTCACCCAGGACGTGCACCCGTGAGTCCCATGCCGTGCCGTACGTAGGGGCGGCGCATGCGTCGCCCTCTCATCCACAGCCGCAGATTTTGAGAGAGGGCGAGGCATGCCTCGCCCCTACGAAACATCCGGGAGGCGGCGCAACGAGGCGGCGCATGCGTCGCCCTCTCATCCACAACCGCACATCCGGAGAGAGGGCGAGGCATGAGGGGGACCCAAAAAACGCTTTGCGTTTTTTGGGTCCCCGACTCGCCCGCAACATCCGGGATCGCTTGGCCGGGGCGACACCTCGTGACACAGTGCGCAAGGAGAGGGCAGATGGCGGATGCGGTCGATTTTTTGCCGGGCGGGTTTCGCTTCGTGCCGAGCGTGTTTCAGTACTCGGCCGGGGTCGCGGCGCTGCCGGGCTGCGCGATCGAGCGCGTGCGGTTTCGCGCGCCGGTGCCGCTCGACCGGGGCTTTGCCGAGATCGAGCGTATCATCAGGGGGGCCGGGCGGCCGTTGACCGCGTTCTGTGCCTGCGAGCTGCGCTCGCCCGCGCAGTTCACGGAGGACGGCTTTCGCGCCTTCAACCAGCGCTACGTTGCGACCCTGGAAAAATGGGGACTGTTCGACGGCAAGATCAATCCGGTCGCGCGCAGCAATGTCTGCCCGCAGATCGCGCCGCCGGGAGAGCCGTCGTTTCACGCCTTCTCGTTCACGGTTGTGGCTAGCATCACCACGGCGAGCTTCGTGATTGCGGGCAGCGCAGAGGCAAGAGAGGGCGGCGCGAGCTACAACGAGCGCATCGTCCGGCGCGGGGAAACCACGCCGGAGGCGATGCGGGAGAAGGCGCGGCACGTGCTCGCGGAAATGGAACGCCGCCTCTCGGCGTTTGGTCTCGCCTGGTCCGACACCACCGCAACACAGGTCTACACCGTGCAGGATTTCCATCCCTTTCTCGCTGACGAGATCGTGCGCCGCGGCGCCGCGCATGCCGGGCTCACCTGGCATTATGCCCGCCCGCCGGTGCAGGGTCTGGAATACGAGATGGATTGCCGGGGCGTGGCGAATGACCGGGTGATCTAAAATGCAAGCTTTCCAGCACGGGCAAGTCGTAGGGTGGGTTAGCGAGCGCCGTTTGCGGCGCGAGCGTAACCCACCGGGCGTGGCGGTGGGTTACGGCGCGCGCGTGCACGCAAGTGTACGCAGTGAGCGCAAACAAAGGCGCGCGCCTAACCCACCCTACGATCCCGGGGACCACGGCAGGGCACGCGCGTGAGCTGATGCTGGCGGACCGGATCGAAGGCAAATGGATCGACGCCTTCGGCGAGATATTCGCCTGCTGCGGCGTCAAGCCGGGCGACACCGCCGCGATCCTCTCGGAGACGCAGTCGCGGGCGCTCAACGTGCAACTGGCGGAGCTGGCATTGCTGCGCCTTCACGCGCGGCCGTTTCACATCGTGGTGCCGACGCCGGCGAACCGGCATCCGGTGCCGGTGCGCTCGACCGGGGCGAGCGAGGCGATCGGCCGGCTGGAGCCGGTGGTCGCCGCGCTCGGCGCTTCCGGCTTCGTGGTCGACTGCACGCTCGAGGGCCTGATGCATGCGCCGGAGACGCCGGAGATCCTGCGCGCCGGCGCCCGCATCCTCGTGATCTCGAACGAGCACCCGGAGTCGCTGGAGCGCATGCGGCCGGACCCGGCGCTGGCAGCGCGGGTGCGCGCGGCGGCGAGGATGGTGCGCGCAGCCAAGCGCATGGCGGTCGCCTCGGCCGCCGGCACCAGCCTCGACATCGATCTTGCCGGCGCGACCACCATCGGCATCTGGGGCTGGACCGAGAAGCCCGGCACCCTGGCGCACTGGCCGGGCGGCATCGTCGTGAGCTTCCCCAAAGCCGGAACGGTCAACGGCACGCTCGTGCTCGACCGCGGCGACGTCAATCTCACGTTCAAGCGCTATCTCCAGGACCCGGTCAGGCTCACCCTGCGCGACGACTATGTGACGGCGATCGAAGGCGAAGGCGCGGATGCGCAGATGATGCGCGGCTATCTCGCCGCCTGGGGCGACCGCGAAGCCTATGCGGTCTCCCATGTCGGCTTCGGCATGAATCCCAAGGCGCGCTACGAGGCGCTGGCGATGTACGACCAGCGCGATACCAACGGCACCGAGATCCGCGCCGTCGCCGGCAATTTTCTGTTCTCCACCGGCGCGAACGAGTTTGCCGGCCGCTACACCGCCGGCCACTTCGACATTCCCGTGATGAAGACGACCATCGCCATCGACAACACGGTGGTGGTGCGCGAGGGCGTCCTGCAGGACGCATTCGGGTAGGCGGGCCCATACCTCCCCCTGAAAGGGGGAGGTCGCCAGCAATTGCTCGAGCAATTGCTGGCGGGTGGGGGTTGGCCTCGGCTGCGCACTGCAACGAGCATCGGTTACGACGTTGACCCCCACCCGGCGAGCCCCGAACAAGGCGGGGCTCGTCGACCTCCCCCTTTCAGGGGGAGGTACGCTCCGGCAGCACAGGGGGGCGGGTGAGGCGGAGGAAGCCGAGCATGGCGACGAACGCCTCGAGCCGCTCGCGGCGATAGCTGTCCACGTCGAGGCTCGCGTAATCGAGAAAGCCCTTGCGGGTGGTGAGCCCGATGCGGCCCTCGCGCATGTTGCGCTCGACGATCGCGGGCGCGGCATAGCGCGGACTGCCGAGCGCCTCGGTGAGATAGCGGCTGGCATAATAGAGAATGTCGCCGCCGCCCCAGTCGATGAATTCCAGCATGCCGAGCACGGCGAAGCGAAAACCGAAGCCGTATTTGATCGCGGTGTCGATCTCCTCCGCGCTCGCCACGCCCTCCTCCACCATGCGCGCGGCCTCGTTCATCGCCAGTGCCTGGATGCGCGGCACGATGTAGCCGGGGCGCGCCGCGCAGATTACCGGCACCTTTCCGGTCGCCAGCAGCAGCGATTTCATTCGCCCGGTGACCGCGGGATCGGTCGCGGCCGCGGGTGCAAGCTCGACCAGCGGCACGAGATAGGCGGGGTTGAGCCAATGGGCGTTGAGAAAGCGTGCCGGACGCGCCACCGCGCCGGCCAGATCGCCGGCGAGAATGGTCGAGGTGGTCGAAGCGATGAT
The DNA here is from genome assembly GCA_036557665.1 of Xanthobacteraceae bacterium. GTDB lineage: Bacteria > Pseudomonadota > Alphaproteobacteria > Rhizobiales > Xanthobacteraceae > VAZQ01. Next base: position 222,268 of record DATBHG010000070.1, on the reverse strand, counting down.
CGGCGCTTCTCCGGCGAGCGCCGAGGCGCGGGCGAGCGCGTCGCGCTTGAGCTCGAGCACTTCCGGCACGGCTTCGAAGATGACCGCCGCGGAGGAAAGCGCAGCAGCCGCTGCGCTCTCCGGCACGACGGCGACGCGGCCCGCGATCGCCTCCACGTGCTGCGCATCAAACAACCCGAAGCCGGCAAGGCTGCGGAGCGTGGCGCGCAGCTCCTCCCGCACCGCGGCGGCAAGGCGGTCGAAATCCTCGAGCGCGCGCGGCTTGAAGTCGATAACGGCGACGTCGTGCCCGGCATAGGCGAACACCACGGCGATGCCGCGACCCATGCGGCCGGCACCGAGGCATGCGATGCGGTCGAGCGGCATGACTTTTGTTTCAATCGTCATCCCGCTCTCGCCCCTTGTTTGAGCATGTCCTTTTCGCAAAACCGGTTCCCACTTTTGCGGGACATGCTCGCGTGCTCACGCGAACCCGGTGCGCAGGAGGGCCGCCAGGCCGTCGCGATCGAGGCGACCGAGACCGAGCGATGCGAGCGTGCGGCCGGTGCGCATGAAATCCTCGCCGCAGACGGCCGAGCCGATGGCGAGAAAAGCGCGGGCGAGCGGCGTTCGCACCCCGGCGAGCTCGGCGACCGAAACGAGGAAGGCGAGCCCCATGCGGGTATCCTCCAGCATGTAGCGGTGGCTCGTGAGCGCGATGTGCTCGCGCCAGTCGCCGGAGCCGGTCAGGCGATCGTGCGAGCCGCGCCCATACATCCATTCCTCGCCCTCGCGGGCGTAATGGTCGGCGAGGGGAAAGTGCGGCGCCGGATAGCCCAGCGCCTCGCGCACGGCGATCCGCTCGGCATCGAGCGCATCAGTGGTGCGCCGGATCGCCGGCTGCGTTCCCTCCTTGTGAATGTCCCAGCGCTCGAAATGCTGCAGCGGCCCAGCATTCATGATGATCAGCGGCGGGTGAATGGTCGGCCCCGCATTCATCAGCGCGGCGGAGAGCGCATCGCCGCAGTCCTCGATGACGCCGGGGAATGCCGCGCGCAGCAGCGCGAGCGCATGCACCTTGCGCGCGAGCGGGAAGACGCCGGTCGGCAGGCGCTTGGCGCGCACGGTGATGGCCACCTCGTGCGGGCCGTGCTTGCGCGCGAGCCAGGGCAACGTGCCGGTCTCGGCGAAAGCGACCTCGGCGCGGTTGCCGCCCTCGCGCGCGGCCTGCGCGAAGACGAGTGAGCCGAAGGTGCCCGGGGGCAGGAACACGACCTGGCCGTCGGCAAGATGCGGCGCCAAGGCTTGCGCGATGTCGGCCTGGGCGGTTGCCGGGACCGGGGCGAGGATCAGCTCGGCGCCGCGCACCGCCGCGGCGATATCGGGCGTGATCAGCGCGGGCTTGGCCGTGTGCGCTCCGGCGAAGTCCTTCACCGCGATCACGCCGCCCGCGGCGCGATGCGCCTCCACCGCTCCTTTGTCACGGCGCCACAGGCTGACTTCGTGGCCGCCGAGGGCGAAATCTCCCGCCGCGGCAAAGGAGCCGTTACCACCGCCGAGAACCGCAATCCGCATCAGCGATGCTCGAGCTCACCGCATGTAGGGACGGGTTTGAAACCCGCCCCTACATGCGGCGGGCACTCCGGAATGAAGAGAAGGGATGACTTGTGGCACAGTACGACTAACATCTGCCCAAAGTCTCAGGCCAAGAAGAATGTTGCAATGAGCACCGCAATCAAGCTTCACGATATCACGGTCCACCCGGTGGTCGAGCAACAGGGGCCGTTCTTCGACGTGCTGGAATTCTTCCCCACCCTGACCAAGGAGCGGCTCGCGGAGAACCGCTCCTGGCTCGAGCCCACCTTCATCGATCCCGCAACCGGCCGGCTCGTGCTGTGCATCCAGAGCTTCGTGATCAGGACGCCGCAGCACAACATCCTGATCGATTCCTGCGTCGGCAACGACAAGCCGCGCCCGGCACGCCCGTTCTGGAACATGATGCAGGGCGGGCGCTTCGAGCAGGGCCTCACCGCCGCCGGGCTCGGCATCGACGACATCGACTACGTCATGTGCACGCATCTCCACGTCGATCACGTCGGCTGGAACACGCGGCTCGCGAACGGGCGCTGGGTGCCGACCTTTCCCAAGTCGCAATACGTCATGGCCGACCGCGAGCTCGCGTACTGGACGCAGAAGGAGAAGGAGGCGCCGTCGGACGTGCCCTGGATCACCGACTCGGTGCTCCCGATCGTCGAGGCCAGGCGCGCGCAGATCGTGAAGAGCGACTTCGCGCTCAACGAGGCGGTGCAATTCATTCCGACTCCCGGCCACACCATCGACCACTATTCGGTGCTGGTCGGCCGCCCCGGCGCGGACGCGCTCATCACCGGCGACATGATCCACTCGCCGATACAAGGGCGCTATCCCGACCTCGGCATGCGCGCCGATTACGACTCGCCGCAGGCCGGCAAGACGCGGCGGCAGGTGTTCGAGCGCTTCTGCGAGGCGCCTACCTTGATGTGCGTGACACATTTCCCCTCGCCCTCCACCGGGCGCGTGCGCCGGTGGGGCGACGGATACAAATTCGTGGCATGAGGCAATACCTCCGACCCCCACCCGGCGACCCCGACACGTCGGGGTCGCCGACCTCCCCCTTGCAGGGGGAGGTATAAACCGGAGCAGGAGGCGGGGTTGGGCGAGGGGCTCGGGGTCGCGATCGCCATTCTCTCCAGCGCGCTCGGAGGAACGGCGGCGGCGGTCACGCGCTATCTGGTCGGCGATGCGGATGCCCTCACGCTTGCCATCCTGCGGTGGGGCATCGGCTTTCTCTGCGTGCTGCCGGTGGCAGTCGCTCTGCGGGTGCGATGGCCGAAGCGAGGCGACTGGCTCGCGGTCGGCGCGCTGGGTATTTGCTTCTTCGGGCTGTTCTTCATCCTCTACAATATCGCTGTGGGCTACACGACCGCGGCGCGGGCGAGCCTCGCGCTCTCCACCTTGCCGTTACAGACGATGCTGGTCGGCGCGCTGCTGGGCGCCGAGCTTCTGACCTGGCGCAAGTCGGCCGGCGTCGCCGTCGCCATGCTGGGCGTGGCGGCGGCGCTCGCCTCCGGTCTCGGCGCGGCGCCGCCCGGCGCCTGGCGCGGCGAATTGATCATGACCGCGGCGGTGCTGTGCATGGCGGTCTACAACGTGCTGTCGCGTCCCCTGATGAAGCGATCGAGCGCGCTCGGATTCCTGGCCGTCGGCATGGGATGCGGCGCGGCGGTGCTCGTCCTCGCCGGTCTCGCCGCCAACAGCGCCGCCACGCTCGCTCACTTTGGGCCGCGACAATGGACGGCCGGCGTTTACCTGGGAATTGCCGGGGGCGCGGTCGCCTTCATCCTCTGGGTGCTTGCTCTCGAGCGCGCAAGCCCGACCCGCGTGGCCAATACCATGACCGCCAACCCGCTCGCAGCGGCGCTGCTGGCAGCCCTGCTCGTCGACGAGCCGATCACGACCAACCTGGTCGCGGGGCTCATCGCGGTATTTCTCGGGATCTGGATCGCAACGACCGAGCCGGCGAAACCGTATCGAGCGGCGAAGTGATGCGCGCCGACACGGAACCAATTGTTCGTCCGGGCGTTCGTGTGTGACGCCGGATTGCGCCTTTGATGACGAACGGCGAGAGGCGCATGGGAGGAATCATGAGGAAACCAGCAAAGCGCGCGAGGAGCCGCGCATCGTCACGGGCAGGCTCGAAGTCGAGGAGCACAGCTCGGAAAACGCGGGGCGCCGCAAGCTCGCAGAAGAGGCGAACGGCCGCACGCTCGCAAAGAGCCCGAGCTGCGGCAGGCGCACGGGCGAAGGCCGCGCCGAAGCAGCGTGCGAACGTCAAGGCCATAGCCAAGAGAGCTGCGCAATCGGCCCTCCTCGCTGCCGGTGCAGCGGTGCTCGAGACGACGGTAAGCGCACTGAGCCCCGAGAAAGCGCCCGCGCCCGGGTCGATGCCGAAACAAGCCGGCTCGTCGCAGTGACAACCGTGGCAACTGCGTCCCGGGCAGAAACACAGATTGCGGGATCCGCGCGCAACGATCGGTTTTGCCTTGGCGCAAACAAAGCGGCGTGTGCATAACCGGGGGGCATTCCGTTGACCGCACGGATGCGTGCGTTTACCGCGATTGTCGAGGCTTCCCGGAGGGAAACCGTATCGTCTTGCATCTGTTTTTGACTGACGAGCTCGACCAATCCGATTGATTTACTCGAGCTGCCGCAGCCGGAACGAAGCAGCGGCCGATCGCATCGACACAGGGGGGATACGTCTCGGATGAGAAAATCTGACATTCTCACGGGCGCTTGTCAGGGAGGACCGTGGACCGCCCATACGCTCACCTCCACCAATGGTCTGGTGTGGGTGCGCGACGGCGCGTCCGGCTGCTATCGCTTCCTGTTCGAGCAAGGGGTCTGGCAATGGCGCAACGGCGCCGCGGACGGTCAGCCCGGCCGGGCAGCCGATACGCATGTCAACGGGAACACTGATGCGCCGCGCGCCGAAGGAGCCGCGCTCGCACGCGAAAGCGGGCTTGCGCTCGCCGGCAAGTAGGCCGCACGCTTGTCGGCATCGTAGGCCGGATGTCGCTTGCGACATCCGGGGTTTTCACAACCAGAAAAGGTCAGTGACCGGGGCGCCGCCCTGGGGCAGCGGCGGCCGGCGGCGCATGCGCCGCAGGCGGCGGCGCCCGGCCGACGGTCGCCGGAGGTGCGGCATGAACCACGGGTGGCCGCGCATGCACAACCGGCGGTGCGGGGTGAGGCGCGGCAAATGCAGCGCGGGGAGGAGGCGCCCGCCCGATTGTGGCCGGATGCGGCGCCGCATGGACCACGGGCGGCGACGGCCGCCGGTGCGCCACGGCCGGCGGCGGAGCGTGATGTGCAACGGCGGGGGCCCGCGGAGAGGGTCGCCCGATCGTTTCCGGCGCCGGCGCGGCATGCCGGATCGGCCGCTGCGGCAGTGCATGGCTCACCGCAGCCGGCGGCGCGGGACGGGAAGGTGCAACATGCGGCCCTGCATGACCGGCGGTCTCGGATGACGGCGCAGGATGAGCACCGGGGCCCTGCGGCGTGTGCGCGAGCGCGGGCGGCGCCTGATGCCTTGGCGGCGTGGGCGAAGAAGGAGGTCCGGCCTCGCTGCCGCGGTTTGCTCCGCTCGCTCCGGCTTGCCCGACAGGGGAGCCCGGCAGATGGTGCACGACGCCGGGCTGAGCGAGCGCAGGAGCATGAGGGAGCGCGTGGGGGAGCGCGTGCGGCGGCGGCTGCGGGGCAGACGACGGCGAAGCAGATGATGCTCCTGCACGGCCCGCGGTGGTGGGTGCGAGCGCATGCGGGGCAGCGAGCCGGGCATTTGCACTCGGAGCAACGGCGTGAATGGGCGGCCCGGGCGCATGCGCATGCGCATGCGCGTGGGCGGCGGCAAGCGCGTTGCCGGCGATGCCGAACTGCCGGGCGACCGCCGGCGAAACACCGGCGGTTCTTGCACTTGGCCGCACGGCGCGCGTGCCCATCGCCGGTCGTGCATCTGCCAGCTGCGATGCGGAAACCGCCCGAGCATGCGCTCGTACCGGTTGCGAGCCGCTCACGACCGATCGCGGCACCGCGGTCAGCCCGCGCTGGTTCGCATAGGCGTTTATCCGCGTCCGCTCCGTGGCGATCCTGTTCCGGCTTCTGATGCCGGCCACGTACACCGCGTTGATGCTCTGGAAATAGCTCAGCGACACCGGATAGGACGGCACATAAACCTCGTCCGGACCGAGCGGCACCCATGCACACAGGTCCCCCGCCGTGAAGAAGGTAACGAGCGCGGGAGCATAAATCGCGGCGATCGGCGCAGCGGTTTCATCGCCCGGCATCCAGGCCCAGCGATCATCGACCATGAGCCACCGGCCGTAGTGGAATGGGGCAAAGCCCCAGGCCTCCGCATCGATCCAGGTCCAGCCCCAAGGCTCGACCCACGCCCAGTAGCCGTCCCGATAGGGCGCCCAGCCTGCCGGTACATCGGGATACCAGATATCGCCGTAACGCGCGGCTCTCGCCCAACGGCCGTAGCCACCAAGCTCCGCCCCGCCGGTCATTGCCGATGCGGCCGCCGGAGCGTTGTCGCGATACCGTTGTTCCTCATGCTCCTGCGCCTCCACCCAGGCGACGAGCTCATCGGCCGGTCCTGCCGCATGCACTTCGGCTCGTACCGTCTGCTCGCCGGACAGCACGGCCGTCTCGCCCGCGCGCACGTCGGCATCGAGCCCGTTGCCGCTGACATGCGCGGCGCCGTCGAATACCGTCACCTGCGAGGCATGCCCGGTGTCTCCGGCAATCAGCTCGTAGCGTCCGGCGGCGGTGAGCGTCACCGCAGCGCGCGCCATCTGCACCTCGTAAGGCTCGGCTCGATCGAGCGTGCGCAGCCCAACAAACAGCGCGCCTTGCGGCAACGAGAGCTGCGCGGCCGTATCGTCGAGGGCGGAGATGTCGAGCTCGGTCGAGCTGTCGAGATAGATCCTGTTGCTCCCGATATCGATTGCCGCATGAGCATTGGGCTCGGTCCAGAAGGACTGGCCGGTTGTCACGGGATAGTTGCGCCGTGCCGCCTGCCAATAATTCTGGTCCGCAGTATGATAGGAGACAGTGCCGTCGATGAGCGCGAGACGCCCGACCCGCCCCGGCGGATTCTGCGCACCGTCTTGCGCCCGGGATGAGCTGGGGAACGTCCAAGTGCATGCCGCAGCCAGCAGAGCCGCGGCGGCAATGTGCAGGCAGGTCTTTCGGGGAGCAGAGAAGGTCATCGGCGCACCCGTTGAATTGGGTTCTCAGCCCCTCGACGATAAGCCCGCTCCTTACCTTATGGTTCCTGCAAGCGATGGCCGGGGCAGTTGAACGATCGTTCATTGTCGTCAGCGCGCGTCGCATGCAGGGGCGGGTTTCAAAACCCGCCCCTGCGAGCAAGCCCACGCTGACATCAGACGTATTGTTACAAGCGGCTTGACTGTGGAATGTCGGCGCTATCGGGTCTGCCTTCCGCCGCCTGCTTGAGCAGGAAGTGCTGAACCTTGCCGAGCGCATTGCGCGGAAGCGATTCCACGAACACGATCTCGCGCGGCACCTTGAATCGTGCGAGCTGGGCGGCAACATGCGCGAGGATTTCATCCGCGCTCACGCGCGCTTGCGGCTTACGCACCACGTAAGCGACCGGCACCTCCTGCCACCTGGGATCGGCGCGCCCGATCACGGCGGCTTCCGCCACCGCCGGGTGCTCGTGCAGCACGCGCTCGATCTCGGCGGGATAGATGTTCTCGCTGCCGGAGATGATCATGTTCCTCTTGCGGTCGTGAATGAAGAAATAGCCGTCCGCATCGCGCGTGCCGATGTCGCCGGAAAAATACCAGCCGTCGCGCAGGGCCTCGCCGGTCGCCGCCTGATTGCCCCAATATTCGAAGAACACGTTCGGCCCGCGCACCACCACCTCACCGGCGGTGCCATGCGGTACCTCGTATCCGCTGTCGTCGACGACGCGCGCCTCGCAGCACAGGCCCGGCAGCCCGGTCGAGCCCGGGCGCGTCAGATCCCCGCCGATGCGGGTATAGACTGCGATCGGCGTTGTCTCGGTCGCACCGTAGACCTGGAGGACGCAGAGTCCACGCGCCTCGAGCGCCTCGACGAGGGGCTGCGGCACCTGGGTCGATCCGGTGCTCACCGCGCGAAGACTCGACAGGTCCGTGTCTGCCCACAGCGGATGCTCGATCAGGGCCGCAAGCGTGGAGGGCACCAGCACGGTGAGGCTCGGGCGCTCCGTCGCAATCGCCTCGAGCGCGGCGTCCGGTGCGAAGCGCGCATGCAGCGTAACCGTCGCGCCCAGCTGCAGCGCCGGCGTGGTCTGGATGTTCAGCCCGCCCACGTGAAACAGCGGCAGGACCGTGAGCACATGATCCTCGGCAGTGAGATCGTGCATGTGCGCGCTCATCACCGCATTCCACAGGAGCGCCTCCTGCCGCAGCACCGCCCCCTTGGGGCGCCCCGTGGTGCCGGAGGTGTAGACCAGGAGGAGCGGGCTCGCCGTGTCCACGTGCGGATTGCGAGCATCGCCCTTTCCTGCGGAAAGCAGCGCCTCGAAGGTGTCCCCTCCCCCATCGGCCGCCAGGCGTATGACGCGGATATCGGGCTGCGCCGTGCGCAGCGGCGCCGCGATGACAGCGAACGCGTCCTGCACGATGAGCGCCTTGGCGGAGGCATCGGCGAGCATGAAGAGCTGCTCGGGCACTGCGAGCCGCCAGTTGAGCGGCACCATCAGCGCGCCGAGGCGAGCGCAGGCATAGAGGAGGACGAGATAATCGGGGTGATTGGCAGCGAGGATGGCGACCCGGTCGCCGCGCCCCACGCCGAGCTCCGATTTGAGCGCGCGTGCCGCGCAATCAATGCGCCGCGCCAGCGCGGCGTAAGTGAGCGACGTGCCCGCATAGCGCAGCGCCGCCTTCTCGGGCGTGAAAGACGCGTTCCGCTCGATCAGATCGGAGAGGTCCACGGCGAGCAGGGTGGGTCAGCGGGCGCCGCTTGCGGCGGAAGCGTAACAAATCCGCCGGCGCACGCGGGAGGCACGGCAGGCAGTCAGCTCTTTCCCAGCGGGCAGGCGGGATCCGGCGGGCCGAAGGCCTGCTCGCCGGAAATATGCGCGAGCACCTGATAGTAGTCCCAGGGATAGCGCGACTCCTCCGGCTTTTTCACCTGCACCAGCACCAGATCGTGCACCATCAGCCCGTCGGTGCGCAGGTGGCCGTTGCGGGAGAAGAAGTCATCGATCGGCGAGGCTCGCATCGTCTCGGCGACCTTCAGCGGCTCGTCCGTACCGCTCTTGTCGATCGCCCGCAGGTAATTCATGACGGACGAGTAGACGCCGGCCTGCCACATCGTCGGCATGGCATTCTGCCTGGCAAAAAACCGTCTGGACCATTCGCGCGTCCTCTGGTCCATGTCCCAATAGAAAGAAGTGGTGAGGATGAGCCCCTGGGCCGCCTTGAGCCCGAGCGCGTGCACGTCGGTGATCACGATCAGCAGGCCTGCGAGCTGCTGGCCGCCCTGGAAGATGCCGAACTCCCCGGCCAGTTTGATGGCGTTGGTGTTGTCGGGCGGGCCGCTGGCAATCCCGATGATCTTCGCCTTCGAGGCCTGCGCCTGAAGGATAAACGAGGAGAGGTCGGGGGTGGCGAAGGGATGGCGCACTGCACCCAGGACCTTGCCTCCGTTGGCGCGAATCACGTCCGAGGCCTGCTGCTCGAGCGAGTGCCCGAAGGCATAATCGGCGGTGAGAAAAAACCACGTGTCGCCGCCCCGCTTCACCACCTCCTGCGCGGTTCCAACCGCGAGCGCGCGCGTGTCGAACACCCACTGGAGCGTATAAGGCGAGCAGAACTTGCCGTGATAGTCGGCGGTGCCGGTCGAATGCACGATCAGCATCTTCTTCTTTTCCTTGGCGACATTCTGGACCGCGAGGCCGACGGCGGAGACCGGGACATCGACAATGAGATCGACCTGCTCGACATCGTACCAGCGCCGCGCGATCGCCGCGCCGACGTCCGGCTTGATCTGATGATCCGCCGATATGACTACGACCGGCTTGCCGGCGACCTTGCCGCCGAAATCGTCCACCGCCATCTGCGCCGCCAGCACGGAGCCGGTACCGGTGGGCGTGGACGCAGGGCCGGACAGGTCGGTGAGGACGCCGATCTTGACCACGTCGTCCGAAATCTGCGCGCGGGCGCCACCCTGCACGACGAGCGCAAGCGAAAGCGGCAGCAAAATCCGGACGGCTGTTGAGGGCATGACGGTTTTCCTGTTGCGGACTGGATAGCGCGGCAGATCGAACGAGTGATGGCGTAGGATCAGGCAGAAGCCTAGCCCAATCAAAAACGGCTGTCATTTCGAGGCTTGTAGGGGCGGGTTTAAAACCGGCCCCTACAGTGGCTGGCCCACCGGGGTGGTATAAGGGATATAAGAAAAGGTCACTGAAGTGATCTCGCAATGAGGAACCACATGGAGCCATTCCCGCCGGGCGCAACCGCAACCTATGGCGATGCACCGATCGAAGGCACCACCGTATTCACCGGCACGCGCTCGCAGCAGGGCTATCGGATCAACAAGCTCGCAATGTCGCTGACCGACCCTGCAAACCGCGCAGCGTTTACGGCTGACGAGCGAGGCTACATGCACAAATACGGGCTGCGGCAGACGGAGATGATGCTGATCGAGCGTCGCGACTGGTCCGGGCTGATCGCGGCCGGCGGCAACGTGTATCTGCTCTTGAAGATCGCCGGCACGGTCGGGCAGAGCCTCCTGCAAATGGGCGCGCAAATGCGCGGCGAGACGCTCGAGGCATTTCTGCACACCCGCCCCGGGAAAGCCGGCGGCGCAGGCGGACGGAAAAGCTGAGATGGCGCGCATCGTCGGCGGGATCGGCTGCTCGCACGCGCCCTCCATTGCGCATTCCTATGACAAGGGGCAGCAGCGCGATCCGATGTGGGCGCCGCTCTACGAGGGCTTCGCGCCCGCGAGGGACTGGCTGTCGCAGCTGCGACCCGACCTAATGATCGTGGTCTACAACGACCATATGAACCGGTTCTTCTTCGATGCATATCCGAGCTTTGCGCTCGGGGTGGCGGACACCTATCCGCAGGCGGACGAGGGATGGGGAACGCGCGACTTGCCTGATCTGGCGGGCGACAGCCGCTTCGCCTGGCATCTCGCACGCAGCCTGGTGGAAGACGAGTTCGATCCTGCCATCTGCCAGGAGATGACGGTCGACCACGGCATCTTTTCCATTCTGCCGCTGCTTGCCCGGACCCCTTGGCCGGCACCGATCGTACCGATCGCGGCCAACGTCATCCTGCACCCCATTCCGACCCCGCGCCGCTTCTTTCGTTTAGGCGAGGCGATCCGCCGTGCGGTCGCAGGCTATCCCGCCGACCTGCGCGTGCTCGTCATGGCCACCGGAGGCATGTCGCATCAGCTCCACGGCCCGCGGTTCGGCTTCACCAATCCGCAATGGGACAACGAGTTCCTGGACAGGATCGAGCACGATCCGCAGTCGCTGACCCGATTGACGCACCAGGACTACATGGAGCGGGGCGGCGCCGAGTCGGTCGAGGTCATCATGTGGCTTGCCATGCGCGCAGCGCTCGGCACGAGCGTGCGCCGCGTTCACCGCTACTACTATGCCCCGATGCTCACCGGCTACGGGCTCATAGTGCTCGAGGGCACCGCCGGTTGACGCCGGCCATAGGGAGCACGCCATGGGCGCTCGGACCGGCCGCGACTATCTCGACTCGCTGCGCGACGGCCGCCAGATCTGGATCGACGGCGAGGCGATCGGCGACGTCACAAAGGACCGCCGCTTTGCCGCCGCTGCCCGCTCCATGGCCGAGCTTTACGACATGCAGCACGTTCCGGCGCTGCGGGCGAAATTGACCTACCCGTCTCCCGCGAGCGGCGAGCCGGTAGGCCTGTCGTACATCCAGCCGAGATCGGTCGACGACCTGGCTCGCCGGCGCGAGATGGTGAAAACCTGGATGGATGCGACCTGCGGGATGTTCGGCCGCAGCCCGGATTTCGTCAACATCATGCTCACCGGCTTTGCCTGCGCCGCAGACGTGTTCGGGAGTCAAGACAAGAAATACAGCACCAACGTGTGGAACTATTATCTCTATTGTCGCGAGAACGACATCGCGATGACGCACACGCTGGTCAATCCGCAGGTTGACCGCTCCAAACCGGTCGAGAAGCAGGACAAGGACCTCGCTGCCAAGATCGTACGGGAGACGGATGCCGGCATCGTGATCCGCGGCGCCCGCATGGTTTCCACCTTGTGCGCCTATGCGCACGACCTGCTGGTGATGCCGTCGACCTATCTCGCCAACAACGGGGAGGCGCGTCCATACGCCTTCGGCTTTTCCGTCCCGGTGAGCGCGCCGGGGCTGCGGTTCATCTGCCGCCCCTCGGTCGTTCACACCGAGGCGGCATCTCCCATGGATTATCCGCTCTCGTCACGGCTCGACGAAACCGACGGAATGGCGATCTTCGACGACGTGCTGGTGCCGTGGGAGCGGGTGTTCATCCATCGCGACCCCGATATGTGCAACGGCCTCTACATCCGTACCGGCGCCATGCCGCAGATCATGCACCAGTTCAGCACCAAGAACCTGGCCAAGGCCGAGTTCATGATGGCGCTGGGCTTCGCGATCGCGCGCGCGACCAAGGTCGATGCGCATCTGCACGTGCAGGGCCTGCTCGCCGAGATGATCGAGTTCACCGAGATGGTGCGCGCCTGCCTGCGCGCGAGCGAGGCGGATGCGGCGCCGAATGCAGCCGGCTTCATGACGCCGGCGGCCATGCCGCTGTGGACCGTGCGCATGATGTTCCCGAGGATGTTCGTGCGCATGTGCGAGATCATTCAGACCGTCGGGGCCGGCGGCCTGGTGGCAGTGCCGTCCTTTGCAGAGCTTGCAGGAGCGCGGCGCGACGACGTGGAGACCTATTTCCAGGCTGCCAGTGCCGACGCGCGTACGCGGATCAAGTTGTTCAGGCTGGCGTTCGACGCCGCGGTGTCGTCCTTCTCCGGCCGCCAGCAGCTTTACGAGCGCTATTACTCCGGCGATCCCGTCCGGCTCGCGGGCACTCTCTATGAGCTCTATGACAAGGCACCCTACACCGACCGCATCAGCGAGCTGCTCGATAATCTGGAAGCGCGCTACGCACTCTCCTCGTAAGGGCGAGTCATTGCGTCGCCTGCGGGCCTGGTACGTCCCGCAGGGGCGAGGCATGAGGGGAACCCAAAAAACGCTTTGCGTTTTTTGGGGACCCGACTCGCCCCTACAAAGATAGGGTCGCTCAATGCGACATCATGGTGGGCACAGTCATCGCGGCGAGGAGGCCGCGGGTGGCGCCGCCGAGCACGAATTCCCGCAGCCGGGAATGGCCATAGCCGCCCATGACGATGAAATCGGCGGCCACATCGGCCGCATGCGACAGGATGGTGCTGGCGACATCGAGGTCGCGCACCACGATCTGCTTGAGCTCGACTTTGAGACCATGCCGCGCAAGGTGGTGCGCTATGTCGGCGCCGGGAATCTCATCGCTCTTGCCGGGCTCGCTGGCGACGATCACGACCTGCACCTCCTGCGCTCGCTGCAAAAACGCCATGGCGTCTCCGAGCGCGCGCGCTGCGGTGCGGCTGCCGTCCCAGCACACGAGTGCACGGCCGAGCTTGAGGCCGTCGCGCTGCACATAAGGAACGACGAGCACCGGCCGGCCGGACTCGAACAGCGCCGCTTCGATGATCAGCGCCCGCGCCGAGGCTTTCTCCGGCTCGGCCTGCGTGAGCACGGCAAGGTCGAACCTGCGTGCCAGGCGGGCAAAGGTCTCCGCCGCCCGGCCGTTGCCCGACCGCACGAGGTGCGATTCCACGGAAAGCCCGCTGCCGCGCGCGGCCTCCTCAAACCGGCCGATGGCGCTGCGCGCTGCGTTTTCCCATCGCTGGCGCTGCATTTCGATGAATTCAACCGCGCCGTGATCGAACAGCGACCCGGGAATGCTCGGCTCATAGGCAAAGCCGACGGCGGAGAGGTGCGCCTGAAATGTGCGCGCGACGGAAATGGCGAAATCCGCCGCTACGTTTTGCGACGTGTGCACATCGAGGTTGACGATCACATCCTTGAGCATGGCGCTTTCCGATTTGGCCGCCCTCCGCCCGTCTCCCTTATCTGAGCTCCGCGGGGCTGTATTGATACGAATCAACTCGCGAGCACTGACCGGCGGCTTGTACGGGCGGGTTTGAATCCCGCCCACTGCCTATCCTCGTGTGCAGGGGCGAGTCGGGGTCCCCAAAAAACGCAAAGCGTTTTTTGGGGGTGCCCCGCATGCCTCGCCGTACACACAACCAGCATCATTGTATCAGCATCGGCAGCTCCTGGAGGCGCAACTCTCCAACCGCGCCGCCATAGCGGGGCGTGGAATTCGGATCGGCGAGCCGCGCCTTCGGGAAGCGTGCCAGCAGGCGCCGTATTGCAATGACGAGCGTGGTGCGTCCGAGGATATTGCCGATGCAATGGTGCGGTCCGGCCCCGAACGCCATGACGCGCTTCGGATGCCGGTGGATGTCGAAGCGCAGGGGATCGGGAAACACCTGCGGATCGTAGTTCGCGGCCTGCGGCGAGGGCCGTACCACCATGCCTTTGCGGATCTCCGTCCCGCCCACCTCGGTATCGCAGGTGGCCGCGCGCGGAAAGGTGAAGTAGCCGTTGCTCGCGATCCGCAAACATTCCTCGACCGCCTCGGGAACGAGATCCGGGTCGCGCACGAGCTCGGCGAGCTGGTCCGGGTGAGAGTAGAGCGTGTAGAGAGCGCCGCCTGCGGCACGGCTGGTGGCGGAAAGCGCGGCGCCGCAGATCGTGAAGATCTGATCGAACAGCTCCCGGTCGGTGAGTCTGTCGCCCTGATCGCGTGCGGTTATGAGATCGTTGATGAAGTCCGGTCGCGGATTGGCCCGTCGCTCCGCGATGATCTCATGCACCAACTGCGCGGCGCGATCGAACGCGCGAACGCATTCCGGCGCAAACGGTTCGCCCGGCTTGGTGTAGGTGGTCAGCGGCAGCACTTCGTGGAAGGCGAGGAAAATCTCTTTCTGGCGCTGGTCGAGGTTCGCCATCGCGGTCAGGAGCGCGCCGACCACGAGTTGCGCGCCGTAATCGCGCATCCCGTCGAACTCATTTCCGCCGACCTCGATGCGATCGAGCATGCTCTCGATGATCTCCGCTATGCGCGATTCGAGCCGGCTCAGGCTCCGCGCCGAGAACGCCGGCATCAGCAGCCGGCGAATTCTGGCATGCCGCTCGCCGTCCATCTGGGTGATGAACTGCACCCCCATGAACTTGTCGAACTGCTCGAAGCCTCGCCCACGCGGCACTTCCGACGAGAAACGAGCGGTGTCGGAAAACACTTCATGCACGTCGGCATAGCGGCCGCATATGACCTGCGGCGGGCCGGACGAGAGCACGTAGAACGGCGAACGCCTCGCCCACTGCCCGAGAATGCTGCGCGCATTCTGCTTGAATGCATTGCTGCCGAGGTCCACCTCGACAACCTTGCTCGGGTCGAGATCGAGCACCGCTGACATCGCGGTGAGACTACTCCATCGCAGCGCGGATGTCGCTTAAGAAAGCTGCGATCTCAACGCGCCGCTTCGACCGGGGCGCAATTGCTGCGGCCGGAGAGAACGCAATCCTGCAAGCGCGCGCTTGCGGACAGCTCGTGCGCCAGGAAGTAGCCGAGGATGCCGAGCAGCACCACCGCAGCGAGCGCGATAAGCGTGGCGCGGCGGTTCCCCTCGGTCCCAATATCGGCCTGGTCGTCCACCTTGGTTTTATTTCGACGGTAACGGGAGCTCGGCAGGCGGCGGCGGTGGGCCATAGGCCGGAGGCGGAGGCGCTGCGACGTAGCCGGGACAGACCTGCACCGGCTGCCCGGTAAAGCCGATGACATGGCCCCAGGCATCGTAGACCGGCCGGGAGGCCCAGTAGCAGCCCGGCCCGGAAACTGGCTGCGCGTAGCCGGGGTAAACGACATAGCCCGGTGGCCGGGCGGCGATAATGGCGCCGGCGATCACCGCCCCGCCGATCACGCCGGCAGCAACGCCCGGACCCCATCCCCATCCGCGGTGCCAGCCCCCGCCATGCCAGCCGCCTCCCCATCCGCGGCCGCGCCAATAGGCCGATGCATCGTTTGCACTTGCCGCGAGCGTGACTGCGATCGTCGCGACTGCGAGAAACCCGGTGAGAGCTTTTTTCATAACGACTCCGTCGCCAGCAGCGCGCGCCCGAATTCTTTCTGATCAAACGAGTGGCAGCCGAGCGCTCGCTGCAAATGATGTTGCGCCTCAATTTGTCGGAATTGGGCCGCGCGAGGTTCACAATCCGTTTGTGTCATTAATTAAATCGCGTTCACATTGTAATAACCGCGCCCTCACCTATCTGAACAGGAATTCAGTTACGGGTGATCGCTGCGGTGACGCAGGAGGCTTTTCCACTCTCCGCAAGGCGGCGATGCAATGGACGCCGACAAGCCGAAAGAGCGGGAGTAACGCCCCGCATCGCCCGTTCTATTTCCCCGCACGTAGAGGCTCGCTTCACACCCGCCCGAATTTACCACCGAATTTACGGGCCTTCGCATGCGCGCCGAAGAGGCGTTGATGCCTTCTCGCAGCAAACAGCTGCTGCTGCCCACAACCTGCCACTTTGGTCCTGCAATCGATCGCGGTACTGGCGTATGCTGCGCCGGGCGCTCGAATTCACGCCAGGACCTGTCGGATCCCGCTGATGCTTCTAAGTCGCCTTTGCCTGCCGATCGCGATTGTCGGCTTGGCATTCGTTTTCACCGTCCTTGCCTTGCCAATGTCGCATGCGCTGGCGCAGCGCGAGCAGATGTCGCTTCCCGACCAGCCAGGCTACGTCCCCAACGCCGAGGACGAGCAGCTGCCTGCCCAGTTTCAGCGGCAAGTCGTTTTTTACCGCTCGAGCGAGGCACCCGGCACCATCATCATTCATACCTCCGAAAGATTTCTCTACGTGGTACAGCCCAACGGGCGGGCTCTGCGCTACGGTATCGGCGTCGGCCGCGACGGCTTTCAGTGGCAGGGACTCTTGCGCATCACCCGCAAGCAGGAATGGCCGGATTGGACGCCGCCGGCGGAAATGATCCAGCGCCAGCCCTATCTGCCGCGCTTCATGGCGGGCGGACCGGGCAATCCCATGGGTGCGCGTGCGCTCTATCTCGGCACGACGGTCTATCGCATCCACGGCACCAATCAGCCGCAGACCATCGGCAGCGCGGTGTCGTCGGGATGCTTTCGCCTGGTCAACAGCGATGTGATGGACCTCTATGATCGCATTCCTGTGGGAACCAAGGTCATCGTCCGGCAGCAGCCGGAGCCGTAAGCGCGCCATGGCCGGGTACGCCGAGAAATGCTGGGTTGCCGTTTTGGGGACATAGAGCATGGCAAAATTATTCGGGTGGAATTTCCGATCCGGGCTTCTGCTGGGCTGTGCCATCGCCCTTGCCGTGGCCGCGACTGCCATCGCCTACGAGCGCTACGACACCAAAACGCTGAAGCGAACGCGCAACCGGGATGCGGTGCTGTGCGGCGTCAATCCCGGACTCCCAGGCTTTGCGCTTTCGGACAAGAACGGCAACTGGTCCGGTTTCGACGTGGATTTCTGCCGTGCGCTGGCGGCGGCAATCTTCGATGACCCGGGCAAAGTCAAGTTCATCCCGCTCGATGCAAGCGAGCGGTTCACCGAGCTGCACAAGCGCAAGGTCGACGTGCTGTCGCGCAACTCGACCTGGAACATGGCACGCGAAACGAGCTACGGCCTGCATTTTGCGGCGGTCTCCTACTACGACGGTCAGGGCTTCATGGTGCCCCGGGCGCGCAATGCCGATTCCAGCCTCGAGCTGGATAACGGCAAGGTCTGCGTCCTTTCCGACACGACCACGCAGCTGCACCTCGCCAGCTACTTCGGAGCAAACAACATCAAGTATCAGGAAAAGAAGTTTGCCGATCAGGCCGCGATGCTCAAGGCTTACGATTCCGGCGAATGCGATGTGCTGACTGCCGATGTGTCGCGCCTCTACGCCATGCGCCTGCAGCTCGCGCACCCCGGCGAGCATGTGATCCTGCCCGACGTCATCTCCAAGGAGCCGCTTGCGCCGGTGGTACGCCATAAGGACGACGACTGGCTCCTGATCGTGAAATGGACCCTCTACGCGATGGTGAATGCCGAAGAGCTCGGCGTCACGTCGAAGAACATCGATACCGCGCTCAAGTCGGACAAGCCGGAAGTCAGGCGCCTGGTCGGCATCGAAGGCGGCTACGGCGAGGAGCTCGGGCTTGCCCGGGATTGGGCCGCACGCATCATTCGCCACGTGGGCAACTATGCCGAGGTCTATGATCGCAATGTCGGCGTGGATTCCCCGCTCGGCATTCCGCGCGGTCTCAATCAACTGTGGAATGCGGGCGGCATTCTCTACGCCCCGCCGATCCGCTGAGGGTTCTCTGTCGGCCTGCGGCAATCGCCTGCGCCGGGATCATCTCGCATTCGGTGCACCGATCGCGTAAAGGGAAGGACCAGGTGGAGCGGGTGTAGCGCCGGAACGCTGCCGGTCGCCGCACGCTCTTGCCTCCCAACCTCGACGGAGACTGCCGATGCGATCTCGACTGGCCCTCACCATTGCAATGCTCACTGGCTTTGGCCTCGGCGCCGTGGCGGTGCAGAGCGTGCATGCCCAGCGCTCGGGGCCGGGCGCGTACGCGATCATCGACATCACCGAGGTGACCTCGCCACAGGGCTTGAACGAGGTCCTGCCCAAGCTTGGGCCCTCGATTGCGGCATTCGGGGGCAAGTTCGTCACCCGGACCGAGAACATCCTCGGCTTCGACGGGGTGCCGCCGCTGCGCTTCTTCATCATCGCCTTCGACACCATGGAGAAAGCGCAGAACTGGAACAACTCGCCCGCCCAGACCGCGATCAATCAGGCCCGCATCCAGGCGACGAGCTCGCGCTCCTTCGTGGTCGGCGCCGAGGGCGCGCAGTAGCCATTCAGGATTACCCAACTCGCGGTCAGTAGTGCGGGACGCCGGGGCTATGGGAGCTCCAGGTCTTGCAGATACCGGGGCCGCGAGGCGCCCCTACGGAGCTTTCCTCGCCACGATCGCCCGCATTGTCTGCTCGGTATTGACCGGGCGCGGCGCGGGCATCTGTTGGACCGCGTGCACCGAGCGGCCCCAGCCCCACGCATCGGAAGCGAGCTTGCGCGCGCGCATGACAAAGCGGCCGCGCACCAGGGTGTGCACCGGCAGCCCCTTGGCCCGCCAGCCGTTCCACGGCGTGATCTTGGAGCGCGACTGCAGCGCAATATCCGCGATCGTCCATTCCGGCGCGAGATCGACTACGGCGATGTCCGCATCAGCTCCCGGCTGGATCGCACCCTTGCGCGGATACAGTCCCCAGACCTTCGCCGGGTTGGCCGCGCTCAGGCGTACGTAGTCGCAAAGACTCAAGCGTCCGGCGGAAACCGCCGTCAGCATCAGCGGCATCTGCGTCTCGACCCCGGGGAAACCGGCATCGACGCTCCAGATGTCATTGCGGGTCTTCTCCTCGCGCGCGTGCGGCGCGTGATCGGTGGCGATAAGGTCGATGGTGCCGTCGGCAAGCGCGGCCCACAGCGGCGCTTGATTGCGCGCCTCGCGCACCGGCGGATTGACCCGGATCACCCCGCCGAGGCGGGCATAGTCATCAGCCGAGAGCATGAGGTAATGCGGGCAGGTCTCGCCGGTGATGTCCACCCCGCGCGCCTTGGCCTCGCGCAACGGGCGCAGCTCGTCTGCCGACGAGATGTGCAGGATATGTATGCGCGCCCCGGTCCACTCTGAGAGAATCGCCGCACGGCTCACCGCCTCCACCGCCACCACGGCGGGGCGCGACGCAAGGTGCGCCAGCGGATCGGTGCGGCCGGCCTCGCGCAGCCGCAGCTCGCGGCGCTCCATGATGGAATTGGTTTCCGCATGCAGCGAGATGCGCCGTCCCGTGGATGCCACGGCCTCGAACGCTTCGAGCATGGCGCCGGTGGACGGGCTCGGAATCTTGCCGAACGTATTGCCCATGTAGAGCTTGAAGCCGATCACCCCGCCCGCGACGAGCTCGGGAACATGCGCGATGGTGTCCTCGCCGAGAAGCCCATACAGCCCGAAATCGACGCAAGCCTTCTGCGCCGCGATTGCCTGCTTGGCCGCGAGCGTCTCCGCGCCGCCCGTGGGCGGGATGGTGTTGGGCATGTCGAAGACCGTGGTGACCCCGCCGAATGCCGCAGCCGCCGTGCCGCTTGCGAAGTCCTCTTTGTGCGGATAGCCGGGATCGCGGAAATGCACGTGCACGTCGATGGCGCCGGGAAGGATGTGCAGGCTCGTTGCATCGAGCGTCTCGCGCGCCTCCGGCATCGCCTCATGCGCCCCGACCGCGAGCACCTTGCCGTCCTTGATCGCGACGCTCGCGGCAAACTCCGCCTCCGGCGACACGACCGTCCCGCCGCGGATCACCAGATCGGCCACAGCTGCGTCGGCGGGGTTGGTCATTGCCTGGCCGGTAGAATCATTGCCCGCTGCGACGTAGCGCAGCGCGGGTCGGCGGCCAAGACCGTCCGTGCGGCCGCTCAGCGCTCGCGTGAGGCGATCTCGGTGATCAGCTTCTTGAGAATGGCCTCGGCGAAGGCCTCGTAGCTCCTTGCCGCGATGACGAAGGCGCCAGGGCCACCGATCACGTTCTCGTAGTAATAGCGGTCGAGGTCCGGCTCCAACGCGAGGATGGGCAGGCCGTTGATGCCAATGCCGGCAGCCACCGCCTCGTCGCGTGCGAGGCTCACCGCGCGACCTCGGTTGTTGGATCCGTCGCCGGAGATGTCGATCACCCGCCGGCGCGCAGGGAACACGCTTCCTGCAAACAGCGTGCTGCCGTAATCGATCGCGCCGCTGATCGATGTGCCGCCGCCGAAGAGTTGGCGCGGCGCGGCTTCGATCGCAGCAGCCAAGCTCGATGCGCTTTGCTCATCGCCAACCCTGCTCCACTCGACCACCAGCCGGTGAAGCGTCGGCCCGGTCCATTGCAGCACCGTGGCTGCAATGGCCTGGCTCGGGCCGGAGCGGATCGCCGCGAGCACGGCCGGATGCCGAAAGGCCGCCGCGTAGCCGCGCTTCTGCAGCTCGAAGCGGTACTGGTCGACGCTCCCGGAAGCATCGACCGCGAGCACGAGTTGCAGGTCTACGCCGCCCTGCGCCGTCGCCGGGACTGCGCCACTTGCCAAGACGAGCGCGGCAACAATGCCGCGCCGGAGCAAAAGACGCCAGCGAAGATACCGCATCAAGATACCCTCTCGTGCAAAAACAAAATCGTGAATAGAGGCTGGTTGTGGACAAAATTAAGCCAAAGCCGGGGACAAGATGGAATGCGGCAGATCGGATGGGACGGAACCTGGATCCCCATGGACAGCCGCGCCAGTCAAGCGCAAGCGCGTAATCTGAGGACCGGATGCCTGCAAGATTGGCGCGCATGGCGCCGGGAAACCTGAAATGATGCGCCCCATGCTGTCCGCCCGCCAATCGGCAATCCGTTTGCTGCAGCTGATGATGATCGCGTCGGTGGTGCTGCCGACAGTGCTGTTCGCCTGGGCTTCCTGGCTCGCCTATCGTTACGAATACGCGATCGCCGACGAGCGCATCGAGCGATCCCTCGATATTTTGCACGAGCATACGCTCAAGGTGTTTCAGACCGTGGAGCGCTCCATCGCCGAGGTCGATGAGATCATGCGCGGACTCTCGGATGAGGCTATTCGCGACGATCAACCGCGGCTGCACGATCGCCTCCAGCGGATCGTAGCCGGGCTGCCGCAATTGCGTGCCATCTTCCTCGTTGATCGCAACGGCGAGCCGCTCGTTTCGAGTCAGCTCGCGCAGGTGCCCACGGGCTTCAACGTGCGCGACCGCAGCTTCTTTCAGGTCCACATAGCCAGTCATGCCGGCATTTTTGTCAGCGAGGTCATCTCTCCACGGCTGACCGCCTTCAACACTCCGTTCTTTGTATTGTCGCGACGCCGACCGACCGTCGATGGGTCGTTCGATGGCATCGTCGCGGTTGCCGTCCTGCCGCAATATTTCGAGGAGTTCTACGCCCTGATCGATCATAGCCCCGGCAGCGCCTATGCCCTGCTGCGAGCGGATGGCAGTTTTCTTGCGCGCTATCCGGAGATGCAGGACCGTGAACGCGTCCTTGCGCCGGGAAGCGGCCTCCATGCAGCCATCTCGGCAGGGTGGGAGCGGGTGATCTACACGGTTGCGCATTCGCAGATCGATTCCGCCGAGCGGCGGATCGGCTTCCTCAAGCTCGAAGGGTTCCCGGTCTACGTCGTGGCCGGCATAGAGGCTTCCGCAATCCGGGCGGAATGGCTCGGCACCATGGGCAGCCATCTGATCTTCGGATTGCCGGCAACCTGCCTGCTCCTGCTCATCATCGGCCTTGCTCTCAAGCGTACCCGGCGCCTTCACGCGGAAGCAGACCGCCGCGAAGCCGCGGAAGCGGCGTTGCGACAGGCACAGCGCCTCGAGGCCGTCGGCAAGCTGACGGGAGGGGTGGCACACGACTTCAACAACCTGCTCATGGTCGTGAGCGGCAGCGTGGAGCGGTTGCGGCGCGACCTGAAAGAGCCAAAACACGTCCGGCTGCTGGATATGATTGCGACCGCGACCAAACGCGGGGAGAGCCTGACGCGCCAACTGCTCGCTTTCTCGCGACGGCAGACGCTGGCGCCGTCGGTCATCGATCTCAATCAGCATCTGCCAGAGCTCAAGGACCTCCTCAACCGCTCCTTGCGCGGCGACATCACGACCGAGGTGGAGGTGCGGGGCGAGGCTTGCGCCATCAAGGTCGATGCCAACGAGCTCGAGCTTGCATTATTGAACCTTGCGGTAAATGCGCGCGACGCCATGCCGGGCGGCGGCGCGCTGCGCATCACCGCGGAGCCCGTGGTGCTCGACGGCAAGCCAGGCGAGCAAGGTCTGCAGGGCGACTTCGTGGCGATCCGGGTTTCGGATTCCGGCCGCGGCATTCCCCCTGAAGTGTTGCCCCACGTCTTCGAGCCGTTCTTCACCACGAAGGATGTGGGCAAGGGCACGGGTCTTGGATTGAGCCAGGTTTTCAGCTTCGCGAAGCAGGCCGGCGGCGCCGTCGCCATCACGAGCGCCATCGGCCGCGGCACGGTGGTCACGCTTTACCTGCCGCGTACGCAGGAATTGGCCGCCCCCTCCATTGCTCCGGCGGATCACAGGGGTGCAGCTCAGCAGGCTGGGACGGTACTGCTGGTCGAGGACAATGTAGCCGTCGCCGAAGTGGCCAGCACGTATCTCCAGCAACTCGGCTATCAGGTCAAACATTTTGCCCGTGCCCAGGACGCCATGGCGTGGCTCGCTCAGAATCCCGAGATCGATCTGGTTTTCTCCGATGTGCTGATGCCGGGCGGAATGAACGGGCTCGAGCTCGGCCGGGCCATTCGCAAGCTTTACCCCCGCATTCCCGTGCTGCTTACGACGGGGTTCGCATCGAGCGCCCGCGACGCCGTCGAGGAGGGATTTGTGCTGTTGCAGAAACCGTTCGACCTTGCGGCGCTGGAGCAGGCAGTGGCCGAGCTGCAGCCCCAGCAGTCAGCGCAGCAGGTTGATCCGGACTACTCCGGTTGTGGCCGGCCCCGGCTTACAAGGTAGCATACGCCGCTGCCCATACGCGTGCAGTCAGGTGAAGCTTCACTGCGGCGCGCATGACGGTAAGTCTACGCTGGCTTCCCGGACATCGCCCGCTGCATTCCCAGGCTGACGATCCGCAGCAGCAGCGCGGGATACGGCAGTCCATCCCGAAGCGCTGCCGCCGCGAACTCCTGACTTTCGGCGATCTCGGGATTGGGATTCGCTTCCAGAAAATACGGAACTCCATCCACGGACAGCCGAAAATCGATGCGGGCGTAGCCGTCAAGCTCGAGGGTGCGAAAGATCCGTTTGGCCGAGCGCCGGATGCGAGCGCGAATTTCCGGGGACAGGTCTCTGGCCGGCCCGTGCTGGATCCCGCGGCGCTCCTGATAATCGGTATCGTGCTTGACCTTCTCGGTGGCAATGAGCCAGGCACCATGCGCCATGCTGCCAAAGGTCAGCTCCCAGATCGGCAGCACCCGCAGCCGATCGTTCCCCAGCACCCCGACGTAGAGCTCGCGCCCCTCGATATATTGCTCCGCAATAGCAGCGGTGCCGATCCGCCCGTGGATGAAGGCGACGCGCTCCGCGAGCTTCTCGTCCGTGTCGACGACGGAGGCCTGCGAGATGCCGTAGGAGGCATCCTCGCTCAGGCTTTTCACGATCAGCGGCAGCGCGAGGCGCTTCGGGCGTCGCACCTTGCGATGCTTCGGGAAAACGGCAAAGGCCGGCACAGGAATGCGATGATAATGCACGAGCGTTTTCGAGAGATCCTTGCCGCGCGCCAGCATCAGGCCGCGCGGATTGCAACCCGTATACGGGACGCGCATCAACTCCAGAAAGCTTGCGACGTTCTGATCGTAGATGGCTTCGCCGTGAAACTCCTCGATCAAGGTGAAAGCGACGTCCGGTTTCCAGCTCTCGATTTCCTCGCGGATCGGCTTGAGCTCGTCGTGTACGCCGAGCGGGCGCACCTCGTGCCCCGCGGCGCGCAGCGTGCTTATGACGTCATATTCGGTTTTCCAGACGTTGATCTCCTGCTCGCCGTATCCCTTGCTGGACTCCGGAGGCATCAGGTCGGAGTGCAGGAGGACCAGGATGCGCAGACGTTTCATAGGGCGATCCATCTTCGCCGCAATGGACCAAAGAGCGCATGCACGGTCTTCGCCGTCAACAACACGGTGAATTCCATCATCAGCCTGCGCTCCGCACCGACCGCACGCAGATTGAGCTCGCGACAGCGCACTATCATGTCGTCGAGGATCGCGTCCAAGGTGAGCTGGTATTCGCCGGTCCACTTCGAGACCAGCTCCCTGATCCTCGCGCGGTGATGCCTGATGAAAGTCGAAGCCGCCTGAGATCGCCAATGCCGCGGATCGGAGGAGAACAGCCGCAGCAGATCGCGGTCGTAGGTTCTCGCAGTGTCAAAGGCGTAGAGAGCCCGCTTCTTCTTGTAATGCTCGGCAAGAGTGCTGCTCAGCTTGCTCAGCGGGTCGACCCGCTCCCGGCGAGTGAGCAACGGCCGTTTGTTGGCAATCTCTGCCATCAGCTCATCGACATATTCGAGCTTCTTGAGCGCCGGCCAGTCGGCGTATCGCGTGCGCCAATTCGAGCGGGGCCGCAGCCAGACGGCAAACGTCTCGGCGAAATCCTCGTCGGGATGACTCTGCGCATACCAGAGGCGCAGATGCTGCACGAACTGCCGGCTGGCCGGGTTCGGCCGGTAGTACCGCGGATAGCGCCGCGATGAGGGCCCGAACAGCTGCTGCCACGCGCGCCGGCGGTGAAGCTGATAAGCGTGCTGGACGACGTGCCCGGCTTCATGCCGAAGAATGCGCATGCACTCCGACCATGTGCCTCCCTCGACGTCGATGATCTCCTTCTTCTCCAGCTGCATCAGCCGCGGGTGCGCGAGATAGAACGGGATTGCAATCCCCGGCGTGCTGTCCGGGCTGAACCATTCGCTCGAGATCCAGGCGTGTGGGCGCACCCGGATGTCGCGCTCCTCGAGCTCCTGATGCAGCGCCTTGAGGCAGTCCTCGAGCCAAGTGCCCTCGACGGCGACCCTGAGATCGCGCAGCCGCAGTTGCAGCAGCTGCTCGTCGCTCATGGACGCCCAGGCAAATTGCTTGCGGGGCATGGCGTTCAAGGCCCCAAGGAAATTGGACTATGCGATGGTGTCATGGAGGGCGGGGGGACGGCACTTGCGGCCGCTGGGGACCTATTGCCCGGCATCGGCTGCGGACAGAGACCGCGCCAGCGGAGTCCATCGTCTCGTCTGCGCGACGTATTCGGCGATCAAAGCGACGTGGGAGCCGGGTCCCGCAGATCCACAGCTCGTCGGCTCCTTGGCGGCGCGCGCGAATAAAACAAAATCCTCGAGCGTCGCAACCCCCAGGGACGGGTGGACCAGCATGACGGCGGGCGGACCGCCCAGATAGGCGATGTGAGTAAAATCGCGCATCCCGTCATAGCCGATATGGCTGTTGAAAGCCGGCGCGATCACGTTGGCTGCGATGCTGGAGACGACCAGCGTGTATCCGTCGGGCTCGGCTGCGGCACCGGCCGCAGTGCCGACGACCCCGCCGCCGCTGGCCCGGTTCTCGACATAGAACTGCTGGCCGAAGGCCGTTGAGAGATGCTCGGCGATGATGCGGCCCAGGATGTCCGCTGCCCCGCCCGGTGCGAGCGGCACGATGATCCTCGCCGGCCGGTTTGGCCAGCTCTGCTCGTGTGCGCCGCCGCAGGCCGCGCATGCAAGGACCGCACCCGTGACTAGTGCGCGGACGAGCCTCATGACTTCTATTATTTAGCCCAGGAGACGTGCCCATGTCCCTTGCCACATCCCTCCTTGTGCAGCCGCTCTCGACGGCCCTGGGCGCGGAAATAAGCGGGCTCGATCTGCGCGAGGAGCTCGCAGCCGGGACGATCGACCCACTTCTATGATTCGCCAACGCGGGAGATCAACAGCGCCAAGCTCGACCTGTCCATCGCCCCGCATTTCGCGCAGCCGATCGTGCGCACCCACCCCGAGACGAGGCGCAAGGCGCTCTACGTCAATCGTCTGATGACGTGGACCGTGGAGGATATGGACCGGGCCGAAGGAAGTGCGCTGCTGAACGAGCTGTTCGAGCACATCGAGCAGGACCAGTTCATCTATGCGCACCGCTGGCGGCCTGGCGACCTCGTTTTATGGGACAATCGCTGCACGCTGCACGCCCGCACGGATTTCAGCAACAAGGAGCGGCGTCTGCTGCGCCGTCATGTCGTCGCCGGCGAGCCGGCATTCTGAGACCGCGCAACTCCCGATGCGCCGTGCCCGCGCCGTCGTGATGCCTCCGTCGCACAGTACGCGAGCTGAAATGCGTCGCCCGTTCGAAATGCACAGCTGCGGATAGCGGATAGAGGGCGACCCATGGGTCACCCTTACGAAAGCCCCCGCATTTCTCTAACGCGTCTTGGCAGGGGCTCCCGCGCCGGTGGTGCTGGGAGCCGGCGTGGTTGTGCTCGGTCCGGTCGCCGTGTGGGTCGGGCTCCTGTTCACCGCGTAGGCGATCGCAGCCACCACAATGACGATGACAACTATGGCAGCAAGGATGGATCCGCCGTTCCAGCCGCGATTGGGCCCGGTGTAGCCGGGGCCTGGGCCGGGGTTTGTCATCGGATCCCTATAGGGGTCTCGGTCGGTCATGGTTGCACCTCTCCTGATACCCTTCTGGCTCACAAGCCAACGCCGCAACCGAGCTGCCGTTCCAGGAACCCGGCCGGCCCTGTGAGACACCAAGAGACCGAGGTGAATGCGCTTGCCTATGCAGCCAGCGCCGCGCTTCATGCTGGATCAGAAGACCGTATCATGTCCGCCATATGCGCTTAGAATCTGGGTCACTCCATGATTGCAGCTTCTCCAATGGTAGTCGTCGAGGACGATCCATGGACCAGATTGATCGGAGTAGTGCTGGATCCGACCACTGCCCCCGAACGATTTGCCGCGTTTTCCGATTTCATGTCGCCGGACGAGCCCGATTTTGCCGGCTGGTGCGATGGCGTGAGGAAGGCAGTCGGCCGGCTCTTTCCCAGCACCGTCAGGCTGGTGTGCTCGCAAACGGAGCTGCGGCAGAACCTCTCGGCGGCACGGGCACTAGTCGTCGAATCGCTCGCGGTAGGAAGGGACGAGCTTGCATGCGCTCCGCATCTCAAGCTGGTTCACAAATACGGCGCGGTGATGCGCAACATCGACGTGGCTGCGTGCCGCGCGGCAGGCGTGGCGGTGCATGGCATACGTCGGCGCGCCAATATCTCGTGTGCAGAACACGCCTTCGCATTGATGCTTGCACTGGCACGCCGGCTTCATCGCCTCAACGGATTGATCAGCGCCGAGCAACTTGCCGCCGCCGGATTCGCATATCGACCTTTCGACCGCCAGCATGTGCCGGGAGCAAACTTTGGCCGCATACCCGGAATGCGCAACCTCAGCGACAGCACGATCGGGATCATCGGACTTGGCGAGATCGGCCGTGAGATCGCGTTGCGCGCCGCCGCATTCGGAATGCGGACGCTCTACTTTCAGCGCACGCGCCTGCCGGCGGACGAAGAGGAGGCGCTGGAGGTTTCCTATCGATCCTTGGAGACTCTGCTTGCTCACAGCGACTGGGTCGTTCCACAGGTGCCGGGAGGCCGATCCACACGGCATCTCCTCGACCGTGAGCGATTGGCGATGATGAAGCCGGGCGCCTGCCTCATCAACGTCTCGCGAGCCGAAGTGGTGGAACGCAATGCCGTGCTCGACGCGCTGCTATCAGGGCAGCTCGGCGGTTTTGCCCTCGATCCGCTGTACGAGTCACCCGGCCGCAGCGACGACGAGCTGCTGGCGTTCGACAACGTGATTGCGACGCCGCACATGGCCGGATCACCGCGCTTCAACGGGCTGAAGGACATCGAGGAGTTGATCAAGAACCTTGCGCAAGCCTTATGCGCATGACGCTCAGCGCGTTGGGCCGCCTTCGGGAGCCAGCCTGTCAATGCGACGCAATTGCGGGAAAACGCCCATCCAGATCAGCATGACGATGATTGCGCCTATCCCGCCCATAAGTGCCGAAGGCACCGCCCCAAGCCACGCGGCAACGACGCCGGCGCGAAATTCGCCGAGCGACCCGGACGATCCGGTGAACATGGAATTCACAGCCATCACCCGGCCCAGCATGTCGTGGGGAGTGCGCATCTGAATGAACGACAGGCGAATGACGACGCTGACCGCGTCGGCGGCGCCATAGATTGCAAGCGCGAGCATTGACATCGGGATCGAGGTCGAGAGCGCAAAGAGGACGCTCGCCGCGCCGAATGCTCCCACGGCGGCGAACATGATCTTGCCGGCACTACCGGTGATCGCATGCCGTGCCAGCACGATCGAGGCAGTCAGCGCACCGACCGCCGGCGCCGAGCGCAGCAAACCGAGCGCCCACGGACCCGCGTCGAGAATGTCGCGGGCATAGATCGGCAGCAGCGCCGTAACGCCTCCCAGCAAGACCGCAACGAGATCGAGCGAGATTGCACCAAACAAGACAGGCCGCCGCAGGATGTAGGAGAAGCCGGCAAACAGCGTCTCGATGCTGAACGGCTGGGGCTCGCTCTTGCGCGCCAGCTGGACCCCGCCGATCAACACGCTGGCCGCGACGAAGACAACGGTGCAGACGGCATAGACGACGGTCGGACCCAACCCATATAGCAAGCCTCCAAGAGAGGGCCCGCAGATTACGGCCGTCTGTTGCGCACCGGCGGACGCGGCGATGGCTCTGGGCAGCAGCACGGGCGGCACCAGGCCCGGCAGAAGCGCCTGCATGGCAGGCAGCTCGAATGCACGCGCGGTCGCGGACAGGAACAGAAGGGCCAGCATGCTGTCGCGCCCGAGCCATCCGCCGGCGCTTCCGAGCGCCAGAGCGAGCGCTGTCAACGCCTTCGCAATCTGACAAAACCCGGCGACCCGACGCCGGTCCAGTCGATCCGCCACCTGGCCGATCAGGATCGACAACGTCACCACCGGAAAAAATTGTACGAGCCCCACGAGCCCCAGATCCAGCGGGTCGTCGGTGAGCTCATAGATCTGCCACGCTATGGCCACGCCCTGCATCATGAAAGCGCCGTTGCTGAAGGTGCGCGCATGCCAGAACAAGACAAAGGATCGATGGTCCAGCAACCGCGATTTCGAGACGACAGGAGGCTTGGACACGGGCAGCCGCAAGGGGTCAATCAAAGCGGTATGGCGAGGAGCGTATCGATCAGCCGGCTGTCCAGAATCACCAGCTTTTCAACAAAAGCTCCTCCCTGCTCCGGCCTATCGAGAAGGATGCGGTCCTGATAGCGTCCGGTCGCAAAAATGCTGGTTTCGCCGCTATGCATGATGCGCGCGATGATGAAGCTCGTCTGCGCGCGCACTTCGCCCCCCTCCTCCCAGTTGATGAGCGCTGGCCCGATCAGGTGGCGGTAGCGCTGCGCCTCGTAGACATTCGCGTCGCGCAAGGAGCGAACCCGGTCGCGCAGCATGGCGCGCGAGGTCGCGTAAATGAGGGCGAGCGGCAGCCCTTTCTCGAAGTTTTCCGCGGTCGTAACGCGATAGCAGCCGTTCGCAACGAAAAAATCGGGCCAGTCTTCCAGCTTGTTGTCGTCGAGGGCCGCCGCATAACGTGCATTGAGGCTCGTTACCTTCTGCTGCGGGTCGATGTTCATGCATCCTCTCTGCGTAAGTCAGCCCGCGACGCGCGAGTCGCGGGGACCGCGGCTGACGGGAAGAGAGAGCGGACCGAGCTTGTAGGCCGCGCTGAGCTCATCTGACCGGGACGCGGGCTAAAACCCCATGTGGCCGCGATAGGCCTTCCAAAAACCGCGCACCGCAGCTTCGGTCACGCGGTTGTCCTCGGACGCGACGCTCGCTCCGCCCATTTCGACTACCGAGAGAAGATCGGGCGCGCCCGCCACGCCCCGCTGCACAAATCCCGGCGCGGCACCATCCTCCATGGAGATGTAGCCGGCCGGACCGATGAGGTTGGCCTGCCGCAAACGCCGCTCGGTCATCTCCGTGTCGTCACCGGCAAAACCGAAGCACGTCCACACCAGCTCGGTACGTTCGAGCCCCTGAGGAACGAGATGCCGCACGGCGAGGCTGTTGCGGGTCTGCTGCAGCACGAACGTCGGAAACACGGAAAGGATCTGCAAACCGATGCCGTCGCCAAGCTCGTCCACCCACTCCAGCAGCTTCGGTTCCTCGAGCCCGAAGCCCTCGCGCGCCGAGCGCATTCCAGCCTGCTCGTATTCCCTCCCGCCGCTGTCGGCGGCCAGGGAATAGCTGACGTGGTGCCCGCCGGATTCGCTCACGATAATCGCCCCCTGCTGCGACAGCCGATTGAGTCGAAAGGTGGTGAAGAAGGTGTGGAGGAGGCTCGCGTGGTAGCTGTCCTTCACGTTCTCGATGTAAAGCTTCCAGTTGCTCGGCACGGCCTGGGAGTAGGTTCCAAGCAACTTGAGCGGTGCGCTCAGCACGCGCCGAATACGGGCGAGGATATCGGGGCCGAGATATTCCTCGATCGACGGGGTTTGCGCGGACAGCGTTCCGAAAACCAAGCCGCCGAGGCGCGCGAGGCGCAGCTTGCGTGGACCATAGGTCTCCGGCCGACACTCCGGCGGCATCCCGCCCTTGCCGCCCAAGCCGCGGCGGAATGCGACACCGGTCAGGTTGCCGCAGAGATCATAGCTCCAGTTGTGATACACGCAGGTGATGTCGCGAGCTTCCCCGCTGTCCTTGAGCACCAGGAGAGATCCGCGGTGGGCGCAGCGGTTCTCGAAGGCATGCAGGTTGCCGTCGCGGTCGCGCGTCACCACGATGGGCATCGTGCCGAGGTTGGCACGGCGATATGTGTCGGGGCCGGGCAGCTCGACCTCGAGGCAAAGATAGCTCCAGGTCGCGCCGGCAAAGATTCGACGCTGCTCCTCCTCATAAATCTCGGCATCGGAGTAGACCCAGTAGGGCACGCGCGTGAGCCCCTCGGCAGGCCAGTGCCGGGCGTGAGTTGCGAGGCTCATGTCCTACCCCGCATCCTCATTCGAGCCTGATGTTGGCAGCTTTGATCACCTTGTTCCAACGCTCGGCCTCGGTGCGCATGTAAGCCGCTGTCGCCTGCCGGGTGCCCCCCACCGGTTCGGCGGACAATTGCGCGAGCCCGTGCAGGATATCGGGCTGATGCAGCGCTTCGTTGAAATCGGCGTTGAGCTTGTCGAGAACGGCCTCGGGCGTCCTCGGCGGGGCAACAACGGCGAACCATGTTACGGACTCGAAGCCCGGCAGCGTTTCCGCAATCGCCGGCACGTCCGGCAACGAAGCCACCCGGGTCGGAGCAGCCACTGCAATGAGCCTGAGCTGACCGCCTTTGACCAGCGCGAGCGCTGCACCGAGATTGTCGAACATCAGATCGACGTTACCGGCGACGAGATCCGCCAGTGCCGGCGCGGAGCCACGATAGGGGACCTGCTGAAATCGCACGTTCGCCATCATCTGGAACATCTCGGAAGTGAGATGCGAGGTGGTACCGTTGCCCTGCGTAGCGCAGGTGAGCTTACCGGGATTGGTTCGCCCCTGCGCAATCATGTCGGCCACACTCTGCACGGACAGCTTGGGGTTCACCTCGAGCCCGTTCGGCACGCGCCCCATGATGGCGACCGGGGAAAATTCCAGCGGGTCGAAGCCGAGCTTCGGATAAAGATTCTGATTGATCACCAAAGGAGGGGGCGGTGCCGCAAGCAGCGTGTAGCCGTCGGGTTCAGCCTTGGCGACCGCCTCGGCTCCGATGTTTCCCCCCGCCCCGCTGCGGTTCTCGATGATCACCGGCTGACCCCATTTTCTAGCGAGCCAGTCGGTGAAAAGACGCGGCATCACGTCCGCTGTGCCGCCCGCGGGGAATGGCACGATGATCTTGACGGGGTGCGACGGATACTCTTGCGCTTTCGCCACGTTCGCCGCGGAAGACCAAACGGCCAGTGTGACCGCGAGCGCGATGACAGCTCGCCCGGCAGTGTCGAAGCAGACTTCAAACCTCCCGATTTTGGGCGGGGTAATCGTGCTTGGCCCGATGGTTGGGAGCATACTCGACACTTTCCCCTGAAAGGAGGAGGTCGACAGCATCTGCTTCGTTTCGAAGCGAATGCTGTCGGATCGGAGTTGCATCCTCCGGGCACGCTTTGGATGATCGTCGCGACCACGACCACATGCCCACCCAACTCCCCCCGAGCAAGCTCGGGCTAGCCGACCTTCCCCTTTCAGGGAGAGGCATTCCCCAGCTTGCCGCGCGGTCGCGACCAAATACGATACCATTGGCCGGCCCTGGTCCATCTGCGATCACTCCACCACGATCTTTGCAGCTTCCACGACCGGCGCCCAGAGCTGCGTGCTCGACCTGATCATCTCTCGCATTTGCTCCGGCGTGCTGCCCAATGGCTTTGCCTCGAGCGCAAGAACGCGTTGCCGCAGGTCAGGGGTTGCAAATGCCTCGCCAATCGCGTCCGAGATCGTCCTCACGAGCTCCTTTGGCGTGCCAGGAGGCGCGGCCACGCCCATCCACGTATCGGCGTACACTCCAGGCAGCGTCTCGGCCAGGGTCGCCACCAGTGGATAAGCTTTCAGTCGCTCGCGACCGGCCGTGGCCAGCAACTTGAGCCTTCCGGAATCGACATTGGCTTTATTGGCGAGAAGATAGTCGCAGACGATATCGATATTTCCCCCCAGCAAATCGTTGATTGCCGGCGCACTGCCGCGGTACGGGATTTCGGTCATGCGGAAGTTGCCCTTGAGCATCAGGAGCTCGCCCAGGAGATGACCCGTGTTGCCCTTGCCCTGATGTCCGTAGTTGATCTTGCCGGGATGCGCGCGGGCGAAGGCGATCAGCTCCGGCACGTTGGCGGCGGGCAGTCCCTGGCGGGCAAGCACGATCAGCGGGTAGGTCGCGAGCACGCTGATCGGCTCCGCGCCCCGCGTGTCGAATGCCGATTTGGCGAAAATCAGATGCGTGATGCTGTAGGTCAGCTGTGGGGCGCATAGCAGCGTGTAGCCATCAGGCGGGGAACGCAACACCGATTCCGTTCCCACGCGTCCGCCCGCACCGCCTGCCCGA
The DNA here is from genome assembly GCA_036557665.1 of Xanthobacteraceae bacterium. GTDB lineage: Bacteria > Pseudomonadota > Alphaproteobacteria > Rhizobiales > Xanthobacteraceae > VAZQ01. The sequence continues at coordinate 188,794 of DATBHG010000070.1, read as the reverse complement.
TTCTCCACCACGATCTGCTGGTTGAGCACGCTGCCCGCTCTGTCTGCCGCAATCCGGCACAGCAGATCCGCAGTGCCACCGGCGGGCAGCGGGACCACCAGCGTTATCGGGCGACTTGGAAAAACAGCCTCTGCCTGCACGGCATCCCCCGCTGCCGCACACAGAATAGCTGAGACGACCGCGGCCTTGATCGCCGAGGACTTCAATGCGACCTGGAAATGCTCTAAGCGTGCGTGCGTCATGATCGCTGGTTCTCCGCGCATGATGGACAAAACGCGCGGCGATCACAACCGGGCGGGAGAGCCGGACCACGCGGGATGCTGCCCCAGAAACGCTGGAATTGGGTCGCAGTGCGTGACCGATTCGAGGAGGTAAGATTGTTCGCCCTGCACCTCTTTGTCCTTGCCGCGACGGCGCTGGCGCTAAGCAGCGCGACGGCGCTGATGCGGCCGCTGCAATCGGGCGCTGCGCATGCGCAGCAGCATGTCCCCTTGCAACAGCGCGCGGTTGTGCAAGCTAGAAGGAAGCCAGCCAAAAAGGCGGCGCAACCCAAGGAGACACAAGCGCAGTCGCAGCAGCGCACCGCTTTCTCCGCGCAGGACCAAGAGATCGCGACAGTCCCGGGAATCCCCGACGCAAGGGCGTGGGGAGATTCGGCAGCGAGCTTCGCTCATCTCCTGCCCAATGCGAGCGGGCCGTGGCTCGCAATTTCCGGCGGCGGCTCGGACGGTGCCTATGGCGGCGGGGTGCTGGCGGGATGGACTCAGTCCGGTACCCGGCCCGAATTCGCGGTAGTGACGGGATCGAGCATAGGCGCGCTCATCGCGCCGTTTGCTTTTCTCGGGCCGCGCTACGATGACGAGATTCGCAAGGATTTTACGACCATATCGGCAGCGGACATCTTCGAGGACCGCGCGACGCCCGACAGCTTGTTCGACCATTGGCCGCTGCGCCGCCAGGTGGAGCAGCGCATCACTCCGAACCTTCTTGCCGAGATCGCGGCCGAGCACGCGCGCGGACGCCGGTTGCTCGTAGTCACCACCAATCTCGACGCCGGGCGGCGCGTGATCTGGAACATGGGCGCAATCGCGGCGCGTGGGGATGAAAGCTCGCTCAAGCTGTTTCGCGACGTGCTGCTCGCATCTTCCAGCATTCCCGGCTTTTTTTCGCCGGTCAGCGTCGAGGTCGAAGCGAACGGAAAACATTTCCAGGAAATGCACAGCGACGGAACCCTGACGGCGCCGTTCTTCGTCGTGCCGGATTCCATGCTCTCCGCAAACGCCACCACGCGTCCCCCCATCACCGAGCTCTACGTCATCGTCAATTCGAAGCTCGGTCCCGAGTTCAAGATGGCGGACCGCGACATCCCGGGAGTCCTCGGCCGATCCATCGCCGTTGCGCTTACTGCGGCATTGGAGGCGCAAGTCGCACTGACCAACGTTGGGGCGTTGCGTCATGGGATCAAGCTGCGGATCGCGCATGTAAGCCCCGAGTTCAATCATAGCGCGCGCGGCCCGTTCGACGGCGAATACATGCAGGCGCTGTATGCCGTCGGGGTCGATGCGGGCAAGTCGGGCACTGCGTTCAAGGACACGCTGCGGGACGCCGCATTGCGCGGGTCCAACGCGCAGTAGGAGCCGCGCCGCACAGAAGCCGCGGAGGGGACCGGAACGTTTCCAGAGAATGGACGTTTCCCCTGGAAAGCGTAGCACGCGAGAGGATGCGCATGCGCTCCGTGGTCACGGTTGTCCTCGTGGCAGGTCTGCTGGCCGGCGGTTCTGCCAGCGCGCAAGCGCCGGCACAGGGGCCAGCGATGCCGCAGCAGAGTGCTGCGTGTCCGCCCGGCAGCAAAAGTGAATCTCCGACCGTTGGAGAAGGACACAGCTCCAAGCCGCTCAGCGACAAGCTCGCACAGTCCAACGGAGTGATTTGCCCCCCGACCGGCCTGGATCCGCAAATGCAGGTGCCTCCGCCCGGCGGCGGCCGGCTCAAGGTCATCCCACCGCCCGGCACACCGGGCGGCAATCAGAACGTGCAGCCGAAATAAGCTCGCTGACTACTCGGCCACCGCGCCGGCGCGTCCTGCCGAACAGCGAAGTGAAGTGCCATCGTCTCATTCAATGACCTCGTCGGCAACAGCGATGAGCGACGGCGGCACGGCAGATCGAGGCCAGACGCCTTCGCGCTTTTCATGTTCGGTACCAGCTCGAACCTCGTGGGTGTCTGCACCGGAAGGTCGGCCGGCTTCTCGCCCTTGAGGATACGATCGACATGGCCGGACCCTTGCCGGTACTGCTCGAGGTAATGCGGTCCATATGAGATGACACCGCCGGCCATGAGGCCGTGAGAGGCGCCGATCAGGTCATTGCGTGCCCGCTAGTCCGGCCTCCTGGATCACCTTGGCCCAGCGCACTGTTTCGGATTTCACAAAGGCATCAAGCTCGTCGAGCGAGCCCTTGCCGATAGGAACAAGACCGACTGTAACGAACTGGTCGACGATCTCTTTGGTGTGAACGATGGCGTTCACCTCGGAATTGAGGCGCTCCAGGATCGGCCGCGGGGTCTGCCCTGGCGCAACCATCATCTGCCAAGCCGTGGTGTCGAATCCGGGCACGCCGACCTCGGCCAGCGGCGGAATTTCCGGCGCGGCCGGCGCCCGCTCCGCGCTCGTGACACCGAGCGCGCGCGCCTTGCCGGCGCGGATCAGTTGGATCGAGGGCCCGATATCGACGAACAGAACCTGGATATTGCCCGCCACCAGATCGCTCATGGCCGGAGCGCTGCCCTTGTACGGCACGTGCGTCATCTTGATGCCCAGCATGCTGCTCAAAAGCTCGGAGTTGAGGTGATGGAATGCGCCGACGCCGCCGGATCCGTAATTCAGCCGCCGCTCCTTGGCCACCTTCACGAGATCAGCGATGCTGTGGACAGGCAGCGACGGATTGACCACCAGCACAAAGGGAACGCCGGCAATCAGCGCAACCGGTACCAAGTCCTTCCCCGGTTGGTACGGAAGGTGTTTGAAGATGGTGGGGTTCATCGCCATGGTCCCGCTGGTGGCCTGCATCAGCGTATAGCCGTCGGGCGCGGCCTTCGCGGTTGCGCCAGCGGCGATCGTGGTGCCGGCACCGGGGCGGTTCTCGATGATGAAGGACTGACCGAGACGCTCCTCCAGCTTGTGTCCCACCGCACGCGCAATCAGATCGGTGCCCCCCGCAGGAGTGAACGGCACCAGAATGGTGACGCTGTGCGTGGGATAATCCTGAGCAACGGCACGCAGTGATGCTGGAGCGAGCGCTAGCATAGCCATGACAAGCCGACGCGACACGAAATACATGGGGTCCCTCGTTCCTTATTCAGTAGCTTGGCGGGGTCGATACCACGGCAAGAACCGCCGCGTGCTCGCGTTCACAATGAGCTCAAATGCCAGTCCGAATGCTGCGAGCAAAAGCACCCCGACGAAGGCGTCGTCGTGATGGAAAGTGCGCGAGTTGTACAGGATGTAGTAGCCGAGCCCGCCGATGGCGAGAAAGAATTCGGCCACTACCGCGCCGATGAGCGCGCGCCCGGCAGCCAGTCGTAATCCTGCGAGGACATAGGGTGTCGCGGCCGGCAGAATGACTTCAAGAACGGTGCGCAGCTTGCGCGATCGAAACGAGCTGGCCACTTCGAGATGCTCGCGCGGGACCGTGCGCGCGCCATCGGCCGTATTGAGAATGATGGAGAAGATCGCCGCAAAGACGATCGTGGCAAGCCGTGCTCCGCTCGTATAGCCGAACCACAGCGAAACGAGCGGGAGCACGACCACCATCGGCATCGCGTTGAAGAAATTGACGTACTGACGCAGCAACCGGTCAGCGAGCGAGCTGCGGCCAAGCAGCAACCCGATGAGCGTGCCGGCCAGTATCGAGATCAGCAGCCCCCAGCCCACGGCCGCGACGGTAATTCCGGCGGCCTGCAGAAAAGCCGGGTCGACTATCACCCGTGGAATTGCCAGCACCACGCCGGTCGGCTTGGCCACGAATGGCGGCGCAAACAGGCGCACGGTCGCTTCCCAGAGGACAAGAATGACAACGCCGGCAACGACGCGGGAAAGCGCATCGCTGACGCGAGGATGCCAGGCGCTCCGCGCCGGCGATGCGGCGATGTCGATCCCGGTCATGGCTAGTTCCGCCAGCGGGCAAAACGGTTCTCGATGCCCTGGCCGATCCGGGTCAGCCCGACACCGGCCAGGCCGATCACCAGGATCATTGCGAACACGGTTGCTGTATCGAAATTCTGCGAGGCAACCATGATCAATTGCCCCAGCCCGGTCGCGCTCAGGAAGAACTCCGCCGCGATAACGCCGACGAGGGCGCGCCCGATAGCCTGTCGCACGCCTGTCATGGTGTAGGGCAGCGTGTGGGGGAGCATCACCTCCCGCCACAGCGCCCACTCGCCCGAGCGGAACGACCGCGCAACCTCGATCAGCTCAGGTTTGATGCTGCGCGCGCCTTCAACGGTGTTGTAGAGAATCGGGAATACCGCAAACAAGAAAACCACAAGCACCTTCGGAATGAAGCCGAAGCCCATCAGCGAGAGGATGAACGGAATCAGCGCTACCATGGGAGTGGCATAGAGAATCATGATGTAGGGCTCGATGCCGACCCGAACGGCGCGCACGCGCGAGAACAGCAGACCGGCCGGCATGCCTGCTACGAGCGCAAGCGCAAAGCCGGTGGCGAACAGGAGCGCGGAATCGAAGAATTGCGCCCAGGTTGTCGGGTGGGCGACGAGATCGGCAAGCCGAGCCACGGTCTCCGACAGCGGAACAAGGAATGCCGGGCTGGTGTGGCGTCCTACGATTTCCCAGAGGCAGAGCCCGGCAACCAGGCTGCCCAGCGAAACGGCTGAACGGGCGAGTCTTTCAGTTGCCATGCCGGACGTCGCCGTGAGCCCCGGCTACTTGCCTTGGCTATTGACCATTGCGAGCGCATCGCGAAACACCGTCCCATCGGTGAGACGGTCGTAGCTCGCCGGAGTCTTGCCGGGCTGGATGCCGCCCGTCCTCTGCACCACGCCCAGCATGGAGTCGAACCGTTTTTGGTCGAGGCCGTCGGCCTCGACCGGCCAGTAATCCATCTCGATAAGCGGCTTGATCGTCGCCTTCGACACCTCCTTGGTGTGACCGGTCGGGGTGGCATCCTCCCCGACGCGATCGGCATTGTGCGGATCGCGAATGAAACGCGCTGCCGCGATCAACGCGGCCATCACTCGCACATACGTATCGCGATTCTCCTTGAGCCTGTCCTGCCGCACGATGAACGACAAATAATGTCCATTCGGATTCGCCTTGTGCTCGGTCGCGAGGGTGTAGACCTTCTTGCCCTGCAGCTCGATGGTGGCGACATCATCGAGATGCACCACACCAAATTTCAACTGGCCAGCGATCAACGCAGGCGCGACATTGGAGCTCAGCGGTATCTGCCGGACCTGGTCGAGCTTCATGCCGTTACACCCGCCGTTGAGCATGGTGCGCAGCGCGATCGAGCGGGCACCGCCGATGGCATCAACCCCGACCGCCTGGCCGATGAGGTCGCTGCAAGCGGTCTTCGCCGCATCGGTGCTCGCGAGCAGGAAATCGGAGCTCACCAGCCCGTATACCGCCACGATCGGTGCGTTGGTATTGGACACCTGACTGATCAGCAGCGCCGTCGGCGACAATGACATCTCGATGTCGCCCGAGATCACTGCACGCGACGCGGTCGCGCCGGTCTCGAACGGGCGAATCTCGACATTGACCCCGTATTTCTTGAACATCCCTTCCTTGTCGGCGACATAGAGGATCGCCGAGGCAAACACCGGCGGAATGCCCGGGGCCGCAATAACGAATTTCTTCCCCTGGCCCACCGCATCGCCGGCGGCTAGAGTGCAAAGCGCGCCGAGCAGCGCGATCGCGACGGTGCGAATCATCCATTCCTCCTCTGGTCCTCCGGCACGGCCCCTTCCCTATTTTTCCAATTGGAATTCGGCTTGCCGTGCCTCGCTCATTAACTTACCCCAAACGCGCTCACGCAACTCCCCGAAACGAGACAGGCGCAAAGTGTCGCGGGTGCGTGGACGGGGCAGATCGATCTCGATAACCTCATCGATGTGAGATGGCCGGCCCTTGAGGACCAGTACCCGGTCGCCCATCAACACCGCCTCCTCGATGGAATGGGTCACGAACACCATTGTCGTCGGACGGCTCTCCCAAATGCGAAGCAGCTCGAACTGAAGTATCTCGCGGGTCTGCGCATCGACCGCAGCGAACGGCTCGTCCATCAGGAGCACCTTAGGCTCGACCGCGAGGGCGCGCGCCAACCCGCAGCGCTGCTGCATCCCCCCGGAAATTTGATACGGATACGCCTGCTCGAACCCAGCGAGACCCACGAGGTTGATGAAACCCGGTACGCGACGCGCGATCTCGCCCTTTGTCAGGCCCGCCATGCGCAGGCCGTAGGCGACATTGTCGTAGACGGTCTTCCATGGAAACAGTCCAAAGTGTTGAAAGACCATTGCCACCCCCGGCGGCGGCCCGTTCACACGCTCCTCATTGATGACGATCTCTCCCGCATCTACAGGAAGCAGGCCATCGACGCAGCGTAGCAGCGTTGTCTTGCCGCAGCCGGACGGACCGACAATAGCAACGATCTCCCGCTCGCCTACGGTGAATGCGATGTCGCCGAAGACCTGAAGGCTTCCGTAGCGCTTTGCCAGCCCGCTCACCCTGATTTGGGCAGGCGTGCTCACGGCAAGTGTGGAGGTCTCGGCCCGGATGCGCATCATCGTCGCTGTGCTGGCGCGAGGATCGTTTCGCAACGTATTTGCCTCGAACTGCGGCGGGTATGCAAAAGCTCGTTTTTGTGACGGCCATTACAGCTTGCAAGGACCGGCTGCACTAAAATGGGGGCACAATTCGGAGATCGCCCCCATGAAGCTCATTCCTGTTGCGGTGCTCGCGCTCGCCGTTGTCGCGAGCCTTGTCGTCTATCGCGCCCAGGCCAAGCCACCAGTGCCCCTGGAGGCACAGGCGTGCGTCGGCATCGACTGCTGGCCCCAAGGCTTTCCAACGAAGCACCGGTCTGCCCACCGGCCAAGCCTTCCACCGATCTGGTGACGAAAACCAACGCGTCGCCGGATCGCGCGTGGCGCCATCCGGGTGGCGTTCCCGGGATTCGGCATGGAGTTGAGGGACTAAGGAAACACGCACCCCGTTGTTTGATCCGCGCGAACGGTTCAGACGAATTGCTCGTCGCGCAACTAAAGACGGGTATGGCACCCGGCGCACCGGCGCCGCGCCCCGCCGCTAGGCGTCAACCGTCTTTGAACCCTTTCCTGCCATATTGCGACTAACGGGGTGGCGCGACATTGACTGCACGCCCTGCCGCTTCGTCCGATAGGGGTCGGCGCCCGGCAGGAATACAGGAGGGGCTACAATGACTTATTCTCGTCTCGTAACGGGCTTCCGCGGCTTGCTCGTGGGCTCTGCTCTGGCGGTGACGGCGGCCATTCCGGCGCTTGGGCCGGCCGAGGCGCTTCCGAGCTACGATGGCGTGTGGAGTGTGGTGATCATTACCCGGGCGGGGATTTGCGACCCGTCCTACCGTTATCCCATCCGCATCAGCAACGGTCACGTGCTCAATGCCGGCCAGTCGTCGGTTCATATCAGTGGCAGAGTAGGCAAGAACGGCGCCGTCGTGGTCAACGTGAGCCGTGGCGACAAGACCGCGTTCGGCACAGGCCGGCTTGCTGCAACCAGCGGAGGCGGCTCCTGGACCGGCGGAAACGGCATCTGCGCGGGCGTGTGGCAAGCGGAGCGCCGCAGCTGAGCCGCGCGAATCACTGTGAAGCTTTCAAGGTTGTGAGCTACGCCCGGGCCTCGACCCGGGCGTCGGTGTTTTAGCGCCCATCGCGGAGCCGATGCCCAATCCCAAGCGAACAGCGGCAGACCTTGCGCTCGCTCCGGCGCTCATCTACTCGACCGCCTCGACCTGCGGGGTGCTCGCCGCGCTCGCGGTGCAAATCCAGCTGAGCCGGGTGGGATTCGATCCTGTGGGGCTGTGGCAGAACCTCTCCACACCCGGCGCCATGCAGCTGCGCAGCGCGGGCCCTTGGTGGGCGGTTCCGGCTGTTGCTTTCGTCATGGGCGGGCTGATTGCCGCCGTGCTCAGCCGCATGCCTCTCCCCTGGCGGCGATTCCGCCTGCTGCGATGGCTGGGCGCTGCGGTGATCGTATTCATCCTCGCGGAGATCGGGCAGAACTCGGCCGAGCTTGCAACGGGTGACCCTGGAGCCAATGTTCTGGCCGACCTGGGGGTTCTCACGGTGGCGGCCCTGATGTCGCTGGGCGGCGCCTATCTGACCATACGGCGCTGATCTGCACTGCGATATCCACGCGGTCGCTTTTTATCGGAGAACAATCTGAGAACGGGTAGCCGCGTGACTGCGCTGCTTCCTTGCCTCATTTCTGCGGGGAAAAAATTGAATAAACTTGTGCCAGGGGCTCGAACCTTCATGGCGCTCGTGCGACTAAGGACTCGTGCGGTAGTGCCAGCTTCCGAAACGCGTAGTCCTGCGCAGGTGGCGCCCGGCCAATGCGGAGAAGTTGATGGCATTGATGGCCGATCTCGCAGCTTCGGGTGTACGCGAGCACCGCGCCCCCTCGCCATGGCTTGCAGCGCTGCTGACGGTCCTCACTCCCGGTCTTGGGCACCTCTACATCGGCCAGGCGCGGCGCGGGATCACCCTGTTCATCCTCATCCTGATCGCCGACACGCTTTTGATGTTCGCGATGATGGGCGTGCTGGCGCGGTTCTGGCTGTTCGCAACCAGCTTCCTGCTGCTGGTCGGACTGTGGCTCTATATCGTGGTTGACGTCGTGCGCCGGGCGCGGCGCACCCCGGCCCTGCCTGATCACGCTCAAGGCGGGTGGGCAACATATGTAGCCGCCTTCACGGTTGCCTGCCTCCTTATCGCTTGGCCCTTCTTTTATGGCTGGCGCGCCCACGCTGCCGGCCAGCTCCTGTGCTTGACCGCAAACAGCCCAAGCATGGAGCCGACCATCGAAACGGGTGAGTTTTATCTCGCCGACGCGAGCTATTACCACGCCCGGCCGCCCATGCGCGGTGAGGTGGTGGTGTACAAGCATCCCAAGCAGCCGGAGCTTCGCAGCATCAAGCGCATTGTCGCAGTGGGCGGGGATCGCATCGCCATCAAGGGAGGGCGCGCCATAGTCAATGGGATCGCGCTGGAAGAACCCTATCTGGACGCAGCCCCTGCAACGGGGTCCGTCGCGGATATGCAGGAAACGCCGGTACCGCTGGGCTACGTGTTCGTGTTGGGCGACAATCGCGCTAACAGCGTCGATTCTCGCGACGCTGTTGCCCACGGCCCCGTCCCGCTCGACAATCTGATCGGGCGGGTCACCGATGTCGCGATCTCGCGCCATTTGATGCGCATGGGGCGCTGGATAGGCACGCCGAGCAACTTGTAGCCTATCGCACCAGCTCGCGCATTGCCTGGTCGAGGCCGTCGAGAGTGAGGGGGTACATGCGTCCCTGCATCAGCTGGCGCATGAGCCCGATCGAGGCCGTGTAGCCCCACTCCTTCTCCGCTACCGGATTGAGCCATACGCAGGCGGGATAGGCGCGCGTCACACGCTCCATCCAGACTGACCCGGTTTCGGCGTTGAAATGCTCAACCGAACCGCCAGGCGCCATGATCTCATACGGCGACATCGAGGCATCGCCTACGAGCACCACTTTGTAGTCGTGCCCATATGTATGCAGGAGATCCCAAGTGGGCGTCGTGTGGTCCCAGCGCCTGCGATTCTCCTTCCAGACTTTTTCGTAAAGGCAGTTGTGAAAATAGAAGTGCTCCATGTGCTTGAACTCGGCCCGCGCCGCCGAGAACAGCTCCTCCGTAGCCTTGATGTGCCAGTCCATGGAGCCGCCGATGTCGAAGAACAGCAGAACCTTCACCGCATTGTGCCGCTCGGGGCGCATGAGAATGTCGAGGTATCCTTTATGTGCGCTGCCTTTGATGGTCCCGTGCAGGTCGAGCTCCTCGAGCGCTCCGGTGCGCGCAAATTTGCGCAGTCGGCGCAGCGCGATCTTTATGTTGCGCGTGCCTAGCTCGACGCGATCGTCCAGGTCCTTGAACTCGCGCCGGTCCCAAACCTTCACCGCACGGAAGTTGCGGTTGCGCTCCTGGCCGATACGAATGCCTTCCGGGTTGTAGCCGTAGGCGCCAAACGGCGATGTCCCCGCGGTGCCAATCCATTTGCTGCCGCCCTGGTGGCGCCCTTTCTGCTCCTGCAAGCGCCTGCGCAAGGTTTCCAGGAGCTTGTCCAGGCCTCCCATCGCCTCGATCTGCCGCTTCTCTTCCGCGGTGAGATATTTCTCCGTGAGCTTTTTGAGCCACTCCGCAGGAAGCTCCGCCGCCAAGGCCTCCGCGGTCGTATCGAGCCCCTTGAATACATGGGCAAAGACGCGGTCGAACTTGTCGAGATTCCGCTCATCTTTGATCAGCGCCGCGCGCGACAAGTAGTAGAAATGCTCTACCCGCTTGCCGGCCAGATCCTTGTCCATTGCCTGCATCAGCGTGAGATACTCGCGCAGCGTAACGGGAACCCCGGCTGCCTTGAGCTCTTGAAAGAAAGTGACGAGCATGGGCGGCAGAATAGCGCGCGGGCGGCACAATACCTAAGGCTCGTCCGTCCCCTTGGCAGTCCGCATGCCTGGATTACGGGCAACGCGATCCGGTTGGCCCCTGCCCAGCGGAGGTGGGGGGGTGGTGGCCATCCGGATTGTTCATCCCCCCTTGACTCCGGCGCCAGGAAAGATGATATCTTTATCATCATTCGTCCTTGGCTCGCATGCGACTACATCCGGCTCTTGAGAACAGCGCGCGTGACGTGGTGCCATTTCGCAGCGCCACGCTGTCGACCCGTATCGTGCACGAGGTACGCGAGGCCTTGTTCGGGAAGGAGCTTCGCCCCGGCGATTTCCTTGGGACCGAGAAGGACCTTGCCCAACGCTTCAACGTGAGCCGCATCGTCGCCCGCGACGCACTGCGAACCCTGGAGGCACAGGGCATTGTCGAGATCAAGGTCGGGTCCGGAGGCGGAGCGCGTGTCGCGAGCGGCAATGCCCGGCTGTTTGCCGAAGCGCTTGCGGTTCAGCTCGACCTGACCGGGGTGTCGGTCCGCGAGATCATGGAGGCGCAGCGCGCAATCGAGTCGCTCGCGGCCGAGCTCGCCGCGGCCAACGCGACGGTTTCCGACCATGCGCGCCTGCGCCAGCTCCTCGCGGAGGCCGAGGAAAGGATCGACGACGTGGCGGCTTATACGCGTTGCGGGCGTGAATTCCATCTCGCGATTGCCGAGGCGTCGCACAACCGCGTTCTGGTCGTTCAACTCGTCTCGCTTCAGCACGTCTCCTGGCCGACGCATAACCCGACGCTTACCTCCGAAGTCGCCCATCGCATCCTCGACGTTCACAAGCAATTGGCCAGCCTCATCGGAGAGCGTGACGCAGCCGGCGCTCGCCGGCTCATGGAGGAGCACGTCCAGATGATCGCTGCGCGGCGTATTTCGGAGCATCGTGCCCGTGATGCAGCGGCGAGAGACTGCTGCTGAGCAAGGTCCAGCAAACATAAGGAGGAAGCACTCATGGCCCAACAAAGACCTGTCAAGGACAAATTCATCATCGAGCCGCACTTCCGCCTGCAAGAGTGGGTGGCGGAGGAGAAGGGCTATTTCAAGGAGGAAGGCCTCGACTATGTCTTTCAGGAGCTGATCAAGTCGACGGACGGCGCGCACCACTACAAGGGCGACAAGGTCGGCGCGATGCAGTCGTTCGAACGCGGCCGCACCTCCGACGTGAGCTGCGCCTGTCACTGGACCGTCGGCGTGGCGGCATCAAAGGGCAAAGGCCGACTCTATGCGGATGTCTATTCCGTGGCCCCGGCCGGGGTGTTCGTGCCACCCGGTTCGCCGATCAAGACGCCGGAGGACCTTGCCGGCGTGCCGATCGCGGTCGGCTATCAGTCCGGAAGCCACTACTCCACGATCCAGGCGCTCGAGCCGTACATGCCGTCCGACAAGATCAACCTGAGCTTTGCCGACGGGATGCTGTTTCATCGCCTCGATCAACTGATAGAAGGCAAGGCGCAGGCATCGGCCCTCTTCAGCGGGCCCTACTATTTCGCCGAGCAGCTTGGGTTTCGCAAGGTGATCGACACCACGTTCATGATTGCAACGATGGTGACCGGCGATCCCGATCCGGCCGACTTGCGCAAATTCTTCCGTGCGCTGCGGCGCGCCCAGCGCGATATTGATCTGCGCCCGGATCGATACACCCATTATTACAACAACGAGTTTCCCGAGCGATATCACGCCACGATGGACACGCGGCGCTGGGGACCGGGAGAACGCCTCGTGTTCGAAACCTACACCAGGGAGGTATACGAGGAGACATTTCGGTGGATTGCAGACCACGGCATTTTCGCCGATACCGGAATGGGCACCGGCGATTACGAGCAATCCGTCATCACGGCCGCGTAGGGGACGTTTCGCCGCCTTTGGCAGCATGGCGCCCTGAATTGCGCTGCGCAGGGGCGGGGTGCAAACCCGCCCCTGGTGAAACGGGTGCTACAGCCGCGTAGTGGTCCGCCCACAGAACGACGAGATCCGCCGGATGTTGACGCGCTCTGCCCGGCGCTGCCGGCTCGTCCCCTCCCATCGAGCGTGCTGATCGCCACCACGCAAGGCGCCGTCGGCTGCGATCTACGTCGCACCGATTGATGGAGCCCGGCGCGCGAGCGCGAAGCTGGCGGGAAGGGCTGGACGCCGGCTCTCGATGTCGGCTTTGGACGCCAGCTTGAGCCAGCGCTCCTGCAACATTTTGCAATTGGCGATGACCTCGGGCGAGCTCGCAATGCGCGCGCGTCGCGCGCAGTCCGCGGCCTGGTCCCGACAGTACTTGGCATAGGACGACGACACCGCACGCACTCTCACGCACCCATGCTTGCACGCGCTCCCCCGACCAAGGCAGAGGCAAGCACGGTCGATTATTTGTGGCTAAGCGGCAGAACACAAGCGTTAAGCGTTGTCTCCGTCAGGAATTGCCGGAAGCTGTTGTATTGGGGTTACAGCTTGTATCGGCGGGGGCGGGATGCCGGTATTTGTGAATTTTTCAGGTGATTCTACTATAGCGTCCGGCACCATCGGGATGAGCCGGCCATGAACGCTTTCCACGACGCGGCCTACAATATGGCGGCCGTCAGCGCGACGGTTGCGCTCTATCGGGCGCTGATCAAGAAGGGCGTCCTGACACGCGAGGAGGCGGTTCGCATCCTGCTCGACGAAGCGGTGGCAAGGGCAATTCAGGCGGAAGCACAGTCGCAGGGACCAGGGGTGAGCAAGACAACGATGGACATCAATCGTCAGTGCGCGGAAATCCTCAAATTCATCGCCGAGAAGCTCTGACGGCGCTTTCGAGCGGCGGGGAGCGCGGGCGGCGATTTCCTTGCGGCGATGAAGGCATCCTGCGCGAGCTGGTCGCCGTACGCGCCTTCAAGCGGCGGTCCCTGCGCGTCCCGGTGAAGCAGCCTGCGGCGAAAAATCCCTCCGCAAGCCCTGGTGCGGAATGACGGCAGACGTGCATCGCTGAGCAGGCCGGAGGTATATACCTCGGGGCGAGATCACGACCGTAGCGGCAGTTTGCAACCTGCTGCTGCCCGGCACCAAGGATTCGATTTGCCGCGGGATAGAGCCGATGCGCCCCGAAGACTTGAAGTTTCTGCGTGAGCATATGGTCGAGGAGATCTCCGCCGATGCCGCCCGGGTACGGGAATTGACCGGCAAGTCGACCCTCGACGAGCGCGTCATGACGGCGATGCGCAAGATCCCGCGGCACGAGTTCGTGCCGATCGAGCTTCAGCCGCTGGCCTATGCCAACATGCCGCTTCCGATCGGGTGCGAGAAGACGATTTCGCAGCCCTTCATCGTCGCCTTGATGACTGACCTGCTCGCTATCAACGCCGAGGATGTGGTGCTCGAGGTCGGCACCGGTCTTGGTTACCAGGCGGCGATCCTGGGAGAGCTGGCCCGCAAGGTGTACAGCATGGAAATCATCGAGGAGCTCGCCATCCAAGCCAAACAGCGCCTGCAGCGGCTGGGCTGCGCCAATGTCGAGACCAGAATTGCCAACGGTTATCATGGCTGGTCCGAGCATGCGCCGTTCGACAAAATCATTCTGACGGCGGCTCCGGATCTCATTCCCCCGCCGCTGCTTCATCAACTGAAAGCGGGCGGCACGATGGTCGTGCCGGCCGGCCTGCCCGACGCGCAGCAGCTAGTGCTCGTGGAAAAGGACGAGAACGGAAAAGTGAGGATGAAGGAGATTCTGGCGGTGCGCTTTTCGCAGCTGGAGGAAACCGAGCCGGGTTGAAGGGCCCGCGGGAGCGACGAAGTGGCGCAATTCACCGCTGACGAGCCGCTGCGAATTCGCTATGCTGGCAACTGCATCTCGCCGCCGCGGCGTTGCGGCGCGATGTATTCGAAGCCGCGTATTGGTTGAGCAGCAGCCACGTCCTCGTTGATGCCCGGAGTGCCCCCATGAAGAAGTCGAGGATTGCCCGCATCGTCCTGATGTCCTTTGCTGTGCTCGCAGCAGCCGACCTGGCGTCCCCCTGGGTTGCGCCCAGCCTGCATCTGGCGCCCACGCAATCGACCGCACAGGCCAAAGACCTGGAGATGGACGCAGTTCCAGCGCTCACGGCGGAAGGAATTCGAACCGTTCAGCAGGCTCTGCAGAAGAAAGGGTTCGACCCCGGGCCGATTGACGGGATCATAGGGCCGCAAACGGAGCAAGCGGTTCGCAAGTTCCAGGATGGCTACGGCATCAGCGCGAGCGGCCGCATCGATAACCAGACGCTTTACGCGCTCGGTCAGACTCAATTGGCGAGCGAGCCGAAGCCCTGACCGTACGCGGCGGATTGCGCTGCGCTGATCCTGCTGCATCGAGTTCGCATGCCTGGCGCCCTGTCTAAGGCGCGGACCACACGAGCGAGCCAGCCTTGAAAGCGACGGACCGGGACGCGCGTCGGCGTCGTCATGGCAAATATTCGTGATGCGGTCGCGGTCGAGCACCGTTCGGCCCCCCATATTTCCGCCGCATCCGGCATGTCTGCTCCACGGCCCTGCTCGTGCCCGCCGCAGCCCTGATGCATCCCGCGCTCGTCCCGATCGTCGCCACTGTCACTCTGCTGTTGTCCGCCTGGTGCGCGGACGATGCCCGCGCCGTGGCGAGAGGCGGTGGAACGCTCCACATCGAATGGGAGGTGAAGAACCGGTTTCGGCTGTTCCGAAACGAAGCCGATTTTCAGCGCCAGGTGGCAGCGGCGCATGGCTACGGTGTACTTGCCGCGGAGCGGCGCCTGGCGCGTGAAACCGATGGGCGGGGCTGGGCGCGCGACGTGATCGACCGGTTGTGCGTGGACCGTGCCGGCAATCTGCTTGAAACCTGTGAGCGTGACGGCGAGCGCGAGCTGTATCTCTCTCCGCGCGATCACCGCATCGGTGTCGCTCTCGCGGGGAGCGTGCCTCCGAACAATGGCTGCGTGTGGAGCTTCCATGACCCGGGCGCTCCGGTACGCGAGATGAAGGCAGATTGCCGCGAGCAGATCCACACGAGGGTCCGCTATGGCCGGCCGACGCCGGTCGCAGTCGACGTCGTTCTCTCAGACGGGACCACGCAGCGGCTCGTTACCGAGATCGAGGTCCGCGATGTGCTGATCGCGGGGCTGGGGGATTCCATCGCCGCCGGGGAAGGCAACCCTGACCGACCGATTCAGCTTTCAGACGAGGGATTTTGCTTCAAACGCCTGGGCGGCGGCGAATACTTCCGGCCGGGTCGAGCCGGCTTCAGCGGCAACAAGACCTGCTCCGCGGTCCCCGGGGAGCTCGGTTTCGATGCATGGGCGCGCCAGAGCGCGCGCTGGCTCAGCGGCCCCTGTCATCGTTCCCTCTACAGCTACCAGGTACGGACCGCGTTGGCGCTGGCGATCGAAAACTCGCACCTCGCCGTCACATTCATTCCGCTCGCTTGCTCTGGTGCGACGGTCGACATCGGCTTTCTTGGCAGCTTGCGCATCCTGGAATGCCCGATGCCGGGTACAGGCACCGCGTGCGCACGCACAGTCCGTGCGCAGGTGCAGGACCTGGCGGAGGTGATGGCGACCGCGCGCCGGCAGAATCCTTATCGTGCACTCGATCTGATACTGCTCACGCTAGGGGCGAATGACGTGCTGTTTTCCGGTCTGATGGCCAATGTCATCCTCGAGCCCGGGACGGAACGCACCCTCCTCGCCAAGGCAGGCAAGCTCGTCTCGTTCGAGGAGTCACAGCGGATCCTCGACCAGGAGCTGCCCGGCAATTTCGCGCGGGTACGCGCGGCGTTGAAGCCATTCGTGGGCGGCAACCTCTCCCGCGTGGTGTTTCTGACCTACGCCAATCCTATCCTGGCCAAACCCAACAGCCCATGCCCTGGCGGTCGCAACGGCTTCGACGTCCACCCTGCTTTCGGCGCGGACGGCGAGCGGTTGCGCCGCGCCGTCGATTTCGTAACGCATCGCTTCCTTCCACGCATCAAGGCACTCGCGCGCTGTGAAGATGCCAAAAACTGCCGTGACCCTTCTACCGACCGGATGACCTTCGTGGACGCACACCAGCATGCCTTCGAGTTTCACGGCTTGTGCGCACGCTCCGCCGATGACCCTGCCTTCGATCGGGAGTGCTTCTCCCCCCGGGGGGAGGCGTTTCGAGACGGTCTGACCAGAGCCGCGACGGATCCGATGTCGTGCGGATATTCGCCCAGCGAGTTTCGTCCTTACGCCTCGCGGGCGCGCTGGATCCGCACCGCAAACGACAGCTACCTGACTGCCATGACCTACCCGGAGGGCCTGCCGCTCATCTTGCAGCCGAGCGACCTGCACGACGCGATCTGGGGCATCTTGGCCGTGGTGTATGGCGGTGCGATTCATCCTACCGCCGAGGGCCATGCGGCGATGGCGGACGCGGCTCTCCCCGCCGCGCGCGAGGTGTTGGGACTGGCTACCCCCTCCGCGGTCGAGCGCAGGGAGCCGTTGGAGCCATCCAGTCTGCCCGCGCCGCCGTCGCCGGCCGCCGCGCGTTAGCGCGCTGATGAAGAATCAGGCGCTCGCCGCCACTCCAAGCTTCTTCTGCAGGCTCGTCGATGAGGTCGTATATTGAAACACCAGCCGCTTGCCCGGATAAACGTAATGATACGCCTTCTGTGCCATCAGCGCACCTTCGTGGAACCCCGACAGGATCAGCTTGAGCTTGCCGGCATACCAATTGATATCTCCGATCGCGAAGATACCCGGGACGCTCGATTCGAATGCCGCGGTGTCGACCAGGATATACTCCCCGTCCTTCATCTCCATACCCCAGCTCGCGACAGGGCCGAGCTTCATGGTGAGGCCAAAGAACGGAAGCAAGGCGTCGCAAGCGATTTCGAAATGCGAGCCGTCGTTGCGCTTGACGATGGCCTTTGCGATCTGCCCGGCCCGGCCTTCGAGCGATGAGACCTGACCGAGCACAAAATCGATCTTGCCCTCGCCTACGAGCCCCATCATCTTGTTGACGCTGTCGGGCGCTGCGCGAAACTCGCTGCGCCGGTGCAGCAGCGTGAGGTGCTGTGCGACGGGCGCGAGATTGATGGTCCAATCGAGGGCCGAGTCTCCACCGCCGACGATCAACAGGCGTTTGTCGCGAAACGTCTCCATCTGGCGAACAGAATAAAACACGGACGAGCTCTCGTAAGCCTCGATGCCGGGAATGGGCGGCCGCTTGGGCTGGAACGAGCCACCCCCGGCTGCGATGACGATCACCTTTACCTCGAACGCTTTGCCGCGATCGGTCGTCACTCGGAACAGTGGATCGCCGACGCGTTCGATCGTCTCCACCATTTCCTGCAGGTGAAACGTCGCCCCGAACGGCTTGATCTGCGCCAGCAACGCGTCGCAGATGCCCTGCCCCGTGATGTAAGGAATCCCGGGAATGTCGTAGATCGGCTTCTCCGGATAAAGCTCCGCGCACTGACCACCGATCTTGTCGAGAATATCGATCACGTGCGCCTTCATATCGAGCAACCCGAGCTCGAACACTGCGAATAGCCCGCAGGGCCCGGCACCGATGATGAGCACGTCGGTCTTGATGATTTCAGTCATGACTGCTCGCACAGCGGGATGCCGTGCTATCCCTGACGTTGAGGCGTGCGCACGATGAGCCCGTCGAGCTCGGCCGTGACCTTGATCTGGCAAGACAAGCGCGAGCTCGGCTTAACATCGTAACCGAAGTCGAGCATGTCCTCCTCCATCGGAGAGGGCTCTCCGACCGCGGGGCGCCAGGTTTCGTCCACATAGACGTGACAGGTCGCGCAGGCGCATGCGCCTCCACACTCCGCATCAATGCCGGGAACCCCATTCTTGATTGCGGTTTCCATCACAGTCGCGCCGATCTCTCCGTCGACGGTGCGGGCGGTGCCTTCGCAGTCGATATACGTGATCTTCGGCATGTTGGAGGAGGTGGACGACTGAGATTCTGGCGAATATTCGCGCTGCTATAGCGAGTCACCCGTCAGCGCGCCAGATAGCAGCTGAGACAGCGCAATGCCAAAGGAGCGCCGCTGCGCGGGCGCCAACGAAGGCCTGCCGCTCGCATCAGCACGAGCCGGCAAGCACTGGTCGTTTATGACGCCGCCAGCAGTATTTCAATGGCAGATTGCGCTTCGCGGATGGCATCGCCGAGCTGCCCGAGCCTGCGCGCAAGCGCTTCGGAATCTGAACGTTGCGCGGCAAGCTCGTACTGCTCCGCCAGCGCGGCAACTTTCCACGCCCCTATCCCGCGTGCAGAGCCTTTAAGGGTGTGCGCGAGGTGGGCCGCCGCACTCGGGGTGGCACCTTCGATGCGTGCCAACAAGATTTCCGCCTGCCGGTCAAACAATCGCAGAATCTCGCGCGCCAGACGCTCTTCGGCAAACGTCATCCGGCGGAGATGAACGAGATCGATCGCTGCCTCCGCTCCGCTCGGTGCCGGATCAGCGGATTGCCCCGTCGCCGGCATCTCCTCCGGAGCGGCCGCGGTACCGCCCGGCTGAGGCGGCACACAGCGCGCTGCGTCAGGATCCGGCTGAGACGTGGACATCATATGTCACTCACTCCGCCAAAACTGGCCGACAATGGTCAAAGGGGTGTAAACGGCAACCGCCCCCTCCCCCCTTCCTGATCAATCAGCCTGTGGACGCTGCCGAGCCCTGTCACCCCCGGCCTTGCGCAAAAGTTTTGATGAGATTCCGGGGGGTTAGCGGCTCGGTCAGGGATTGGCTGCGCCCCGTTGCAGGACTGGACCGCGAAGTGGGGACTTTTTCTTTCGGATTATGCAAATCCTCGTTTTGTGCTACGACTCTGGCGACCGCCGGTGTTAACGATGATTAAAGAGAGCTTAACAAGCAGTTTCCTTCGTTCTGCCAAGACGATAGGATAAGTCACGGCGGTGAAAGGACTTTGCGGCGCGTAAACTGCCGGCTGCCCGAGGGGACCCGGGGGCGATTTCTAGTTTAGCGCGCTCGTTGGCGCCGTCAGGAAAATTCCTGCCGCGGCCCTGGTCAAGCGTAGGACGAGGCGACGACCACATGGCGAACACTCCCAAGAAGATCAAGGATCCGACCGAGGCGGCGCTGTCGGCGATCCAGGACGCCCTCGCAATTCGCGACGAAGTGACGCCCGAGCCGCAGCCGGGCGGAGCGCCGGCGGCGGAGATGCAACCCGAGGAAGCAGTTGCCGACGAGGGAAGCTTCGAGCCGCCATGGCGCAGGACGCGTGCGCCCGCGCCTGAAACCGAGGAATTCGCACCGGAAGCGCACCCGCCGCAGGAGGAGCCCGTATTGCGGCGTCCTGCGAATGACGATCGCGAGTCGATCGGACAGATTCTGCGCAGTCTGCAGCGCCGTCCGGGACGAACGTCCTACAAGATCGCCACCATATTCGCAGTGGCCTGGGTGGTCGCTGGGCTCCTCTTCGGCTGGATCTACCTGCCGCAGTTGGAAGGAGCCCTGTCTCCCACGGGGCTGACGGCGCCCGTATTGGCCGTGCTCGGAGCGATCTTCTTTGCCCCCATCATCTTCTTCTACGTGCTCGCGCATATGGCGTGGCGCTCGCAGGAATTGCGCCTCATTACCCAGTCCATGGCCGAAGTTGCCATGCGTCTGGCGGAACCGGAAACAATCGCGAGAGAATCGATAGTCACCGTCGGCCAGGCGATCCGGCGCGAAGTCGCTGCGATGGGCGACGGTGTCGAGCGTGCGCTGGCCCGCGCCGGCGAGTTGGAAGCGCTCGTCGCCAACGAGGTATCGGCGCTCGAGCACGCCTACAACGACAACGAGGTGCGCATTCGTGCACTGCTGCAAGACTTGGGCAGTCAACGCGACACGCTGGTGAGCCAGGCCGGACATGTTCGCGACGCGATCAACAGCATTCATCTCGAGCTGGGCCACGACATCTCGCAGATCAACGAGCTCGTTGCCGAGCAGGTCAACGAGGCGTCGCGGCGTATCACGCATGCCCTCGCCGAGAAGGCCGAGCACATCACCCGCGCCCTCGACCAAGCCGGCGAGACGATGATCCAGACGCTGGGCGAGCGCGGCGGCGACCTGCTCGAGCGGCTCGAGAGCACCAGCCGGGACACGGCGCAGGCGATTGCGGCCGCCAGCGACCGTTTGACCTCCACGCTGAACTTCAAGACCGACCACATCGGCGACGAGTTCACCGAGATCACCGCCAATCTCCAGCACATGATGTCGGTGCGGCTCGAGCGCATTACCGAGGGCTTCGCCCAGAAGTCCGCGGCAGTGCTGGATATGATGACCAATCGCTCGCAGGAGATGACCGACCTTGCGATCGAGACCGGGAACCAGCTTGCCGAGACCATTTCGGGTCGCATCGAGGAGGTGAATACGACGCTCAAGAACACCGGCGACTCGCTCGTTCTCGACCTCAGTTTGCGCGGCGGCGACGTCGTATCCAGTCTCGAGCAGACGGGCGCCCGTATCACCGATACGATCCTGCAGCGCAGCCAGCGGGTAAGCGACGAGCTGCGCGGAAGCGTCGACTCCCTCGGCGACATGATCGGCAATCGGGGCGATGCAGTGCGGGAGATGATCGCCGCACGGCTGCAATCGTTCGAGGATATGTTCAATCACGGCGGTGCCGATTTGGCGGAGCGGATTGCGCGCGACTCCACCACGCTGGGCAATCTCATCACCCGCCATCTGGCCGAGTTCGACCGAACCGTGAAGACCTATGGCGGCGAGATGGTGGAACGGCTGGGTGAGCGTACCCTGGAGATCTCGTCCGCGATGCGCGATTACCTGGACAATTTCGATACGCGTGTGACCACCAAGTCGGCCGAGGTTACCGCAAGCCTCGATCAGCAGTTCGCCCGGTTCCGCGACTCGCTCGATGGCCGCGCCCAAACGCTGAGCGAGGCGCTCGGATCGCGGGTGACGGACATCGCGAAGACCATGGCCGAGGGCGGCAAGGAAGTGGTAGGCGCGCTCGACAAGCGAATTGCCGACGTTACCAATATCATCAACGTTCGCGGCGCCCGGCTCGCAGAAAACATCGGCGCGAAGATCGACGACATCGACAAAGCGCTCGGTGTCCACGCCATGGAAGTGGCCAACAACCTCGATACGCGGATCGGGCGATTCGAGGAGCTTCTGGTCGGACGCGCCGAGACGGTCACCAAGGAAATTGAAACGCGCAGCCAGTCGGCGGCAGAGCTGCTGGTCGCTCGTACCGAGCATCTCAGCGGGGCGATCAGGACCAGTGCGGGAGACGCCGCGCAGGCGCTGGAGCAAGCGACCAGCTCGACCACTCAGGCGCTCAGCACGCGCGTGGAGCAATTCAGCAACCTGATCAAGACCAGCGCCGCGGAAAGCGAGCGGGCAATCGGCAGCTTGAGCCACTCCGCTTCCAGCCTCATCGGCACCCGGCTCCAGCAGCTGAGCGAGGCCATCAAGAGCGAGGCAGGGGAAGCAGAGCGATTGCTCACCCAAGTGACCGTCAATACGACGGCTGCGATCCGGTCGAGCACACATGATGCCGAGCGGGTGATCACCGGAATGTCCACGGGCGTCAGCAACGTGCTCAAGCAGAACGCCGGCGACGTCGAGCGCACGCTGCTTTCACTGAGCGCCGAGGTCGCGCGAAATTTCGTCGGCAAAGCCGACGAGATCTCCACTGCGGTCAGTCAGCGCGCGGCCGAGATGACCCGCATCATCGACGACAAGTCGAGCGGGCTCCTCGGCGCCCTCTCTGCGAAGAGCCAGGAATTCGCCGTGGAGGTGGGCCGGGTTACCGAGCACGCAGTCAAGGCGATCGAGGCCAAGGGCTTCACCTTCACCCAGACCATGATGGACAACAGCGAGCAGATTGCGCGCCTCATCAACGAAGCGAGCCACGCGGCTACGGGAGCGGTCAGTCAGTCGCTGCAACAGCTCCACAGCGACCACAGCGCTGCGGCACAGACGACAAGCGAGGCCGTTGCGCGTTCGATCAAGGACCTGCGCGAAACCGCGGAGATGGCCACGCAAGGCGCCTCGAAGACGATCGCGCGCACTATGCGCGAGCTCCAGGACTCGACGCAGTCAGCGGTCGAGCAATCCAAGCAGAGCGCGTCGGCGGCCGTCTCGGAGATTCTCGAGACCCAGAACATGCTGCGCTCGGACACCACCGCGCTGTTCGAGCGCCTGCGCGAAGCCAATATCCTGCTGCAGGAGGTTTTGAGCGGCGCGCACGAGAACATGAGCGAGATCGAGAACACGCTGGTCACACGGGTGGCCGACTTCGTCACCGCCATGAACGAGGTCGCGCACAAGACCGGCACCGCCAACAGCGAGGTGGAGCGCAACATCACCGGCTTCCAGACGGTGGCGGCACAGACCATCGGGGATCTCACCCAGCTTGCCACCCACTTCGACGCGCATGGCCGTTCGCTCGCGGAGGCCGTAGCGCTGATCGACACCAGCAATCGGCGCACGGAGGGAGCGGTCACCGAGCGTCGCAATTCACTGCAGCAATTGATCGCCAGCCTCGAGGACAAGAGCAACGATCTCGAGCAACGGCTCACGCGCTTCGCCAGCGTGCTCGACGAATCTCTGGAAGGGGCAACCGATCGTGCGCGCGAGATCGCCCGTCTCACCGCGGACGCGACGACCGGCGGGGCCCGCGCTATTGCCGAGAGCTTCGAGTCGATCCGCAGCAACGCCGAGGAGGAGCGCAAGCGCATGGGCGAGGCGCTTCAGGCGATCTATCAGGAGGCGACCACCGAATCGAACGCCATGTTCGCGCAGGCGGCGCAGCGATTCGCCGACGTGCTCCAGGGCCTCAAGAGCATGGCTTCGGAGATGCAGCATGAGCTCGAGACCACCCGCGCCGAGCTGCGCAGAGGCGTGCTCGAGCTGCCGCAGGAAACTGCGGACAGCGCTGCCCAGATGCGCCGTGTCATTGTCGATCAGATCGAAGCGCTGGCCGAGCTCAACCGCATCGTTGCCCGCCATGGGCGCGGAATGGATGCGGTCGAGCCCGCCGCGCGGCGCGCGGAGGTCGTTACCGCCGGGCCCAGGCGAGCGGTGCAGGAGGACGCGGTGCTCACCAATGGGGGACCCCGGTCCGAGCCTGCGCGGCAACGGGACATCACCGGCATCGCCGCGCCGCCGATCCCGGCGCGGCGCACGGAAGCGCCCCCGATGAGTCCTGCTCAGGCAGGAGCGCGCGCCGGCTGGCTTTCCGAGTTGCTCACCCGGGCTTCGCAGGAGGGAGAGCCTGCCGAGCCGGCAGTGCGTGAGGCGCCGCACGAGGCCCCGCGCCCCGAGCGCAGCACGATCGATTCGCTCGATTCGCTTGCGGTCGACATTGCGCGCATGATCGACCACGACGCCGCGGCCGAGCTGTGGGAGCGCTACAATCGCGGTGAGCGCAACGTCTTCTCCCGTAAGCTCTATACGCCCCAAGGCCAGCGTGCCTTCGACGAGATCCGCAAGAAATATCGCAGTGATCGCGACTTCACCCGCACGGTGGATCGTTACATCGGCGAGTTCGAGCGGCTTCTCGAGGAGGTCTCGCGCGACGACCGGGGCCAGGTCGTGGCGCGCACCTATCTCACATCGGAGACCGGCAAGGTCTACACGCTCCTCGCACACGCAGCCGGCCGCTTCGAATAAGCAATATTCTCTGTAGGGGCGAGGCGTGCCTCGCCCCTACGCCCAACCATCGCACGGCTGGCCGTGCTGGAGTGCCCGGTCGAGACATCGTCACGGCTCCTGCGCGATGGGCTGCGCTCTTAACCCAGGCCCGGAAGGTCGGCAATGAGCCGTCCCGGCCTGGCCTTGTCGGTCCGTGTCGAACGCTGGCCGATCGCCGGATCTTCGTCATCAGCCGTGGCGCCAAGGATGAAGCAGTGGTGGTGCTGGCGGAATTGTCTTGTGGGGGTCATCGCGGGCGCGGGGAGTGCGTCCCCTATGCCCGCTATGGGGAGACCGTTGCCGGCGTAGCAAAGGAAATCAAGGCGATGGCTCCCGAGCTCGCGCGCGGTCTCGATCGCGCCGGCCTCCAGAGCGCGATGCCCGCGGGAGCAGCACGCAATGCCCTCGACTGCGCATTCTGGGATCTCGAGGCCAAACGTGCGGGCAGACCCGTGCACGAGCTTCTGGGCGATGGCCCGCCGAAGCCGCTGATGACGGCCTACACCATCTCGCTCGGCACACCGCAGGAGATGGCGCAACGCGCTGCGGCAGCGTCCCGGCGCCCGTTGCTGAAGATCAAGCTGGGCGCTTCCGGCGATCCGGAGCGAATAGCCGCCGTCCGCCATGCGGCGCCGCATGCGCAACTGATTGCAGATGCCAATGAAGGCTGGGCGACGGACGTTCTGGAGCAGAACCTCGCGGCTTGCGCGGAGGCCGGGGTCACCTTGGTCGAGCAGCCCTTGCCGGCGGATCGCGACGATGCGCTCAGGCGTGTGGCGCGGCC
Organism: Xanthobacteraceae bacterium; assembly: GCA_036557665.1. Classification (GTDB taxonomy): domain Bacteria; phylum Pseudomonadota; class Alphaproteobacteria; order Rhizobiales; family Xanthobacteraceae; genus VAZQ01. The sequence continues at coordinate 163,660 of DATBHG010000070.1, read as the reverse complement.
GATCGCGGTGTGCGCCGACGAGAGCGCCCACGCGCGGACATCGCTCCCGGCGCTGGTCGGCAAGTATGACGCGATCAACATCAAGCTCGACAAGACCGGCGGGCTCACCGAAGCGCTCGCGACCGCCCGGGAGACCGAACGGCTTGGCCTGACGCTCATGGTGGGGTGCATGGTGGCGACGTCGCTCGCAATGGCCCCTGCCATGATTGTGGCGCAAAGGGCGGCCGTGGTGGACCTCGACGGGCCGCTTCTGCTCGCCCGCGATCGGCGAAATGGGCTTCGCTACACCGAAAACCACGTCTATCCTCCGGCCAAGGCGCTCTGGGGATAGGGCTTTTCCTTATTTATCACACATTTGGTTTTCAGATATTCGCATGGGGCGGCGCTCGTTGGGGAAAATCGCGAGCGCCGTGGTTCAAGGGGTGGGGGAAAAGCATGCGAATTGCTGCGGTCCTGGCCGGCGCCGTGATGGCGGCGCTGACGATGACAACTGCACAGGCTACCGTCCGAATCGTTGCCGACCCGGGTGGGCAGATCGGGCCCTACCTCGAGCACCTCACCGCTTTGAAGGATTCCGGCGAGCGGGTGATCATCGATGGTCCATGCTTTTCCGCCTGCACCATGGTGCTCGGGGTCATCCCGCATGACCGCATCTGCGTCACTCCGCGCGCCAAGCTCGGTTTTCATGCGGCCTGGAACCCGGGCGAGGATGGGCGTCCGGTGACCAGCAAGGCTGCCACCAAGCTGCTGATGGACATCTATCCCGAGCGGGTGCGCCTCTGGATCAAGGAGCGCGGCGGTCTCACGCCGCGCATGATGTTTCTCACTGGCCGCGAGCTCGCAGCCATGTATCCCACCTGTCCCTCGGCAACGGCCGCCGCCAGATAGGTCCCTCAGTCCGGCGCGCCCGCAAGTCGGTAATTCAGCTGCGCGGGCCAGCCTGTATTCTGCCTCCGGTCAAGGTGGTTGCGCGTCGCGGGGGGCATCGTAAGCGCATGTCCGGCAGTTAGCAGATCGAGCTTCCGGTGACGAAGGCGGCATGCTCGCTCACTAAAACAGCTCGAAATATTCGCGCTGCTCCCATTCCGTCACTTCGGACTGATAGCGCGCGACCTCGGTGTCCTTGATGCGCAGATAATAGTCGATGAATGTGGGTCCGAAACCTTCGGACAGACAGTCGTCGCCCCGACGCGCTGACATTTCCGCGACACTTGAATTTTCGGCTTTCCCGGATAAGATTCGCTTCCTTGGTGCAAGCATGACAAAAGAACAAATCAATTCCGTCTTGAACAGCATCCGGTCCTGGCCGGAAGAAGATCAGGAAGAGCTTGTCGAAGCGGCCCGCGAGATAGAAGCGCGACGGACGGGAATTTATGTAATGAGCGACGAGGAGCGCGCTGCGGTCCTGGAGGGATTGGCGCAAGCCAAGCGCGGCGAGTTTGTGCCAGATGATGAGATGGACGCCTTCTGGAAGAAGTACGGCGTCCTATGAAAATACGATATACTCCGCGTGCGCGCGGAGATATCGAAAGCATCTGGTACTACCTCAATGAGCGAAGCCCGAGTAGCGCCGCCAATGTCGTGAAAGCGATTTACGCCGGGGTCCAATTCATCGCGGACCACCCGGAAGCCTCTCAGCGAGCAGAGCATCCCGACATACGCGTGAGAGTCGTCAGACGATACAGGTATAAAATCTTCTACCGCATCATCGACGAGACCATCGAGATTCTCCACATCCGGCACAGTTCACGCCGGCCATGGTCGGGTGGGAATTTTTGACCACGCCCAGGTCAGTGCATGCTGGCCGCCTGCGCCTGCATGCTGCCCAGAAGATCGCTGGAGCCCTGCAGCGCGAGCCGCTGATGATAGAAACGCAGGCCATGGCTGCCGCCGAGCTCCTCGCCCGCGCCCGCCCGCCCCGGGCCGCCGTGATTGCACTGGGGCATGACAATGCCGTGCCCGGTGTGCGCGGCGGCAATCGCGGGATCGACGGCAAGGATCCGGCCATGGCCTGCGCCGAGCTCGGCGATCATACGCAGCAAGAGATCCTTGTCCTCCCCGTAGACGGAGGCGACCAGCGAGCCCCCTCCGCGCGCGACGAGGGCGCAGGCATCCTCCAGATCGCGATAGGGCACCACCGTCGCGGCGGGGCCGAATATTTCGACCTCGTGGACGGCTTGTGAGGTCGCGCCTCCCTTTGCCCGCATCAGCGTGGGCGCGACGAAGGCCGACTTCTGCGCGTCGATGCCGGCAAGCCGCGGCGCCTCTCCGCCGCAAACAATTGAGGCCTCGACCGCGAGCCGCCCCACGCCGTCCAGGACAGCCTGCTGCTGGGCGCGCGTAACGAGCGGGCCCATGCGCGTATCCGCCTCCCGCGGATCGCCCAGCCTGATTGCCTTGAGCTTCTCCGCAAGCGCGTCCGTGATGGGACCTGCCTGCTCGCTCGGCACAAAAATGCGCCGGATGGCGGTGCACTTCTGCCCCGCCTTGATCGTCATCTCGCGCACGACTTCGCGCAGGAACGCGCCGCAGGCGGCGCTTGCCGGCGAGGTCCCGGGCGCCAGCACCGCTGCATTGATGCTGTCCGCCTCGATGTTCACCGGCACGTTCTTCGCGATCACGTTGGGATGGCCGCGCACGCGCGCCGCTGTATCGGCCGAGCCGGTGAAGGCAACCACATCTTGCGAGCCGAGCGCCGAAAGGAGATCGCCGGCCGAGCCGCAGAGGAGGCTCAGGGCGCCTTCGGGGAGCGTCTTGGCCGCGATCACGTCCCTGACCATCGCATGCGCAAGCAGTGCCGTTGCCGAAGCGGGCTTGGCAAGCACAGGGACACCCGCGAGCAGCGACACGGCAGCCTTCTCCCACAGCCCCCAGCTCGGGAAATTGAATGCGTTGATATGGACGGCAACGCCGCGCCGCGGCAGGAGCAGATGAGCAGCCTGGTAGTTCTCGGCCTTGGCGAGCCGCACCGGCTTTTCGTCCAGCAGCATGCGGGCGTCGCCCAGACCCGAGCCCAGCCGGGCATAATATTTCAGCGTTCCAATTCCACCGTCGATGTCGATTGCCGCATCGGCCTTGGTGTTTCCGGAATTGGCGATCGCAATCTCCTCGTAGCGGGCGCGGTTGGCAACGAGCACATCGGCAACTCCCCCGAGCAGCTTGGCACGCTGGCCATAGCTCATGGCGCGCAAGCTGCCTTGCCCGTTCCGGCGCGCATATGCGAGAGCCCCGGCAAGATCGAGCCCGTTGGCGGAAACCGTCGCAAGCTCGTCGCCTCGGACTGGATCGCCGAGCCTGGTCTCGATGCCTGCGCCGCGTTCCCAGCGCTCCGAGAGGTAGCTTTCCAGCGCTTCCGCGGGCATTGAAGCCTCCTCGTTTGTCATGCGCGGGCTTGAGGCACATTACATTTCTGCACCTCGGGCAAGCCCGCGGTCCAGTGCAACCCATCGCTTGATCGGACTCTACATTCGACGAAGGAGATGGATGCGCGGGTCGAGCCCGGCTTCACCCGGGCATAGTCGCGTTGGGCGGTCACTCCCTTTTATGCTCATGCGCATGCGGGGCCGCGGGCTTGCTCAGCATGTGCCCGCAGCCGGCCTTGTTGGCCCAGTATTCCCAGGCCCGCCAGGTTTCCGTCGAGTACGGGCTATAGCCGCGATTGCGGGCATCGATCTCGCCCTGCGAGAGAAATTTGATCTCGCCGCCCAGCTGTTTGGCCCGCAGCAGAGCGCGCGCGTTGCGCGGCAGATAGACAGATATGCGCACGACCTCGATGAGCGAGCGCCCGGCGGAAGCAAAGCCGTGTCCCCGCATGAGCGCCACGTTGTCTGCGCCTAGGCATCGGGCGAGATCCCGCCCCTGCTCGATGTTGGTCACCAGAAGATTGGTGTCGCCGAACTTGTCGGCGATGTCCCACACCGGCACGTGCGCTCCGATGAAGCTGCCGGAATGAATGACCGGACGCAGCGGTGTCTCCGGTGCGATCCCGAACGGCAGAATGTCCTCCGCGTGCGCGTGCACGACCGCATTGATCTCCGGGCGCGCCTCCAGGATGGCGGCATGAATGAACCGTTCCAGATAGAGCGCGCGTTTCTCCTCGCGCACGGGCTGCCCGTCGAGACCGAGCTCGACGACGTCCGCGGGCTCGACCAGATCCGGCGCGCGCGAGCGCGAGAGGAAGAAGTGCCGCGGATTTTCCGGGTTGCGCACGCTTACATGTCCATACGCATCCACCACGTCCTCGCGCGCCAGAATGCGGTTGGCGATGACGAGATCCCGGACGAGCGTATCGATCGTGCTCATGCTTGCACCCTAATACGTTGGCACGAAGAGATCATCCACCGGCACGGGCGCCGCAATCAACGATTGATCCTGCAGATAGCCGACGAAGGCTTCCAGCGTCGGCCGGTTCGGCTCGACGCCATAGGGCCAGGGATCGCCATCGAACAGCTCGTAGATCTCGTCGATGTCGCGCATCAGAAAGGGAGTCATGTAGCGCAGTGCCCGCAGGTTGAACATCTTCTCCAGCGCGATCCGCTTGGACTCGCAGAACGCCTTGTAGAGGCTGCTTGCGACAAACGGGTAGCGCTCGTAGACCCGCTTGCGGATGGCAACCAAGTGCATGATGGGGTAGATCCTGGTGCGCCGGTAGTAGTCCTTCTCCAGCTCCACATAGTTTGGAAACAGCCGCACCACATCGGGGTTGGTGCGCACCGCCTCGGGCAGGCTCGTGCCCAGGGTGGCATCAACCGCGCGCTCCTCGATCAGATCGCTCAACGATTTGTCGGCGCGGTTCTGCTCGATCGACACCGGCTTGAGCAAAGGCAGAACGGTGGGACTGCCATGGGCGCCCGCGGTGTTCATGGCGCCCTGCACCCATTGAATCTTTCCGAGGTCTACGCCGTATTCGTGCTGCAGGAGGCCATTGATGTAGATCGCCGCCGTCATGGTGAGGAGCGGCACGCCTACGCGCTTGCCTTCGAGATCCTTCGGCTTGTTGATGCCGGCTTTGCGGTGAGTCGCAATGAAGCCATGGCGGAACGCCCGGGAGGGAAAGACCGGAAGCGCCACGAACGGACATTGCTTGCTCGCGAAGCGCTGCACGAATTCCGAGCTGGAATATTCCGCAACATCGAACTCCTCACCGCCCGACATGCGATCGAAGATCGGCCGCGGCTGATCGATGGCGATGAAATTGAGCTCGATCCCGTCGGGGCGGACATCGCCGGTATAGAGCGCCTGCATGCGATCGTAGAGCCCGCACGCGAACGACAGCGGCAGCCTGGCCATGGATGAGCTTCCCCGGTGCTCGTCCGGCCTTAGCACGCGATCTGCAACACCGAAACCCGCGGCTCGTCTTCGACTGTAGGGGGCGGGTTTCAAACCCGCCCCTACATACCGCGCGCCCTATGACTGCGGCTCTGGCCCATATCAACTGCCGCATGCTAACCGGAGAGCGATATCCCAGGCAGCAGGTGCCCCATGAACAAGCCCCTCACCGACCTTCCCCACCCGAAGATGCTGCTCGATCCCTATGCCGGCTGGGCGATCAACGAGGGCGTCCCCATAACCGAGGATTTCGGGGTCGATCTCCTCAGCGTACCGACGGCGCCCTGGGCGCGGTTCGACACCTGCGGCGGAATCGTCCACGTCAAAGGACGTGGCGACTTCGTCTCGATCTTCGTGCTCGACCTTGCTCCCGGGGGGAAGACCTCGCCGCAGAAGCACCTGTTCGAGGAGGTCGTGTACGTGCTCTCCGGGCACGGCAATACCACGATCGAGACAAGCGATGGCCGCAAGCACAGCTTCGAATGGGGTCCGAAGAGTCTTTTCGCTCTGCCGCTCAATGCCCGTTATCAGCACTTCAATTCGAGCGGCCGCGAGCGAGCGAGGCTCGCCTCGACCAACAATCTCGCCATGATGCTCAACCTCTTCCACAGCGATTCGTTCGTATTCGACAACGCGTTCGACTTCCCGGAGCGCCAGGGCGCAGCCAGGTATTTCAGCGGCGAGGGCGAGTTCATCCCGGTGCGGCCCGGCCGCAACATGTGGGAAACCAATTTCGTTCCCGATCTCGCCGGGTTCGAGCTCAAGGCGTGGGAGCAGCGGGGCGCAGGCGGCTCGAGCATGATGTTCATCCTGGCCGACGGCACCATGCATGCGCACACGTCCCAGATGCCGGTCGGCACCTACAAGAAGGCGCATCGGCACGGCCCCGATTTCCACGTTTTCGCGGTCACCGGGCATGGCTTCTCGTTGCTGTGGTACGAAGGCGACAAGGACTTCGTGCGCATCGACTGGAAGCACGGCTGGGTATTCGCGCCGCCCGACCAGATGCTTCACCAGCATTTCAATACCGCGCGCGACCCGGCGCGCTATCTCGCCGTCGCCTTCGGCAGCCTGCGCTACCCCTTCACTACGGACAAACGCCGCGTCTTCACCGGCATGGACGTGAGCGTCAAGGACGGCGGCTGCCAGATCGAGTACGAGCACCAGGACCCGCGCATCCACAGGATTTATCTCGAGGAGCTTGGGAAGCACGGTGTCAAATCCGGCATGGCCAAGTTCATCGACGAGCGCCCTTACGCTGGCGTGGCCGTATGACTCAGCGGCACCGCAAACTCAGTAATACCTTCCCCTGAAAGGGGGAGGTCGGCGGGCCCCGACTTGGTCGGGGCCCGCCGGGTGGGGGTCAGCCTCGCGGCTGCGGGCATATGTTACGCGCGCGCGGCGGGCGGGAAGACCCCCATCCGACAGCATTTGCCCCCGCATAAGCGGGGGCAAATGCTGTCGACCTCCCCCTTGTAGGGGGAGGTATAAGAGTTTCGACGACCGTAGCGGAGGAGCGATGCACGACCTGGAATTCGAGCACCTGCACGTCAGCGCCGAGGATGCGGCGGTCAACGAGGTCGCCTGGGCCGCCGACAATGTCGAGCTGACGACCGTCGGCATCGATATCGGCTCCTCCACCTCGCACCTGATGTTCGCGCGCGTTCACCTGCAGCGGCTGGCGGCGGCGTTGTCGAGCCGATTCGTGGTGGTCGACCGCAAGATCCTGTGGCAGTCGCCGATCCTGCTCACCCCCTATCGTTCCGACTACACCATCGATGTCGACGAGCTCGCAGGCTTCATCGGCGGTTGTTACGCCTTTGCGGGCATCGAGCGCGAGAAGGTCGACAGCGGCGCGGTAATCCTGACCGGAGAGGCGCTCAAGCGGCGCAACGCACGCGCCATAGCGGACCTCTTCTCCGAGGAAGCAGGCAAATTCGTCTGTGCATCGGCCGGGCACCACATGGAATGCCAGATGGCCGCGCATGGCTCGGGCGCCATCGCGCTCTCGCGCGGCCACGGGGGCACCCTTCTCAACATCGATATCGGCGGCGGTACCACGAAATTTGCGCTGGTGGAGAAGGGCCGCATTTTGGCTACATGCGCGGTCGCCGCGGGTGGACGCCTCCTCGTCGAGGAGGAGAAAAAAGGGCTGACGCGCGTCGAGCCGCCGGCGCAGGAGATCGCGCAGGCGCTGAACATCGACCTGCGCCCAGGTCAGACGCTCGCCGCGGCGGATCGCAGGCGGATTGCCAGCCGCATGGCGCGCGTGATCATGGGGCTCATCGACCTGCGGGAGCCCGGCGAGCTCGCGCGGCGCCTGATGGTCACCGAGCCTTGGCCTCCGGAGCTGGCCAACAAGAGCGTCGACGCACTGACGTTCTCGGGCGGCGTCGCCGAATATCTGTACAGGCGTGAGACGCGCCGATTCGGGGATCTCGGCTCCGAGCTTGCGGAGGAGCTGCGCCATGCGCTTGCGCACCGGCGCGATCTTCCGCCGGTATGGGATCCTGGCCAGGGGATCCGCGCCACCGTGATCGGGGCGGCGCAATTCTCGGTCCAGATCAGCGGCAACACCATCCTCATTGCCGATCCTGCGAAACTGCCTCTGCAAAACCTTCCGGTGCTGGCATGCAGCTTCGGCCTGGACGGCGAGGTCACCGGCGACGCGATCGCCGCCGGGGTGCGCGCCGCCCTGGCACGGGCGGATTTCGCTGAAGGGGAAAGTCCCGTTGCGCTGGCGTTCCCGTGGCAAGGGGACCCTTCCCATCTGCGCCTGCACGCGGTCGCAGCCGGCATTTGCCGGGCGCTCCCGCGCACGGTCGCGGAGCGATGGCCTCTGGTGCTGCTGATCGACGGCGATGTCGGCAAAAGCATCGGTCGCATCATCCTGCACGAGATCGCAAGCCACGCCGACGTGATCGCCATCGACGGCGTGCAACTCAAGGCTTTCGATTACGTCGACATCGGCAGCGTGATCGAGCTCACAAACGTAGTGCCGATCATCATCAAATCATTATTGTTCAAGTAGCTGCATATGGGAGCGCTCAGATCGGGATCGGCACCATCCGGATGAGGAAGCTCACGACCTCTCCGCCGACTTCAAGGATACCGTCGAGAACCGGATTGGGGATCTCGTTGTCGCCTACGCCCAGGATGGCGAGCAGCGGCGTCACGGGCGCATCGGTCGGCTCGGCCGCGGGCAGCACGCCGAAGGCAATCATGCTGGAGGCCGCCCAGATGAACGCCAATCGGGTGATCTTGAGCCGCATGAGAACGCCTCTTCTTCTCTTCGTCATCCCGGGGTTGTCGCGCCGCCCATCCGCTGCTTGCGTCCTTGGATCGGAAGCGCAGTCACGCCCGGCATCCCGGATGCCGTGAACGAATCGATTGGCGCCATTATGGCACGAGGTCACTGCTGTTTCTGCTCGTTGCGGCGACATCCTCCTTGACCGGGCAAAACCCGCATCGCTAACATACGAGACATATATCACTGGTTTTCAATGGCGCGAGACAGGCACACGCCGGTCCGCAAGGCGATGACGGGCAGAGCTGCGCCTTCTGCCCGACTGCTGCGTGGGGCCATAGCGCCGGCGAGCTTGGCCGAGACGCTCACCGATGAGGCCTATCGCCTTATCGAGGAACAGATCGTCACGCTGCGGCTCAAGCCCGGCGACATCCTTTCCGAGCAGATGCTGTCGACCGCTTGCGGGATCGGGCGCACGCCGATCCGCGAGGCCTTGCAGCGGCTCGCACGAGAGGGGCTGGTTCTCATTCTGCCGCGTAAGGGCATTCTCGTCTCCGACATCAATCCGCGCAATCAGCTCCTCCTTCTCGAAGTGCGCCGCGAGCTGGAGCGCCTGCTCTGCCGCGCCGGCGCCGAGCGGGCGACGCGCGGGGAGCGCGAGCGCATGATCGAGATTGCGCAGGGCATGGATCGGGCGGCAAGGACCAACGACGACATCGCCTTCATGCGGCTCGACCGCGCGCTCAATGGGCTGATGACCGAAGCTGCGCACAACGATTACGCCGCCCGCTCCATGAAGCTGATGCAGGGCCTTTCACGCCGGTTCTGGTACATGCATTACCGCGAGGCCGCCGACCTGCCGCTGTGCGCGCGGCTGCACGCCAATCAGGCGCGCGCCATCGCCCGCGGCGACGGCGAGGCCGCGGCGCGGGCGAGCGACAAGTTGATGGACTATGTGGAGACCTTCACCCGTGCAACCGTGTCGACGTGAGCCATGAAAAGGTACGAGGGTAAGCGCACGATCGACGGCCTCGTGGTGACCGTCGACGGCAAGCGGCTCGACGAGCATTACGAGGTCAAGCGCTTCACCAAGTATGGGTTCGAATGGACCTACGAAGGCGAAAGCCCGCAGCAGCTCGCGCTCGCCATACTCTTCGACTACCTCGGCGAGAAGGATCGCGCCGTCCGCCTGTCGGAGGGCTTCATGCGCGAGGTGGTGGCCAATCTCGACAACGACTGGACCATTTCCGGCGACCAGATCGACGCATTTTTGCGTAGGGCGGGTTAGCGGCCAACTCGGCTTTAAGCCGAGTGGCCGCGTAACCCGCCGCGTCTCGGCGGATTACGCTTCGCTTCGCTCCGCTAATCTAATCCGCCCTGCAAATCGCCTGACCGCTCAATGCGCCCCCGGGCAGGGCTCGACCTCGACGGTCAGGTGCGAAAGGGCCGATAAATCCGCCAAACGCTGCTTGTAGGCCGCCGGGCGTTGCGGATGATCGGAAACGAGCGAGATGATTCCGGCAATGTGGCCGGGTCCAAGCCGCCAGAGATGCAGGTCGGAGATGCGATCCCCGCCGGTTTCGAGGCGGGACCTGATGGTCGCTCCGAGGGCGCTGTCGGGGAAAGCATCGAGCAGGACGGCACCGGCTGATCGCATCAGACTCCATGACCAGTTCAGGATCACGATGGTCGCAACCAGGCCCGTCACCGGATCCATCCAGAGCCAGTCGAGCTGGCGCGCGGCGAGAAGCCCGACGATCACCAGCACCGATACCGCCGCGTCAGCCATCACGTGCACGAACGCCGCCCGCAAATTGTGATCGCGATGATAAATCGCGACATGAGCGTGATCGTGGTCATGATCGTCCTCGCGACCGGCATGGCGGCGGTCATGGTCCTCGCGCAGCAGAAACGCCGTGAGCAGGTTGACGCACAATCCGAGCAGGGCGATCGGGATTGCCTGGTTGAAGGCGATCGGTACCGGCCGCAGCAGCCGTTCCAGGCTCTCGTAGCCGATCAGGAGCGCAATCATGGCCAGGATGATCGCACTGCTGAAAGCCGCGAGATCTCCCAGCTTTCCCGTTCCGAAGGTGAAACCGTTGTGCTGCGCGTAACGGCGGGCGTAGGTGTAGGAAAGTGCGGCAATCAGGAGGGCGCCGGCATGAGTGGACATGTGCAGCCCGTCCGCCATCAAGGCGACCGAGCCGAACCAGATGCCTCCCACGATCTCCACAGCCATCATCCCGGCGCAGATCGCAATGACGATCCAGACCTTGCGCTCGTTGCGTTCATGCGATTCGCCAAGGAACACGTGCGCATGCCGGAAGGCGTCTATCGAATGCTCATGCATGGGCGAGCTCCTCGAGAGCGGCACGGCAGCTTACCCGGAATGTAGGTCGTACTCGAATCCTGCGGTAGATCGTACGCGCGAGGAGTTGTCTGACGCTGTTCCGCGCGGCGAGAGGACCGTGGGTCGCCCCTGCTCGCTGCGTCGCCCTTTCGGTGTGGCGCAGTGCGACGCATGCGTCGCCCCTGCGAAATCACCCTGCGACACCGCTGCCCAAGGAACGGGCGCGCCACAGCAAGCTCTTTTCTTGGCGCTGACATGCGCCTGATATATCTTTGCCGCCATACAAGAACGGCCCAACGTCCAGGGAGAAAACAATGAGAGTTTCGCGTCGCACGCTGCTGAAATCGGCAGCCGCCGCCAGCGCAATCACGGTGGCGGGCGGGGTACACGCTCCCGCCATCGCGCAGAACAAGCCCCTTCGCATCGGAATTCTGGCGCCACGATCCGGCATTGCCGCGGCGCCCGGGGAGAACGGCATTCGCGCCACCCAATGGGCGGCCGACCGCTTCAACGCGCAGGGAGGTATCGCCGGCCGCAAGATCGAGCTCGTGATCGAGGAAGAGTCCTCGCCCAAGGACACGATCGAGCGCTTCGGCAGGCTGGTGCAGCAGGAGAAGGTCGATTGCGTGCAGGGCATCATTTCCACCGGCGTCGGACTTGCGCTCGGCCCGGCGGTGGAGGAGGCGCGCGCGTTGACCATCTATTGGGACGGCACCACGCAGGACGGAGTGAACGAGACGATTCCCAATCCGCGCTATCTCTTCCGCAGCACCGATAACGAATGCGAGGCGATCATGTCCTCGCTCCTCACCATCAAGCACTGGAAGGGACAGTTTGTCACCGTTGCCGGTATCAATCCTGATTACTCGTACGGCCGCAACAACATGGCGGCGTTCGTCGCCATCCTCAAGCGCTTCAACATCGATCACAAGGTGGTCACCGAGCAGTGGCCCAAGGTCGGCACCATGGATCTGACCAGCCACGTGGCAGCGCTCAAGGCGGTCAAGCCCGATCTGATCTTTTCCTCGCTCCTGTTCGCCGACCTTCCCGTATTCATGAAGCAAGCACACGCCGCGGAGCTGACCAAGGGTACCAAGCTCGTGTTTCCCGCAGCCGGCTGGCAGCATACGCTGATGAAGAAGGAATTCACGCCGGAGGGCATGCTGTTCGGACACAACACGCTCTATTTCGCCAATCCGAACGCGTCGCCCTTGGCCAAGGAGTTCGTTGCCTGGTACGAGAAGACCCATAACGACTACCCGGAATGGGAAGCCGATCGGGCCTATTTCGCGCTTGCCTCCTACAAGGCTGCGGTCGAGGCGGCGGCAAAAGCCAAGAACGGGAGCTGGCCTGCGCAGAACGACGTCATCGACGCGCTCCCCGGTCTGTCGATCGAAAGCCTCGGCGGCAAGGGCGGATGGCGCAAGGACCATATCGCCGATCAGACTTTCGTGCAGGGCTTCACCACCCACAACAATTCCTACGACTTTGTGACGCTGGGCACGTTCGAGACCATGTATTCCACCGAGCTGCAAAAGCCTCCCGGCGCCAATTTCTGGGAATGGATCAAGACCGCGCAGTTCAAGGTGTAGCCGCTATCTGGTGCGTGCGTTCGTGACGCCGCGCCGCATCATGCTGTTGAAGTCGACGACTGAGCGGGCGGCATACCTCCCCCTGAAAGGGGGAGGTCGGCGATACCCGACTTTGTCGGGGATCGCCGGGTGGGGGTCTACCGCCCGGCGCGATGAGTTACTGAAGCCGAGCAGCCCGCAGCCAACCCCCACCCGACACCATTGCTTCGCAAGCGAAGCAATGTTGTCGACCTCCCCCTTTCAGGAGGAGGTATGGGGCGTGCCAAGTGGCACGGAGCCGTTTGCACTGCGGTGATGGCTGCGTTTGCCAACATCCTGATCGGCGGCGTGTTTCACGCCGCCGTTCTGTTCCTTGTGGCGGCCGGCCTGCAGCTTGTCTTCGGGGTGCAAAAGATCGTCAACCTGGCCTGCGGGTCGTTCTACGCGCTGGGTTCCTATTTCGGGATCACCTTCATCGCTTATGCGACGGAGCACGGGCTATCGTCCTGGCTCATCTTTCCCGGGCTCGTCCTCGCCGGATCGGCTCTTGGCGCGATCGGGCCGCCGATCGAGCGGATGCTGCGCAGCGTGTACGGGCGCGACGAGAGCTTTCAGTTGCTGCTCACCTTCGCGCTCGTGCTCATGTTCCAGGACGTGTTCCGCTTCTTCTGGGGCGCAAACCCGCGCTCCCTCGACAATGCTTACCTGATTTACGGCACGATCAATGCCGGTGATTTCGGCGTTCCCGTCTACAATCTGATGGTGATCGCGGCGGCGATTGCGACCGCGGCCGGTCTCGGCGCCTTGCTGCAGCGGACCAATTTCGGCCGCATCCTGCGCGCGACAGCAGAGAACCGCGCCATGGCCGAGGCACTCGGGGCGGATGTGCGCCGTGTCTATTGCGCGGTATTCACGCTCGGTGCCGCGCTCGGCACCACCGCCGGCGCGCTGATCGTTCCCACGGCGGCAGCCTCGCTCGACATGGCGGTCGAGCTCGTGGTTGAGGCGTTCGCGGTCGTGGTGATCGGCGGGCTCGGCTCCATGCGCGGAGCTCTCGTGGGTGCGCTCATCGTCGGGCTCATTCGCGCCTTCGCCATCGCGCTCTATCCCGAGATCGAAGTGCTCGCGATCTACGTCATTGTCATCGCGGTCCTGCTGCTGCGCCCCGCCGGCCTGTTCGGAAGGTCGCTCGCGCCGTGATGATAATGCCAAATCCCGGACCAAGCGCTCGCGTAAGCCTGAGCAAGGCCGCGCGCGCGGTGATACCTCCCCCTGAAAGGGGGAGGTCGGCGAGCCCCGATTTCATCGGGGCGAGCCGGGTGGGGGTCAACGTGCTGCGGCGATGGCCATCAAAGGGAAACCGTGAGCGGCCGCCCCCCACCCGAGAGCCGCGTCGCACGCCGGTGCGGCCAACAGGCGGGCACAAACGAGCATGAAACCTGCCGCCTTTGCCCTGAGCGCCACCCTCGCGCTGGCGCTGCTGCCGCTCGTGGCTCCGCCCTATTACGCCACGCTGATGATCCCGTTCTTCGGCTACGCGATTGCGCTGCTCGGCTTCAATCTCCTGTTCGGCTATACCGGGCTCCTCTCCTTCGGGCACGCGATGTTTCTCGGTGCCGGCGCCTATGGCGCGGCCGTGCTCACAGGCATTCTCGGGATGCGGTGCTTTGAGCTGGTGCTGCTTTGCACGGTGCTTTTCACCATGCTCGGAGCAATTCCCATCGGCTTTATCTGCGTGCGCAACGTGGGCATCTTCTTCGGCATGCTGACGCTCGCCTTCGGTATGCTGTTCTATTCCTTCCTGTTCAAGTTTTATCATCTGACCGGCGGCGACAGCGGCATGCGGGTGCCGCGCATGAATCTGCTCGGGCTGGAGCTCGCGCAATACAACAAGATCGAGCTGCTCTCCGGGCCGTTTTATTATTACTGCCTGGCGCTTCTGGCGATCGCCGGACTGGTGATGTGGCGCATCGTACATTCCCCCTTCGGGCTGCATCTCAAGGCACTGCGCGACAACCCCCGCAAGGCGGAATATCTCGGCGTGCACGTGCATCGCTTCCGGCTCGCTGCATTCGTCATCTCCGCGGGATTCGGTGCCGCGGGAGGCGTCATCCTTGGCTTCCGCATCGGACTGGCCGATCCCGAGCTGGTATATTGGACCCATTCCGGCCAGCTCGTGTTCATGGCAGTGCTCGGCGGATTTGCAAATTTCTTCGGCCCGATCATCGGGGCGCTCGCATTCACATTGCTGCAGGATCAGCTCCAGGCGCTCACGCAGTACTGGCGCTTCATCCTCGGCGCGATTCTTGCGATCATCGTCATCGGTTTTCCCGGCGGGATTGCCGCCATCCCCGCTATGCTGCGGCCGACCAAGCGAGCGAAGGCATGAACGCTCTCCTGGAGACCCGCGGGGTGAGCAAGGCGTTCGGCGAATTCCGCGCGGTGGAGGATGTCAGCATCGCCGTTCTCCCCGACGAGCTCGTCTCCGTCATCGGGCCGAACGGCGCCGGCAAGACCACCTTGGTCAATCTGCTCACCGGGCTCCTCGAACCCACGGCCGGCGAGGTTCTATTCCGGGGAAACAACATCGCCGGCATCGGTCCCGTCCGGCTCGCCGAAGCGGGGCTCGCACGCTCGTTTCAGCTCATTGCGATCTTTCCCCAGCTGACGGTCGAGGAGACCATCGCCACGGCTTTGGTCTCGCGCCAGCGCAAGCGCTGGCATCTCCTCTCGCGCCTGGCATCCGACCCCATGATCCGGGCTCGCGCGCGCGAGGTGGCGAGCATCTTCGGTCTCGACCGCCGGCTCGACGCGGTCGCTGCAGCGCTGTCGCAAGGCGAGAAGAAGCTGCTCGATGTCGCCTCCGCCTTCGCCCTCGAGCCGCAGGTCATTCTACTCGATGAGCCGACCTCCGGCGTGTCCACCGCCGACAAGCACGAGATCATGGGCATCCTCATTGCCGCAGGCCGCAAGGCAGGCGTCAGGGCAATCGTGCTGGTCGAGCATGACATGGATCTCGTTGCCGCGTATTCGAGCCGCATCATTGCGCTTGCCGGTGGCAAGGTGCTGGCCGATTTGCCGCCCGAGCGATTCTTTGCCGATGGAGCCCTTGTCGACGCGGTCGTGGGCCGGCGCCGAGGCCACTGATGCTCCTCGTTGAAAACCTCGCCGTGGAAATCCTGGGCAGCCCCGTGCTGCGCGGCGTGAGCTTCGAGGTCAACGCCGGCGAGCTTGTCTGCCTCGTCGGCCGCAACGGCGCGGGCAAGACCACGACCTTTCGCACCGTGATGGGATTTCGCCGGCCGCTTGCGGGCCGGATCACATTCGGCGGCAAGGACATCGTCGGACTGCGGCCGTTTGAGATCGCGCGCCTCGGGATCGGATTTGCCCCCGAGGAGAGCGAGGTCTTCGGCGAGCTCAGCGTGGCCGAGAACATCGCGCTGCCGACCTGGACCTGCCCGGGCCCGCGCAGCCCGCAAGCGAGGCTCGAGGAGGCGTATCGTGTCTTCCCCAGACTCCAGCAGTATTGCACTCGCGGCGGCCATGCCCTCTCCGGCGGCGAGCGCAAGATGGTTTCCATCGCCCGCGCGCTTGCGCTCGGGCCCAAGCTCCTCCTCCTCGACGAGCCGACCGAGGGGCTTTCCCCTGTGATCGTCCCGTCCATCATCGATGGGCTCGCCGCCATCCGGGCCTTCGGACACGCGGTCTGCATCGCCGAGTCCAACATCCACCACGTTCCCGATTTTGCCGATCGCCTCTACGTCGTCGAGCGCGGCGAGATCATCTTCGCCGGCAAACCGCAGGCGGCGCGCCAGGATGCATCGGTGCGGCGCATCATCGAGGGCGGCCCCGCGCCGGCATGAGCGCCCGGCGGAACGGGCCGACTGAGACCCTTCTCGACGTGATAGACCGGTGATATATCAGGCGCGCAGTTTCCGCCGTCATGAGCCGGGCTTGTCCCCGCCATCCACGCCTTGGCTTGCGGCACGCCAAGACGTGGATGCCCGACCTGAAGCCGGGCATGACGGGGAGAGCCCGGCGGCAAGGAGGACAGCAATGATCAGTCAGCGGCAAATCGAGTTTCGCAAGGAATATCGCTCGCGCATTCTCGGGTGGTACGACGGCTATTTCCACATTGTCATCATCTACGCGATGGGAGCGGCGGCGTTCTACATCTACATCCAGCACATTCACAACGTCACCTGGATGGAATGGCTCACGGTCCCGCTCGCATTCCTGTTCACCAACCTGTTCGAATGGGCGGTGCACAGGTTCGTCATGCATCGGCCGGTCAACATCAAGGGGCTGCGCGCGATCTACGAGCGTCACACGCTCAATCACCATCAGTTCTTCACCGACGACGAGATGCGCTTCCGCGATCACAAGGATTGGCGCGTCACCGTGTTTCCGCCCTATGCCCTGGTCGTGTTCATTCTGATGTCGATCCCTGCTGCGGTGATCCTGGGCCTCATCTTTTCCCCCAATGTCGGCTGGCTGTTCATGTGCGTGACCACGGGCATGTATCTCGTCTACGAGTTCATGCACTTCTGCTGCCACGTGGAGGAGAGCTGGTTCGTGCGCAACTGCCCGTTCGTGAACACGTTGCGGCGCCATCACACCGCCCATCACAACGCGCGCCTGATGATGGAGGTCAACATGAACCTGACCTTCCCGATTGCCGACTGGCTGTTCGGCACCTCCGATCTCGATCGCGGGCTGCTCGGCACCCTGTTCAACGGCTATGACACCCGCTTTCTCAAGAGGAAGCTGCGTGGCTCGCCGCGCCGGCCCGACGAAGCAGCCGCGGTCCCCGTGGGCTCGTACTGACATCCTCGCCCGTCATGGCCGCCTTGGGACGCAGCACGGATGCGCGACGGGCGGCCCCGCGTGCCCGCCATTCACGTCTTGCTGCCCGCGCGTCGGTAAACACCCGGATGCCCGCGACGAGCGCCGACAAGCGCGGGCATGATGCGGAGCAACCATACGCAATCGAGGTGCAGTCATGCCCAATGATGTAAAAACCGTCGTGTCCGTGGTCGTCCTGCTGGTTGCGGCAATTCTTGCCTACTGGAGCGGCTCGCCAGTGCGCCACGACCTTTCCACCGTCGTCATGGTGACCGCCGTTTTCATGGTCGTATCGATGTGGATCTTCCCCGAAGCCGGCGTGAAGAAGGGCCATGTGAAGAAGTGAGCCTGCACTACGATGCGGCGGTGCTGCATCGGCCCGGCACTGCGCTGGCGATCGAGCGAGTCAGCGCGGCGCCGCTGGCGAGGTGCGACGTCCTGGTGCGGGTGCGCGCCGCCGGGCTTTGTCACACCGACCTGGAAGTGATCGAGGGCTCGCTGCGTTATCCCGTGCCGATCCTGCTCGGCCATGAGGCCGCGGGCGTGGTCGAGGACGTGGGGACGGCAGTGAGCAAGGTCCGCAAAGGCGATCACGTCATCCTGTCGTGGAACCCGCATTGCGGCCATTGCTTCTACTGCGATCGCGCGCTCCCGATCCTATGCGCGGATTACTTGGCGCTTGGGCCGCGCGCCGTTGCGTTCGACGGACAAAGCAAGGCCCGGCTCGGCGACGGCCGCGAGCTCAGCCATCTCATGTTCCTGGGCACGTTCGGGGAGTACTGCATCGTGCAGGAGCAACAGGCGATTCCGGCCGGTAACGAGATCCCGTTCGACCGCGCCTGCTTGATCGGATGCGGCGTCATGACCGGCGTCGGCGCAGCCTTGAACGTGGCGCGTATTGGCCGCGCCGACTGTGTGATGGTGATCGGCTGCGGCGCCGTCGGGCTGTCGGCGGTTCAGGGCGCGCGTCTGGCCGGGGCAACCGACATAATTGCCTGCGACATCGATGGCGAAAAGCTCAAGCTCGCGGCGCGCATGGGCGCAACCTCGTGTGTGAACGCCAAGACCGAGGACGCGGTCGCGGTGGCCAAGAGCCGAACTTCGGGTCGCGGCGCCGATGTCGTGATCGAGGCGGCAGGCCGCGCCGCAGCATTCAGCACGAGCGTCGAGGCGGTCCGGCCCGGTGGCGAAGTGATCTGGCTGGGCAAGGTCGATGTCGGCAGCGAAGTCGCATTTCGCTGGGGCGCGCTGATGCAGGAGAAACGCATCAGGCGGTCGAGCTACGGCGAGGCCCGCCCTGCGCGCGACTTCCCGCTGTTGGCGCGGGCTTATCTTGAGGGCCGGCTGATGCTCGATGAGCTGATAACGGCGCGCATCCACCTCGATGCTGTCAATTCCGGCTTCGCAGCGCTCAAGCGCGGCGAAGCCATTCGCAGCGTCGTGGTATTTGACTGAACACGGTCGTCATGGCGGGGTAGCGGGTCCCTGCCGACTTTGTCTACGGGGTACCCCGTCCTGGAATGAACGAGCAACACGAGCGGAGGTCGAGATGATTGCTGTCATCTTTGAAGTCTGGCCCGCGGAAGGGCGCAAGGACGATTACCTGCGGCTTGCGGCTGCGTTGCGAAGCGAGCTCGATCAGACCGACGGCTTCATCTCCATCGAGCGCTTCCAGAGTTTGACCGAGCCGGGAAAGCTTCTGTCGCTTTCCTTCTGGCGCGACGAGGAGGCAGTGGCTGCGTGGCGCAACAACAGCCGCCACCGCGCGACCCAGGCTGCAGGCCGCGCCGGCATCTTTGCCGACTATCGGCTGCGCATCGGCGCTGTGATCCGCAACTACGGCATGACCGATCGCACCGAGGCGCCAGCCGATTCCCGCGAGATACACGAGCGTCAGAAGGCGCTGTAGGCAGCAGCGCTTCACACGGCCCCGCGCGAGCGCTGCTGCTGCGGGTCGAGCCGCGCAGCGCGTTCTCCCGAGGAGCCACAACACAGGAGAAGCCTTCCGCGGCGAGCAGGGGGACTTCCGATGTTCCCGTGGGGATGCTGCCTCGCCCATCTGTTCGGAGGCGGACCCTTTACGCTCGACGCCCGGAAAGCACCAAGCGGTTGACAAGACCTCGTCCTCTTGGCACATCTGGAACGAAGCAAGAACAGGCGCGGGTTTTCTGTATGCCCCAACGAGCTCGCCCTTCGTTGACATCGTTGCTGCAACGGTCTCTGCGCCGGGTGCCAAGACTTGGCCATCAAGACTTGGCCATCAAGACTTGGCCACCAAGACTTGACCACCAAGACTTGGCCGCAGGCCCCGGTCGCGCCCCGGATCACGCGAATGCAATGGGCTGGCCTCTCAGAGCCTGCCGAATCTTGGCCAAACGAAACCCGAGAGGCCGCGCAATCACCTCGCCAACGAACCCTTGGCAAGGACGAGCGTCTACGTACAGGGATGCCGGCAAGCAGTCGCCCGTCCCGATCTTGGCCAAACGAACCCGAGGAGACGCCAGGCCCGATCCCGGCCAAACGAACCCGAGGAGCGCTCGCTCCGATTTCGGCCAAACGAACCCAAGCGATCGCCGGTCTCCATTTTGGCTAACCCGTAAGCTACCCAACAATAGCAACCCCATCCTTGCAGATCATGCGCAGAACGAACCCGGCTAGGCCCCCCCGGCGCACCGTACTCAAGCTGCTGGCGGCATCGCTTGCGGGCGCCGGATTCGGAACCGGTGCCGTGAAGTTGGCCTTTACCGACGAGATGCGCGCCGAGCTGGGCGACAGCGGGATCCGCCTGGAGTTCGATTCCGTGCTGCGCAGCCGCATTGTCGCAATCCGCGACGGCAACTTCGAGCCGCTCACCGAATTCGAGCCGAGCGAGACGCTGCGGCTCGCGGATGGCACGCGCATCGAGCGGTTCGCGCTTGCCGACCAGCGCAGCGAAGGCGTCAACGACGCGCACGGGGGCGGCACAAACCATGTCCTGCGCGGGCTTGCAGAGGAAGGGATCGAGAAGGAGGTCAGCGTCGTCCTGTATGACCGCTTCCCCGGCTTCGCCCTCCTGAGCGTCGCCTACCGCAATATCGGTCAACGGCCCGCCGGCATCGCGGGGTGGGTGAATGGCGCACATATCCTCAAGCCTTCGCCGTCAGGCACCAAGCCCGGATTCTGGTCGTTCTCCGGCGCGTCCTATCCCAACCGGCGCGATTGGGTGCAGCCCGTTACCGGCGGCTTCGCCCAGCGCAATTTCATGGGCATGAATGCCTCCGACTATGGCGGCGGCACCCCCGTCGTCGACGTGTGGCGGCGCGACTTCGGCCTTGCCGTCGGCCATGTTGAGACTGTGCCGAAGCTCATAGCTCTGCCGGTCACGATGACGGAGGGCGGCGCGCGGGTGGCGGTCGAGTGCGATCACGCGCTCGCGCTGCAACCGGGCGAGAGCTTTTCCACGTTCCGGACATTCGTTGCGGTGCATCGCGGAGATTACTTCGCCAGCCTCGATGCCTATCGGCGCATCCTTGCGGACCGCGGCAGCCAGCAGGCAAAGGTACCGGCGGCGGCCTATGCACCGATCTGGTGCGCCTGGGGCTATGAGCGCGGCTTCACCGTCGAGCAGGTGGTGAGCACGCTGCCAAAGGTACGAGAGCTCGGGCTCGGCTGGGCCGGCATCGACGACGGATGGCAGACCGCAGTCGGGGACTGGTCGCTGGATCCGGTCAAGTTCCCGCGCGGCGACGCGGACATGATCGCCCTCGTACAGGCGATCAAACAGGCGGGGCTCAAGCCCAAGCTCTGGATCGCGCCGCTTGCCGCCCATCCCGCAACCAAGCTCTTCCGCGAGCACGGCGACATGCTGCTCCTCGACAAGCAGGGCAAGCCGCAGCAAGTGACCTGGTGGGACAGCTTCTCCCTGTGCCCTGCCTATCCCGAGACGGTGGAGTGGACGAAGGCCCTGGTGCGAAAGATCATGGGCGAATGGGGTTATGCGGGGCTCAAGCTCGACGGCCAGCATCTCAACGGCAT
Source organism: Xanthobacteraceae bacterium (assembly GCA_036557665.1). Classification (GTDB taxonomy): domain Bacteria; phylum Pseudomonadota; class Alphaproteobacteria; order Rhizobiales; family Xanthobacteraceae; genus VAZQ01. The sequence goes on along the minus strand of DATBHG010000070.1, from coordinate 142,305 downwards.
GGCGCCTTGCTACAATCCCGCCCACCGGCACGGCGAGCCCGAGGAGTCGGTCGAGAAGCTGCAGGAATTCTGGAAGGCGATCTACACCGAAGCCGTTGCCATCAATCCTGATGCGGTCATTGAAATATGCCCGTGCGGCACGTCCCAGGCCTTCCACAACATGCCCTATATGAACCAGCCGGTTGCCTCCGACCCGGAATCCTCATGGCAGATTCGGCACAAGGGCAAGACCATCAAGGCGCTGATGGGTCCCTCCGCCGCCTTCGCCGGCGATCACGTCGAGCTCAGCGATCATGGAAACGACTTCGCCTCGACCATCGGTATCGGCGGGATTGTTTCCACCAAGTTCACGCTGCCAAGCAGCGGCCCGCGCGCGAAGAGCAGGACGCTGCTCACGGCGCGCAAGGAGGCTCAGTGGCGCAAATGGATTGCATTATACAATCAGAAACGACTGCCGCAGGAAAACTATAGAGGCGAGCTGTACGATATCGGATTCGACAAGCCGGAAGCTCATCTGGTCAGCACCAAGGACGGCCGGCATTACTATGCGTTCTACGCCGACCGCTGGCGCGGCGAAGTGGAGTTGCGCGGCTTGGGCAAGGGAGACTACCGGATCACCGACTATCGCACCGGCAGATCGATGGGCACCGCATCAGCAGCAAACAATCGGCTCTCCGTCGCGTTCACGCGCTTTCTTCTGCTCGAAGCAATGCCGCTCGACCAAGGGTAATGGCGTATGACTGAGGATCAGGGCGGAGAGCCGGCGTAATGGCGACGCTGACTGCCGTCCCCCGCCAAGGAATGGGACCGAAGCCGTGGTTGCTCTACGCGCTTGCGACCACAATGCTGTGGGGGGTCTGGGGCGCATTCACCGGGCTGCCGGAGCAACGCGGCTTTCCCGAGACGCTCGTTTATTGCGTCTGGTCGCTTACCATGATCGCTCCCGCGATTTATGCGCTCGCGCGCGCCGACTGGCAGCTTGACCGCGACGCACGTTCGCTCGCGTACGGGATGGTCATCGGGCTGCTCGGTGCCGGCGGCCAGATGATGCTGTTCTATGCGGTGAAGATCGGGCCTCCCTATCTGATCTTTCCGGTAATCTCACTGTCCCCGATCGTAACCATCCTGCTCTCCTATGTCCTGCTGCACGAACGTACCAACCGCGTCGGCGCGGCCGGGATCGTGCTTGCGCTGATTGCGCTTCCGCTGTTCGATTTCTCTCTCGAAGGATTGAGCGAGGGTAAGCGTCTCGGCTGGTTCCTGCTGTCGCTCATCGTAATGGCGGCCTGGGGCGTGCAGGCCTACTTCATGAAGGCCGCCAATCATCACATGCGCGCGGAGAGCATTTTTTTCTACATGATGGTAACGGGACTCATGCTTGCCCCAGTTGCGTGGGCAATGACGGACTTCAGCCGCCCGATAAACTGGGGCGCCGAAGGACCGTACCTTGCCGCCGGGATCCAGGTGCTGAACGCGATTGGTGCACTCACCCTGGTTTACGCATTCCGTTACGGCCAAGCGATGGTCGTTTCGCCGCTCACCAACGCAGGCGCTCCGCTGATCACCGCCGTGATCTCGCTGGCGGCGATCGGCACATTGCCGAGCCGGCTCAAGCTCGTCGCCGTCGCGCTGGCGTGCATCGCCGCGCTGTTGCTCGCGCTCACGCCGGAGGAAGCGAAAATAGAAGCGAGAGAGCTCTGACGCTTTATGGGTACACCGTTGGGGATGAGAGCATCAGGCTGAGCAGAGAGTCATGAAAGCCCTGCTCGACTTGGCCGCGCGTCACAAGGCAGGGGAGCCGTGCGCCATCTATTCCGTCTGCTCGGCGCACCCGCTGGTGATCGAGGCAACGCTGCTGCATACGCTTCGCTGCGGCGCACCGTTCGCGCTGATCGAAGCCACTTCCAACCAGGTCAATCAGGAGGGAGGCTATACCGGCATGCAGCCGGAAAGCTTCCGTCGCTTCGTTCATGGGATCGCAGACCGCGTGGGTCTGGCGCGCGATTGCATTCTTCTCGGCGGCGATCATCTCGGACCGAATCCCTGGCAGGCGCTGCCCGGCAAAGACGCCATGGCGCGTGCCGAAGCACTGGTCAACGACTATGTCCGCGTCGGCTTTCGCAAGATGCATCTCGACTGCTCGATGCGCTGCGCCGACGATCCGGCGACGCCGTCAGACGAGACGATCGCCCGCAGGGCGGCGCGTCTGTGTGCGATAGCCGAAGCCGCCCACGCAGATGCACGCGGGGAGCCGCCGGTTTATGTGATCGGAACCGAGGTGCCCACGCCCGGCGGAGCCGCCGAGGAGTTGAGCACGCTTGCAGTGACCACGCCGGAAGCCGCACGCAGGACCATCGACACACATCGCGCGATCTTCGTCGAGGCGGGGCTCGGGACCGCCTGGTCGCGAGTAATCGCCGCCGTCGTTCAGCCGGGTGTCGAATTCAATCATCGCAAGGTCGTCGCCTATGACAGCGCCAAGGCGCGCGCGCTGAGCCGGATGATCGAGGCGTACGATGGTCTCGTATTCGAAGCCCATTCGACCGACTATCAGACACCGTCCGGACTGGCGGCGCTGGTGCGAGATCATTTTGCGATCCTCAAAGTCGGCCCCGCCCTGACATTCGCGCTGCGCGAGGCACTCTGGGCGCTCGACGCGATCGAACGCGAATGGATCGGCCCGGCGCTCGCCTCCGGGTTTCGCGACACCGTGATGGATCGCCTAAAAGCCGACCCACGGCACTGGAACAAATATTATCACGCCCGCGGTATCGAGCTCGAGTACGAGCTGCAATATAGCCTCAGCGACCGCATACGTTATTACTGGTCCGATCCCCAGATCGTACACGCCCAGGGCAGAATGTTCCGAAACCTGACACGGAGACCACCACCCGATGCATTGATCAGCCAGTATCTGCCGATCGCTCATGCCGCGCTGCGCGACGGGTGGATCAAGAACAGCCCGAGCGAGCTTGCCATTGCGCATGTGTCCGCCGTGCTCGATGGGTATCAGGCGGCAGCGTGCCTGCAAGGGAGATGCGCCTCGGATAAAGCAGCTGCTCCCAACAAAGCTGGGCTAGGTCAGGCGTTGGAGCCGCGACCGGAACCCGGTCGCGTGAACGCAGCCGGGTTCCCCTCATCGCCGCCACTCACTGCCCCGCCACAGCATCACGGCGTGGAAGCCGGGTTCAAAGCCGGGGATGACGCAGACCATGATCGACCACAGTGGACCGAATGATACTCGGCCGCACCGATGTCGAGCTCAAACAACTTGGCGCGCTCTGGACCGCACGCGAGATCGCGCAGCAGCCCGCGATGCTTCGGAAAACGCACGAGCGGCTGTTAACACAGAAGAATTCCTTGGAAGGATTCCTTGGCTCTCTGCTGGCCTCTCCGGCAACGCGGGTGATCTTGACGGGTGCAGGCACATCCTCGTTCATCGGCGAATGCCTGACACCCTATCTGGCTGCGCGGCTGCCATGCCGGGTCGAGGCGATTCCCACCACGGATCTGGTCTGTGCGCCGCATCTCTATCTCGCGGCAGACACGCCAACGCTGCTTGTTTCCTTCGGCCGCTCCGGCAGCAGCCCGGAAAGCACCGCCGCGGTTGAGCGCGCGAACGAGCTCGTGCGCGATATCCATCACCTTGCCGTCACCTGCAACTCCGGCGGCGCGCTCGCACACCAGGCTGCGCGATCGCGCAGCGGAATGACCATTCTGCTTCCGGAGGAGACCAACGATCGCAGCTTTGCCATGACCTCGAGCTTCAGCTGCATGACCTACGCCGCGCTTGCCGCGCTGTCGGGCATCGACAGCGCGGGGGCTCGCGTCAGCAGAATCGCGCAAGCGGTCGCGAGCGTCATCTCGGCACAAGCAGGCGCGATGAAGAACCTTGCCGCGCGCAGTCTCGAGCGCGTGGTCTATCTAGGCAGCCACGGCTTCAAGGGCCTTGCGCGCGAGGCGGCGCTCAAGTTGCTCGAATTGACTGACGGCGGAATCATTGCCGCATATGACTCTCCCATGGGTTTCCGGCACGGGCCAAAGACAATCGTCAACGATAAGACTCTCGTCGCAATCTTCCTGTCCAATGATCCCTATACACGTTGTTACGATGTGGATTTGCTGGAGGAGATCCGGCGGGACGGAAAGGTTGGCAGCCTGCTCGCCATTACAGCCCGCGAAGACGGGATCAGGCCTGGCATGGAGCACATTCTGGTCCCGTCAATGGAGCGCGCAGCCGATGTCGATCTGCTGATCCCATTCATAGCCGCCCCGCAGATTTTCGCATTCGAGGCGTCGATCGGCCGCGGCCTTTCCCCCGACAGTCCCAACGCGTCGGGCACGGTCAATCGCGTGGTGCAGGGCGTGCGCATTCACGCCTTCGGCCGGCATGAGCGGTAACCTCTTCCTCGGCGTCGACGGGGGGGGCACCAGGACGCGTTTCGTCCTCATCGGCCGCACCGGCGAGCTGGTGGCTGCCTGCGAAGGCCCCACATCCGATCATCTCCAGGTAGGCATTGATGGCGTGCGCGAGGTGCTGACAGACGGGCTCGCCGCCTTGTTGCGAGAGGCGCAAGCAAGCGGCAGCGAGATCGCATATGCCTTCTTCGGTTTGCCCACTTATGGCGAGGACCGTGTGGCGCAGGTGCTGCTGGACGGTCTGCCGGAGCGGCTGCTCGGACATCGCCGCTATCGCTGCGGCAACGACATGATCGGCGCCTGGGCGGGCTCGCTCGGCGGCAAGGATGGAATCAACATCGTCGCGGGCACAGGCTCGATCGGCTACGGCGAGCGCAAGGGCAGGTCTGCGCGCGCCGGCGGTTGGGGCGAGAGCTTCAGCGACGAAGGCTCGGCTTACTGGATTGCCACGCAGGCACTCAACAGTTTCACGCGCATGAGCGACGGCCGCCTGCCCAAGGGTCCGCTTTACACGATCTTTCGCGCACATCTCGGGCTTGATGCCGATCTCGAGCTCTGTGCCAAGCTCGCCAACGCGCAGTCGCGCCGCAGCATCGCCGCGCTCGCGCAGCTTGTGGCACAGGCGGCGCACGAACGGGATCTGTCGGCGGTGCGAATTTTCGACGGTGCGGCGCGCGAGCTTGCGGCTATCATCGAGGCGGTGCGGCAGGCACTGAAATTCGAGCCCGACGAAGGCGTGCCGGTTTCCTATTCAGGCGGCGTGTTCGAGGCCGGCGAGCTCATTCTCGCGCCGCTGCGAGAATACATCGAGCGCCACTCCGTCAACTACGAGCTGAAGGCGCCGATACTCGCACCGAGCCTCGGAGCCGCGATCTACGCTGCGCGATTGGCGGCCCGGCCGCTATCGGTCGCAGCGATCGACCGGCTGATGGCAGGATCCGTCACTCGATCGCGAGCCCCGCCGCCTTGATCGGGCCGGCATTGCGCTCGATCTCGCTGGCAACAAACCGTTGCAGATATTCCGAGGATCGGCGCTCCGGCGCGACAACCGCCGTGCCGGTTTCCCTCAGCCGTTGTTGCACCCAAGGCGTATCCATGGTGGCGACGGTCGCGTCGTGCAGCTTTGCAATGATGCCGGGCGGAGTGCGTGGAGGCAGGAAGAAGCCAAACCATGTCGAGGCATCAAAGCCCTTGAGGCCTTGCTCGTGCGCGCTCGCCAGGTTGGGCAGCAACGGCGAGCGGTCGCGCGTAAGGATCGCAAGCGGTTTGACCAGGTTGCCGTCGATCTGTTGCATGACGGTCGGGAGGAGCGTGCAGAAATAATCGAACCGCCCGGCAATCAGGTCCTGCATTGCCGGCCCGCCGCCGCGATAGGGAATGTGGGGCAGGTTGATGCCGATCGCGGCATTGAGCAGCGCGCAATCGATGTGCCCGGTCGAGCCGGTCCCGGCCGAGCCGAATTGCATCGAGGCTTCGTTCTTTCGCGCATAGGCAATGAGCTCCTGCAGGTTGGCCACCGGCAGATCCTTGCGCGCGACCAGCACCATCGGCTGCTCGGCAATCAGCACGACCGGAGCAAGATCGGTCGCAAGGGTGTAGAGCGGATTCTTGTAGAGCGTCTGATTGATGGCATCGGCCCTGCTGCCGAGCACGAGCTGGTAGCCGTCGGGCGCGGCCTTCGCGACCCGGGCCGACCCCACCATTCCGCCCGCACCGCCGACGTTCTCGATCACAACCTGCTGGCCGAGGGCGTCGGCGAGGCGCGGGGCAAGGATTCGCCCCAGCACGTCCGTGCCTCCACCGGGCGCAAAGCCGATGACCATGGTCACCGGCCGGCTTGGCCAGCTCTCAGCAACCGCGGCTACATTCGGCGCCGCGCATGCAAACACCGCAACGACACCACCAATCACGGTCCTGAGACTCAAGGGCACAGCCATCCTCTTCGCTCGTCATTCTCCCTGCGCCTTGAATAGAATGAGACTTTGCGTTGCTCAAGCGAAGAATGTAGGCATGAGCCGCGCTTTTCCGATGTGAGGGGAGCCATGGCTGCGAGGAAGAAGAAGACCACCACCAAGACACCGCGACAGAAATCGGCCGCCAAGAAAATGCCGCCACCGCGCGTTGCGATACTTGCCGAGGGGGCGCTCACGCCCGAGCAGGCGGCGCTGTTGCAGTCCATCCGCTCAGGACCGCGTGGCGGCAACGTCGCCATCCGTGGACCGTTTGCCGTTCTCCTGCATGCACCGGCCTTCGGGGAGCTGGCCCAGCAGTTGGGAGCCCATTGCCGCTTCAACACTGCTGTGCCGCCTCGGCTCTCCGAATTCGCAGTGCTGGCGACCGCCAGGCTGTGGCGGGCGCAATTCGAATGGTTCGCTCACGTGCCGCAGGCCGAACGCGCGGGCGTCTCGAAGAGCACCATTCGCGATCTGCATCGCGGACGCGTGCCGAAATCAGCTCCTGCCGATGAGCGCGCGATCTACGATTTCATCCAGGAGCTGTACAAGACGAGACGCGTGAGCGACCGTAATTTCAAGCGCGTGCATGCCGTTCTCGGCGATGCTGCTACGGTCGAGCTTGTGGGCATCCTCGGCTATTACGTCATGATCTCGCTGATCCTCGACGTCTTTCGCATGCCACTGCCCGAGAACGCGCCCTTGCCGTTTTCGGAATAGCGATGATCACGACAGATCGTTCGTCGGCTGTCGTCTGCTCATGCTACCCGGCCTACGGCCTCGCCCGGCACATTGGCGCGCTGGCGCAGCAAGTCCAGAAAGCGTTCCTGCGGCATCGGCGGTGCAATCAGGACACCTTGACCGAAGTCACAGCCCATCACCATGAGAGCCTGCAGGTCGGCGGCATTCTCGATTCCCTCAGCAACGGCAGCGCTGCCAAAGCGATGGGCAAGGTCAACCGCAGTTTGGCAGATGGCGGCATTGGAGGCGTCCGTCGCGCAGCTCTTGACGAAGCTGCTATCGAGTTTCAGCTCAATGAAGGGCAGCTCGCGCAGGCTCGAAAACGAGGAATAACCTGCGCCGAAATCATCGATGGCGATGTCGACTCCGCTGGCTTTCAGCTGGGCTGCGATCTTCTGTGCCAGTCGCATGTCGCGCACGATCTGGTCCTCGCTGACCTCCAGAATGATGCCCGGCCAGCGGTCCGAGCTTGGTCGGTGCCGGTCAATCAGGACCGAGACCGGCAGCTTCAGCAGCACGCCTATCGGCGCATTCATCGCGATATGAAGGTTGAACCCCGCCTGGTCGAACATCGTCCAGCTCTCGAGAGCCTCGATCAACGCATACTCGGCCAGTCGCGCCACGCTGCCTTCGGCCACCCGGGGCAGGAAGCCTCCGGGCAGCAGCACGCCAAAACGCGGATGACGGATGCGGGCGAGCACCTCGGCGCCGGCAAGGCACTTGCGCTTGAGATCGATCTTCGGCTGGTACCACATCTCGAACCAGCCGCTCCGCAACGCCTCGTCGATCTCGATGTGGGGCCGCGGACGGGCGCTCATCGTGTCCAGGAGCGAGCGATGCTCGGTCTCGCCCAGCCGGTCCATTGCTCCCGACCAACTTCTTGGGCCGGGGTTCTCCGTCTCCATCGAGGCGCTCACGCAAGCACAAATCCATCGATCTATAGGCTCATTCCCTTAACCATTGGTATTGAACCCGCAGGAACGTGCCCCGACCAGGAGGGAAACGGCAGCCGCCCAACGCTCGTCCCCTTGAGCAGCCCATACCCGCGCACGCATGGGGGGTGAGGAACCGGTCGTGGGCGGCTGACGCTGCTTTGCCCGGACAGCTATATTCCAGCCGAAAAGCATCCCGCGGCGAGGCTACCGGTGAAACCCGAACCTTCGAGTCGGCCCAGTGAGGATCATCAGGTCCTGCCGTTCCGGCCACGCAAAACTGAGGCCTATTCCAGCCGGGAGCAGTCTTGGCGGGCGGCCGAGGAAAGGGGCGCTCCCCAGGTGGAGGGTCTCGCCAGGTACGAAACCGAAAAGGAGGACGACAACTATCGTCATCGCATGCTGGTCAATCTGGCTGCCCTGCTGGTGACGATCGCTCTGTCCATTGTGGGCGCGTGGCTCGCTTGGCAAATCGCCGAGACGCGCAAAAATCAGGACTGTGCTCTCTCCGGACGCAGCAACTGCATGCGCATCGAGAGCACGTCGGCTCCTCGGTCCTGATCGTCACTTTCGATTTTCTTTTCAGCAATATGCTACGTTGAGCCGGCCACTACAAGCAGGAGCACGAGCCGATGGCGGAATCCATCGTTTCGCGGGCACGGGAGACGCTTTCGGAGCGCACGGTTCGGGCAGCGCGCGAGGTGCTGGCGGGCGAGCGGAAGGATTTACGTGCCTATCTGGCGTTCGTCGGGCCGGCCGTAGTCACCTCGATCGCCTACATGGATCCCGGCAATTTTGCCACCAACATTCAAGCAGGCGCCAAGTACGGCTATGGTCTGCTCTGGGTGGTGTTGCTCGCGAACCTGATCGCGATGCTGTTCCAGGCGCTGTCGGCCAAGCTCGGGATCGTCACGGGGCGAAATCTGGCGGAGATGTGCCGAGAGCGGTTTCCCGAGACCGTGGTGTACATGATGTGGGTCATCAGCGAGATCGCAGCCATGGCCACGGATCTGGCCGAGTTCCTCGGCGGAGCAATCGGACTCTCGCTGCTGTTTGGGCTCCCGCTCCTCCACGGGATGGTCATTACCGGTTTCATCGTCTACGGCATCCTGATGTTCGAACGATACGGCTTCCGGCCTGTCGAGCTCATCATCGGCAATCTGGTGGGTCTCATCGCGCTCTGTTATGTCATCGAGATCTTCATCGCCCCCGTAGACTGGCGGGCGGCCGCGCTGCACACGGTCATGCCGCAGATGGCGGATGGGGGGGCACTGCTGCTGTCCGTCGGCATCATGGGCGCAACCGTCATGCCGCATGCAGTTTATCTGCATTCAGGCCTGACGCAGGCGCGCATTCCAGCGCAGGACGAAACCGGAAAACGCAGGATGGTGCGCATCTCCAATACCGAGGTGGTCATTGCGCTGGCGATCGCCGGCATGGTGAACATGGCGATGGTGATGATGGCATCGAGCGCCTTCCACGCTGGGCACAGCGACGTTGCAGAGATCGAAACCGCCTATCACACCCTGACGCCGCTGCTCGGGATCGCGGCAGCGGGCGTCTTCCTTTTATCGCTGCTCGCATCGGGAGTATCCAGCTCAACGGTGGGCACCATGGCGGGGCAGATGATCATGCAGGGGTTTGTCGGTTTCCGTATTCCGATCTGGGTCCGCCGGCTGGTCACGATGCTCCCCGCCTTCGTCGTAGTCGGGCTGGGCGCCAACGCGACCAATGCGCTCGTCATCAGTCAGGTCGTCCTCAGTATTGCTCTCCCACTTCCCATGATCGCTCTGGTCATGTTCACGCGACGCCGCGAGATCATGGGTGGCTTTGCCAATGGCATGGTCACCAATGTTATAGCGATCGGAGGCACAATACTGGTGCTGTCGCTCAACGTGCTGCTCATTTTGCAAACTTTCGGCGTGCGCATTCCCGGTTTGCCAGCTGCCACGTGATTGCGCCACATGTCGACCGAATCGCATCGGCGCTTGAGCACCTCGCACGGGGCCTTGCGAGCTTTGCATTCATGCTGGCATCGTTCGCCTGCCGGGCACTTGCAGACCCGGTTGTCGCTTCCGTCGTGATCGTCCTGTCAGCGTGGTGATCGATTAATTGTAGGAAGCGAAAGATCCTAGATGGCACAGCCACGTCAGCTCAAGCTCGCAGCATTCATGCGACCGGCAAGCATTCATACCGGAGCTTGGCGCTACCCCGGCGCTTTCCCCGACGCCAACTTCAATTTCGCCCACCTCAAGCGTTGTGCGCAGACGCTCGAGCAAGGCAAATTCGACGCCTTTTTCATGGCTGACCACATGGCCGTACTCAACATGCCGCTTGATGCGCTCAAGCGCAGTCACACGACGACATCGTTCGAGCCGTTCACGCTGTTGTCGGCACTTTCCCAGGTCACCGAGCGGATCGGGCTGGTCGCGACCGGCTCGACTACGTTCGACGCTCCTTATCACATCGCGCGGCGGTTTGCCTCGCTTGACCATCTCAGCGGCGGACGCGCCGGGTGGAACATCGTGACCACTTCCAATCCGGATGCGGCACTGAATTTCGGGCTGGAAGACCACATGGAGCACGCCGAGCGCTACGCTCGTGCGCGCGAGTTCTACGACGTCGTCACTGGGCTGTGGGACAGCTGGGCGGATGATGCCTTCATCCGGGACGTGGAAAACGGCCTTTATTTCGATCCCGACAAGCTGCACGTCCTCAATCATAAGGGCAAATATCTTTCGGTGCGCGGCCCGCTCAACATTGCGCGTCCGGTTCAGGGCTGGCCGGTAATCGTGCAGGCCGGCGCATCGGACGCCGGCCGCCAGCTCGCCGCCGAAACCGCCGAAGCCGTATTTACTGCGCAGCCGAACCTGGCCGCGGGTAGAGTGTTCTACGCCGACGTGAAGGGCCGGGCGGAAAAGGCCGGCCGCTCTCGCGAGCATCTCAGGATCCTGCCGGGCTGCTTCGTGGTCGTGGGCGATAGCATTGAAGAAGCGCGGACCAAGCGGGCAAAGCTTGACAGCCTCGTGCACTACGCGAACGCGATCGGCTCGTTGTCGATTGCTCTGGGGCACGACGCTTCCAGATTCGATCCTGACGGGCCATTGCCTGACATTCCCGAGAGCAATGCTTCCAAGAGCGGACGCCAGCGCGCGATCGATCTGGCCAGGCATGAGAATCTGACCGTCTGCCAGCTCGCACAACGGCTGGGCGGCCATTCCGGGCTGGCAATGGTGGGCACCCCCGGCACAATTGCCGACGAGATGGAGGAATGGCTGATGACGGAAGGCTGTGATGGCTTCACGATCCAGTTTCCGTATCTGCCGGGAGGACTGGACGACTTCGTCGCGCGAGTAGTGCCGGAGCTGCAAAGGCGAAAGATTTTCCGCAGCGAGTATGAAGGGCCGACGCTACGCGAAAATCTTGGATTGCCGCGACCGCGCAACAGGTTCTTTGATGGCGAAGCTAGGCACGCTCGAACGCCGTCATCACCTCGCTCGCGAACCAGCGAAGCTGCTCCTTGAACTCCTTGGGTGGCAATCCCTCCGCCCAGTGAACCATGAAGTCCTCGAGACCAGGATATTTGCCTGCAATCGACTTGATGCCTTCGATCACATCCTGCGGCGTTCCGCAGAACCAGGCTTTCTGCGCAACGCCATCCCGCAACGAAGGGGTCTGCGCAGGCGCGCCGGGCGAGCCCCATATGCGACCCCGCTCGTCGGCATAGCGCACGAACCCGAACGGCGCGAACCACTTGAACCTTTCGTCATGGGCAGGTTCCAGGCGCCGGATCGCCTCCTCCCTGTTTTGTGCGAGATAGACACCGGCGCCCCATATCATGTCTTCGCCCAGTTGCGTGTGGCGGCCGTGCCTGTGACAGGCGGCATGATAGCCGCGTACCACGTCATCCAGGATCTTTTCCCCGTTGAGCGTCACCATGGCCTTGAGCCCGTATTGCGCCATTAGCTCGATCGTCTTGCCGCTCGCAATCGGCATCCAGATGTCGACCGGCAAACGTTTGGGCCGCGGCACCACGGTGATATCCTCGAGCCGATAGCCGCGGTACTCGACCGGCGGCGGGCACTCGTAGTACTTGCCCTTGAAATGAAAGGTTTGCTGGTTGAAGCAGGTCAACAGGAGTTGCAGTTGCTCCTCGAACAATTCGCGATTCTTCGCAGCATCGATCAGCGGCGCACCAAAGGTCTCCACCTCGCGGGTGTGGTAGCCTCGCCCTACCCCCATGACGATGCGGCCGCCGGTGACGATATCGGCCATCGCGTAGTCCTCCGCCAGGCGAATCGGATGCCACATCGGAAGCACGTTGAAGGCACAACCGAACTTCAACCGGCTGGTTTGAGTGGCAAGCCATAACCCTAGCTGAACGAGGTTCGGAAACACTTCGTAGCCCTCGCGCTGGAAGTGATGCTCCGCCGTCCACAGCACGTCAAAGCCCAGCTCATCCATCAGCCGGGCGATGTCGCGCGCAGTGAAAAACGCTTCCCGCAGCTGCTCGTCCGAATAACGGCGGTCGTTTGCCGGAGTGCCCTCGCGCCCGATGTTATCGAGCTCGATCTGACCGACGTAAAGAACGTGGAAGCGCTTTATCATCGCATTCGCGCATCCGAGCGGGGTACTGCCGGTCCCATCGAGGGCTGATCGTTGCGGAACGGCTGGACCAAGCCGGGAGAGTGCACCGCTGAGGATGACTCCATGCCCGTTTCACTGCAAGCTCGGCCATGTCCCACCAGGGGGCTGCCGCTCGACTGGTGACGCCATCGCGCACTTGCGCTCGGCACAGTCCTACTTGTATCGGTGCCGTCTGCGCCACCCGCGGAATGAAATCGGTTTCAGAGGCTGGAGAATTAGATGTACCCCATGCCACTTGACGCGACCACCATCGTGACCATTGGGATGGGAGTGCTGGGTGCACTGTTCTATGTGGCATCGCTGTCGATGAAAACGGTGATCCCATTGCGTATAGCAGCCATCGCCAGCGCGTGCTTTTTTCTCGTCTACGGGGTCCTCGCCTACTCGATTACCACGATTTTCCTGTACGTCATTCTGGTCCCGCTGAATTCGGTGCGCCTCTACCAGCTCATTCAGCTCATCAAGAAGGTGCGGCTCGCGGCGCATCAGGACTTGTCAATGGATTGGCTGGAGCCGTTCATGACGAAGCGGAGGTACCGTCAAGGCGATGTGTTGTTCAGAAGGGATGACGAAGCCAACGAGATGTTCTTGGTAGTCAAAGGAACATATGTGATTCCCGAATTGGGCAAAAACATCGAGCCCGGCGAAATATTCGGCGAGCTCGGGCTGCTCACTTCGGAGCAGCGGCGCACGCAGTCGGTTGAATGCACGGAAGCCGGCCACGTCCTGACAATCACATACGACAAGGTCCGGGAGCTGTATTTCGAAAATCCGGAATTTGGCTTCTATCTGCTTCGTCTCGTCAGCGAGCGCCTGTTACAGGAAGTCGGACAGTTGCGGCGCGCCTTGGCCGTCGAACGTCAACGAGCTTCATAGCCCTTCCGAGTCCGTCGGCGCCATGGAAGGTGCCTCGCCAGGCTTGCTGACCGTGAAGGTCTGACTCGCAAGCTTGCGGTTGCCGTACCAGATTTCGACCACCCAAATGCCCGGCATAAGCTCAAAATCATCCTCGAGAGTATAGAACATGTAATTCGTCTCACCGATTCTGGCCTGCACTGCGAACTCGTCTCGCGACAAGCGCTTCGATGATGACGAGGGCTGAATTCCCGGCGCAGGGAACACGACAACTCTGCGAAGCGTAATGGGAAGCTCGTCCGGCGTCCCGATTATCTTGTAACGAAACCCGAAAGTGGTACCGATGCGAGCGGGAATGTCCCTGGTGGTGGCTGCATGCCGGACGCTGGTCGCCGTCGCCTGATTGATCCCGCGGGGGTCCCTGCCCTGTACGTGGCGGTCCACACTGTAAATGCCGTATTCGACAATCTCGATGCGATCGATGGAGGGTGCTTGGGCGTGAACGGGAGTCCCGGTCAGCAGCGCCAGCGAGGTAAACAACACCGCGGTTCGCAGAAAGTTTCCGATCATTCTCATCGCTCGCAAGGTGATCCAAATCAAGCAGTTGCGGCACGTCGTCGGCAAAATTTCCATATAAAAGCGAGGTTCACCCGAAGCCTGCTCGGTCGAGACGTAGAAACTATAGTCGAGCCCGCCATTAATAATCGAATTCCGATCTAAGGTGAACGTAGCATGACGTCCCCGTGACGCCCCGCCCCTCTTGCGATAGCCTTTCTCATCGCCCCGTGCCGGAGCATCCGGGTTCAGCGGGGAATAGCGAACTCTCTGCCCTGGCAAGCAAGAAAATGGTCGCTGTGCCCGGGCGTTGCCCAACTCGGCCTGACTATGACGGTGAGCGGATTTCTGGAGAGGCGGTCCGATGGCGAGACCCCGCATCGGCTGGACCGACAGACGAAGCTCCCAGGACACGGTTCGAGCTGGAAGGTGTTTTCAAACGCGATTCTGCCCTTACGAACCAGCCTTTCTGTCGGCCCTCGTGCCATTGAACTTGCCCGCTCTCTTCGCTATACGGGCATCCGACCTCCGCGGGGATGAGGCGGGCTGATACCCGCCGAAGGCACGCCCGGCTACACGTGGCACGAGTGCATGGCTGATCTGGGAACTACGATGTCTTCGACTTTCGACACGGTGTCCAACATCATCTCGGAGACGTGCGACATTCCGCGCGACACGATCAAGCCGGAAAGCCATGCCATCAATGATCTCGGCATCGATAGCCTGGATTTTCTCGACATCGCCTTTGCAATCGACAAGGCATTTGGCATCAAGATGCCCCTCGAGCAATGGACCCAGGAGGTCAACGAGGGCAAGGCGACGCCGGAGCAGTATTTCCAGCTGAACAATCTTTGCACCCGCATCGACGAGCTTGTTGCCGCCCGGGGCGCCTGACGCCCTCAGCATGCGTCTCGAATACTTTCAGCTGATCGATCGCATTGTCGAGCTTGAGCTTGCCAATCACACGATACGGACTCAAGCGCGCGTGCCCACCGTATCCAGGATCTTCGAGGGACATTTTCCCGGTCTTCCTTTGATGCCCGGGGTCTTGCTCATCGAGGCGATGGCGCAGACCTCAGGTTGGCTGCTGATCGCAGTCACGAAATTCACCCGAATGCCGTTCTTCGCTGCAGTGCGCGAAGCAAAGCTGCGAGCCTTCGTCACGCCCGGGCAAGAGCTCGAGCTCTCGGCCAAGCTCTTGCATGAAGGGTCCGGCTTCGCCGTCACGAAGGCGGAGATCCGTTGCGGCGGCAAGCTCGCCTGCAACGCAGAGATGACGTTTCGACTCGCTGAATTTCCGAACTCTGAATTTCGCACCAACATGGAGAAGATGGCCGCCATCCTCGAGTTTCCGGTTGGGGCACTCGCCAATGGCTGAGTCGGAGCGCGAAGTCTGGATTACCGGGATCGGAATTGTGTCGTGTTTGGGCGAGGGGCCCGAGGCGCACTGGCAGGGATTTTCCGACCGCCGCATCAAAGTCGATGCCGAGACGTTTGCGCCCTACCTGGTCCATCCGCTCGCCCCGCTGGAGCTGGAGCGGCAGATTCCGAAGAAGGGCGACCAACGTCAGATGGAGGCGTGGCAGCGAATCGGGACCTACGCGGCGGGGCTCGCTCTGCAAGATGCGGGGGTCAAGGGCAATGCCGAGCTGCTCGGCCGCATGGACATGATCGTTGCGGCCGCGGGCGGAGAGCGCGACATCACAGTCGATACCTCGGTTCTGAGCAATAGATTGAAGGCGGCGAGCCCAGGCGCGTTTCTCAACGAGAAGCTGATGAGCGATCTGCGGCCGACACTTTTCCTGGCACAGCTTTCCAATCTCCTGGCTGGCAACATTTCAATCGTGCACGGCGTCACCGGTTCCTCACGCAGCTTCATGGGCGAGGAAGGGGCAGGTGTCGAGTCTGTGCGTGTTGCATCAGCCCGCATCGGTGCCGGGCAAAGCGATCTCGCCCTTGTCGGCGGCTCGTACAACGGCCAACGCGAGGATTTGCTGTTGCTCTACGACGCCGGCGGATTTTTGCGACGCGGCATCTTCAAGCCGGTTTGGGAGCGCACCGACTCGCCTGGAATGGTGCTTGGCTCGATCGGCGCTTTCCTGGTGCTTGAAGCGCGGACCCACGCGCAAGCTCGCGGCGCAAGACCGCTGGCGCGCCTCCTCGCGGTGCTCTCCGAGCGCTCGCGCCGACCGCCGTCGGCAATCACGCAGTCGCTTGCACGCATGTGGGAAAAACTCGGTGCAGCTCGCGATGCGGGCCGGGTCGCCATCGTGTCGGGAGCCACCGGTACGGAGCCGGGGACACGTGAAGAGCGCGCCTGGTTGACGAGCATGCCCGACTTGCCGGTGCGCGCAACCGGCAGCTATATCGGGCACGGCTTTGAGCCTCAATTCGCCATGAATATCGCAATCGCCACAATCATCCTGGGCCATCAAAAGCTGTTCCCACCCCTGGATTCTTCAGGTGTCGAACGGCCTTACGAGGGTGAGGTCGGCCAGATCGCCGTGTCCTCCGTCGGCCATTGGCGGGGTGAGGGCATGGCATTGCTTGATGCGGTCGGGTGAAGGGGACAGGGCGAGCATGGCATCGGCACGGGGCAAGATCGGGCGTCCCGCCGTCGTTGTGACCGGAATGGGCGTGATTACATCGCTGGGGACCGGCAAGTCGGATAATTGGAGCGGATTGGTCGCAGGCCAATCAGGCATACATCGGATCACCAGGTTCGCCAACGAGGGCCTCAAGACCACGGTGGCGGGGACGGTCGACTTCGTGCCGGTAGAGCCTTTCTGCTCTACCGAGCTCGGCGAGCGCATGGCGGGCATCGCCGCTGAAGAGGCGATTGCCGAAGCCGGTATCGGCAGCAAAGGTGACTTTCCCGGCCCGCTCTTTCTTGCAGTCGCCCCCGTTGAAATGGAGTGGCCGCACCGGGAGAGATTAGCCGCGGCATCGGGAGCGAACGACACGATAGGATATGCGGACCTCCTGCGCGCCAGCGCTTCGGGGCGTTTTCACGCGATCCACGAGCGCTGCCTTCTGGGCTCGGTCGCCGAACACCTTACTGATCGCTTCGGAACAAAGGGTTCGCCGATTTCCGTATCAACCGCGTGCGCATCGGGAGCAAGCGCAATCCAACTCGGGCTAGAGGCGCTCCGACGCGGGGAGACCGAAGCAGCGTTGTGCATCGGCACTGACGGTTCGGTGAACCCGGAATGCCTCATCCGCTTCTCGCTGCTTTCGGCGCTCTCGACGGCAAATGATCCGCCGGAGGAAGCGGCAAAGCCGTTCTCGAAAAATCGTGACGGGTTTGTCATGGCGGAAGGCGCCGCTGCCCTCGTCCTGGAGACCTACGAAGCGGCCAAGGCACGCGGAGCAAAGATCCTGGGCGCCTTGGCCGGATGCGGCGAGATGGCGGACTCGTTTCATCGCACGCGATCGAGCCCTGACGGGAAGGCGATTATCGGCTGCATGCGCCATGCGTTGGCGGACGCCGCTCTCACGCCGGACGACATCGACTACATCAATCCGCACGGCACCGGGACGCCCGAGAACGACAAGATGGAATATGTCGGCATCTCGTCCGTATTCGGAGCACGCTCGCAGTCGATTCCCGTCTCGTCCAACAAATCCATGATCGGACATACCTTGTCGGCGGCAGGGGCGGTGGAAGCGGTGTTCACGCTGTTGACATTGCAACGCCAGCGGCTGCCCCCAACCATAAACTACCGGGTGCCCGACCCTGCGATTCCGCTGGATGTCGTTCCGAACGCGGCGCGCGATGCGAAAGTCCATCACGCGCTCTCCAACTCCTTCGGCTTCGGGGGCCAGAACGTCTCATTGGTGATCAGCGGCGAGCCGACCTGACCCATGCAGGCTCTTGCACTGGTTGCCGACCGCAAGCTCGAGCTGACCGATCACCTGCCGCCGCCGCCGCCTGCACGCGGGGAAGTGCAGATCAGAGTGAAGGCGGTGGCGCTCAATCACCTCGATCTTTGGGGCTATCGCGGAATGGCCTTTGCCAAGCGCAAGATGCCCGTGGTCGTAGGCGTCGAAGCGGCAGGCGAGATCGCCGAGTCTGGAGCCTCGGAGACGGGCTTCAATCCCGGCGATCCGGTAGTCATGTACGGTGGCTTGACCTGCGGTGTCTGCAAGGCCTGCAAGGCAGGACGCGACAATCTTTGCGAGAATGTCGGCGGCATCATGGGATTTCACATCGATGGTTTTGCCCGCGATCTCGTAAATATGCCCGCGCGCCTGGTTGTCCCCATTCCAGAAGGCGTCTCCCTGCGCGATGCTGCTTGCGCGCCAATCGGTTTTGCCACCGTGCAGCACATGTTCTTCGACAATGCAAAGCTCGAACCCGGCGAGATCGTGCTCGTGCACGCGGGAGGCTCGGGAATCGGGACCGCAGCCATCCTTATGGCCAAAGCGATCGGTTGTACGGTCGTCACAACAGTTGGGGATGAGATCAAAGTTGAAAAGGCCAAAGCGCTCGGTGCTGACTATGTCATCAATTATCGCACCGACCGGTTTGAAGGCGTCGTTCGCAAGCTCACCAGGAAGAAGGGCGTAGACGTCGTGTTCGAGCATGTGGGAGCGCAAACGTTCAACGGCTCGCTACTCTGCCTCAAGCGCGGCGGACGTTTGGTCACCTGCGGGGCGACATCCGGGGTATACACCAGCCTGAATCTCATGCAGCTCTTTCAGCAACAATACCGGATCTTTGGATCCTTCGGTGCTTCACTGCGCAATATTCGGGAGAGTCTGGCCAAGATGGCCAGCGGGCTTTTGCCGGTGATCGACACCGAGGTGCCGCTTGCCGAATTCGATCGCGGACTGGCCCGGCTGGAGAGCCGGCAGGTGTTCGGAAAGATCATCGTCCGCTTTTGACGCCCGGCAGCCCGCGTGCATGATCTCCCTTAATGTCCTGCCGGCTGGGCGAGAGCTCAAGGCCACCATCGACAGGGTGCTGGGCTGGCTCGCGGTCGGGGCGCTTCAGACGATTCGCGCCATTGATCGGCGATCGATGGCGGATTTTGCCGCAGCATGCATGCGCATGCTTGGCCCGCGGCTCAACGAGCACCGCGTCGGTCGCGCCAATCTGGCCGCCGCTTTTCCGGAAAAATCGCCAGGCGAGATCGAAAGCATTCTGCGAGGTGTGTGGGACAATCTCGGGCGGGTTGCCGCGGAATTTGCCCACATCGACCGGCTGCAAATCCGCGCCCCTCCCCGACATGAAACCGGCGATATCGCCTACACGCTTGCGACCGCCGAAGGCTTCGAGCGTTTGCGCCAGGATGGCAAGCCAGCATTGATCTTTGCTGCGCATCTCGCCAACTGGGAGCTGCCGGCACTCATCGCGAGCAAGTTTGCCCTGGACGCAACGGTCCTCTACCGCCGGCCCAACATCATTGCCGTGAGCGAGGCTGTCATAAAGGTTCGGAAGGGCAGCATGGGAACGCTTGTGCCCACCACTCTCGACGCCCCGCTCAAGCTGGCCCGCATTCTGGAGGAGGGAGGACACGTGGCCATGCTCGTTGATCAGCATTACGTCAACGGCGTCGACGTGACCTTTTTCGGCCGGCCATGCAAGGCCAACCCGTTCATTGCCCGCCTCGCACGCCATATCGACTGTCCCATTTACGGCACCCGCGTGGTCCGTATGCCCGACCGTCATCGCTTTCGCGCCGAGCTATCGGACCCCGTAGAGCCAAGGCGCGACGCCGAAGGCAGAATCGATGTGCAAGGGACGATGCAAGCGATCACCTCGGTGGTCGAAGGCTGGGTACGCGAGCATCCGGAGCAGTGGCTATGGGTGCACCGCCGGTGGCGATAGTACGATCGGGTCAATGCGCGAGAGGTCGCCGAGGCTGGTCCCTTTGACAAAGTAGCCTCTGGAAGCTACCTTTAATCGATGCGTGCTGTCGGCCTGAAAGCGCTGAAGAACCGGCTGAGCGAATACGTCCGTCTTGTTGCGAACGGCGAGACCATTTTGGTGACAGACCGTGACCGGGTCGTGGCCGAGCTCACGCCGCCGCGCGCCGACCGAAGCGGCATCCTGGCAGATGCGATGCTCGCGGAGGCGGTACGCCAAGGCTGGGTAGCCCCGCCCATACTGGTCGGCAGTGCACCGCCGCCGCGCAAGCCCATCATGACTTTTCGGGCTCTCATGAAGGAGTTGCAACACGACCGAGACGATCGATGATCTATGTGGATACCTCGGTTGCTCTTGCCCATCTTCTGGCGGAGGATCAGTCGCCACCCCGGGCTTTGTGGAAGGAACAACTGATTACGAGCCGTCTGCTCGAGTACGAGGTCTGGAATCGGATTCACGCCCGCGGTCTCGGGCAGTCGCATGGGGAGGAAGCTAGAGCGCTAATCGCTCATCTGGCCCTGATTGAACTTGCTCCAGCGGTCCTTGCGCGCGCGTTGGAACCCTTTCCAGCTCCATTGCGAGCCCTTGATGCTCTCCACGTCGCCTCCATCCAGTTTCTCAGGCAACACGGTCAGACTGTCGAGTTAGCGACTTACGACGAGCGAATGCTTGCCGCGGCCCAAGCGCTGCATATTCCCTTGTTTGCGCTTTAGGGCGTCGGCCGGCAGGTGAGCTGCATCGGATGTCCCTCGCGGCTGCGCGCCTTAGCTGCCGGTCTTGATTCGGATCCAGAGACGGTTCATCAGCCGTTCGGTCTTCAGGTCATGGGCATTGATCACGTAAAGACGCCTCATAAGGGCATCATCGGGGTATATGGTTTTATCCTCGAAGATGGACGGATCGAGGAATTTTTGGCTGGCAAGATTGCCGTTCGCATACGACACGAAATTGGAATTGGCGGCCGCTATCTCCGGCTTCTGCAGATAATTGATGAAGGCATGCGCCTCGTCCACGTTTGCCGCGTCGCGGGGTATTGCGAGATTGTCAAACCACAGCTGCGCTCCCTCCTTGGGGATCGCATAGCCAACATCTATGCCATTCTTGGCCTCGGCCGCGCGTTTTTGTGCCTGCTTGATGTCACCGGAAAATCCAACGGCCAGGCAGACCTCGCCCGTTGCAAGTGCATTGATGTAGTCTGAGGAATGAAACTTGCGCACAAACGGCCGTATCATCTTTATAAGCTCCGCGGCTCTTTCCAGATCGACTTGTCTTGAGGAGTTAGGATCGAGGCCGAGATAGTGCAGCGCCGCCGAGAAGATGTCGTCGGACGCATCGAGCATCTCGACACCGCAATGTCGGAACGACGCAAGACTCTCGGGCTTGAACACTGTGGCCCAGCTGTCGATTTCACCGGCTCCTCCGGTCACCTCGCGCAGCTTGGTGGAGTTGAAACCGATGCCCGTAGTTCCCCACATGTAATTGACCGCATACTCGTTTCCGGGATCGTACTGTGCCAAGCGCTGCGCAATGACCGGCCACATGTTTGCAAGGTTCGGCAGCTTTCGCTTGTCGAGCTTCTGAAAAACTCCCGCTTTGATCTGCCGCTCGAGAAAATACGCGGTGGGCACGACAACATCGTAACCCGACCGTCCGGCCAGAAGCTTCGCCTCGAGAGTGTCGTTGGAATCGAAGGTGTCGTAGCGCACCTTGATGCCGGTTTTTTTGGTGAACTCCTCGATTATTCGCGGTGCGATGTAGTCGGACCAGTTGTACACATTCACAATCCGCTCCGATGCAGCACCAGCCGGAGCAGCATGCGCGGTGATGATTGCCAGCAAGGCGGCAAAAACAGTGCAGTGCAGCGGCTGGCGCTTCGACACAAAGCGTCCGGAGGCGTCCATGGCGCAGGGACAGTCAGCTCTCTGTGGGCAGACCGATGGCCTTCCAGGCCTTTATGCCGCCGGCGAGGTGAGCATCGTAAGGAAGCCCCGCTGCCTGGGCCATCAGTGAGGCCGTGACCGAGCGATTGCCGGAGCGGCACGCAAACACGACCTGACGGCCTTGCGGATCGGGAATTGCAGCCGCCTCAAACACCGACATCGGTAAATAGAAGGCTTCCGGATAGCGCTCGAGCTCGGTCTCGTTCGGCTCGCGAACATCGATGAGGAGAACCTTGCCCTCGGCAATTCCGCGGGCGACTTCCTCCGGCCCAAGGTCGCGTACGCTTTCTCTTCCCATTCCAGCTGCCATTAAAGTTGCTCCTTCCGATATTGCGCAATCAGCACCGCACCGGACAAATAATGTCCGGGGAGCCTGGCAGACGCAGACCTGCGCGGGGGACTCGGCTCCACATGGGCTGACGTCTCAACGGCTGCAACCGGGATCGGTCGAAGCAGGAGCGCACGGTTCCAACATGCCGAGAGAATTGCCCGCTCTACCGAGCGCCCTCAAATCGTCACCTGCGTTCCAACTTCGACCACTCGCTCGGTCGGGATCTGGAAATAATCGGTTGCGTCATTGGCCATTCGCGCCAGCATGATGAACAGGTGATCCTGCCAGCGCGGCATGCCGGAGCGCGCCGCCGGTTTTAGCGCGCGCCGCGAAAGAAAGAACGATGTCGACATGATGTCGAAGGTCCAACCCAGCTTGCGTGCTATCGCGAGCGCTCTCGGCACATTTGGCATTTCCATGAAGCCGAAGCGCAGAAGCACCCGCGTGAAAGTCTGGCCTACGCGCTCGATCGCGACCCGCTCCGCCGTTTCTACCTTGGGCGCCTGCTCGGTTTCGATTGTCAGGATGACATTATGCTCGTGCAAGACCTTGTAGTGCTTCAGACTGTGCATGAGAGCTGTGGGGGCGCTTGCCGGCGTACTGGTGAGGAAGACAGCTGTTCCCGGCACACGGATGGGCGGTTTCTTTTCCAGCATGCGGACAAGATCGTTGAGCGGGATCTCTTGCTTTCGCGTCTTCTCGAAAAGAAGGCGGGTACCGCGGCGCCAAGTGTACATCACCGTCATGACAAGGCCACCAAACGCGAGCGGAACCCATCCGCCCTCGATCACCTTGAGCAGATTCGCACCGAGAAACGTAAGGTCGATGAAGAGGAAGGGCAGCATCAAAGCGGCCGCAGCCATCCACGACCAGTTCCACACCTTCCAGACTACGACCAATGCCATCACTCCGGTGACCACCATCGTCCCAGTGACGGCGATGCCGTAGGCGGAAGCCAGCGCGCTCGAGGAGCGGAACAAAGCGACCAGGAGAAGAACACCGATGAATAGAAACCAGTTCACGCGCGGCATGTAGATTTGGCCATACTGCGCTTCCGACGTGTGACGGATTTCAAGCCGCGGCAGCAGTCCGAGCTGGATCGCCTGCTGAGTGATAGAGTAGGCGCCGGTGATGACGGCTTGGCTCGCGATCACAGTTGCCACGGTAGCAAGCACAACCATCGGCAACAGCGCCCAGTCTGGATAGAGCAGGAAGAACGGGTTTTCAATCGCTCGCGGATTTGCCAGCACCAGTGCGCCCTGACCAAGATAGTTCAGGGCGAGCGACGGTAGGACAAGTCCGACCCATGCGGTCTGGATGGGCGTCCGCCCGAAATGGCCGAGATCGGCGTAGAGCGCCTCCGCGCCGGTGACGGCCAGGAATACCGCTCCCAAGGTGAACAGCCCTATTATTCCGTGTCCGGCCAGGAAACGAACGCCGTAGGCCGGATTGAACGCCAGGAGAACCTCGGGATCTGCGAGAACGGCCAGCAGCCCGGGCAGAGCGATGCTTAGGAACCAGAGGGAAGTGATGGGGCCGAAGAAGGCGGCAACCTTGGCGGTGCCGGTTGATTGCACAGCAAAAAGAACGACCAGAATCAGGACCGTGAGCGGGACGATGTAGCGATCGAAGGCGGGCGTCGCAATCTTAAGGCCTTCGATGGCCGACAGTACGGATAGCGCCGGGGTTATCATGGAGTCCCCATAGAACAGCGCCGCGCTGACGATGCCGCAGAGCGCCATGACGCCGGCGCGTCTGCTGAGCGCGCCCTGGGCCAGTGCCATGAGCGCCAACGTGCCGCCTTCGCCGCGGTTGTCGGCGCGCAGCAGAATGATCACGTATTTCAAGGTCACGACGATGATCAACGCCCAGAGAATGAGCGACAGCACGCCCAGAACTGCCGGCCGTGCCATGCTCGTCCCGTTTCCCATCGCGGCAACGACCGCTTCGCGCAACGCATAGAGCGGGCTTGTTCCAATATCGCCGTATACGACCCCGATGCTGCCCAAGGTGAGCGCCCAGAAGCTGCTGCGGGGGTGCGCCTTGGCCGGCCTGAGGGGACTAACCTGTGGAGCAACAGCTGTGGTCGGCATGGCGTCCCGAAAAACGAAGGGGCCGCCTTATATCACCGGGCCCAGGCTAGCAACATGCCGTAGTCGAGCAAGTTCCTGGACAGGGCAAAGCAGCGCAGGCGCACGAACCGCGTGGCCTGATAGATGCGGATGCTTGAATTGACGATCAGGTATGCGCGCATATAGTGGGCTGCATCCTCGTAGTCACGGATTATCGGGAGCGCGGCGCAAGATGGAATTCGGGGTGCAGTTTTTTCCAGCCGTCGATCACACCGTTAAAACCGCGAGCGATTATTTTACGGATTCGCTTTCGATTGCTGAAGAAGCGGAGGAGCTGGGTTTCACGCACGCCCGCACGGTCGAGCATTATTTCGAGCGCTACGGCGGCTACAGCCCCAATCCCATCGTGTTTCTCGCGGCGGTGTCCCAGCGAACCAAGACGATGCGGCTCGTCACCGGTGCGGTGCTGCCGGTGTTCAATCATCCGCTCAAGCTGGCGGGTGAAATTGCAATGCTGGACGGCATCTCAGGCGGACGGATCGACGTGGGATTTGCCCGTGCATTCCTGCCGCATGAATTCCGCCGCTTTGGCATTTCACCAGACGAATCCCACGCCCGGTTTCGCGAGGGGCTCGAACAGGTCGAGCTGCTGCTGACGCACGAGAACGCCAGCCATCAAGGTCGATTTCACTCGTTTGCGGACGTCACATCGCTGCCGCGGCCGACGCAGAAACCACGACCAAAGTTCTACATCGCTGCTACGCAGACCCCGGAGTCCTTCGAATTCGCCGGAAACAAGGGCTACGCCCTGATGGCCATACCGATCGGTCCGCTCGGCCCGATGATAAAGGCGTATCGCGACGCCTGGCGAAATGCGGGACATGCCGGTGACGGCGAGGTGATGATTGCGTTCCACATGTTCTGCCATGAGGATGGCCGCCTCGCGCGCGAGATCGCGCGAAGGCCTTTCGAGGAATATTTCCACGCTTTGAATGAAGGCGTACGCGACTGGGTTCGAGGAACAATGTCCAAAGACTACCGTGGCTACGATGAGTCCATGCGCAAGCTCGCAGGGTTCACGCTTGATGGCCAGATCGAATCTGGGGGTGCCTGGGTGGGCACACCGGACGAGGTGACGGCCATTATCCAACGCGTCATCACAAATTTTGGCCTATTCGAGCACGCTTCGCTGCAGATAAATTTCGGAACACTGAACGTTGCAGATGCACAACGATCCATGCGCCTGTTCTCAGCGCATGTGATGCCGCATTTCGCACCTGGGAGGCGAGTGGAGGCAGCGTCTAGCTCGGAGCGCCTGGCGCGGGCGCGGTAACGGCCGAGCTGATGGGTCCAGCGCGCACCGGCTGATGGACGCCGGGGCGGGAGCTGCGCTATCTCAAAGCCGGAAAAGCGGCCGCTCGACGAACGGAGCGCCGCACTCGGAGGAAACCATGCGTCAGATCGGCCATTTCATCGGCGGCAAGGCCGTCGCAGGGACATCCGGCCGCGCCGGTGATGTCTTCAATCCCAATACCGGCGAGGTTCAGGCCCAAGTCGCTTTTGCAAGCAAAGCAGAAGTAGAGCAAGCGGCTGCAACTGCCGAAGCTGCTCAACCGGCATGGGCTGCAACCAACCCGCAGCGGCGCGCCCGCGTTCTTTTCAAGTTTCTGGAGCTGGTGCAGCGAGAGTTCGACAGCCTCGCTCAACTTCTTTCCTCGGAACACGGCAAGACTATCGCAGACTCCAGAGGTGACATTCAGCGCGGTCTCGAAGTTGTCGAGTTTGCGTGCGGAATACCACATTTGCTGAAGGGCGAATTCAGCGACAACGCCGGCCCGGGAATCGATCTGTTCTCCATGCGCCAGCCGCTCGGGGTGGTCGCCGGCATTACGCCCTTCAATTTTCCTGCAATGATCCCGATGTGGAAATTTGCGCCGGCTCTCGCCTGCGGCAACGCATTCGTCCTGAAACCGTCCGAACGCGACCCGTCGGTTCCCATGCGGCTGGCCGAGCTCCTGATCGAGGCGGGTCTGCCCGCGGGAGTGCTCAATGTGATCAATGGCGACAAGGAGGCAGTCGATGCCCTGCTTACGGACCATCATATCAAGGCCATAGGATTCGTGGGGTCATCGGCCGTTGCGGAATACATCTATACGACGGGCTGCGCGCACGGAAAGCGCGTTCAGTGCTTCGGTGGGGCCAAGAATCACATGGTGGTCATGCCGGACGCCGATATGGACCAGGCGGTGGATGCGCTCATGGGCGCAGGATACGGTTCTGCCGGCGAGCGCTGCATGGCAGTTTCGGTCGCTGTCCCGGTCGGCAGGAAGACCGCCGACGCCCTCGTCGAACGTCTCATTCCTCGAGTGGAGAGCCTCAAAGTGGGGCCTTCCAGCGATGTCCAGGCGGACTATGGACCCATGGTCACAAAGGCCCAGCTGGAAAAGGTGAAGAGCTACGTCGACCTCGGAATCAGGGAAGGTGCCAAGCTCCGCGTCGACGGTCGCAATTTCAGGCTTCAAGGGTACGAGAACGGGTTCTTCATGGGAGGCTGCCTGTTCGACGAGGTCGGGCCCGACATGCGCATCTACAAGGAAGAAATCTTTGGGCCGGTCCTATCAGTCGTGCGCGCCAAGGATTATGAGGAGGCGCTGCGGCTTCCCTCGGAGCACGAATACGGCAACGGCGTTGCCATCTTCACCCGCGACGGCGACACGGCTCGCGATTTCACCACACGGGTCAACGTCGGCATGGTCGGTGTCAACTTTGCAATCCCCGTACCGCTGTCGTACTACACCTTCGGCGGGTGGAAGCGATCGGGATTTGGCGATCTCAATCAGCATGGCCCTGATGCGGTCCGCTTCTACACCAAGACGAAGACGGTCACGGCACGCTGGCCCTCCGGTACCAAGGAAGGGGCCGAGTTCGTCATACCCACCATGAAGTGAGCTAACCGATGCAGGTGCGGGTCCCGGTACCATCGGTGCCGCCGGTACGAGCACATTGGCAGCGGGGGGTCCGGCTCATGGCCGATATCGTGACTGTGGTTATGCGATTCTTTTTCACGTCGATGCTGCAAAGCAGTGCAAGGTAGCCGCCCTCCCCTTCGGCTTGGAGCTTGCTCAGTCCGACCTTGTGGCGCAGCAAGGCATCGCCGTTCCTGATCGGGTCGAGCTTGACCGAGTCGAGGTAGAGCGGGACCAACGGAGACGGCGGAATCGCCTTGATCTCGATATAGCCAGTGCCGCTCTCCAAGCTGCAGGCGACGAGCCCCAGCGCAACCAGCGCGCAGGCCGGGCCGGTGCGGGGAAAGCGCACGTCAAGCCCCGGGCGTCTTGATGGTCCCCAGCAGCCTTTTGAGCTTCTCCGACGCGTCCCTTATCCCGTCCGTGAGCGTATGAATCACGTCGAGCGCTCTCTGCTGCTCACGGAGCTGCAGCAACTCGTCGATGAAATCCTCGCTCGTTTGCAACTTGCGCAGCAGCTCGGCGAATTCCTTGCGCGCACCCTCCAGCTCCGTGATGGCCGCTTCGGTCGCTTCCCTCAATTCGCGCCAGCGATCGATCAGGAATTGCCTATCCTCCTGTTTGTAGCGCGTTTCCAGATCGAGCGCCTTGAGCTTTTCGTCGGCGTGACTGAGAGCCTTGCTGCCCAGACTCCAGACAGTCCCATTGTCCGCTACCGCGTCGAGCAGCTTGCCGATCTCGCCTCTGAGCTCCTCGATCTCCTTGCGCGCGGCTTCTGCATCTTTGAGTTGATCTATCGTATGCGCGCTATCTTCAAATTTTTTGCTCAGATCGGCAAACGTGCGTTTGAGCTCGCTCAACTGCCGGGAAAAGTCATCATCTGCAGTGCGGAGCTCGTGCGGGCTCTTTTCCGTTTGCGCCAGGACTGCCGGCGCAGAAATCGCCAGCAGAATCGACAACAGCGCAGCCGACAGCACAGCGGCAAGTCGGCTGACAACTACGCGAACCGTCACGACGGGGACCCCAAAGCCAGACAGACTGCCGCACTCAACCGAAGTTTGTGGTGACACTCGTGTCCGAATTGAGGCATAGCTGCCGCTGTCGCGCAACTCCTTGGAATCCGGCGGAGACCCCATGGCTGAGTACCAGCTATATTGTTTTGCCCAATCCGGGAACGCCTACCGCGCTGCATTGATGCTCAACCTGATCGGGGCTGACTGGGAGCCCATCTGGGTTGATTTCTTCGGCAAAGCCGAACAGCGCACGGCCGAGTATCGCACCCGCGTCAACGAGATGGGCGAAGTCCCGGTGCTGGTTCACGGGGCGAGAAGGCTGAGCCAGTCCGGCGTGATCCTCACCTATCTCGCCGACCACTCGGGCGGATACCGGCCGGCAGACGAGCAGGAGCGGCTCGAGGCGCTGCGCTGGATCCTGTTCGACAACCAGAAGCTAACGGGCTACCTCGGCCCGTACCGCTTCCTGCGCACGTTGGCCAAGCCGGCTGGCGACCCGGCGGTCCTCGCCTTCCTCAAGGGCCGCCTCGAGAACAGCATCGCCATTCTCGACAAGCGGCTCTCGACCAGACCTTTCGTTCTCGGCGCGCAGCCGACGATTGCCGATCTGTCCCTCGTCGCCTACCTCTATTACCCGGCGGACGAATTCGGGTTTGACATCGCTGCGCAGCACTCCAACATCGCCGGTTGGCTGCAGCGCATCAAGGCGCTACCGGGATGGAAGCACCCCTATGACCTCATGCCGGGACATCCGCTGGCGGGTCGATAGACGACGAGCGTAACCGCTCAGTTCAGGCGCGCCGGTCTGTCTGAGCTGGGGCGATGCTCGCGATGACCAGGCGAAAGCGGCGACAACCCGCTCTCCTTCCCGGTATGGGGGCCACTTGCTGAACCTTGCAAAGCGGTTGCTGCATCCCTCCGCTGATTGTCTCGGTACGCGAGCCAACCGAATGGCAATCCCCCAAGATACGCAACCGTACCCAGCGTCAGCACCTCCCAGGGATAGGCGACCAACAGCGCAAAGAAGAGGACTACGGCCACAAACACCGGCAGTACCATGTCCGGAGCAATCCGCTTGCCGACGCGCTTGCCGGAGAACACCGGCAACCGCGACACCATGAGGAACGCAATGGCGAGAGTGTAAATCAAGGTTACGGGTGCCACGAACGCAAAGCGCGGCATTCCCAGGAAATAGGTGTAGATCGGCAGCAGAACCGTGATCGCGCCCGCTGGCGCCGGGATTCCCGTAAAGAAATTGGCGGCCCAAGCAGGCTTGTTCGGGTCATCGATCATGACGTTGAAGCGGGCAAGTCTCAGACCCGTGCAGATCGCAAACACCATGGCCGCAATCCAGCCGGCGGACTTGAGCTCATGCAAATCCCAAAGATACACGATGAGTGCCGGGGCAACTCCGAAATTGACAAAATCGGCAAGGCTGTCGAGCTCGGCCCCGAAGCGCGAGGTCCCCTTGAGCAGGCGAGCGATGCGCCCATCGATCCCATCGAGCAGCGCGGCGAACACGATGGCCGCTACTGCCCATTCGAGTTTTTCCTCAACGGCGAGACGGATTGCGGTAAGGCCCGCGCACAGCGCGAGCAAGGTAATCAGATTGGGCAGCAGCGTGCGTACCGGGATGAGCCGGAAACGGCGAAGTTTGGCTGCTCGGTCGTCGACCTCAAACGGCGAAAACGGCATGCCGAATATATAGCCCGGCCGCCCTGTGCTCGCCAGTTATGATGTGGGCGGGTACGGCGGAATAATGCAACGGCGGGTTACGCTACAAGCTGGGCACGCCCACACGATGTGGCGGCTTCAGGCCACGCGGAATGTGCGTTGGGGGTCGCCCGCATTCAAGTCGGCGAGGATGGTTTCGCCGGCAACCGCCGTCTGGCCTTCTGCAACCAGCGCTCGCACGCCGTAGGGAAGATACACATCGACCCGCGACCCAAAGCGAATCATTCCGATGCGCTCGCCCGCTTGCAGCATCGTTCCCTCGCGTACGAAGCAGACGATCCGCCGTGCAATCAGGCCGGCGATCTGCACTACAGCGATCCGCGTCTTGCCGCCGGCAATGACGAGGGAGTTGCGCTCGTTGCTCTCGCTTGCTTTGTCGAGGTCGGCGCTGACGAACGCCCCATGATGGTAGACGATGCGCTCGATCCTGCCTGCAAACGGGCTTCGATTGACGTGGCAGTCGAACACGCTCATGAAGATCGAAATCCGTGGCAGCGCCTGCGTGCCGAGCGCGAGCTCCTCCGGCGGCACCACATTGGCAACCCTGCTGACGCGCCCATCGGCAGGCGCAACAATGATCCCCTCCCGGATCGGCGTGACCCGCTGCGGATCGCGGAAGAAATAGGCGCACCAGAGCGTCGCGAGGACGCCGAGCCAGCCGAGGGGTGACCACAGCCACAGAAGAACAAGAGCTGCCAAGCCGAAAGCGGCAATGAACGGCAAACCCTCGCGGTGGACCGGGGCCAGCTGGGCACGTATCGAGACAAGGACCGACATTGTCACTCTGCCGCGTCGGCGCGTTCGACGGGAAGGTCGGGCATGAGCTCCTCGACGGCAGGCGGATCGCGGTTCGGGGCGGCCGGCTCGTCATCCACCAGCGCAAGTTTTTCCCGGGCCGCCTCAGCCTCGCGCTGGCGATTCCACATGCTGGCATAGAGGCCACCCGTTGCCAGGAGGAAGTGGTGCGAGCCGCGCTCGACGATGACCCCTCGATCGAGCACGATGATCTCGTCTGCGCCCACTATGGTGGAAAGGCGGTGGGCGATGACCAGGGTCGTTCGGTTTCGCGACACGCGCTGCAGCGCGTCCTGAATCTCCTTCTCGGTGTGGCTGTCGAGTGCGGATGTTGCCTCGTCGAGCAGCAGAATCGGGGGGCTTTTGAGAATGGTACGGGCTATGGCCACCCGCTGCTTCTCTCCGCCGGAGAGCTTCAAGCCCCTTTCGCCCACCTCGGTTTCGTAACCCTTGGGCGACATGCGGATGAAATCGTCGATCTGCGCCAGCCGCGCCGCCTGCTCGACCTCGGCGTTGCTCGCATCCCAGCGTCCGTAGCGGATGTTGTAACGGATGGTGTCATTGAACAGCACCGTGTCCTGCGGAACCATGCCGATCGCCGAACGCAGCGATCGCTGGGTCACATCGCGAATGTCCTGTCCATCGATGGAAATGCGGCCGCCGGTGACCTCATAAAACCGGAACAGGAGCCGCGAGATGGTGGACTTGCCGGCGCCGGAAGGCCCGACCACCGCAACCGTGCGGCCGGCCGGCACCTCAAAGCTCAGGCCTTTGAGGATTTGTCGATCCGGCTCGTAGGCGAACCGGACATTCTCGAAGCGGATTGCTCCATGCATCACCTCGAGCTGCTTTGCGCCCGGTCTGTCCCTGATCTCAGGCTCCCGCCCAAGAATCGCAAACATCATCTCGATATCGATGACCGCCTGTTTGATCTCCCGGTAGACCATCCCCATGAAATTCAGCGGCTGGTAAAGCTGAATCATCATGGTATTGATCATGACGAGATCGCCTACCGTGTTGACGCCCTGCTGGATGCCCCGGGCGCACATCACCATCACGGCGGCGAGCCCCAGGGTGAAGATCGTCGCCTGACCCGCATTGAGCACGGCAAGAGAGACATAGGCTTTGACGCTCGCGTCCTCGTAGCGAGCTATGGAGCGGTCATAGCGCTTCGCCTCGCGCTCCTCGGCAACGAAGTATTTCACCGTCTCGTAATTTAGCAGCGAATCGATGGCTTTGACGTTGGCATCAGTGTCGCTGTCGTTCATCCGCCGGCGTATCCCAATACGCCACTCAGTGGCGTAGAACGTGTATGTCATATAACAGGCGACGGTTGCGAGAATGACCACGACATATCGCCAATCGAACTGATAGAGCAGGACCGCGGTCACAAGCGCCAGCTCGATTATCGTCGGCACCAGCTGCATGATCACCATGCGCACGATCGTCTCGATGGCGTTACGCCCGCGCTCGAGAACGCGAGTTAAT
Source organism: Xanthobacteraceae bacterium (assembly GCA_036557665.1). Lineage (GTDB taxonomy): Bacteria > Pseudomonadota > Alphaproteobacteria > Rhizobiales > Xanthobacteraceae > VAZQ01. The sequence continues at coordinate 109,993 of DATBHG010000070.1, read as the reverse complement.
CCCCCGGTCTTGCGCTCGAGATGGAAGCGCAGCGAGAGCTCGTGCATATGCTCAAAGGTGCGGTACGCCAGACGGCGCACGGCGTTCATCGCCACCTTGGCAAAGATGCCGTCGCGAAGCTGCGTCAGCAGCGCCATGAGGATGCGCATGCCGCCGTAGGCAAGCGTCATGAGAATCGGGGCCGCGAGCGCCCAGGTTATCCAGGAGGACCGTGCGACAGGCGCGCTTCCCTCGCCGGTCAGGGCGTCGGTTGTCCATTTGAAGGTGAATGGGACTGCGATGGTGGTGAGCTTCGCCGCCAGAAGAAGCACCATCGCGGCGCCAACCCGCAGCTTCAGGTCGCGGCGGTTGCAGGGCCAGATGTAGGGCCACAACCCGCGCATGATGGTGAGCAGCGAGCCGCCTTCGGCGAAGACTTCACGCTTCAACGCCGCAGTCGATCGCAGATGGAACTCGGTCATGTGGTGGAAAGCCCGCGCCCTTGACGGGCCGCAGCGCAGACCGTCGAACCGTTCTCATATAGAGATTTCGGGACCGACAAGCACCCCTCGGGCAGACCCGGTCAATCCGCTTGACTGCCCCTTCCAGCGAGGTCACATGTCCTGCTCATGAGCGCGATCCAGTCCATTTGCGTCTATTGTGCTTCCGGTCCGGGCAATATTCGGGCCTTCATGGACGCTGCCGCAAGCTTCGGCCGTCTCCTGGCCAGGAACGATATCGGGCTGGTTTATGGCGGGGGATCGGTGGGCCTGATGGGGGCGCTGGCCGAAGCCGTCCTCGACAGTGGGGGACGCGTAACGGGCGTGATCCCGGAGTTCCTGGTCAACCGCGAGCACATGCTGCTGCGCGTACAGGAACGCATTGTTACCCGCGACATGCACGAGCGCAAACGCGTCATGTTCGAGCGGGCGGACGCCTTCGTGGCACTGCCGGGAGGGATTGGGACGCTCGAGGAGCTGGTCGAGCAACTCACCTGGGCACAGCTTGGCCGGCATCGCAAACCCATACTCATCCTCAATAGCGAGGGCTTCTGGGATCCCTTGCGCACGCTCATCGATCACATGCGACGGCTGGAGTTCATCCGATCGGACCTGTCCGTGCGTTTGCTCGTGGCCGAACGGGTGGAGGACATCCTGCCGACGCTCTTGCAGGAGGCGCGCTCAGTCTCGGAGGCCGAGAAGGAAATGGCGCCTGTCGTGGCCGAGCGGATGTAGTCCCTGAGATGACAACGCGCCTCGATCTCGAGCTGCTGCAGGGGGCCGTCGATATCCACATTCATCACGGGCCTGATCTTTATCCGAGAATTCAGGACCCTTTCGAGCTCGCGCAGGACGCCAAGGCGGCGGGAATGCGCGCGGTCTGTCTGAAGACCCACAATTTTCCGACCGCCCCCATGGCGCTGCTGGCACGAAAGCATGTCCCCGGCATCGACATATTCGGCAGCATCGCCTGCAACTTGGAGGTCGGCGGCATCAACCCGAGCGCGGTCGAGGCCGCGATCAAGTACGATGCACGCCAGATCTGGCTACCCACCATCGATTCAACCAACCATGCGCTCGTGACCGGCTCTGTCGGCCAGCATGGCCGCGGCCTTACGATCAAGGGCGGCCTGTCGGATTTTGCGCGCAAGAAGCCGCGGCTGTTTCTGCTGGCTGCTGACGGCGAGGTGATTCCCGCCCTGCACGAGGTTTTTCGCATGGTGGCGGACGCCGACATCATTCTCAATCTCGGACATATCTCGTTCAAGGAAATGACCGCCATCGTGCCCGCGGCACAGCGAGCCGGGGTCAAACGCATTGTGTGCGATCACCCGTTTTTCTCCTGCCTGAGTCTTGCTCAGCAAAGCGAGCTTGCCGACCATGGCGTGTGGATCAACTTCACCGCTGGCGAGCTGTTACCGCGCTGGTGGCGCGTTTCTGTCGCTGATTTCGCCGCCGCCATCCGCAACGTGGGGCTCGCACGCGCGGTCGTTTCCAGCGATTGCGGACAGCTGCACAATCCTCCGATGGTCGAGGCACTCCGCATCACCGGTCAATTGCTGCTGGAAGAGGATTTTACCGCTGACGAGATCAAGCGATTGCTGCAGCACAATCCCGCGCAACTGCTGTATCCGTAGCACGGTCGATTGCCCACGATTGCTCTTATGCTTTCCGAAATGTCACCACCTCGATTCGGTTACCATCGGGATCGCGGATGAACGCAGCGTAATACGCTGGGCTGTATTCCGGCCGCGGGCCTGGTGGGCCCTCGCAGTCCCCGCCGGCGGCAAGCGCTGCCGCATGAAACCCGTCCACCGCCTGGACCGAAGGAGCGCGGACTGCCACGTGCGAGCCGCTGTCGCGATCGAGCGCCGTCATGCTTCGCCGTAGATTGATCCAGAGCTCCGGATATGTCTTGCCAAAGCCGACTGTGTGCGGCTGCTCCCGCAGCCTCCTGTACCCGATGGTTGCCAGAACAGCTTGGTAGAACCGGGCGGCCCGCTCGAGGTCGCGGACACCGATGGAGACATGGTCGATCATCGCAGCATATTCACGCGGGAGCGCCGGAGCGCACGAGCTTATAGACGATGGAATCCATCAATGCCTGGAAGGATGCATCGATGATGTTGGCCGATACCCCGACCGTGGTCCAGCGCTCCCCGGTCTCGTCCTGGCTTTCGATCAGAACCCGGGTCACCGCTTCGGTGCCGGTATTGAGGATGCGTACGCGGTAGTCGGTGAGCTCGAGCCCCTCGATGTAGACCTGATACTTTCCCAGGTCCTTGCGCAGCGCCAGATCGAGCGCATTCACCGGACCGTTGCCCTCCGCAGCCGAAATGAGGGTCTCTTCGCCGACATTGACCTTGACGACGGCGAGCGACACCGTCACGCGCTCCCCAACCGCATTGTCGCGCTGCTCCACATTGACGTCGAATTTTTCCACCCCAAAATAGTTCGGGACCTTGCCGAGGATGCGGCGCGCCAGCAGCTCGAACGAAGCATCGGCGGCCTCATAGGCGTAGCCGATCGCCTCACGACGCTTCACCTCGTCGAGCAACTGGGTGAGCCTGTCATCGTCCTTTTCGATGCTGATGCCGATCCGGTCAAGCTCCGCCTGCAGGTTCGACCTTCCTCCCTGATCGGAGACCAGGAGCTTGCGCCGATTTCCGACAGTCTCAGGCGGCACATGCTCGTACGTCGCCGGATCTTTGATGATGGCAGAGGCGTGAATGCCCGCTTTCGTTGCGAACGCGCTTTCGCCCACATAAGGTGCGTGCCGGTTCGGCGCCCGATTGAGCATCTCATCCAGAGCATGGGACGCATGCGACAAGCTCTTGAGCTGCGCGCCGGTCACACCGATTTCGAGCCGCTGCGAGTACTCAGCCTTGAGCGCCAGCGTCGGAATGATCGAGACGAGATTTGCATTGCCGCACCGCTCGCCCAATCCGTTGAGCGTCCCTTGAATCTGACGCGCTCCGGCGCGCACCGCCGCGAGCGAGTTGGCCACCGCCTGCTCGGTGTCGTTATGCGCGTGGATGCCGAGATGGTCTCCGGGAATGTCCTTGGTTACCTCGCCTACGATCCTCTCCACCTCGTGTGGGAGGGCGCCGCCATTTGTGTCGCACAGCACGACCCAGCGCGCCCCTTCCTCGTACGCGGCCTTGGCGCAGGCCAAGGCAAACTGCGGGTTGGCATTGTAGCCGTCGAAGAAATGCTCGCAATCAAGCAGCACTTCGCGGCCTCGGCTCTTTGCAGCGCGCACGCTGTCGCGAATGGCCGTCAGGTTCTCCTCCCGCGTGGTCTCGAGCGCGATACGCACGTGGTAGTCCCAGGATTTGGCGACGAAGCAGATCGCGTCTGCTCTCGCCTGCAGCAAGGCAGCGAGACCCGGATCGTTCGAAGTCGAGCGGCCGGGCCGTCGCGTCATTCCGAAGGCGGTCAAAGTCGCCCTCATTCCTCGGTCTTGCGCAAACAGCTCCGTATCGATCGGATTGGCGCCGGGGTAGCCGCCCTCGACATAGTCGAGCCCGAGGTCGTCCAGCATCTTCGCGATCGCGATCTTGTCATTGAGGGTGAAATCGACGCCATTGGTCTGCGCGCCGTCGCGCAGGGTCGTATCGAAAAGGTAGAGGCGTTCGAGACTCATTTGCCAGCTGAAGGGTTCACAGCACCTGATACGCAACATACAGCGCGACGACCACCGCCGCCGCGAGCAGCGCATATTTCAAGGCGATGTAATAGAGCCAATGCCGGGGAAAAGGCGTATCCGGCCGCTCGATCATGACGCCCTCCGCCTGATTTTCCAGCTGGTCGTACCGTCCCTGTGATCTTCGATGTCGATCCCCATGCTGGTCAATTCGTCCCGGATGAGATCCGCCTGTTTGAAGCTCTTGCTCTTTCGAGCGGTGGTCCTCGCGTCAATCAAATTTCGCACCTTGATCTCGTCGATCGCGACTCGCAGCGGATCGTGTTCAATATAGTCCGTTGCGGTTCGTTGAAGAATACCCAGCAACGAACCTGAAGCTTTGAGCTTGCGCCTGAGCTCCAATTGCTGCGGACCCCCGGCAGACGCTCGAATTTCACTGACCAGGGCATGCAGCCGGGTCAAAACGCTGGGAGTATTCAAGTCGTCGCAAAGCGACTGCATCACCTGGTCGTCGAGCGCGACGTCAGACGGGGATATGTCACCGACGACGCTGTACCAATCGTCCAGAATCGTCTTGCTTTCCACCAGTGCCTTCGTCGTCCAATCCAGGGGCTGGCGATAGTGGGTTCGCAGCATGTTGAGGCGCAGCACCTCGCCCGGCCAATCTGCGAGAAGCTGCCGGATGGTGAAGAAATTCCCCAGGCTCTTCGACATCTTCTCGCCTTCGACCTGCAGAAAGCCGTTGTGCATCCAGTAATTCGCCATGACCGGCGAATGGAAGGCGCTGCGCGTCTGCGCGATCTCGTTCTCGTGGTGGGGAAAGATGAGATCGATACCGCCGCCGTGGATATCGAACACCTCGCCCAGATGCTTCCAGCTCATGGCCGAGCACTCGATGTGCCAGCCGGGACGGCCAGGGGCAGCGATTCCTGCAGGCGATGGCCACGCCGGCTCGCCGGGTTGCGACGGCTTCCATAGCACGAAGTCCATCGGGTCGCGTTTGAACGGCGCGACGTCCACGCGCGCCCCCGCGATCATCTCATCGAGCGACCGTCGTGAAAGCCTGCCGTATTCGGGCATCGAGGCAATACTGAACAACGCATGCTCTTGAGCCACGTAGGCATGACCCGACCCGACAAGACGCTCGATCAGAGCTTTCATCGCCTCGATGTGCTCGGTTGCACGGGGCTCGATGCCGGGAGGCAGACAGCCCAGCGCCTCCACGTCCTCGTGGAACTGCCGCTCGGTCCGCTCCGTAAGCGTACGGATGGATTCGTTCAGCGGACGATCGGGATATTCTTCCGCCGCCCGCGCGTTGATCTTGTCATCGACGTCGGTGATGTTGCGCACGTAGACGACGTGATCGGCGCCGTAGACATGGCGCAGCAATCGGAAAAGCACGTCGAACACGATAACCGGCCGCGCATTGCCGATATGGGCGAAGTCATAGACCGTCGGCCCGCACACGTAGAGGCGCACTCGCGAAGGCTCGACCGGCTCGAACCGCCGCTTCTGCCGCGTCAAGGTATCGTACAACCTCAATTCCATTGCCATCGCCGGGTTTGCCGAATGCTCCGCTCTCCGCCGGGCTGCCGGGGCGGTCCATGCATGATGCCGCAGAAATATCAAGGGTGTGTCCTTGGTGCTCTAGGCAGATCCGCCATTGGCCCGCTAACACCCTGTTAGCCATGCTCCGGCGGCGGCACGGAGCGGTTAGTGGCGGGTTAAGCTCTCACCGCGCATTGTCTGCGTTGCGTTGCGATCCTAGGGGTCATCGGGGGGTTGAACGATGCGGACCGTATTCGGCGCGCTTTGTCTTGCGGTCATTGTGTTCAGCACCGGCGCGCAAGCCGAGAAACGCATCTTCATCATTGCCAACAACGCGGACGCCTATGGGGTGGACCGTTGCCTGGCAACCGGAGCCCGATGCGGCATTCCTGTCGCCACCGCCTACTGCCAGTCCCGGGACTTCATGCGGGCAGCCTCGTTCCGTAAAGTAGATCGGGACGAGATCACAGGCGCGGTTCCCGCGACCAACGGCACCTCTGCCCGCGACGAATTCGTAGCAATCGAGTGCCTGCGGTAGGGCGGTCACGCTTGTACCGGCGCGCCTGAGAGATCGGCGCCCGCCCCTCCTCCAGGCTTCCAGGCGAGCGCCAGCCGGTGACCGGCCGGTTGCGCCATATTCTTTCTTCGGTCAATCTCAGTGCCATTCTCGAGCTGGGCATCCGGCGCGCAATGATGGTCAAGTCCGTTTTACCCCACCACACAGCAGCGCTCGGCGCCTTCCCCGGGCGGACGTGATGCGGTGCTGAAGCTCGAAGATTTCCTGCCGCACCGACTGAACGTGTTGTCCAGCCAGGTATCGGAGGCCCTTACCCGCGTGTACGGCCGCTATCACCTCGGTATCCCCGAATGGCGTGTCCTCGTCACGCTGGGCGAAAGCGAGGTGATGACAGCCAAGGCCATTGGCACGCGAACCCACATGCACAAAACCAAGGTCTCGCGGGCGGTGGGACAGCTCGAGGCGCGCAAACTCCTGACGCGGCGGGTAAACCGCGCCGACCTGCGGGAAGCGTTCCTGACCCTCACCCCGGCAGGGCGACTGATCTACCAGGAGCTTGCGCCCAGCGCCCTCGCCTTCATGGACCGTCTGGCCGAAGTAGTCGAACCCGCCGACCGTCCCGCATTCGACCGCGCGGTCCAGGCGCTGACCCGCCGCTCGGCGGAGTTGATCGCGGAGCACTCGCTGCAGCAGCGCCTGAATCCCGACGGCAACAACAACCGCGGCAAATGAGCTGCGAGGAGGTTTGCGTGACGCTATACGGCTATTTTCGCTCCTCTGCCGCCTACCGCGTCCGGATTGCCCTTAACCTCAAGGGCCTCAAGGCCGAGATGATCTCGGTCCACTTGCAGAAGCAGGGTGGGCTGAACCGCAAGCCGGAATACCGCGCCATCAATCCCCAGATGCGCGTCCCAGCGCTCAAGCTCGATCAAGGTGATGTTCTCATTCAATCGCTTGCGATTATCGATTACCTCGACGAGGCGCATCCGCAGCCGCCTCTGTTGCCCGACGATCTCATCGCGCGCACCAGGGTACGATCTGTGGCACAGCTGATTGCCTGCGATATTCATCCCCTCAACAATGTGGGACCGCTGCGCTATCTCAAGGGTGTACTGGGCCACACACAGGCCGAGATCGACACCTGGTATCAGCACTGGGTTGTCGAGGGTTTTGAACCACTCGAGAGCTTGATCAGCGCCGATCCTTATGCCTGCGGGAAAGACGTCACCCTTGCCGACATCTGCCTGGTGCCGCAGGTTTACAATGCCCGGCGTTTCAACGTGCCGCTGGATCGCTTCCCCAAGATTGTCGCGGCCGAGGCAGCCTGCAATGCGCTACCGGCCTTCGTGCAAGCCCGGCCGGAGAACCAGCCCGACGCGGAGTGATTGCGCCCCAGGCAAAAGGATTCGGTTTAGACCCCTGGGGTTTAGCGGCGGGTTTTGAACCTGTCCGTACGGCGCAAAACCGCAGCTCAGGTCGGCCCGAAGTCCACACTTTGGTCACCATCCCGGCGCTTCCTCGGGGAGCTGGGTGGTGAAGGGGGCTTCTCCCGATGCCTTGGACTGTGATCGCAACGGAGCTGCGCGGAAGCGGGCTTGGATTGCCCTTGGCCGTTTCCCTTGCTGTTCTGTGCGCCTCACCGGCTGCAGCCCAGATCGGATTTCCTGCGCCCACGGGCCCCCCGGCCGCAACAGCACCTGCCTCGCCGCCGGCCGCAGGAGCGCCTGCAGCGCCATCTCCCGTGGCGCGCAATCCCGTCTGCCTGCGCTTGGAGGCGCAGCTGGCCGCGATCGACCGCGGGACCGTGGATCCCGCTGCGGCCGAACAGATCAAGCGGGACGAGGATTCGGCCACAAAGCAGCAGGCTGAGCTCGACCGCCTCGGGCAGCAGTCTCAGCGGCTCGGCTGTCAAGGAGCCGGGTTTTTCGCTCTGTTCAGCGGCCAGTCGCCGCAATGCGGGCCCCTGAACAATCAAATTCAGCAGATTCGCTCTAACATCAATTACTACCAGACCGAGATTCAGCGGCTCCAGGGCAACAGCGGCGAGCGCGAGGGTCAGCGCCGCGGCGTCCTGGTGTCGCTCGCTCAGAACGATTGCGGTCCGCAATACCGGCAGTTTGCCAATGCCAGCCCCGGCGGGTTCTTCGAGACCTTGTTCGGGATCAATCCGGTCCCATCCTCCCCCATGTCACCCATGGGCGTCCCGCTCTCCGGAACCTATCGCACGCTCTGTGTGCGCACCTGCGACGGCTACTATTTCCCGATCTCGTACTCGACCGTACCGGGCAAGTTCGCCGAGGATGAAGCGCTCTGCCACCGGCTGTGTCCCGCGACGGAGGTCGCGCTTTTCAGCCATCGCAACCCCGGTGAGGATGTCTCCCGCGCAATCTCGACAACCGGCAAGCTGTACACGGAGCTGCCGACCGCGTTCAGCTATCGCAAGACGTACAATGCGGCCTGCAGCTGCAGAGCGCCCGGCCAGTCCTGGGCCGAGGCCTTGCGCGGCGCTGACGATCAGATTCTGGAGCGCGGCGATATCGTCGTCACGGAGGAGCGGGCGAGACAATTATCGCAGCCGCGATTCGACGCTCAGGGGAAACCGGTTGTCCTGGATCCCGGCCCGGCGCGGCAACCACCCGCGGCGAGGGACGCAAGCGCAACCGCGAAGCCGAGCGCGCCCGCTGCAACCGCGGGTGCGGGTGCAGCCGCGCCGAGGACGCCCGCAGCCGACAGCGCCGACGACGATCCTAGCAAACGCAAGGTCCGAGCAGTGGGGCCGGCATTCCTGCCGGGGCGTTGAACCCTACGCGGTCCGCGTAAGCGAGTAGCGCTGATCGGCACCAAGGCATGCCGCTTCGGGCAGGCCTATTTCCTTGCGCACGATGTTCGTGCCCAGCACCATGGCGACCATCTTGTAGGTCGCGTGGCGTCGGCCCATCCCCTCGCGGCCCATACCGCAGTCCGACGAGATGATCAGCCGCTCGGGTGGGATGTGCTCGAGCGCCTCGCGGATGAGCGCGGCGATCTGATCTGGCCGTTCTACCTGCAATGTATGATGGTCAATCACGCCGATGACGATCTTCTTGTCCTTGATGACCTCGCCGATCGCCTTCAAGTCACCGGGGCCGGAGGAGCATGTCTCGAACGTTATGGCGTCCGCATCGACGTGATTGAGGGCTTCGAGCGTGGGCTGATAGCTCTGTACGTCCTGGAAGATGCGCTGCTGCGATGGATTGCCCCAGCAGGTGTGGCACCACACTTCCGTTCTGCCGCGCAGTCCTTTGACCGTGTTGTTGAAGACCTTGACGAGGTCATCGACGTCGAGCTTGCCGAAGGCTTTGCCGCGCACCGGGACCATGTGGATCTGCGGCTCTTCCATCTGGATCACCGGGCAGCCCGCCCCGGCAAGATCATCAAGCTCCTCATTGAGCGCGTTGCTGAGCGCCCAGGTGCGCTCGATCGGATCCTTGTAGTAATCGTCCTCCACCGAGGCGGCGAGCAGCTCCGGCAGGATGGTGCCGAACTTGACCGGTCGCTTGGTCATGCGCTGGGCGGCCTTCCACATCGCGGTGTATTGAAGGCGGCCGCGCCCCACTGGGCCGACGACCTTCGGAAACACGCGGGCTTCGAGGAAATCGTGTAGGATATGGCCACGCGGATAGGCGACTGCGCCGATCTTGTAAGCGGTCGGCTGCGGCATCTCTGCGAAGCCGTCCATGTGGGTGAGCGGGTAGGCCTGCCAGCTCATGCCCGCAACCTGCTCGTCGTAATGTGCATCGCCATCGGTGCAGATATCCAGGCCCGCGATCTCCTGCGCGCGCAGGAAGCAGGAGACCGCATCCTCGTACTGCTCGCGGTAGCGCGAGTCGCTCATCGCTTCGAGAAAGCTGCGCGAGCCCAAGACGGCACTATACCAAGACGGCCTCGGCAACGACCCGATGATCGAGGTGGGCAACACTACGTCTGCCGATGCCTTGTACATTTCGCCTGCTCCTGCGCCCCGCCGCCGTGGCCGCGGGTGAGCGTTATAGAGCAGGTTTGCGCAGCGGTGTACCGGGTCTACAGCGAGAGCCCGAAGGCGTCCTTCAGGCCGCGCTGCCCCCTCGGGGTCACGACCAGCGCCCGGCTGCCTCGCATGCGATCGAGCCACCTGAGATCGAAACATCGCTGGGCCAGCGCTGCCCCGATACTGCCGCCCATATGAGGCCGGCGCTCGGTCCAATCGATGCATGGCCGGCAGAACACACGACGTCGCTGGCGTGCCGCACCAAGATCGACGCCGAGCTCCTGGAAGAAGGCGACGCCGCTCTCGGTTACCTCGCCGCCATCCGCGCCCAGCAAGAGCTGGCCCCGTGCGCAGAGCGCGTCAGTCATCCCGACCCCGAGCTTGCCGGCAAAGTGGTCGTAGCAGGTGCGCGCGGTGCGCATCGCGTCATCGAGCTTCGACGGGGGGCGGTGGCGCGGAGGAGCATCGGCCACCACGGCCATGATCCCTTCCAGCATTTCGGCAACGCGGTGAGTAGCGATGCGGTAATAACGGTGGCGACCCTGCTTTACGCAGGCGATCAGCCGTCCCTCGGCGAGCCTGCCGAGATGTCCGCTGGTCGTCTGCGGCGACACGCCCGCCACGTCTACGAGCTCCCCCGCCGTGAGCGCCCGGCCGCCCATGAGCGCGGCGAGGATATTGGCACGCGCCGGATCACCCACCAGCGCCGCCACTTCGGCCATGCGCACGTCTGCCGTCATGGGGTATCCTTCTCGTCGAGCTCGAACCTGTGTACCCAATGTAGTGCCTGCTCGCGGGAAATGCTTCGGTCACGGTCGTAGTATCGTACAACGGGAGCTGAGGCTTGCTGTCGAGGGCTGCCAACGGTATCGGTCTCGGTCTCCACCGAGATCTGTCCTTGCCGTCCACTTCCAGGCTGGTGGCGATCTTCAATCTGCCGCTCGCGCTCCTGACCGCATGGCTGCTCTGGCAATCGCGAGCCTGGCCGCTGGCCGGCGATGCAACGATTTTCCATTTCATCGCCGTTCAAATGCACTTGGGGGCGGTACCTTATCGCGACATTGTCGACGTCAACATGCCTTTGACCTACGGCATACATGCCCTGGCGGTGACTGTCGCGGGATTGAGCGACATCGCCTGGCGTGCATTCGATTTGACAGCGGCCGCGATCCTCGCCGCACTCATTCTGATGTTGCTGGCGCCGGTGGGACGCGCAGTGGCGATCCTCGCCGTGCTCGTCGTGCTGCTGATGCATGTCTTGCTGGGCCCGTACTCGGCGGGGCAGAGAGACTTTCTCATGTGCATACCTATGGTCGCGGCGGCTCTGCTGTCAGCGCGCGCGGCGCAGCACCATGACCGCCGCCTCGCCTGCCTGCTATTGGCTGGCGCACTCGGTATGAGCGCAGCGTGCATCAAGCCTACGGGAATTCTGCTCCTGGCGCTGCCGTCGCTGGCACTGCCGCTGCACACGCGCGAGATCCTGTCGATCGTGGGAGGCGCTGCCGCCGTCGCGCTCGCCGTGTTCGGCAGCCTCGCGGCGTGGGGCGGGTTGGGCGCATTCGTGGCAATGCTCCACGATCTCTTGCCCGACTATGCCTCCATGGGCGCGGTCTCGGTTCCAGACACTCTCAAGGCATTGCAATGGCTCGGGCCGGTCGCCGGACTGGCACTTGCCGCAGCGCTGGGCATTGCCCAGCCCAAGCCGCCTCGCCTCCGGCTGATGATCGGATTGATGCTGTTCGGCTTGATCCATTTGTTGGCGCAACGCAAAGGCTGGTCCTATCACATCTATCCTTTGGCGATCGGATTGGCCTGCTGGGGAGCCTGGACGCTGGCGGCGCTGGCGCGATGGCAAGTTGCTGTTTGCCTCACCGTGATTGCAGCAATCCTGGCCTGGCTCATCCCCAATTCATCATACCGGGTGGAGAACGATCCGAGCCTGCAGGCCACCGCGGCAATGCAGTCCGCCCTGGAGAGCCATCTGCCTCGCGGTGCACGCGTTCAGATGCTCGATGCGGACAACGGCGCCTTTCTCGCCATGGCGCGCGCCGGAATGCGGCAAGCGACGCCGCATGTCCAGTGGTTCTCGCTGCTCATAGGGAAGCATCCGCCGCGACGGGAATTCCTGCGTGCGCTCGAGGCCGATCCGCCCGCCGCCGTGCTCCTCACCAACGCCGAGTGGCCTCTGGCACCGGGGTTCGAAGCAGCGGACAGCTGGCCAGAGCTCAACGCGTTTCTCTCGTCGCGCTACGATCTGATCGCGACGGGGCATCACGACTACATCGATTGGCGGCTCTACCTGGTTCAGGGATCAGCAATCAGCAGTCAGGCATCAGGTCACTGATTGCTTCTGGTTCGTTGATTGCTGATTCCCGACACCTGATCGACGTCGGGCGCTCGCAGCACTTGCCGGCACATCGCCGGGAGCTCGGAAAGCTTCGGGCCGGCGCGGGGCCGCGATGGGCCGAGGTGCGCGCTCGTATGCTGCACCTTGCCGGTAAACCAATGGTCGAGCTCCTTGCCGCAGCCCTCGACTGCCGGACGCGGCGGTTGCGGCTTGCATTCGGTGTCAGCCGGCGGGCAGCCCAACCGGACATGGAAATGATAGTCGTGGCCCCACCACGGCTGCACCTTGTGCAGCCAGCCACGGTCTTGGCCCGCCTCCCGGCAGAGTGCCTTCTTGATCGCCGGATTGACGAATATGCGGGCGACCTCGGGATCCACCGCCGCGGCCTTGATCAGTGCAAAGTGCGCCGGCGTCCACAGCTTGGGATCGACATCCTTGCCGTCCTCGGTAACGACAACAGTGGACATCATCTCTTCTCGTTCCTCGCGGGTAAGCTCGCGGTCGGGCATCGGTGTGAGCCAGATGTCGGCGTCGAGCCCAACCTGATGGCTGGCGTGCCCGTTGAGCATGGGGCCACCGCGCGGCTGAGACATGTCGCCGAGAAGAAGCCCGCGCCACCCGGTCTTCGGCGCCTGGTCGGCTAGCCGTTCCAAGAACCGGACCAGATTGGGATGGCCCCAGTTGCGGTTGCGCGAGACGCGCATCACTTGCCAAGTCCTGCCGGTAAGCGGCAATGCGACGCCGCCGGCGAGGCACCCCTTGGAATAGAACCCGACGCTGTGCGCTTCCATGGCCGCGGGCTGCGCCTTGCGTGCGAAGGCGTCCCGCGCGGGGATATGCGGATCGTCGGGCTTGGCCAAGGGAGGCAGCGGCTCGGGATTGAGGCTGCCCTTATCCTGCGCGCTGACCGGCGCGCTCACCAAGAGCACGCCCATGTACAGCGCGATAGCGGTAAAGCACGCGAGGGCGCAGAGTTGCAGCCGACTGCACAACTGCCAGAAGGCGTAACGCCTGCCGCATCCGCTCAACACCCCACCCTGTCCCATATCTGACCTCGTCCGCGCCCACGCCGACTTTCAACCCAGGTTGGCGCCCGCGTCAAACCCCAGAGGCACCCGAGCTTTTCGCGAGCTGCAAGCCAAGCAACGCATGCGCTGCATCGGCACACAACCTCTTGGAGCGGAATTCGGGTTGCACTATGCTCATTACGGGGAAAGGCCGCTAGAGCCATCCCAAGGCAGGGAAATCGCCAAGGGAAATTGCTAAGGGAAATTGCCAAGGGAAATCGCGAGGAGGCTTCGATGGCCACGGCAACGACCTCTGCGACGCTGTCCCCGTCCGAGCACAGCTCGCATCTGCGCAAGGCCATTATTGCCTCGACCATCGGTACGACCATCGAGTGGTACGACTTTTTCCTGTATGGCACCGCGGCCGGCCTGATCTTCGGCAAGCTTTATTTCCCCAACGAGGATCCGCTCACTGCGACGCTTGCAGCCTTCGGCACCTATTTCATCGGCTTTGTCGGCCGGCCAATCGGCGCCGCCATCTTCGGCCATTATGGCGATCGCATCGGCCGCAAGGCGACGCTGATCGCTACGCTCCTGTTGATGGGGATAGCGACGTTCCTGGTCGCGTTCGTGCCGACATATGCCGAGATCGGGATCTGGGGCGCGGTCATCCTGACTGTTTTGCGCATGATCCAGGGCATCGGTGTCGGAGGCGAATGGGGCGGCTCGGTGCTCCTGGCAATGGAATGGTCGCGGCATCATGGCGAGCGCGGTCTGGTGGCTTCATGGCCGCAATTCGGCGTGCCTTGCGGGCTGTTCTTGTCGAACCTTGCCGTGCTTGCGTTCAGTGCATGGTCCGGAGATCAGTTCGCAGTATGGGGATGGCGAATTCCATTTGCCATCTCGATCGTTCTGGTAGGCGTCGGCTTGTGGATCCGTCTCGGTATCTTGGAGACGCCGGTCTTCCGCCAGCTCGTGAGCAACCAGAAAATCGAGCGCGCACCCCTGGTGGAGGTGATAAAGAAGCAGCCGAAAGAGATCATTCTTGCCGCGCTCCTGCGCATGGCAGAGCAGGCCCCTTTCTACATCTTCACCGCATTCATCTTTGCCTATGCGGTGGGCACCCTCAAAATGTCGCGTGATCTGATTTTGGCTGCGGTCATGACTGCAGCTTTCGTGTCTTTCTTCACCATCCCCATAGCGGGTCACCTTTCCGATCGGATCGGACGCAGGAACATGTACCTGATCGGGGCCGCAACTGTCGGCGTGTTCGGGTTCCTGTATTTCGGAATGGTGGACACCGCGATTCCATGGGTGGTGTACTTAGCCATCGTGCTTTCGTTGATCCCGCACGACATCCAATACGGCCCGCAGGCAGCGCTCATAGCCGAGGCGTTTACGCCGCGATTGCGCTACAGCGGCTCCTCCCTCGGTTATCAGCTCGCCTCCCTCATCGCCGGCGGACCGGCGCCGCTGATCGCCACGGCACTGTTTGCGGCCTACAAGTCGGGATACGCGATCGCGGTCTACATCCTTGCTTGTGCGGTGGTAAGCCTGGTCTCGGCAGCGTTCATGCCCGACTACACCGGCCGGGATATCTCAATGGAATACGACGATTGAGGGCGTAAGGGGCAAGCGCCGTCAGCACCCGATCATAATTGCTGAGCTCGGGACCCGATCAGAACCAGGGTCGGAAGGCGAACGCGCGTCCTACGTCGTAGCCGTATCTCGGCGCCGGTCGGGCCCTGACGCGGCGTTCTCGCGGGACGGCTCGCCGCACTTCCTGGGTTTTGGTTTCGGTTTTCGGTGGTGTGACGTTGCTCTGGTCCGCCTCGGGGGCCGGCCGCGCCACTACTATCGGGGTATCGGTGTCCGACGGGGCTGGAGGCACCCACGGCACATAGCTCACCACCGCCTTGGGTGGGGGCTGATACGCAGCCACTCCCCGGTTTTGCATCACTGCCGGCTGCATTAACCAATAGAAGCCAGCAGCCACAACCGCGTAGAGCCCGAGGAAGACCGCAAATCCTGCAGCCGTCCCAGAATCAACCGATCGCACCCTGCCGGAACGCAAGTCAAAGCCCCCCGTTAACGGCCCGACGCCGAACGTTCATTAGTCGTGCTCGAAGGCAGATCGGTTCAATCCGGGACTCGGCAGGCGCACGAGTGCCTCAACATCCGAGGCTCTTTCCCACAGGCCCGCCATGCTGCTGCGCTCGTGCAAGCTACTCTCGACAGTCTCTCGGCAGTCTCTCGGCAGGCCTGTCTGTTGAGGCTTCAGAGATGCTTGTTTAAAGTGGCAGCGCGCGCTGTTCCGACGGCGCGCCTAAACTCATGTGTTGGCTGTCTCAGCGACAGCGTGGGAGGATAATACGATGCCGAGGCATATCCTGACGTCACTGCTGGTTGGTGCGGCAGTGCTGGTTGCCACCGGGCTGCGCGCCCAGCAACCAGCACCGCCGAATCTCGACGCTGTCCCTGAGAAGATGCCTTTCAGCACTCCCTATGGATCGCCGATTACGGCGGAACGCGCCAACTCGGTAATCCAGGCCGCGGTCGCCGAATCCAACAAGCGCGGCTGGCAGATGAACATCGCCGTGGTCGACTCCGGCGGCAATCTGGTGACCTTCCTGCGCATGGACAATGCGCAGCTCGCCTCGATCCCCATCGCGGAGCACAAGGCGCGCGCGGCGGTGAAGTACCGCCGCCCGACCAAGGCGTTGGAGGACGCGGTGCAGAAGGCCGACCTCAAATACCTCCTGAGTCTCGATGATGTCATCGCCTCGCGCGGCGGGATCCCGTTGGTCGAAGGCGGCAAGATCATCGGGGCGGTCGGCTGCTCGGGCGGAACCGGCTCGCAGGACGAGGCGGTCTGCATGGCCGGCGCTGCGCTGGTCAACAAGTAGGAGCCAAGCGGACAGCAGGTTTTGGCTTCGCCCACCCACTCGTCGGCGGAGCCAAACATCTGTTGCTCATTGCCGCGGTGCTTTCCGGGCCCGCGGGATCGAGAAGCAGCTTCCAGGTTTCGCCGCCTGACGTCTACGCTCCCGGCTTTCTCCGGAACGGAGACGGATGGTTCAATCGAGCTTGATTTGAGCTTCGCGCACGATGGGTGCCCATTTCCTGCTTTCCTCCTCGATGAGCGCCTTGAACTCGGCGGGCGCTTGTCCGCCCGGCACCAAACCCTGTTTCAGCAGCGCCTCGCGTGCCGATGGCTCGTTCAAAGCCGCGTTAACGTCGACATTGATTTTGTCGACCACCGTCGTGGGCGTGCCGGCAGGCGCGAAGAACCCGTTCCAGGCAAGTGATACAACCTCGGGGTAGCCCGACTCGGCCATTGTCGGCAGATCTCTCAGATGCGGCATGCGCTTGTTGCTCGTGGCGGCGAGTAGTTTCAACCTTCCAGCTTGCAGTAGCGGCAGCAGCGCCGGCTCGACGGCGAATATTGCATGGGTTTCGCCGGTCGCCACGGAGAGCGCTGCTTGGGGCGAGCCTCGATACGGCACGTGCGTGCCCCCGAAGGTGGCAGCGCGTTTGAACAGCTCCATGGTCAGATGCGAGGAGCTTCCGTTGCCCACGGACGCATAGAGGAGCTTGCCGTCCTGCTGCTTCGCCCAGGCAACGAGCTCTGCGACAGTGTTTGCGGGATGGGCCGCTGCCACCGCCAGCAAGTTCGGCTGCGACGTTGTCAACACCACCGGGACCAGCTCCTCGGCGGGGTCGTAGGCCATCTTGCGATACAGAAGGGGCGCAATCGCAATCGGTCCGTTGAAACCTACTCCGAGAGTGAGGCCGTCTGCCGGCGCCTTGGCCACCGCGTTCATACCGAGCATGCCCCCGGCCCCTGGCTTGCTCTCCACCACGACGGGCTGCTTCCACTGGGCCTGCAGCCGCTCACCCAATATCCTGGCCACTATGTCGAGCGAGCTGCCGGGGGAGGCTGGAACGATGAGATGGACGGGCTGGCTCGGCCAGCTCTGCGCCGGCGCATCCGGCGCCAGCAAGATCATAAACGCTAGCGGCAAAAAAATTCTCATGTAAAGCGATCCCCGGCCGAGCGGCGAGCGCTTGATCCATCATGGGGGATCTCGCCCGCACCCCTAGCAGGCATGACGATGGACCGAGCAGCCGCAATTACGGTCAGCTTGCCACCAGCGTCCTGTTGGCCTCCTCGAATCGGCGCACCGCGCGCTCGGGATCCCAGCGCTGCTCGACCAGGGTTTCCGGATCCCATTCACTGCGCTCCGCAGCAAAGAAATCGCCTCCGTAGACGTGAATGGCAGCGGTGAGCCGCGGAATCGGATTGGTGACGGAGTGTATGATGCTGTGCCCAAGGGGCTCGGCATCGCCCGTGCTCAGCGCCTTCGCCCCCGCTGCTTCGAGCTTGCCAGCCTCAGTACCCGCAACTCGGCGCCAGAAGATATTGTCCTCCCGGCCGGTATAGATGCCGATCACGGCCCACATTCGATGATTGTGCGGCATCAGGGTCATATACGGCGCCCAGACGAGGTTGAGGATGGTGAGGTCATCGGAACGGTAAAGCGTCTGCAGCATGCCTTTTTTCGGCTCGCCCAAGCACTTGAGGATGGCCGCGGGATCGGACACGGAACGCGCAACGACCTCGCGGACGAGCTTGTGGGACCTATCCGCCGCAATTGCACCGCGACAATCGGCGATGAATTGATCGACATCGAACATTGGCGCCGTCCTCCGATTGATTTTTCCGGACAATACTACAAACCGGGCGGCGGGTAGAAGCGCTGTGAATTGGCCCACTCTACAACGCCCTGATCGCGTATCCACTGCGCCAGCTCGTCATGACGTACGATCCATACATCGGGGAACCCACGAATGTATTTGAGGACGCGGTCAACCTGCGCGGCGATGAGCGGCCGTCCGCCGAAATGACAGTGCACGGTGATGTTCAGATAGGACGTCGGCTCGTGGTGATGGAGATAATCGAAGGTGTCCTTGTAGACGTCGTACCAGTCCCTCGGATTGCCGCGCAGAACGCGATGGTCGGCGAAATCGGAATGCGGCAGCGCCACAAGGGTGCGCGATCCGACCTGAACACAGAAAGGCAGGTCGATATGGTTGTAATCGCCGTACCAGAGGAAGCCTTCCTCCGCGATAATGGTTTCCGTGTGCGCTGTCGATGCGAGCACCGGGCTGATCCAGCCCTTCGGCGTCTCGCCTGAAATCTCTGTTATCAGGTCCTTGCTCTTGCGGATAACGGCCCGTTCCTCCTCGGGCGAGAGGTAGGCCAGGATCATATCCTGCAGGTACGAGTGGGCGCAGATTTCGTGACCCGAGGCGATGATCTGCCTGGCAGCCTCGGGAGCGAGCTCGAGCGCGCGCGCATTTGCGGCGAATGTCGCCGGTACCTTGTTCGCATCGAGGATTTTCAGCAGCCTCCAGACGCCGGCACGTATCCCATACGTGCCCCAGGTCATCGACGCCCGGTCCGGCGTGCCCGGCTTCAGCGCGGTGGTCTGGACCGTGAACGGCGGCCCCCTGCCCTCGGACCAGCTCTCCAGCAGACACGTCACCACGACCGCAATTCGCGCCTGATGCGGCCAGGCGAATCCGGCGCGAGTTGGAGCGTCCGTCATCGCGTGCGTTGCTCCCCCTGCGCAGCCCGGATGCGCGAAGCGATATCCGGGGACCGTCTTCGGATCATTTAGCCCGCCGGTAGATCGCTCTGGCGCTGCCTCCCATGGACAGGGTCGGGTTGAAATAGGTGACCTCGTCGTCACCGTTGAAAGAAAGGATCCGGATCTGCGTGCCGCAGTCGAAATTGGGAAACGTGCTTCCCTCGACGTGGACCGTAAGCACATGAGTTTCCTCATCACGGCTATAAGCTCCGAAATAAGCGATACAGCCTTGTACAACCGCCTTGTTTTCCTCAGGTGTGCCCGTCATGCGGTTGCCCGAGGCAAATTTCGGCAGGTCGGAGCGCACGACCGTTATGGAGAAACGGCCGTTGTCATCCACCATCATGGCGCCCTTCGGATCGGGACCGTAGGGCAGGTAGTGGCTGCCGCCATCCCCGGAGGTGAGAGAGACGAGTATCCAGGATCCGACGAACCGCTCCCTATCGCTCTTTATCTGGCGCTGCATCGAAGGTTCTGCTGTTGGCCATGGCAGCGCGGATGAGCGGCGCAACGTCCCGGCTCATCAGGCCATAACGCCACAAGTCGCTTCGCTCACGCATGCCGACGGAAATGTCGTTCAGACGTCATAGGCTTCGCTCCGCTGGGGCACCACCCTCGGCGCCGAATCAGATTGCGTCAATGGGGCGCCGGAATCCCGGAAGCGATTGACGATGGGATAGCGGCGGTCACGTCCGAAGTTCTTCAGCGTAACCTTCACGCCGGGCGCCGCCTGCCGCCGTTTGTATTCGGCGAGGTTGAGCATGCGCTCTACTTTCACCGCGGTATCGCGATTGAAACCTTCAGCTACGATCCTGGCGATCGGCTCCTCGCGCTCGACCAGCCGCTCGAGGATGCCGTCGAGCACATCATAGGGCGGCAACGCGTCCTGGTCGGTCTGGTTCTCGCGCAACTCGGCGGTCGGGGCCCGGTTGAGAATATTGGCCGGGATCACCTCTCGGTCCGGACCCAACGCGTCCTCCGGTTTCCAGCTATTGCGCAGCTGCGCCAAGCGATAGACCTCCGTCTTGTAGAGGTCCTTGATCGGATTGAAGCCACCGTTCATGTCGCCGTAGAGCGTGGCATAACCGACCGACATTTCCGACTTGTTGCCGGTGGTCACGACCATGAGACCGAATTTGTTCGATAGCGCCATGAGGATCGTGCCGCGCGCGCGCGATTGCAGGTTCTCCTCGGTCACGTCCGAGGATTGCCCCTTGAATGCCGGGGCAAGGGCCTTTTCCAGACCGTGCACCGCGGTTTCGATCGGCACCACATCGTATTGCACTCCAAGGGTCCCGGCGACTTGGGAGGCATCGTCAAGCGACTGTTGTGAGGTGAAGCGATAAGGCAGCATCACGCAGCGCACCCGCTGCGGACCGAGTGCATCGACCGAGAGCGCCGCCACCAGCGCTGAGTCGATTCCGCCGGAGAGACCGAGCACCACTCCTTTGAAACCGCTTTTGTTCACATAGTCGCGCAACCCCAGCACGCATGCGCGATAGTCGGCCTTGTCGCCCTGCTCGAGCGCATGGATGGGCCCGTCGCTGCACCACCACGTGTTCCCAGTGCGCCGCCAATGCAGTGTGGTCACGGTTTCGCGAAACGCCGGGAGTTGAAACGCCAGCGAACGATCGGCATGGAGCCCGAATGAAGCACCGTCGAAGACGAGCTCGTCCTGACCGCCGATCTGATTGACGTAAACGAGAGGCAAGTCGCTCTCCGTGACCCGGGCAACCGCGATGTTGAGGCGCACCTCGTCTTTTTCGCGCCAATAAGGCGACCCGTTCGGGACCACCATCAACTCCGCCCCGGTTTCCGCAAGACATTCCACGACCTCGGTGCCCCAGATGTCCTCACAGATGGGGATGCCCAGGCGGATACCACGAAAATTGATCGGGCCCGGCAGAGGCCCGGGCGCGAAGACACGCTTCTCATCGAATACGCCGTAATTGGGAAGATCGACCTTGAAACGCACAGCAGAGATTTCGCCTTCGGCGAGAAAGCAGTAGCTGTTGTAGAGCTTGCCGGCTTCGAGCCAGGGAGCACCGATCAACATGGCCGGACCGCCATCGGCCGTCTCCCGCGCAAGCTCCTCGATGCTTGCCCGACAGGCGGCCTGCAACGAAGGCTTGAGGACGAGGTCTTCAGGCGGGTAGCCCGAAAGAAAGAGCTCCGGCAGCGCAACCAGATCAGCCCCCTGCCCCGCGGCCGCTGCACGCGCCTGCCGCGCCTTTTCGGCGTTGCCTGCGATGTCGCCGACGATGGGATTGAGCTGAGCGATTGCAATCGCCAGGGACTCGGAGGGAAACGAGCGCATGCGGCTAGGTCTAGCGCGTCATCACGCCTGCGCCAACCGCGCGCTCTGCCGCCGATCAAATCAAGCGAAGACGCTCAGCGAGCGCGAGCAGCCATGCGAGGCCGGCCAAGAGGAGCGACAACCCCACCGCCGCCGAGCCCATGTCCTTGACGCGGCGGATCTGGCCATCGCTCTCGCGCGACACTCGGTCGGCGAGCTTCTCGATCGCCGTGTTCAACAGCTCGACGATGAGGACGAGGAGCAACACCCCGATCAGAAGCAAGCGCTTCCAGGCCTCGGCGGCAATCACAAATACGAGTGGCAAGGCCACAACGAGCGCGGCGAGCTCCTGGCGGAAGGCCGGCTCGGTGCGGGCGATATCGCACAGGCCATGCCAGGTGTTGATGGCGGCATGCAGCAAGCGGTCCATTGATTACGAGCTCACACCGACCCCATGGACCGCCGAGACAACGGCGCGCCCGCTGAGAAAGCGCAGAGCGAGGTTCCCCCTCCGGGGCGACGGCGGCCTCCCAATACTGCTCCTAGTGAACATCAATGACGGGATAAGGTCCGAATTCCAGATTCAGCTGCAAGAACATCCCGAAATTATCGACCTTCCAGTCGACCGGCTGCGGCACGGCAGCATCACCCACGATATGATTTTCAAAATGAGTCAAGCCTTGATTGGTTTGCATGTGCCAATAGCGTCCGCCGATGCCGACGCTCCACGCCGGCGTGACACGATACGAGACAAAGCCCTCGAGCTGATAGCCCCAACCCTTGCCGTCCTCCGGCACCGGCCCGGTGAAATCGCCGGCCATGTTGCTGATCCGCAGCCAGTGGGCATCCGAGCCATAGAGCCAGACTTTCGGCAACCATGCGGCCTCGGCGCTGAAGCGGAAACGGCCGATCTCGAACATTCCGTCAATGCCAAATCGCATGGCATACCAATTGTTGTCCTGGGTGATCACCTTGACCTGATTGGGAATCGGAAAAGGCCCCCCGCAGATAAACGGATTGAATGCCGCCTGGTCGCAGCCGTAAGCGCTTACAGTCTCGTTCAGATAATGAAAGCCGGCGAACAAGCCGACGCGGAAGTCCGGTCCGAAGACAATGTTGGCCCCCGCATCGGCATTGGCGTAGATCGGCGACCCGTTCTCCTGGGCACTGAACGTCGCCGAGTACGGCACCAGGAACGGAGGAAAGTCCTCATCCTTAAGAGCTCCCTTCCGCAAGGTCCCGCCGCCCACATAGCCTTTGATGAACCAGCGGCGGTTGAGATCGAAACGCGTGTAGGCTTCCGCCGCGAATATGGAGAGATTGTTGTAGGTCAACCGCGAGACCAAAACCGAGGCGGGGCTGCTGTACAGGCTCTTCGCGGTCGTGGAGCTGCCGTACCAGAACCGCAGGCCGAAGTCCCCGGTATAGGTCGCAGGCGGCGCATCGAATGGCTTATATGCCCAATCAGTCGCGTGCGCGCGGGCTGCCGTGAGCAGGCTTGCTGCCAGCATCAGGGCCACCCGCGCGCACCCGTTCAGGACAGACGTTGTTAGTTTTCTTCTTGCCACGTAACGCCCCCGCCCCTGCGAGAGCCAGTTTCACGCGGAAAATTTTCGCATTCCTTACAGTTCGAGCGATCGGATTAGCGAGTGGTTTCTATTATTAATGAGCGAATACGGTCTACTGTTAACACCGGCATAAACTGACCAGGCGTTTACCTTGACGAATACTGCAGGGGCACTTTTTACGTTGTACTCGCGTGCCTGTTTTCCGAGCCGGACGAGAGGGCTCCTGAACTGCTCCTGAACGGATGTCGCTTGACAACGGATGGCAGCCTCGTCGGCCAGCAAAGAATTTCGCGTGCAGCTTCGCTCAGTCGTATCGGTGCACGCTTATGTTGTGCACCGGCCCCTGTAAATCCCTGTAAAGGGGGCGGGGCGAATATTCACGGTCTGCAAAAAGTTACATATAATCAATGGGATGCATCCAAGTGGGTCGGGGGAAAACAGGGAAAAACAGGAAAAAAACAGGGAAAAACAGGAAATCGCGGCTGGACTGCACCCCTCCCTTGAGACACGAAAACTAGGAGCTTGCTGCGTTTGCTGCTGCTGACGCCGGTTTGTTGATAACTCCGTGGATAAGACAGGCTGCGGCAGCATTGTTTCGAACTCGGCCGGCGGGCGATAGCCCAGGGCCCATCTGCGGTCGGCATGCATAAAGCCCGGCGCGGTTTCCCGACCGGGCTTTGGTCACAGCTCTGAAGGATATGCCTTTATGCATCAGTTACGTTTCAATGTCTACAAACCGCCAGTTGCATAAGCCGGTAACTGCACAGGGGGCCAGATGCGACTTTTTGGACAAAGCAAGCCTTAGATTGTTTGCGCCCGCCGCAGCGATCTAATCTGCCCTACAAACACACCTCGCCGCCCATCCTCAGGCGCAGGATGCGTTCGGCGTTGAGATGCGCCACCTTCTCCAGATCAGAGGGCGCAAGCGGCTGGCCCTCGAGGAACTTCACCGCGGCCAAGTTGGATTCGTACGGCCAATCCACGGAAAAGAGGACGTTGTCCACGCCGAGGGCCGCCACGGTGCAGAGAAAAGCGGGCCCGGAGAAGTTGCCGCTGCAGGTCACAACCAGGTTTTCCGTCAAATACTGAGCGAGACTGCGTTCGAGCCCACGGCGAGCTGTCGCCATCCGGGTATGATCGTTGATCCGGTGGAGCATGAAAGGCAGGCCCTCGCCCAGATGTCCCAGAATGATTGTCAGCCTGGGAAACGCATCGAACACCCCGGCCAGAGCGAGGCGAAGAAAGTGCAGGCCGGTCTCGATGGCAAAGCCCCAAGGCGCTAATGCCAACTCCTCATAGCCCGTGAAACAGGTCTGCATCACGAGAGTGTGCGGTCGGCTCGGGTGCAGATATATCGGCACATCAAGCGATTCAGCGCATTCGAAGATGCACCAGTACCTCTCATCGTCGAGAAAACTCTCCCCGCCGCGCCCGTTGATCATCGCCCCCTTGAAGCCAAGCTTGCCGATTGCACGCTCGAGCTCCCTCACTGCTGCGGCGGGCTCCGCGGTCGGCAGGGCGGCAAGGGCGGCGAAACGATCGGGATGCGCTTTGATCGCCTCGCAGAGGCAATCGTTGACCTCTCGCGCCGTATCGATCGCTGCTGCGCCCGTCAAAGCCTGGCAGCCGGGTTGATTGTGTGAGAGCACCTGCACGTCGATCCCGCCCGCGTCCATGGCCGCAAGGCGCCTTTCGCCGAGATCGAGCAACTCGGTCACGGTGTCGATCCCGAGAAGTTTTTCGCGGTCATTGCCGCGATGCGCACCGGGCGGAAGGTTTTGCTCTTCCCGCGGCAGGATGAAATGCTCCTCCAATGCGATGATCTTCATGGCTGGCATTTGCGATGCAAGGACGTAATCAGGACGCACGAGCCGAGGTGGCGCAGCCGCGGTTTGCCAATCGCCATCCGCACCGATACCGTCCGCACCTCCTGATTTGTCACCGCTCGGCCGCCCGCATGTCGGATGCACCCATAGCAAACATTGCGCTTCACCACATTGCATTGCCGCCGCGGCGTGAGCACAAGTGGACCGGCCTCACCGACCCCATCGGCGGCTACCTGGTGACGTCGCAAGATTGCAAGCTGTTATCGGACTATCTTGATACCGATGAGTTGCTGATCGTGTAGGGCAGGTTCGCTCGGCACGCCAGCTTGGCGAAGCCCACTTGGCGGCATAACCCGCGGACAGCCGGCGAGTTACGTCGTCCCCGACTGCAGGTAGCCGGTTCGCTAACCTAATCCTCCCTGCAAACTACAAACATCACTGGAGCTGGAGGTCCGCGCGCGGCGGCAGGTAATCCGGCCGATAGACCGAGCTCGTCTCGAGGACGGGAAGATTGAACGTCTTGGCCACCATGTCGACGGTCTGGTGCATACGCGCGGGCTCGACGTCGCCCAGGCCCCTATGTCTCACACGATCGGTCAGAATGGCATTCTTGACCACGACGTCGAAGCGCGCGCGCTCCACCTTCTCGTCGATCAGGGGATCGCGTTTCTTGATCGCCGCAATCGCACGGTCCGGGTCAGCGATGGCAGCCTTCCAGCTCTCGGCAACAGCCTTGACCACCTTCTTGATCGTATCAGGATTTTTCTCTGCGAATTCCGGCGTTGTCAGGAGACAGTGGCCGTAAAGGGCCACTCCGAAATCGGAAAACCGCATGATGTCAAGGTCACGGTCGGCAACACCGAGATGCTCGATTCCGGGAACATCGGTGATGAGCGCGGTCGTCGCGTCCGCCTGTCCTTGGACCAGCAGCATCTCCCGCAGTTGCGGCGTGACGTCGATCCAGCTCACCGCAGCCGGATCGAGGCCATTCGCTACTGCAAGGAGCGGGAACATGACCCGCGTGGAGGAAGCCGGCGGGGATGCCACGCGCTTGCCGGCGAGATCGCTTGGTTTGCTGATGCCCGCCTTCTTCAAGGAAAGCACCACCATCGGCGCCACATCATAGATTTGCAGGACGCTGAAGAGCCTGGCTTTGTCCTGCCGACCATCGAACTGAATCAGGGCACCAAGGTCGGCGAAGGCCATGTCATAGGCGCCGCTGGCCACTTTTGTGATTGCATCTGCCGAACCGTAGCCGCGATCCACCTGGACGTTCACGCCCGCGCGGGCAAAGTAGCCCGCTTCGTTCGCCAGCACGAACGGCGATTGCTGGCCCTGAATAGTGAAATCGAGCGTGAGCTTGACTGCGGGCGCCTGCGCTCCAGCCGGCGTGCCGACGACTGAAAGAAACAGCCCCGTCACTGCGATTCGCATGATTGAGGTGATCATCCGCTCTCCTTTTGAATTGCCGCGATATTAGAACGTTCCGGCGGCGTCGAACATCCTCGGCCGTCATGACCGCTTGGCCGCGAGAAACGCGGACATGCCGATGCAGTGGCGGCCGCATCCGCAAATTGCAACGTGCGCTACCGCGCTGCAATGTCGCGCACGAGCTCGAGCGCCAGCTTTCGATCCTCGCGGTCGCCGGACACCTCGATAACGGCCTCGTCGAGCCCCACCGCGAGATACTCTTCCAGCCGGACGCGGCACTGCGACGGGGTGCCAGCCACCGCGAACACGTCTGCGGCCTCGGCCGGCAACAATCGCAGGGCTGCGTCGAAATCGTGTCGCGCTTGCGCAGCGATGATGGCCTGATGATCGATCGCAAGGTTGGACGATCTGATATTGTCGGCATGACCTCGGCTGCGGAAGAGGAATGCGAGCCTGCGCAGCATAGCGGCCTTGGCCGCGGCGCCGTCGCGAGAGACGAGGCAGTTGATGAACGAGCACCTGCGCAGTGTGGCCGGATGGTGTGCCCGCATGCTCAGCCCGACTTGCACATGCTCGAGGCATTGCCTGGTCGAGACGATGGTGAGCCCGGCGGAGAGCAGCACCCCATCGGAAATTTCGCCGGCGAGCTTGAGCATCTGTGGACCCGTCGAGGCGATATAGATTGGAAATTGCCGCCCGTGATCGAACGCCATCTTGGCGCCGCGCAGCCGGTGCATCTCGCCCTCCAGGCTGACGGGTCCACCGCGCCATAAAGCGCGCAACGCCTCCACGTATTCCCGCATGATCCGGACGGGCTTTTTGGGCTCGATACCGGATTCCTCCAGATTGAGAATATTGCCGACCGATGCCGTGAGGGCCACCCTCCCCTGCGCGAGCTCGCCCATGGTGGAGATCGCCATTGCTACTGGGAGCGGCGGCCACAAATAGGGACTGATTGCTGTCGGCACCAGGCTTGCGCGGCTGGTAACGCCCGCGGCTGCCGCCGCCCAGACCATGGCCTCGCGGTAGCCCATGTGCTGGGCAAACCACAGACTGCTGGCACCCGCCAGCTCTGCCTCCCGGCACACCTCCAGCATCTCGGCTGTTGACGAGAAACCATCAAAAAACACGCCTATGCTCATCGTGGTTGCCTCAGAGCCGGGCTCCGGCGTGCCATGTGTTGCCGACGCATCGAATAGCCCCGCCGGCCAAGTCCGCAGCTGCCGCGCAACCGCCGTGCCCCGCCCCCAGAATCGCAACCGAACGCACCGTCATCGTTGGACCCCTATCTCGGACTTGCAGGGCGTGCATTTCGCCGGCCTCTTGTCTCCACATCATGCTCGGCCACGGAGCGCAATTCGGTTTTCGTTTGGGGCACGCGGCGAAATCGCGCTCGACTATCTTCGATGCGGCGCCATCGCGATTAGCGATTTTGCCCGCCCTTCGAAGCTATAATACCGACAATCGCAGTGGCAGGAGGGCGCGGTTGGCGCAGGTTCGGCTCAATGACGTGACCAAGGCCTGGGGCGCCGAACCCGCCGTCGATCGCGTGAGCTTCGCGGCCGACGCCGGCAGTCTGATCGTGCTGCTGGGGCCGTCCGGGTGCGGCAAATCGACCACGCTGCGCCTGATCGCCGGGCTTGAGATTCCCGATTCCGGAGCGATTGAGATTGCGGGACGGGACGTGACGCGTGAGCCGCCGTCGCGGCGCGGCGTCGCCATGGTGTTCCAGTCCTATGCCCTGTTCCCGCACCTCTCCGTCGCCGAGAACATCCTGTTCGGCCTCAAGGTGCGGCGCGTGTCTCGCGCATTGCGCGAGGCGCGGCTCAGGCGCGCGGTGCAACTGCTTGGGCTCGAGAGCCTGCTCGACCGCAAGCCATCGCAACTTTCTGGCGGACAGCAGCAACGCGTCGCGCTCGGCCGTGCGATTGTCGCCGAGGCACCGGTATGTCTCATGGACGAGCCACTTTCCAACCTCGATGCACAGTTGCGCGCAGACATGCGGCGCGAGATTCGCGCGCTGCAGCGCCGGCTCGGCATGACGATGCTGTACGTTACGCACGATCAGATCGAGGCGATGACCATGGCCGATCATGTCATTCTCATGAGGGCTGGACGCATCGAGCAAAGCGGCTCGCCTGCAACCCTCTATCAGCAACCCAAAACCATGTTCGTCGCGCGCTTTCTCGGAGCGCCCGCCATGAATCTGCTGCCCGGCTCGCTGCTGGCCGGACAGGTTGATCTGATCGCCGGGCTTCCCGCCGGATGCGATATCGTGAATGTCTCGGTCGGGGTGCGCCCGGAATCCATACGGCTTGCGGGGAAAGGCTTGCCGGCGCGCATCGTTGCCACCGAATATCTCGGCGCGGATACCCAGGTGGAAACGCGCATAGGCGATGAGACCGTGATGGTGCGTACTCCCGGCAGGCTTTCTGTCGGGCCCGGCGAAACCGTTCTCTTGCAATGGGAGCCGGATGATACGCATTGGTTCGACTCGTCATCACAACGCCGTATCACGTAGAGATCATGGCAAAATCAGAGGGAGACTGAGAATGGATCGACGGCAATTTCTCATCGGCTCGACCGCTGCCGCCACCGGCACAATCGCAGCACCCCCGCTTGTGCGGGCCGCAACCGAGATCACCTTCTATTATCCCGTGGCCGTCGGTGGCCCGATTACCAAGATCATCGACGGCTATGCGGCTGATTTCGAGAAAGAGAGCCCGGGCATCAGCGTGAAGCCGATCTATGCCGGCACGTACCAGGAAACGATCGTCAAGGCGCTTACCGCGTACAAGTCGGGCAACCCGCCCACCACCTGCGTGCTTCTCTCGACCGACATGTTCTCCTTGATCGACGAGGACGCGATCTTGCCCTTCGACGGCTTCGCCAGATCCGACGTGGAGAAAGCCTGGATCAAGAGCTTCTTTCCCGCGTTCATGGAAAACAGCCAGACCGGGGGGAAGACCTGGGGCATTCCGTTCCAGCGCTCCACGGTCGTGCTCTACTGGAACAAGGAGGCGTTCAAGGAGGCGGGCCTCGATCCGGAAAAAGCGCCAGCGACCTGGGCGGACGAGCTTGCCTTTGCCGAGAAGCTCACCCGCCGCGATGGATCGGGTAACACGGTGCAATGGGGGATGCAGATCCCCTCCTCCGGGTTTCCCTACTGGCTCTTCCAGGCGCTCACCACTCAGAACGACGTGATTCTGATGAATGAGGCCGGCGACCGCACCTTCTTCGACAAACCGGCGGTAGTTGAAGCGCTGCAGCGCTGGGTCGATCTGGGCCGCAAATACAAGGTAATGGCGCCGGGCGTGATCGAATGGGGCACGACACCGAAGGACTTCTTCGAGCGCAAGACCGCGATGATGTGGACAACTACCGGCAACCTGACAAACGTCCGCAGCAATGCCAAATTTCCGTTCGGGGTGGCCATGCTGCCGGCGGGCAAACGCCGCGGCACGCCGACAGGGGGCGGCAATTTCTACATCTTCAAGAAAACCAGCGGGGCGCAGCAGGAAGCGGCGGTAAAATTCGCGCGGTGGATGACCTCACCCGAGCGTGCCGCCCAGTGGGGCATCGACACCGGGTACGTCGCGGTCCGACCGGACGCGTGGGACACGCCTGCCATGAAAACCTACGTCGCGGGCTTCCCGGCCGCAGCGGTGGCGCGCGACCAGCTGCAATACGCAGTTGCCGAGCTCTCCACCCATGACAACCAGCGCGTTACCAAGGCGCTCAACGACGGGCTGCAGGCAGCGCTGACCGGCTCGAAAAGCCCGGAGCAAGCCATGAAGGACGCGCAGACCGAGGCCGAGAGGCTGCTCAAGGCGTATCGGTGAGCCGGGTCGTCGTGGCGGGGCCTGCCGCGGTCGCCCGGTCTTGGCGCGCGGCAAAGACGTGGATGCCCGCGCCAAGCACCGCCATGATGGCGCATAGGTTGCAGCGACGTGCGGCGCAGCGCGTATAGTCTCTACGGCTGGCTGCTGCTTCTTCCGGCCATGGCGCTTCTCGCCCTCTTCACCCATTGGCCGGCGCTCGCGACCTTCATCGACAGTTTCTGGTCCACCCCGAAGCTGCGCCGGGCAAGCGTCTTCGTCGGGCTCGACAACTACCGTTCCATGCTGAGCGACGCCGTGTTTTGGCAGGCGCTCACCAACAATCTCGTGTTTGCGCTCGGCACCATTCCGGTTTCGATCGCGCTTGCGCTCATCATGGCGATCTGGGTCAACGACCGCATTGTCGGACGCGCGGCGGTACGCATGGCCTATTTCACGCCAACCGTGCTGCCGATGATCGCAGTGGCCAATATCTGGCTGTTCTTCTACACCCCGCAATACGGGCTCCTCGATCAGGTGCTATCGCTGTTCGGCGCGCCCGCCCATAACTGGCTGGGCAGCCCCGATACCGCCCTCGGATGCGTCATCGTGGTGGCGATCTGGAAGGAAGCGGGGTTCTTCATGATCTTCTACCTCGCCGCGCTCCAGCAAATCTCGCCCACACTCGCCGAGGCGGCGGCGCTCGAAGGCGCATCGCGTTTCACCTACTTTCGCCGGGTGCAGTTCCCGCTGTTGATGCCGACGACGCTGTTTGTCCTGGTCAACGCGGTGATCAATGCATTCCGCACCATCGATCACATCATCGTCATGACCCGCGGCGGCCCCGACAACGCAACCGCGCTGCTCCTCTATTACGTCTATGAGGTCGGCTTCAAATATTGGGACAGCACCTATGCTGCGGCGTTGACCATGATCCTGCTCGCGCTGCTCGCTGCCGTCGCTCTGAGCCAATACCTCCTGCTCGACCGCCGGATCCACTACCGATGACCGCGCGGCCGCAGCCCGTCCCGTATGCGCTGCAGGGTGCCGGCGGTGCGCTCGAATCGATGGCGGCCTGGCTGCTCGCGCTGTTGTGGCTGCTCCCACTTGCTTACGCGCTCTGGACTGCCTTTCATCCTCCCGAATTCTCCGCACGATTCACTCCTGCCGCGCCGTTGACACTCGAGAATTTTGCCCGCGCCTGGCAAGCGGCGCCGTTCGCTCGATATTTCCTCAACACTTTCGTTCTGGTGACACTTATTCTTGCCTGTCAGCTCGCGCTGTGCACGCTTGCCGCTTATGCCTTTGCGCGTTTCGCGTTTGTCGGCCGCGAGATCGCCTTTGCCCTTGTGCTCCTGCAGCTGATGATCATGCCGGACGTGCTCATCGTCGAGAACTATCGCACCATGTCGTGGCTCGGCCTCGTAGACACCATTCCCGGGATCGCGCTCCCGTACGTCGCCTCAGCCTTTGGCATCTTTTTGCTGCGGCAGACATTCAAGAGCGTGCCGGCGGAGCTCGATGACGCCGCGCGCGTCGAGGGCGCGGGGCCGTTACAAGTGCTGTGGCGGGTGTACGTCCCGCTCGCAAAGCCGGTCTACCTCGCCTATGCATTGGTATCGGTGAGCTACCACTGGAATAATTTCCTCTGGCCGCTGATCGTGACCAACTCCGTCGAGGCGCGCCCGCTCACGGTCGGGCTGCAGGTATTCGCCTCCACCGATCAGGGCATCGACTGGTCGGTGATCTGCGCGGCGACGCTGATGACTTCCGCCCCGCTGCTGGTCGGCTTCCTGCTGTTTCAGCGGCAGTTCGTGCAGAGCTTCATACGCGCCGGAATCCGATGATCGCCATGGAAACGACGCCTGCAGCATGTGCAGGTTTGCGGCAATGGCGATCGCCAGTGCGCGGGGCGAGCCAATGTCTCATCCCTCCGCGTGGCCGAGGCTATGGAAGCCTGCATAGCCTGAGAAGCCATTGAGCCGATCCCAGGGGTCGCGTACATTTTCGCGAATCTGCGACAAGTCCGACGAAAAGCGAAATCCGCTTGGAAGCTGATGGCACACGCCTTCGATACACTGACCGAAAACCAGCTCGCGCACGCACAGCGTGAGCTCGCCGAGGCCCGTGAGCTCCAGGCGGCGAGCGCGGAAGTTCTGCGCGTCATCGCACGCTCGCCGACGGATGTCCAACCGGTGTTCGACACGATTGCCGAGAGCGCAGTGCGGCTGTGCGGCGGGCAGTTTTGCGTTGTATTTCGTCTGGAGGGTGATCTGCTCCGTTTGCGTGCCTGTCACGGCATCTCACGCGAAGGCTTGCAAGCCGTTCAGCGCGCCGTTCCGATGCCGGTTGACGAAACAACGGCGTCCGGACACGCGATCCTGCATCGGGGTATCGCCCATATTCCCGATGTGCTGGCGGAGCCTGGCTACAGGCTCCTGGATGTCGCAGCGGCGGTGACGTATCGCAGCATCCTGTCGGTACCGATGCTGCACAATGCCGATCCCATCGGAGCAATCTCGGTTGCGCGCGCACAACCCGGGCCTTTCTCGCCCCCCCAGATCGCATTGCTGCAGACCTTCGCCGACCAGGCGGTGATCGCGATCGAGAACGTTCGGCTGTTCGACGCCGAGCAGCAGCGAGCACGCGAGCTTTCGGAAGCGCTGGACCAGCAGACCGCGACATCCGAGGTTCTGCAGGTCATCAGCCGCTCCGCCTTCGATCTCCGGACAGTGCTCGACACCCTTGTCGAGTCCGCAGCGAGATTGTGCGGCACCAAGCACTGCATGATATTCCGATTGGAGGAAGGATTGCTGCGCGCGGCGGCAGCATACAATACGCCGCGCGACCTTTTGCAGCTTTGGGAGCGCTCGCCGATTCCTGCCGGGCGCGGGACCGCGACCGCTCGCGCTCTTCTCGAGCAGAGCGCCATACATATTCCCGACGTCCTCTGCGACCCTGAATATGATTTTCACGAAGCCCAGCGGATAGGAGCTTATCGCACGGTGCTTGCTGTCCCCTTGCTTCGCGACGGAATGCCCCTCGGTACCATGGTGCTGTGGAAAACCAACGTCGCGCCCTTCACCAACAAGCAAATCGAGCTGGTCACCACTTTTGCCGATCAGGCGGTGATCGCGATCGAGAACGTGCGGCTGTTCGATGCCGAGCAGCAGCGCACGCGCGAGCTCTCTGAATCTCTGCAGCAGCAGACGGCCACTGCCGAAGTGCTCAAGGTCATTAGCCGCTCGACCTTCGACTTGCCAACCGTGCTCAGCACACTAGTGGAGTCGGCAGCGCGGCTTTGCGAGGCGGATATGGCGGGCATAGTCCGCCCAAAGGGGGACGTTCTGCAGTTCGCGGCCAGCTACGGGTTCGCTTCCGATTATCAAGCGTATATGGAAAACCATCCGATTCCACGGGGTCGGGGCTCGGTGGTCGGCCGCACTGTACTGGAAGGCAGAACCATTCATGTGCCGGATGTGCTGGCCGACCCAGAGCACGAAATGACCGAAGCAGCAAGAATCGGCGGATTTCGTACCCTGTTGGGCGTCCCGCTCATGCGAGAGGGAACGCCCATCGGCGTGATCGCTCTACAGCGGAACACTGTGCGACCCTTCACCGACAAACAGATCGAGCTGGCGACCACCTTTGCCGACCAGGCGGTGATCGCGATCGAGAACGTGCGGTTGTTCGAAGCCGAGCAAGAGCGCACGCGGGAGCTCTCCGAGGCCCTCGAGCAGCAGACCGCAACCTCGGAAGTGCTGCAAGTTATCAGCGGCTCGCCCGGGGACCTTGCGCCGGTTTTCGACGCGGTGCTGGAGAACGCGACCAGACTCTGCGAGGCCAAATTCGGCGTCCTGTATCGGTCTGAGGGAGATGCATTGCGTGCAGTCGCACTGCATGGCGCTCCGCAGGAATATGCCGAGGAGAGACGACGCTCTCCAGTTGTCCGGCCAGACCCTGGGACGGTGCTCGGACGTGCCTTGGCGACAAAACAGCCTCTCGAGATTGCCGATATCCGGGACGAGCCGGACCACCCCGGTGCCCCGCCGGGTTTTACCGGAGCGACCCTCGCCAAGCTTGCAGGCGCCCGAGCTACGCTCGCTGTGCCAATGGTGAAGGAGAACGAGCTTGTCGGCGCCATTCTCATCTATCGCCAGGAAGTGCGTCCCTTCACCGGCAAACAGATCGAGCTGGTCACCAATTTTGCACGGCAGGCGGTGATCGCCATCGAGAACGTTCGGCTGCTCAACGAGGTGCGCGAATCGCTGCAGCAGCAGACCGCCACCGCGGACGTGCTCAAGGTCATCAGCCGGTCAACCTTCAACCTGGATAAAGTGCTCGATACGCTCGTCGAGTCGGCAACGCGGCTCTGCGAGGCAGATCATGCTTGGCTGTTTCAACGGGAGGGCAATTTCCTACGCTGGGCTGCCAGCTACGGCCATACACCCGATGTGCACGCACGGATCAAGAATTTTTTCCAGCCGCTCGAGGTGCCGCTCGATCGAGGCAGCATCACGGGTCGAGCCGCACTTGAAGCACAAGTCGTCCACGTCACTGACGTGCTCGCGGATCCCGATTATACCTGGGGGGACGCGCAAAAGGTGGCAGGCTACCGGGCCGCGATCGGCACCCCATTGCTGAGCAAAGGAGATGTCGTAGGGGTGATTTTCGTCGGCAGGGCCCTGCCGCAGCCATTCTCGGCAAAACAGATCGAGCTGGTGACGACCTTTGCCGATCAGGCCGTCATAGCCATAGAAAATGTCCGGCTGCTCAATGAGCTCCGCGAATCCCTACAGCAGCAGACGGCCACCGCCGATGTGCTTCGCGTCATTTCGAGCTCCGGCGAGCTCGACACAGTGTTCGACACGATGCTGGAGAATGCGACCACGCTCTGCGAAGCCAAGTACGGCATGCTGTGGCTGTCCGAAGGCGGGGGATTTCGACCTGTCGCGCTCCATGGCGTACCCCCAGAGCTCGCCGAGGAGCGGCCACCCGACATCGTGATGCAACCTGAGCCTGACGTTCCGCTCGCGCGGCTTCCGCATACAAAGAAATTTTTTCAAGTCGCCGACATCCGGACCGAGCCCGCGTATATCAGAGGATGGCGACCGCTCGTTGCTTTGGCTGATATCGGCGGCGCACGCACGCTGCTGGCCGTGCCGATGTTAAAGGAGAACGAGTTGGTCGGCGCCATCGCCATTTATCGCCAGGAAGTACGGCCGTTCACCGAAAAGCAGATCGAGCTGGTCACGAATTTCGCCAGTCAAGCCGTCATCGCCATCGAGAATGTGCGCCTGTTGAACGAGCTTCGTACGCGCACCACCGAGCTCGCACGCTCAGTCGAAGAATTACGGGCGCTCGGCGCAGTTTCACAAGCTGTGAACTCGACGCTCGATCTGAAGACGGTGCTCGAGACGATTGTGGCCAAGGCAACCCAGATTTCCGGTACGGAAGTGGGGGCGATCTACGTCTTTGACGAGCAGCGCCGAGAATTCCAGCTCAGTGCTACATTCGGCATGAACGCGGAGCAGATCACGATGCTGCGCAACATGCATGCCGAGGTTTCCGAAGCCGTTACCGATGCCGTCAAGGCGAAGGAATTGAGCCAAGTCGCTGATATACGCGATCTACCGTCCAGCGTCGTCAATGAAACTATCTTGCGCGCCGGTTACCGGGCGCGGTTGATCCTGCCGCTCATTCATTACGGCAAGACCGTCGGCGCCCTCGTGGTCCGCCGGAGGACCCCTGGCGAGTTCCCCGCCAATACCATCGAGCTGCTGCGGACCTTCGCGGCTCAATCGGCTCTGGCCATTCAGAACGCGCGGCTGTTCACGGAGGTCGGCGAGAAGAGTCACCAACTCGAGGTCGCAAGCCAGCACAAATCGCAGTTCCTCGCCAATATGAGCCACGAGCTGCGCACGCCCTTGAACGCGATCATCGGCGTAACCGAGATGCTGCTGGAGGACGCCCGCGATCTCAAGCGGAAGGACGAGGTCGAGCCGCTCGATCGGGTGCTGCGCGCGGCGCGGCACCTCCTCGCTCTGATCAACGACATTCTCGATCTTTCCAAGATCGAAGCCGGGAGAATGGAGCTGCATCTGGAGTCGTTCCCGTTGGCTCCGCTTATCGAGGATGTGGTCAAGACCATCGAGCCCCTCGCGAGCAAGAACGGCAATCAGCTCGTCGTGGATTGCCGGCCGGAGATCGGGACTATTCATGCGGATCAGATTCGATTCCGGCAAGCCCTGCTCAACCTGGTGAGCAACGCCAACAAGTTCAGCGAAAACGGCACGGTCACGATCTCTGCGCGCCGTCAACCGGATGACGGGCGCGAGTGGATCGCCGTTGCGATCACAGATACCGGTATCGGAATGAATGCGGAGCAGATAGGAAGATTGTTCCAGGAATTCTCGCAGGCGGATTCGTCCACTACCCGCAGGTATGGAGGCACGGGCCTCGGCCTCGCCATCAGCCGTCATTTCTGCCGGATGATGGGCGGAGACATTACCGTCGACAGCAATCCCGGTGACGGCTCAACTTTCACAATTCGCCTGCCGTGCATCGTGCAGACCGAGCCACCGGTCCTGGTCGCGGGAGCGGAGCCCAGCCGCAGCCATTCCGGTCCAGACCCATCGCAGGCGTCCCGCGTTCTGGTGGTGGACGATGATCCGACTGTACGCGAGCTGGTGGCGCGCCACCTGGAGCGGGCGGGGTTTGCCGTGACCACGGCAAAGGGCGGCCAGGAGGGCCTGCGGCTCGCTCGCGAGCTGCGACCCGCGGCGGTCACGCTCGACATCATGATGCCCGACCTTGACGGCTGGACCGTGCTGGCCGCCATGAAGGGCGATCCGGCATTGTCAGGCATTCCCGTCGTGCTGATGACGATCGTGGAGGAGAAAAATCGGGGCTATGCCCTGGGCGCCGCCGGCTACCTGGTCAAACCCGTGGACCGCAGCAAGCTCATCGAAGCATTGCGACAGGTCTGCGGCTCCTCTGCTGGCCGCATCCTGCTTATTGACGATGACGACGTGGTGCGCCGGGGCGTGCGCCACGCGTTGGAGCCGATCGGCTGGCATGTCATCGAGGCGGAGAACGGGCGCATCGCGCTCGATTCGCTTGTTTCCTCGCGGCCCGATGTCATTATTCTCGATCTGATGATGCCGCGAATGAACGGATTCGAGTTTCTCGACGAGCTGCGAGCGCGCGCCGAATGGCGCGATATCCCGGTCGTCGTCATAACGGCCAAGGACCTGACGCAGGCGGATCGCGACCGCCTCAACGGCGGGGTCGAGCGCATCATTGAGAAGAGCGAACCCGATGAGATGCTGCGCCGGCTGACGACCGAGCTCAGCAAATGGGTCAAGCCAACCGTCGCGGGGCGAGCATGAAGATTCTCTACGTGGAGGACAACGAGGACAACATTTATATGCTGAAAAGCCGGCTTACGCGTGCGGGCCACACGGTCATCATCGCCATAGACGGCGCGCAGGGCGTTGCTTTGGCAGCGAGCGAAAAGCCGGACCTTGTGTTGATGGATCTAGGCCTGCCCGTGCTCGACGGGTGGGAGGCGACGCGTCGGATCAAGGGGACACCGGAGACGAGCGGGATTCCGATCATTGCGCTGACGGCACACGCGATGGCCGGCGATCAGGAAAAGGCACTCGCCGCGGGCTGCGACGACTTCGACACCAAGCCGGTGGAGCTCAGCCGGCTGCTCGGCAAGATCCGCGCGCTGGTGCCGGGGGCGAGCGCGTCGTGAACAAGGCGGAAGCAGCGCTACTTGTCGTCGACGACAACGAGGACAATCGATATGCCCTCACTCGGCGCCTCTCGCGTGAGGGATATGCGAACGTCGGCACGGCCGTTGATGGCCGGCAAGCCTTGGAGCTCTTGCACAGCAAGCCGTTCGATCTCGTGCTGCTCGACATCATGATGCCGCAGATGAACGGCTACGAGGTGCTGGAGCAGATGAAACGGGATGACAAGCTTCGGCACATTCCCGTGATCATGATCTCGGCCGTCGACGATATGGACAGCGTCATTCGCTGCATCGAGCTAGGAGCCGAGGATTATCTGCCCAAACCTTTCAATCCCACCTTGTTGCGCGCCCGTGTGGGAGCATCTCTGGAGCGCAAGCGCCTGCACGACCAGGTGGCCGCGCAGGCTGCCGACCTGGCCGTTTGGAATCGCACTCTCGAGCAACGAGTGGAGCAACAGGTCTGCGAGCTCGAGCGCGTGAGTCGCCTCAAGCGCTTTCTTTCGCCACAGGTGACCGAGCTGATCCTGTCGTCGGGCGATGATCGCGTCCTCGAGAGCCACCGCCGCGCGATTACCGTGCTGTTCTGCGACCTGCGCGGCTTCACCGCCTTCTCCGAGACGACCGAGCCCGAGGAGTTGATGGCGGTGCTGCGCGAATATCACGCCGTGCTCGGCAGCCTGATCCACAAGCACGAGGGAACGGTCGAGCGATTTGCCGGCGACGCGATCATGGTCCTGTTCAATGATCCGCTGCCGTGCCCCGATCCCAATCTCAAAGCCGTGCAGATGGCGATCGACATGCGCGAGCAGGTTGGCGCCCTCATCTCGAATTGGCGCAAGCGCGGACACGAGCTTGGCTTCGGGATCGGGATTGCGCATGGATATGCCACGCTCGGCCGCATCGGTTTTGAAGGCCGTTTCGACTACGGCGCCGTCGGCACGGTGGTCAATCTTGCGGCGCGCCTATGCGCCGACGCGAAAGACAGGCAAATCCTCATCGATCCCAAAGTGCAGGCCGCGATCGAGGCCTCGACCACCACCGAGCCCGCCGGCGAGCTGCTGCTCAAAGGCTTCCACCGCCCGGTGCGCGCATTCAATGTTTGTATGCAGAATGCATGAGCAAATTTCCGGTCGGAGCCGGGGACAGCTTTCACATACCAAGACAGCTGCGTAGCCACGCTTATCTTATGACAACGGTTTTAGGGCTGCCGGACTCGATCGTCCTTATGGCGTACGGCTAAGAGAGATCATGCGAGATAAAGTGACGCTTGCCGCACTCGCCCAAATGAAGCGCGACGGGATGAAGAGCGTAGGGGTAGTCGCCTGGGATTATCAGATCTCGCGCATAGCGGACCGTGCGGGGGTCGACATCGTTTCGGTGGGAGATTCGGTCGGCGTGAATCTGTGGGGGCACGGGAACCCGCTCGAAGTCACCATGGAGGAGATGCTGGTGGTCTGCAAAGCAGTGCGGCGCGGGGTAGCACGCGCGCTGGTGAGCTGCGATTTTCCGTTCGGCCCGCTGCAGGAGGGTACGGAAAGCGCGGTCCGCGCCGCCATCCGGCTGGTGAAGGAGGGCGGCGCCGACATGGTGAAGCTCGACGGCGCCAGCGAATTCCCCGATGCGGTGCGCGCGATCGTGCGCGCAGGCATTCCCGTGTTCGCCCAGCTCGGGCTCACCCCGCAGACCGCACTGCGCTACGGCGTCCCGTACAGCGCCCAGGCCGCGCCGCAAGCGCAGGCCACCGCCGGAACGACCG
Organism: Xanthobacteraceae bacterium; assembly: GCA_036557665.1. Classification (GTDB taxonomy): domain Bacteria; phylum Pseudomonadota; class Alphaproteobacteria; order Rhizobiales; family Xanthobacteraceae; genus VAZQ01. The sequence continues at coordinate 70,332 of DATBHG010000070.1, read as the reverse complement.
CGAAGCTCGTCGCGGAGGCGAAGCTGCTCGAAACCGCCGGCGCCTCGCTCCTCGATTTCACCAATTCAGGGCCGATAGCCGGAGCCGCTGTGGTCAGCGCGGTATCCATTCCGGTCATCGGAGGGTTCGGCGGCGGACCGTGGCTCGACGGCCGCATCCGGCTCGCACACACCGCAATCGGCTATGGGGAGAAATGGATCGATGCCCAAACCGAGACCTATGCCAATGTTGCCAAGCTCAGCCTCGATGCGTTCACCGCATTGATCGCGGACGTCCGCGCCGGCCGCCAGATCAGGGGATGAGAAGCAGAGTTATTTCGAGCTGCGACGCATTGCCTGTTTGGCTGCATACGTGCTCACCTCAGCCTGCCGAGTGCGGCGAGCGCAGCTTTGGCGACGACTACGTCCTGCTCGATCTTGGCGCCGCCCGCTGCGACGGCGCCGATCACCTGCCCGTCCGCCACGATCGGAAATCCGCCGGCGACGTTGGTAAAGTCGCCAATCCGCACGGCCATGCTCAAAGCGTTCTCCTCGGGCGCATATCCCGTGGGCTGATGCTGCGAGGCCGACGTGATCGCCTTGCGTTGGGCGGTAATGATCGAGAAATGCCGCGCGCCATCCATCATCAGAAAAGCGATGAGCCGGCAGCTCTGGTCGACCACCGCGAGGCTGACCTAACCAATCTCCTCCGCCTTGGCCACGCCGGCGGCGAGCATCTTTAAACTGGCTTCGTGCGTGAGCCGGTGGGTCGCAACCACATCCGCCATACGCGCCTAGCCCACGAGCTCCCGGGTACCCGGAGCGAATAATTCATCTGCCGATACCGGCTTGCTGATGATGCGCTGCGTGAGCGCATGCCGGATCAGCTCGTCGATGACGCGGCGGTTGGGTGCAATGCCGTAAGGGAGCGGGTCGCCGGCGAGCTCCATCACCCGGCGATGGACCTCATCGACCTCGGTCGGCTTCTCGATCTTCCCCGCTTTGAGGCGCTCGACGTAACGGCGCTTGGACTCGGCAAAGGCGTCGAACACATCCGCGGCCAAATCGGGATGCTCGGCCAGGAGCTCGTCTTTCAGCACGACCGTGTGATTGATCGGGTAGTGGCCGTTGCGGCGCAAGGCGGCAAGGCCCGCTTCGAGCGCATTGGGGATGAGCGGCCTCACCTCAGGCGAGCTTGCCTCGATACCGATCGCGGCGGCGAGATCGCCCGCAGCGAGCATGTCGGCCATCTTCTTTCCCTTCTCGATCGGTACCACGTTAGGCGGCGTGCGATATTCCTCAACGTGCTCGTCGCCGGAAAGCACCCAGGTAATCTTGCCGAGATCGACCCCGTGCTCCTCCTGCAGGATGCTTCGCGCCCACACGCCGGTGGTGACGGTGTAGCCGCGGTTGACCCCGACCCGCTTGCCTTCGAGGTCCTTGGGTGTGCGGATGCCCGCGCGCGCGTTGACAAGAATGGCACCATGATGGAACGCGCGCACCAGAAACACCGGTATCGCAGTCATCCGCTTGCCGTGCGCCTTGGCACAGATGTAGGTGGTGATGGCCATCTCGCAGATGTCGAATTCGAGTCCGCGGACCATGCGGCGGAAGGCATCGATGAGGATCGGGACTTCGACGAAGTCGAACGTGAAGGTCCGCGGCTTGACGCTGCCGTCCTTCAGCGCCTGGTTGTTGCCTTGCGTGCGGGTGACGGTCTTGAGCTGCATCTCACACCGTCGTCTGGGCCATGCCGGGACGCGCGGTGAGAGCTTCCTTTGCGGCGTCCTCGAACGCCTGGTCGGCTGGCAGCACCACCGAGACCGAGCGTACGCGGTGATGCAGGGGATCGACCCCGGGCGGCATGGTGCCTTTTTCGACGAGAGCCTTGGCCGCCCGCATCAAGCGGTGGCGCGCCATGATGATTCCATTGTCGGTAGAGACCAAATTCTCCTTGGTACGATCGCAGATAGGCCCCATGCTTTCCTGCAGTGATGCGTCCTGGATTGCGAAACCGGCAACGCCGCTGAAAGTCTTGCCCGCCTTCTGGGCGGCGCGGTCGATCAGATAATCGTTGTCCTTGTTCGCGAGCGGCCGATAGGTGCCCGGCATGTACCTGCAGTGTACGCCAGCCCCGCCGCGCATGGCATCGACCTCGCGCCTGGTCAGGGCGCGAACGGGGTGGAAGTCGTAGCTCCACGCCCAGCAATTCTCGTCATCGATCGGAATCCAGAAGTGACCATGAATAGGATGGTCCCCGCGCGGCGGGATCATCGTGAAGCAGGGCATGACCCAGGGGGTGATGCGCCAGTAGTAGCTCCCATTTTCGGCGTTGCGGCGGGCCCCGATGTAAAGGCCCCCGGGCTGCTCGACTACCTCGAAACAGGGCTGCATGTCGGAAAGATTGTACTGATTGCCCTTGGCGCCCTTGAACAGTGGATCGGAGATCAAGTCTCCGCGGTGCAGAAAAGAGACATGGCTGGAATCGATCCCGCCCTCCATGGCCTGCAGCCAGTTGCACTCCTGCAGGCGCTTGGAGATGAAGGTCTGGGCCGCGGGAACGGTCGCGAACTCCCATTCGGGCAAAGGCGGGCGTTTCTCCGGCGGCCCCATATACGTCCACAGCACCGGACCGCGTTGCACCAGCGGATACGATGTGAGCTTGATCTTACGGCAGAAGCCGCTTTCGAGCGGCTCGGAAGGAACTTCAACGCATTGGCCGGTCACGTCGTATTTCCAGCCATGATAGGGGCAGCGCAGCCCGGATTCCTCGTTACGCCCGAACCAGAGCGACACTCCGCGGTGCGCGCAGAACTCGTCGATCAAGCCGCACTTGCCGTCCGTATCACGGAACGCGAGCAGCCGTTCGGACAGCATCTTGACCCGCACCGGCGGGCAGTCGTTCTCCGGCAGCTCCTCCGCCAGAAGCGCGGGCAGCCAGTAGCAGCGAAAGAGTTGGCCCATGGCCGTCCCGGGGCCGGTCTGGGTCAACAGCTGGTTTTGTTCCTTCCTGAGCATGGAGTCGTTTCCGTCAGCCAACGCCTGTCCAGGATGAGACTAGGCATTGCGCTTGCGATCGGCAAGCAAGCGCGTGAACTGCAGCGGATGCTCAGCAACACTCGAATCCCGGCTCGTCAACTGCAACAAGCGCGTTTTTCATCCAGCTCGGCGGAAGATCCTCGAGCTCCACCGCAGCGGCCGGCTTGAATAGCTTGAACCGGTGGCGGCGGTCGTCCTCGGTCCAGAACGCAACGACCGTCTCGAGTGGCGGACAACCCGGCAAACCGCACGCAACCTCTGCGACCAGGATCGGCACTTCGTTCACCAGGTTGAACCGCATGCGCGTCCACTCCTTCACCCGATCGATCGCCGCTGACTGTTCGGGACACTGTTTCAGTGATTCCAGCACGCTGTGGCCTCGTATGAAAACCTAGGTGGCGCGCGCAAGCTGAATGCGCCATACCGGTGTGGAACTGATAGTCATCGGAGGATCCCGAAGTGGTGGAGAAGGTGTTGGCCGCGGTGCGAACGGGCCCGAGCAGAACGGAAATTCGCGAATTTCCGATGCCGGATGTCCCGGAAGACGCCGCCTTGATGAAGATGGAGGTCGCCGGAATTTGCGGCACCGACGTCAAGCTCTACAAGACGCCGCCCACGAAGAGCCCGGTCATCATGGGGCATGAGAATATCGGCACCATCGCCAAAGCCGGTCGGGAATTCACCCGGCGCAAGGGGTTCAAGGAGGGCGACATGGTCTTTGTCGAGCACTACGTCGCCTGCGGCAAATGCGAGTGGTGCCATCTCGGCCAGTATCGCCACTGTGAGAATACGGACTGGCGCTACAATCCAGACGCTATCCGCTACGGCTACACCTCGGCCGAGAAAGCTCCCCATCTTTGGGGAGGCTTTGCTCACTACGTATACCTGCCCTGGAATGCAGTAGTGCACCACGTTCCGAAGGGGGTCACCCCGGAGCTGGCCGGCTTGGTGACCCCGATGGCGAACGGGGTCGAATGGTCCCTGTTCGACGGCGGCGTGGGATTCAACTCGACCGTGTTAATCCAGGGACCGGGGCAGCAGGGCCTTTCCCAGACAGTAATCTGCAAGCAGGCGGGCGCCTCGCTCATTATCGTCACCGGTACGTCCAAGGATGCAGCCCGCATGGAAGTGGCAAAGGCGCTAGGCGCGGATTACGCGATCGACGTTCAAAAAGAGGACCCGCTTGCGCGCATCATGGCGATCACAGGGGGGAAGGGCGTCGATGTGGCGCTCGACTGCACCGCCGGAGCTGGCACCATTCCGATCCTGCTTGGGGTGGAAACCCTCAAGCGCAAGGGCGGTACCATCGTCATTCAAGGGGAGATGGCGGAGTTCCCCAACTTTCCCGTCGGCAAGGTCACGGTGAAATTCATCACCATCAAGAGCGCGCGTGGCCATAGCTACCGCGCCTGCGAGCTCGCCTTGGCGCAGATCGCTTCCCGGCGTTTTCCGCTGGAGAGGATCACTACCCACAAATTCGGTCTCAAGGACGTCGACCTCGCCATCAGATCCGTGGGCGGCCACGGCGTGCCGGATGTCATCCATGCGTCCCTGATGCCGTGGGACTGATAAAGGTCGCTCATTGCAAACAACAGTAGATTATTTTTGCTCGTTTTAGTTGAAATCGTACCAGATGCCCGCCTTAAAAACTCTGTGCCAGCGTTATTCTCGGTCTACGCGTTGCCAAGCCCGAACGCTTACCCGCGTCTCGCACCTGTGACAGTCGTCTCCAGCTATTTCAGTCCCGTCATATCGTCAAAGCATTTCATGAGAAAGCTTTCGTAGGAAAACGACCAGGAGCAACGGGATGCCAAGCAAGATCGAGCTATGCAGCACTTCGGATGTCGCACCCGGAGCCGCGCTGCGTGTCGAGCATGGTGAGCTCGTGCTCGCCGTCTTCAATGTGGGAGGTGAGTTCTTCGTGACCGACGACGCGTGCACGCATGGTCCGGGCTCTCTGTCCGAGGGCTATATCGAAGATGACGTCGTGGAGTGCAATTTCCACAACGGACAGTTCAACATAAAGACGGGTGAGATCGTCGCGCCGCCATGCATGATACCGGTGACGACCTATCGCACCTTCGTCGAGAACGACAAGGTCTTTATTGAAGTATGAGCAATAGCCTGGAGGAGTGCCGATGCTGTTCGTGATCCATGCACTCGACCGTAGCGGCGGACTAACGACGCGCGCCAAGCTCTATCGTGCGCACCGCGTTCATCTCGACGAGGCCGCAAGGTACGACGTGGATGTCGTAACCGCCGGAACCCTCGTTGGGGATGATGGCGAAACCCCCGTCGGCAGCATCTTCGTGATCGATGCAAAGGACCGGCCTGCCGCCGACGCTTTCGTGCGAAGCGATCCCTACCATGTAAACGATGTGTGGGAGACCGTCCAGATTCACGTCTATAACAAGAAACGCGGCACTCCAATTCAATCCCGACGATGAGAAGGACGTCGGCTCAGGCCGCGGCCATCCGCATCATGAGGACGAGACGGGAAGACGCGGATGCCCCGCGACAAACGCTGGGATGACGCAGAGGCTCGGCACGGAACCGCTCCTCCTCATCACAGTTGATGTCTCCGTCCCAACCCGCGTTGCTGCAGTGACCCCTGCAGCGGGAATGCGAGCCCCACCCATGCCGTCAAACAGTCCAGCCCTGCTTTCTGGTCAAGTCGCACTCGTAACCGGCGCAAGCTCGGGGATCGGAGCCGCAACCGCTATTGCCCTCGCGCAAGCCGGTGCGCGGATCGGGGTCAATTATCTTGACCGGAGACAAAGCGCTGAAGAGATCGCCGGACATATTCGCAAGGCCGGCGGACATGCGGTCGTGCTCAAGGCCGATGTGTCCAAAGAGAGCGATGTGCGATGCATGTTCTCGGAGCTGATCGATGCGTTCGGCCGGCTCGACATTCTGGTCGCCAATGCCGGCTTGCAGCGCGACTCTCAGGTAACCAGCATGACACTGGAACAGTGGCGCAGCGTGATCGATGTCAACCTTACCGGCCAGTTTCTTTGCGCCCGAGACGCGATCAAACAGTTCCTCGCGCAGAAACCGTCGTCGAGCTCAAAGGCAATCGGCAAGATCATCTGCATGAGCTCCGTGCACGAGGTCATTCCCTGGGCCGGACACGTCAATTACGCCGCCTCGAAGGGCGGCATCATGCTGATGATGAAAAGCCTGGCCCAGGAAGTGGCGGAAAAGAAGATCCGGGTGAACGGTATCGCACCCGGCGCAATCAGGACGAGCATCAACAGGAGCGTCTGGTCCGATCCGGAGCAGGCGCGTGCACTGCTCGAGCTCATCCCCTATGGCCGCATCGGGGAACCTGAGGACATCGCCAGAGCGGCAGTGTGGCTCGCATCGGACGAATCCGACTACGTCACCGGCACGACGCTGTTCGTCGACGGCGGCATGACGCTTTATCCGGAGTTCCGCGAGGGCGGCTGACGGCGGCTAGCCTTGTGTTGCCATCGAACACAAGATCGTGACCCATCTCACCTCCGGTGACGGTCATCGAGCCTGCGCATGCTAACATAAGCTCTATCCAGAGCACCTTGCGATCGGGTCGCGAAATTGGACATTCGCAAATTCAAAAACCCCGAATTCACCGCCATCGGCGAGCCACGCGCAACCGTTGACCTGCAGCGGCTGAGAACGTTGTGGTTCAATACCGGAACGCTGTGCAACATCACCTGCCGGAACTGCTACATCGAATCCAGTCCAAGAAATGATCGGCTGGTTTATCTCAGCCGCGCCGAGGTTGTCGCCTTTCTCGATGAGATCGCGCGGGAGGAATGGGATACGGAAGAGATTGGATTCACCGGGGGCGAGCCCTTCTTGAATCCGGACCTCTCTGCGATGATGGCGGACTGCCTGTCGCGCCGGTTTCGGGTCCTCGTTCTGACCAATGCCATGCGTCCAATGCAGCGAAGGAAGTCAAGGCTCATCGAGCTGAACTCTCGTTTTGGCCGAAATCTCACAATTCGGGTCTCGCTCGACCACTTCACGCCCGAGCGTCACGAGGAGGAGCGCGGTCCCGGCACCTTCAAGCCCACGCTGGAGGGGCTGATCTGGCTCGCGCGCTCCGGGTTCAGAGTAACGGTCGCGGGCCGCACCATGTGGAACGATGACCCGCAAGCCGAGCGAGAGGGTTTCGCCCGGTTGTTTTCAGAGCACCGTATTCCGATCGATGCGTTTGATGCCGCCGCACTCGTGCTCTTTCCGGAAATGGATGCAGAAGCGGACGTCCCGGAAATAACACAAGCGTGCTGGGGCGTTCTCGGCAAATCGCCGTCGGAAGTGATGTGCGCAAGCTCGCGCATGGTCGTCAAGCGCAAGGGCAGCGCCCACCCAGTGGTCCTTGCATGTACCCTGGTGCCATATGATGCGCAGTTCGAGCTCGGCCCTACGCTGAAGGAGGCCGATAAGCCCGTGCGCCTCAACCATCCTCATTGCGCGAAATTCTGCGTTCTCGGCGGCGGCTCGTGCAGCATCGCTTGATGCGCCGGGCGCGTTCAGCTCCCCTAAAAAGGCGAGGAACGGAGGGATACACCGCTCATGATCTATCAGTCCGTCATTACGTGCCCAAGTTGCGGGACGGCAAAGACCGAGATCATGTCGGCGGATGCATGTCGGTTCTTCTATGACTGTACCAGGTGCGGCGCGCAACTTCGCCCAAGGGAAGGGGATTGCTGCGTCTTCTGTTCCTACGGCAGCGTGCCCTGCCCGCCGATCCAGGAGGAACGAAGCCGCCTGACACCGAGGCGCGCGTGACCTTATCGCCCGCGAGCCCCCATTACAGGCCTGCAGCAGCCGGCAGCGGCCGCACTTTCGCGGTTCGCTCGGCCTTGAGCAGGTCGGCAAGCAGGAATGCAAGATCGATCGATTGTTCTGCGTTGAGCCTGGGATCGCAGACGGTATGATAGCGGTCCTTGAAATCGGCGTCGGTGATCATGCGCGCCCCACCGGTGCATTCGGCAACGTTCTGCCCGGTCATTTCCAGATGCACGCCGCCGGCGTGTGTGCCTTCCGCACGATGAACTGCGAAGAACGTCTTTACTTCCGAAAGTATGCGGTCGAAGGGACGCGTCTTGTAGCCCGTTTCGGAGGTGATGGTGTTCCCGTGCATCGGATCGCACGACCACAAAACGACCTTCCCCTCCTGCTGCACGGCGCGGATCATGCCCGGCAGTTGCTCGCCCACCTTTTCCGAGCCGAGCCGGACAATGAGCGTCAGCCGGCCCGGCTCGTTTTCCGGGTTGAGAACGTCGATCAGCCGCAGCATCTCGTCCACCTTGCTGCTCGGCCCGCATTTGAGCCCGATGGGATTTATAACGCCCCGGCAGAACTCGACGTGCGCATGGTCCGGCTGCCGGGTGCGGTCGCCGATCCACAGCATATGCGCCGACGTGCAGCAGAAGGTGCCGGGACGGGTTGAATCCTCGCGGGTCAGCGCCTGCTCATAGCCCAGCAGAAGTGCCTCGTGGCTCGTATAGAAGTCGGTGCTCTTGAGCTCGGGATGGCTCTCGAGGTCGAGCCCGCAGGCCTGCATGAAGCCCAGCGCCTCTGAGATCCGATCTGCAAGCTCCTCGTAATGATGCGATTGCGGGGAATCCTTGACAAAGCCGAGCGTCCATTGGCGGACGTTGGCGAGGTTGGCGTAGCCGCCATGTACAAAAGCCCGCAGGAGATTGAGCGTGGCAGCCGAATGGCGATAGGCCTCGATCTGTCGTGCGGGATCTGGACGGCGCACCTCCTCCGTGAACTCGACGCCGTTGATGATGTCTCCACGATAGCTGGGAAGCTCCTTGCCATGCCTTTTCTCGACAGGGCTTGTTCGGGGCTTGGCAAACTGTCCGGCGATGCGGCCGACCTTGACCACGGGCAGCGCGGCGCCATAGGTCAACACTACCGCCATCTGCAGGAATACACGCAGAAAGTCGCGGATGTTGTTAGCGCTGACATTGTTGGCGCTGGGCTCGGAAAAGCTCTCCGCGCAGTCGCCGCCGTGCAGGAGGAAGCCCTCCCCCGTGGCCACGCGACCGAGCGCCCGCTTGAGATTGCGGGCCTCGCCCGCGAAAATCAGCGGCGGGAACTTGGCAAGCTCCCGCTCCACGGCTTGCAGGCTCCCCTTATCCGGGTAGTCGGGCACCTGTTCGATTGGTTTCTGGCGCCAGCTGTCGCGCGTCCAACGCTCGGGCATGACCGCCCTCTCCTACGCTCGGCTACTGCGGCTAATGCTCAAGACTCCTACCCTGTAGCCGGACTGCTTATAGCCGACTTGAGTCTCGGCTGACCAGCACGGGTGAAACGACTCTATTCCGCGGCCTCGCGTCGATAGCTCATCGCCTTCTCGCGCATTGTCACCAGCTCCTCGGCAGCGGTCGGATGCACTGCCATGACCGCGTCGAAATCGCGCTTCGTTGCATTCATGCTAACCGGAATGCCGACGAGCTGGATCATCTCCCCCGCATCGGACCCCACGATGTGACAGCCGACCACCCGGTCGGTGTCTCCATCCACGACAAGCTTGAAGAACGCGCGCGTGTCGCGTCCCGCCAAGGACATCTTCATCGGCCGGAACGTGGTCTTGTAGATGTCCACCTGAGAGAGCCGCTCGCGGGCGGCCGCCTCCGTGAGCCCAATGACCCCGACTTCGGGCTCGGAGAAAACCGCGGTCGGCACGTTCGTATGGTCGACGGCAGTCGGCGTGCCGCCGAACACCGTGTCCGCAAAGGCGTGACCCTCGCGAATGGCAACGGGAGTGAGGTTGACCCGGTTGGTGACATCGCCGACTGCATAGATGCTGGGCACCGACGTGCGGGAGAGCTCGTCCACTTCGATCCCCCCGGTTTTGGCGATGCGCACCCCCGCCGACTCGAGTCCGAGATCCGCAACGTTCGGCCGGCGGCCTGTGGCAAACATGACGCGGTCGACCGTGAAAGACTTGCGATCCGACAGCTCGACACAAAGCCCCCGATCCACCTTCATAACCGTATCGACCGTCTGCCTGGTGATGACCGTGATACCGCGTCGCTCCATTTCCCTGCGCAGATGCTCACGCACGTCGTCGTCGAATCCGCGCAGAATGTTTTCCCCGCGATAGACCAGCGTAACCTCGGCGCCAAGCCCCCGGAAAATCCCGGCGAACTCGACGGCGATGTAGCCGCCGCCCTGGATGAGGATACGGCCTGGAAATTGCTCCAGATGAAACGCCTCGTTCGAGGAGATGACGTGCTCGAGCCCAGCAATATCCGCCCCCAGATGGGGTGAGGCTCCTGTAGCGATAAGAATTGTGCCGGCACGCACGCTCTGCCCGCTCGCGAGAAGACGCACCGTATGCGCATCCTCGATAACCGCGCGGCTTCTCGTCAGGACGACCTTGGCACGATCGAGCGTGGTGACATAGGCCGCTTCAAGCCGGGCGATCTCCCGATCCTTGTTGGCAATCAAATTGGTCCAGCTGAATACGGGCTTCTCCACCGTCCAGCCGTAGCCGGCGGCGTCCTCGAAATCGTCTGCAAAACGCGAGGCGTAGACCAGCAGCTTCTTGGGGACGCAGCCGCGGATCACACACGTTCCGCCGACCCTGTATTCCTCCGCCACCATGACGCGCGCGCCGTAGCCCGCAGCGATGCGCGCCGCCCGCACACCTCCGGAACCCGCGCCGATGACGAAAAGATCGACCTCGCGATCAGCCATTCGATCCAGACTAGATGTCGTGGCCGCGTTTTTTCATTTCGGTCCGCATCTTGTTCATGACTTCTTCTGAAAGCTTGTCCGCCCAACTCGCCGCGGATCTCATGCTCTCATCTGCGATCGCAGGCTCTTGAATGAGCAGCTTGTGACCTAGCGGGGACTTGTAGAAGGCGAGCGCGTCCTTGAGCTCCTGCTCCGTGAAATGAGCAGCATAGAGCCGGGCGGTTTCGGCCAGAACTTCTGCACTGCGCGGGTTCAGATCATTGCGCAGCTTGGCTGCCACGTCATTGAGATCCTTGCTCAGCATTGGATTGGTCTGCAGGAGCATCATCTTGGCTTTCTCGATGACGCCACTCACCAACGGCTCGTACAAGGTCTTTACACCTTTGACGATGAGCAGCTCCTGCGCCGCGGCCAGGGCGGTCGGCGATGGGTGCTGAGCAGAAGCGATACTGCTGCAGAAGGCGAGGGCCACGCCGAGCGAAACGACGCGCAGTGCCTCCTTGATGGTGCGACTAAACATCAAACACTCCTCCCTGAAAGCAAGCTCAACACCGCTCGATCACGCGCACTCCGCCGGCGCCGGCGAGCACGGCGACGTGCGCAAACCTGATGAACAAGCCGTGCTCGACCACCCCGGTAATGTGGTCGAGCTCATGCGCGAGCGCCTGCGGATCGGCAATTCGCTCGAATGCCGCATCCAGGATCCAGTGCCCGCCATCCGTGACAAAAGCGTGGCCGTTGGTGCCGCGGCGCAGCAGCGTGGGGCCCGCGCAGCCTACGGCGGCCGCAGCGGCTTCGATCTTCCGTCGTGTCGCAGCCAACCCGAAAGGCACGACCTCGATCGGCAGCGGATAACGACCAAGTGCGGGGACCCATTTGGATTCATCTGCTATCACAACCAGGCGCGCGGACGCCGACGCGACGATCTTCTCCCGCAACAGCGCCCCGCCCCCGCCTTTGATCAAGCTGAAATCGGGTGCGATCTCGTCGGCCCCATCGACGGCGAGATCAAGCTGCGGCACCTCCTCGAGAGTTGCCAACGGCACCCCTAGGCGCTCCGCGTCCTGCCTCGTTGCCTCGGAAGTGGCGACTGCGATCAGAGGAAGCCCCGCGCGCACCCGCACTGCCAGCTGTTCGACGAAATGTTTGGCCGTAGAGCCCGTGCCCAGGCCAAGGCGCATGCCTGGCTGGACGAAATCCAGCGCCCGCTCGGCGGCGGCACGCTTTTGCGCATCCACATCCATGGTGCGGAAGACAAGCTGCTCAGTCATGCATACGCCATTTTGATCGCCGGCGCGAATGCGGCGCAGCTTGCATTGGTCTTGATCCATCGGTAGCGATGGCCTCCATGCCCGCCCCCATCGTCGTATTCGACCTCGACGGCACTCTGGTCGATACTGCCCCGGATCTGGTCGCCACCCTCAACTGGGTTTTGGACGGCATCGGCCTCCCCGGCGTGCCGTACGCTGAGGCTCGCTACCTGGTCGGAGGCGGTGCACGAAAGATGATCGAACGTGCTCTTTCCGCGGAGAGGCGCAACCTGCCTGCCGCAGAGATAGACCGGTTGATACAAGGTTTCATTGCACATTACGCCAACCACATTGCAGACCGATCACGGCCTTTCGAGGGGCTCGAAGCCGCGCTCGACCAATTGTCGCAGTGCGGCTGTCGCTTGGCAGTATGCACCAACAAGCTGGAATGGCTTTCGCGACGCCTCCTGGACGCCTTGGGCCTGGCCACCCGTTTCGTGGTCATTTGCGGGGCGGATACCTTCGGCGTGCAAAAACCCCATCCGGAGCTGCTGCGCGCTACGCTCAGCCTGGCAGGTGAGCGTGTCGAGAATGCCATAATGGTGGGTGATTCCGTAAACGATGTCGCCATGGCAAAAAGCCTGGGGGTGTGGGTTATTGCGGTAGATTATGGTTACAGCGAAACGCCGGTAGTGCAGTTGGGCGCAGATCGCGTAATCAGTGACCTTTCCGAGCTTCCCGGGGCTGTTTTCGAGCTGGCTGCGGCACCTGCCCGCGCAACTTAAATCGCCATCTTACCTTATCACCGCCACACTTTAGGCCGACGCTTGCGCTTGCTTTCGGTGGCGGGACCTTGGGCGTGGGGTCCTGCATGGCGACGTTTCCCGGGGCATGGCGGCTGTCGCCGCCAACAAGTGGGGTGGGGTGATCATGAGCCGAGTCATTGCCGTCGTGGCATGTGGCTTTACGGTTGCGGCGTGTTCCGCATCGATACCAAGCCTGAATTTCCTGAATTCATCGCCGCCGACGGCAGCAGTGCGTTTCGAATCCGAACCGATGGGCGCGGAGGTGAAGACCTCCTCGGCCCAGAGCTGCCGTACCCCCTGTGAGCTCACCATCCAGGTCGCTCCCGAGCTTTCGGCAACCTTTACCCTCGCTGGCTATCAGTCCGAGACCGTGGCGGTGCGCTCGGAGGAGGGTTCGTTTTTCTCCTCGCCGAAGCTGACACCAAACCCCGTTCACGTCGAGCTTCGCGCGGTCCCCGCCGCCCCTGCCAAGAAGATGAGAAAGCATCCGGCCGTCGCATCCACCGCCAAGCGTACAGCGCCGGTGGCGTCGGCTTCGGCCGCCCCGCCGCCTAGCTCCGCCGCCGCGCCTGCGCCGGCCTCCAACGAAGCCGCAGCCTCATCCAGCAATTATCCGTGGCCGGAACCCCCGTCCGCAAAGCAATAGGATCTGGGGCGCACGAGATCGAGGACGGCTTTACCATCTGGCCGTTATCCGTCAGAATTCCCATATAAGCCGGCGGGCCCTGGGAGCCGGTAGGGCTGGCACGCGTATCACGCTTGCCAGAGCCTCGTCTCGACGGGCAACATCGCGCCTGAACAAGGCCGCCGATGTGGTGGGTTCTATGACGGATAATGACTGGATGATCGAAGGCACTGAACACAGGCCGGACCCGCGAGAGGAAAGTCTGGTAGATCCTTTTGGACGCGCCATTACATACCTGCGCGTTTCGGTAACGGACCGGTGCGACTTCCGTTGCGTGTACTGCATGTCGGAGCACATGAGCTTTCTTCCGAAAGCCGATCTCCTGACGCTGGAGGAGCTCGATCGGCTGTGCAGCGCGTTCATCGCCCGAGGTGTGAGGAAATTGCGCCTGACCGGAGGCGAACCCCTGGTTCGCCGAGGGATCATGACGCTGTTTCATTCCCTGTCGCGCCACCTCCGCTCGGGCGCCCTCGATGAGCTCACATTGACCACCAATGGCTCACAATTGCCGAAATTCGCGCATGAGTTGGCAGGCCTCGGCGTGCGCCGCATCAATGTCTCCCTCGATACGCTCGATGCAGACAAGTTTCGGGCCATAACGCGGTGGGGGGAGCTCGACAAGGTGCTGGCGGGCATCGATGCCGCGCTCGCTGCCGGGCTCAAGGTCAAAATCAATGCCGTCGCACTCAAAGGCGTGAACGAGGACGAGTTCCCAGCGCTCATCGGGTGGGCGCACGGTCGCGGCATGGATCTCACGCTTATCGAGGTAATGCCACTCGGCGATGTCGGAGAGGGTCGCCTCGACCAATACCTTCCTCTGTCGCTCGTTCGGGCGCGTCTGAGCGAGCGGTTCACTCTGGACGAGATCGATTATCGCACTGGCGGGCCTGCACGCTATGTGCGCGTTGCCGAAACCGGTGGCCGGATCGGCTTCATCACACCGCTCACTCACAATTTCTGCGAATCTTGCAACCGCGTGCGGGTCACCTGCACGGGCACCCTGTACATGTGTCTGGGTCAAGAGGATGCGGCGGACCTACGCAGTCCGCTGCGCGCATCGCGCCAGAACGAGCTCCTGCATGTGGCCATCGAGGAGGCGATCTCCCGCAAGCCGAAGGGGCATGACTTCGTCATCGACCGGCGGCATCGCCGACCCGCATTGTCGCGCCACATGAGCGTGACTGGCGGTTAACCTCGACTGTGCTGGAATGCGGAGCCCAGGGTCGCGCGGATCGGCGCTGGCAAATCCACTGACATGGTCCTTTTGTCGGCACGGCAGCCGCCGTTGCCGCCGGCGTATCGGAAGAGGGGCGCTTGCGCCATTCAGGTGCGATTGCGATTGCGCACCAGATAGCTGTCGTAAGTAAGCTCCGCGACCTGCCACCAGAGGTATTGATCGTTGCGGAAAGCCAGCAGCGCTTCCCAGACTTTCCTGAAGCTCGGATTGGTCGTTGAAATTTCTGCGTAGAGGTCGAGGGCCGCCCGCAAAGAAGCGTCCATGATCGCCTGCGAAAACGGCCGCAGCTGCGCACCACCTGCTACCAGCCGCTTGAGCGCTGCCGGATTGGCGGCATCGTACCTTGCCTGCATCCATTCGTTGGCCATGGACGAGGCCGTGCGGACGATGGATTTGTACGCCGGCGGCAACTCGTTCCACTTATCCAGATTGATGAAATTGTGGATCATGGGTCCGCCTTCCCACCATCCAGGGTAGTAGTAGTACTGCGCAACCTTGTGAAAACCGAGCTTTTCGTCGTCGTAGGGGCCGACCCATTCGCAGGCGTCGAGAGTTCCCTTCTCCAGTGCCGGATAGATATCGCCACCGGCGATCTGCTGCGGCACGACGCCGAGCTTGGAGATGACCCGGCCCGCAAAGCCGCCGATCCGCATTTTGAGCCCGTTGAGATCGGAAGCTTCCTTGATCTCCTTGCGGAACCAGCCGCCCATCTGGGCGCCTGTATTCCCCGCCGGAACCCCATATATCTTGAATTTCTGGTAGAACTCGTTCATCAGCTCCATGCCGCCGCCGAAATACATCCATGCCGTCTGCATGCGGCTGTTCAGCCCAAATGGCACGCAAGTTCCGAAGGCGAACGTCGGATCCTTGCCGAAATAATAATACGACGAAGTGTGGCACATCTCGACCGTGCCGCTCTGCACGGCGTCCGCTGCCTGCAGGCCGGGGACGATCTCGCCCCCGGCAAAGACCTGGATCTGAAACTTGTTGTCGGTCGCCTCGGCCACAGCTTTGGCGAAAGCCTCCGAGGCGCCATAGATGGTATCGAGGGACTTGGGAAAGCTCGAGGTCAGCCGCCATTTCAGCTGCGGCATGGATTGCGCCACGGCGGGCTTGGCCAGAGCAGTCGAGGCGGCAGCGATTCCTGCCGTCTGCAGCAAGTCCCGGCGTTTCATCTCGCTTACGTCCGCGTGCCGCTGCGGATCATGAAGTTGTCAAAGCCGAACTCCGCAACCTGCCACCAGAGGTACTCATCGTTTCGAAATGTCTGGATGGAATCCCAGACCTTCTTGTAATCCGGGTTCTTGGCGGATGTCTCTGCGTTGACCTCATGCGAGGCCTTGAGGCAGGCTTCCATGATCGCCTGCGAGAATGGACGCAGCTGCGTGCCTCCTGCGACCAAACGCTTGAGGGCGGCCGGGTTGCGCGCATCGTATCTGGCGGTTTGCTCGACATTGGCAGCCCCTGCCGCCGCCGCGACGATGGCCTGATAGCTCTTTGGCAGCTCGTTCCATTTCGGCAGGTTGATCAAGAAATGGTTGGCGGTGCCGCCTTCCCACCAACCGGGATAATAATAATACTGTGCTACCTTGTAGAAGCCTAGCTTCTCGTCGTCATAGGGGCCGACCCACTCGGCCGCGTCGATAGTACCCTTCTCCAGTGCCGGATAGATATCGCCACCGGCGATCTGTTGCGGTACCACGCCGAGCTTTTGTAACGTATTGCCGGCCCAGCCGCCGATGCGGAACTTGAGACCTTTGAGATCATCGACCGTCTTGATCTCCTTGCGGAACCAGCCGCCCATCTGCGCGCCTGTATTCCCGCCGACCAGCGAATAGACGTTGAACTTCTGGCCGAACTCGTTCATCAGCTTGAGGCCATCGCCGTCATAGAACCAGGCATTCTGCTGGCGGGTGTTGAGGCTGAACGGCACGGCACAAAACAGCGCCCAGGTAGGGTCCTTGCCGATAAAATAATAGGTTGCGGTATGGCAGGCCTCCACGGTCCCGTTTTGAACGGCATCGAGCACCTGTAGGCCGGGCACAATTTCCCCCGCGGCAAAGGCTTGAATCTGGAACTTGTTGTCGGTGGCTTCTGCTACATATTTTGCAAGAGTTTCGAGAGACCCATAAAGCGTATCGAGCGATTTCGGCCAGCTGGCCGTCAACCGCCATTTGATCTCCGGCATGGACTGAGCGATGGCTGGCGCGGCGACTGCGGAGCCGGCCAGACCGGTGCCCGCAACCTTGAGAAAGTCACGACGTTTCATTGGGCTGTTCCTCCGTGCTGCGTGAGGCGATCACTGGGTGGCAGCGCGCGCATCACTTCCGAAGGGCTACATAGTCGCGCAATCGGGCGCAAGAGGAAATGCCTGCGGCACATCCCCATCCACCTCGATGTCACAGACCGTGCGATTGCAACTGCTGCATCGGCAAGAGCGCGGTCCTAATCTCGTCGTTCACGCCTCGATGACGATCCTGGGCGCAGCTCGCCCGCCTGCCTTGAGCTGGTCGCGGACTGCGACAGCGATGCTGCGATACGCGGCCGCATGGGGCCCATCCGGCTCTGTTGCAACGACCGGCAAACCGGCGTCGGACTTTTCCCTGATCGCCATGTGCAGCGGCACTTCGCCCAGAAACGGCACACCCTGCCGCCGCGCCTCGTCTCGCGCGCCGCCATGGCCGAAAACGTCGGAGCGCGTGCCGCACTGGGGGCACAGGAAATAGCTCATATTCTCCACTATCCCGAGCACCGGAACATTGACGCGCCTGAACATGGAAATCCCCCGCCGCGCATCAATGAGCGCCAGATCCTGCGGGGTAGATACGATTACGGCGCCTTTAAGCGGCACCTGTTGCGCCATGGTCAGTTGGGCATCGCCGGTGCCCGGCGGCATATCCACCACCATCACGTCCAAGTTTCCCCACTCCACCTCCCGCAGCATCTGGGTGAGTGCCGAGATGACCATGGGACCTCGCCAGATCATCGGTGTCTCCTCGTCGATGAGGAACCCGATGGACATCACGGTGAGGCCATAGCGGGTGATCGGTTTAAGCCGGGTGCCTCCAATCGTTTGCGGGCGCTCCCTGATGGCAAGAAGCTTGGGTATGGACGGCCCATAAATATCGGCATCGAGGATCCCGACCCGCAGCCCCAACGCACCCAGTCCGAGCGCCAGGTTGACTGCGGTGGTCGACTTGCCCACTCCCCCTTTGCCCGAAGCGACTGCGATGATCGCCTCGACCCCCGGTATACCCCGCAAGGGTTCAGTGCGTCCCGTGGGATGGGGATGTGGTCCGGCTCCCGGCACCGGGCGGGGGCGAGCGGGGCCGGCCTTGCGCTCCGCGGTAAGCGCTACCAGCGCGGACTGCACACCTGGCAGTGCTCGCACTGCTGCCTCCGCTCGCTTGCGTATCGGCTCCCATGCCTGGACTGCATCGGCGTCGACTGTGATGGAGAAAAACACCTTGCCCTCGCCGGCGACGACATCCGAGAGTGTCCCGCTGCGCGGGAGTGGCATGCCTTCGGGGGATTTTACGCCCTCGAGTGCGGCGAGCACCCGCTCCTTTGAAACCGACATGAGACCCTCACCGGATAGTTGACAGTGCGCGCCGCGGCATCGCAATCACACCGGATATAGGCATGGAGAGCAGAAATGGCGAAGGTAGCGTTTCTCGGCCTCGGTGTAATGGGCTATCCCATGGCGGGGCACCTCAAGAACAAAGGTGGACACGAGGTCACAGTTTACAACCGCACTGCGGCGAAGGCCGAGAAATGGGTTTCCCAATACGGCGGACGCGCAGCCCCGACGCCGAAAGCTGCATCCGAGGGACAAGACTTCGTCCTGAGTTGCGTCGGCAACGACAACGATCTGCGCGAAGTGACGCTCGGACCGAACGGAGCTTATCACGGCGTGACGCGGGGGGCGGTGTTCATCGACCACACCACGGCCTCGGCAGAGATTGCGCGTGAGCTTCATGCCGAAGCCAAAGAGCGTGGCTTCGGGTTCATCGACGCGCCCGTCTCGGGCGGCCAGGCCGGCGCCGAGAACGGGGTCCTGACCGTCATGTGCGGCGGCGATGCCGCACCCTTCGCCCGCGCGGAGAAGGTCATCGCCGCCTATGCTCGGATGTGCAAGCTCCTCGGGGGTGCTGGCTCCGGCCAGCTCACAAAAATGGTCAACCAGATCTGTATCGCAGGGCTGGTGCAAGGCCTCTCCGAGGCAATTCATTTTGCAAAGAGAGCAGGGCTCAACGTGGATACGGTGGTAGAGACGATATCCAAGGGCGCGGCTCAGTCCTGGCAAATGGAGAACCGCTACAAAACGATGATGGCGGGGAAATTTGATTTCGGGTTTGCCGTCGACTGGATGCGCAAGGATCTCTCGATCTGCCTGAGCGAAGCGCGTAAAAATGGCGCGAGTCTGCCGGTGGCCGCACTGGTGGATCAGTTTTATGCTGAGGTGCAGAAGATGGGCGGCAGACGCTGGGATACGTCAAGCCTGATCGCGCGGCTGGAGCAATAGTCCGCTTCAAAATTCCACGACGTCGCCGTCAGCAGCGGCGAGGAGACCATGCGCGCGCACCTCGTCCAATCGCGCCAGCATGCTGGGATTCATGTGGGTAAGCATGATTCGCTGCGCGGAGAGTTTCCCGAGCTGCTTCTTGAGAATCGTCCAGGTCATGTGCCCGCTCGCAGGCCCCGAGTCTGCGTAGCATTCCAGTATAAAAAGATCAGCGCCTTTGGCGACCGGGCAAAGCGAATCTGTCCATTCGGTGTCGCCGGAATAGGCGAACACCTTCTCACCATCGGAGACACGCAGAGCGGTCGAGCGAGCGCCGGAGAAATGCGACACCTCGGCCGTAGTCACCGAATGACCCAGAAAGTCGCTCAATGCTCCCACTGCCAATTCCACCACCGACCAGGAAAAGCGCCACTTATTGAGGGTGGACAGTGGAAAGAACACCTCGCATACCTGATCGAGCCGCCCCCGGGTTCCGGGCGGTCCAGCAATCAGCAGCGGCCGCTCACGCCGCGCGAGGAACTGCGCGTCCAGCAGCAGGAACGGCAGTCCGGCGAAATGGTCTCCGTGCAGGTGCGAGAGCAGGATGCCGTCGATCTGGTTCGGATCGAGGTTACGCGCCTTGAGCGCAATCAGGGACGAGGCGCCAAAATCGACAACCAATTTGCCCTTCGCTGTTTCGAGGAAGAAACAGGTGTTGAAGCGTCCTCCCGAACCGAAGGCATCCCCCGACCCGAGGATGGTAAGGCGCATGAAATCAGGCTGCAGCGCTCGGGCGGGCCGAAAGCTCGGCATGCCAGCGCTTGACCTGCGCAAACTCGTCCGGGACGGCGAGCTTTGCCGGTTTCATGAAGTCGAGAGCGATGAGCCCGGTAATGTCCGCTACGCTGAAGGTGTCGCCCGCAATGAATGGGCGCCGCGCAAGTTCAGTGTCGAGCACCGCGATGAATTCGAGGATCCGCGGCTTGTTTGCTTCAGCCCATTCCGGAATCTGCGGTGTTTCCATGGACTTCATCGCCGGATGGATGTGTCGAAACACATGGGAGACCGACAATAAGAGGTGCAGCTCGAGGCGGCGATTCCACATCTCGATGCTTGCGATTTCAAGGGCGGTACGGCCGAACAGAGAGGGATCAGGCTGCAGCGCCTCGAAATAGCGACAGATTGCTATGGATTCCGTAATCACTGTCCCGTCATCCAGCACCAGCGCTGGGACGCGTTTCAATGGATTGATCGCGGCGTAACCCATTGCCATGTGCTCCAGAGCTCCGAGATCGACCGGCTGAAGCGGCACCTTGATCCCTTTTTCCGCGAGGAAAACCCGCGTTCGCCTGGGGTTGGGCGCGCGCCCGCCGTCATATAACTTCATGCCTTGTCCTTCCCGCGAGCATTGATGGGGCACACAGAAACGCCGTTCAGATCAAGCGCCAGATCACCGGGTCCCGGCAAGCGATCGTTAACCACTCGATTCAGGCCCAGCCTTAAGGCTGCCCTTAAGCTTTTTGCGAGAGTTTGGCCCGAATTGTCTAGTGCTCGGTCGAAGAGAGCAGTCGCTTTCGGGCGATGAGCAAGATCCCATGACGGTTGCGAGCGACCCACGCGGGCAGGAGCCCGCGTCCAATAAAGCACCGACAAGGCCCAGACGCCAAGCCGCGCAACATGTTCGCGAGCTGCGCGACCGGCTGGCTTCGACGACTGGGATCCGACCTGCCTTCGACTACGAGCTGCTGCGCCTGTTTGCCCAGAACCGGCTCTCGGCGTCCCTCGTCGTCCTCCTGCTCGTGGGCACGGTCGGTTTCCTGTCGAGTGTGTGGACCGGAGCTCTGAAGGCGGGCACCTGGACCAGCGCGGTATTGATGATTCACGCCGTGATCGTCAACAAGTGTCGGCAGTTTCTCGCGGCGCCGCAAGGTCAAATCAACGTCAGCAGCTGGCGATCGCGCTTTATCGTGCTCGACCTCTTCTTCGGACTCTCCTGGATGTTCATCCTGATTCGGCCCATGGGAGTCGAGGAGGCATCGGGCACCTTCATGCTGTTCGTAATGCTGCTCGTCGTTGCGATGTCGAGCATGCTGGCCTCGAGCGTACCCGTTGCAGTATTCGCCTCCACGATGCCGGTTTCAGCCGCGGTCGCGCTCGACTTCGCACTCCGCGAGAATCTGCACGATTACATCCTGGCCATCATGGCGGTCACCACGCAGGGCTATTTTTCGCTGCTCGCGCATCGTCTCTATTCCTCTACGCTCGCCACGCTCGAAGCGAGAGCGGAAAAGGATGCTCTCATTGGCGAGCTGGAAGCCTCCAAGACGATGTCCGACGAGGCCCGACACCGGGCAGAGGCCGCCAATATCGCCAAGTCACGGTTTCTGGCGCAGATGAGCCACGAGTTGCGAACCCCTCTCAATGCCATTCTCGGATTCTCCGAGGTGATGAAGGGTGAGATCTTCGGCCCGCATCGAGTTTCCGCCTACAAGGATTATGCCGCTGATATCCATAACTCGGGGGTGCATCTGCTCGGTCTCATCAACGAGATCCTCGATCTCTCCCGAATAGAGGCAGGACGCTACGAGCTCAATGAGGAAGCCGTGTCGCTAGCCCATATCGCTGGGGAATGTGTCCACCTGCTGGCCATGCGCGCCAAGAGCCGCGGTCTCACCATTCAGGAGCTCTATGAGAACAACATGCCGCAGCTTTGGGCCGATGCCAGGGCGGTGCGGCAGATCTGTCTGAACCTGTTGAGCAATGCCATCAAGTTCACGCCCCGTGGCGGCGAGATCCGGGTGAAGGCGGGGTGGACGGCATCCGGGGGCCAATACCTCAGCATCCAGGATACCGGTTCCGGCATTCCGGAGGAGGAAATATCCATCGTGCTTGCCTCCTTCGGTCAAGGCTCAAACGCAATCAAGTCGGCCGAGCAGGGCGCAGGTCTCGGGCTGCCCATCGCAAAGAGCCTTGTCGATCTGCATGGGGGCACGTTCACTCTCAAATCGAAGCTGCGCATCGGCACCGAAGTGATCGTTACGCTGCCTCCGGAGCGCGTCATGTCGGCGCTCGCCCCGCTTGCAGAGCCCTCCCCGCCGATTGAGCCATCGGGTGGAGAGGCCGACACACCCAGTGCACCCGCAAGCTCCAAGGCCAGCACACTGCGTGGATTGCTGTTCAGGTAGCGGTGCGACATACATGCGCCGTGCGCCGCCTGTTCTCACTTCTCTTGACGCTTGCCGCGATCGTGCTGTTCGTCCTGCTGCTTCGGCAGAATGAAGCGACGTGGTCCGACCTCATCCGCTGGGATGAGTCATCCATCGAGACCAAGATCATGGCGCTCGCGCTTGCCGGGATCGTGGCATTTGGGCTTTATCGCTATCGGTTTCCGCACGTGCTGCGGTCCTTGCTTCTGTGGCTCGCGATCGCCAGTGCGCTGGCGCTCGGCTACACCTATCGTGGAGAGTTGCGCAGCACCGCCGATCAAGTGCTCGCCGAATTCCTGCCTGGACACGCGGTCACCAAGGGCCGCACCGTGCAGATTGCGCGTGCCGCAGGCGGAAGCTTCTCGGTGATCGGCCACATCAACGGCGCACGCATCAACATGGTGCTTGACACGGGAGCGAGTGCCGTCGTGCTTACGCAAGAGGCGGCTCGCGCGGCCGGCCTTCCGCTCGAAGTGCTCAAATACTCCGTGAACGTCGATACGGCGAACGGAATGGCGCGAGCAGCACCTGTTACGCTGGACCGGGTTTCGATCGGCGGGCTTACCGAACGCTCCGTGTCCGCGCTCGTGGCCTCGCCTGGCGCGTTGCGCACAAGCCTGCTGGGGATGAGCTTTCTGAACCGGCTTGAAAGCTGGGAGGTTCGCGGCGACCGGCTGCTGTTGCGTGGATATCCCTAGGCTCTGCGTTCCCGACCGTTGTCGTGCCGGCGAGAAGATCGATCATCCGAGGAGGCTCACGAGGAAGCGCAGGCAGGCCAGCAGGAGAAAGCAGCCGAATGCGATCTCCAGCCGGCGCTTCGACAAAGCGTGCGCAAGCCGGGCGCCATAAGGCGCGGTGAAGCTCGATATCGGCGCCATCAGTGCAAATCCGACGAGCGACACAAAGCCTATCGAAAGAGGCGGCATGAGCGCCTGCTTTGGCAGGCCGGCAAGCACATAGCCAACCGTCCCCGCAAGGGTGATCGGGACCCCCAGCCCGGCGGAGGTTGCTACCGCCTTGTGCATCGACATTCCGTGCAGCGTCAGGATCATGTTGGAAATCGACCCCCCGCTGATGCCCATCAGTGAGGAGCACAGACCCACGCAGAAGCCATAGCCGATCATGCCAATGCGGCCCGGAAGCGACTCTGATAATTGCCAGCTCTCTTGGCCCAGCAGAAGCTTGGTTGCGATCACGCTCGCGATCACAACGAACGCGAGCTTGAGAACCGCGCCGGATGCGAACGCGGCAACTGCCGAACCGGTTGCAACGCCCGCGACCGCCGGAATGGCCCAGGCGCGCACTACCTCCATGACCACGGCGCCCCGCTGCCGATGGGCGCGAAACGACAGCACATTCGTCGGCACGATGATGGCAATGGAGGTGCCGACGCAAAGTTGAAATCGCACCTCGTCGGCCACGCCGAGCGTGCCGAACACTTCGTAGAGAACGGGGACAATGAGGGCTCCCCCGCCGATCCCGAACAGTCCTGCCAGCAACCCGGTGACAAGCCCACCCGCCACGATCAATGCTGCAAGCAGCAAAAGCTCGCTTATCGGCGCACCTAGGATCACATTACAGCCGAATGTTGGTAGTGAGCTTTGGATCGGGCACGACAAGCCATACAAGGTTGCGTTGCCCGACGTAAACCCTCGGTATCATGACGGTGTACTCGTTATCGCGCGTGTCACGGCGATCCGATGTCATCAGCCCCGTTGCTGCTCGCAGGCTCGAACCGACGGCCAAAACAGCTTTGGGGTGCAGCTACGGCCTCCTCACGCCGCCGCAGTGTGCGGCAAAGGCGTATGGACGTCGGCAACGAGTCGCAAGGCGGCGCGGAACGTCGCAATCCCGGCGTCCGGTTTGACCGCTTCGGTCGCGAGATGACGGCGAAATGCACGCGCGCCGGGAATGCCGCGGAAGAGGCCGAGCACATGGCGCGTAATCGCGCTCAGACGCGTGCCATGCGCAAGCTCGCGCTCGATATGCGGGATTAGGGCCTCTACCGCCCTCTGCGGCGATGCGCCGGGGTCTGGCTCCCCAAAGAAAACGCGGTCGACCTCCAACAGCTTCCATGGCTCCCGATAGGCGGCACGCCCCATCATGACCCCATCGACGCGCGCGAGATGAGATGCCGCCTGCGCGAGATCTGCGATGGCGCCATTGAGCACGATGGGCAGCTTGGGATGAGCCTGCTTAAGGCGATAGACACGACCGTAATCGAGGGCGGGAACGTCCCGGTTCTGGCGCGGAGAGAGCCCCGCGAGCCAAGCTTTGCGGGCGTGCACGATCAGTACCGCTACCCCCGCCTGCTCCAGCACGCAGGTCAGCACTTCCAGCGCCTCTTCGGGATCCTGCTCGTCAATGCCAAGGCGGCATTTGACGGTGACCGGCACCTTCACTGCAGCGCGCATGGCCGCGACGCAATCACCAACCAGAAGCGGCTCCGCCATCAGGCAGGCTCCGAAGCGGCCCTCCTGCACCCGGTCCGAGGGACAGCCGACATTGAGGTTGATCTCGTCGTAGCCGAGATCGGCTGCAACACTCGCACAGTGCGCAAGCTCATGCGGATTCGAGCCTCCGAGCTGAAGCGCGAGCGGATGCTCGGACGGATCATAGGCAAGGAGCCGACGACGGTCGCCGTGTAGCACCGCGGCGGTGGTGATCATCTCCGTATAAATGCGGGCGCGACGGGTGAGCAGCCGGTGGAAGAACCGGCAATGCCGGTCCGTCCATTCCATCATCGGAGCTATACAGAATCGATGCGGATCGTATTTCATGCCTGGGCTGCAGCGGCTTCTGCCGCCTTGAGCTTGCGAGCTGCGAGCCATTCCTCGAAACGGCGAACGAGGACGAAAAACGAAGGAACGAACAGGACCGCAAGGCAGGTTGAGGCGAGCATACCGCTAAAGACCGCGATGCCGATGGACTTGCGCGCGCTCGCACCGGCGCCGGTGGCGAGCACCAGCGGGAGCACACCCAGAATGAACGCGAACGACGTCATGAGAATGGGTCGAAAGCGCATGCGCGCTGCATCCACCGCCGATTCGATCAATGGTTTGCCATCGAATATGCGCCGCTCGCGCGCGACCTCCACTATCAGGATGGCATTTTTCGCCGAGAGCGCGATCAGCAGCACGAGGCCGATCTGGGTGTACATGTTGTTATCGATCCCGAGCGCTTTGAGGACGCTCACCGGGCCTACCAGGGACAACGGGACGGCAAGCAAAACGGCGGCGGGCATCCACCAGCTCTCATATTGTCCGGCCAGCACGAGATAGACGAGCAGCATCGCCAGCGCGAAGATGAAGTAGATCTGATTGCCTACGAGCTTTTCCTGGTAGGACATGGCGGTCCACTCGTAGCTTGTGCCGCCAGGCAGCAGCCTCGCCGCGATCTGCTCCATCAGCCCTATTGCCTCTCCAGAGCTGAAGCCGGTTGCAGGCAGTCCAATGACCGTCGAGGAAGGATAGAGATTATACAGGCTCAACAGCGATGGCCCTATCGTCGGGGTGATATGAACCATCGTGCCTAGTGGAATCATGCTTCCCTGCTTATTGCGCACGGGCAATAGCTCGATATCCCGCGGTCTCAGCCGAAAGTTCGAGTCTGCCTGCACATAGACCTGGAACGTGCGACCGAACTTGTTGAACTGATCGACATAGCTCGAGCCCAGATACGCTGCTAGCGTCGAGAAGACGTCCTGGATCGAGACCTGCAGGGTCTCCGCTTTGGTTCGATCAACATCGATCTTGAGCTGCGGGACGGTCGAACGGAACGAGCTGGTCACCCTCTGCAGTCCGCTCTGCGTCTGTGCGTCTTTCACGACTGCATTGGTGACTGTCTGCAGCTTGGTAAGATCGAAGCTGCCATCGCGCAGCTCGATCTGCATGGCAAAGCCGCCCGCGTTGCCGATGCCCTGGATGGGAGGAGGAGGAAACGTCACTATGCGCGCATCCTCGATCGCCGCAAATTTACGGTTGAATTGCCCAAACAACGAGCGCAAATCCTCCCCCTTGCCGCGCTCGCTCCAATCCTTGAGGACGACGTAAGCAACACCCGAGTTCGCCAGGGTCGAGTTGTTGTCGAGGGCGGATACTCCTGAAATCGCAATCACGTCGGCGACGCCCGGAATCTTGTGGGCGATCTCGCTGACCTGATCGAGAACGCGACGCGTGCGCTGTAGCGACGCGCCGTCGGGAAGTTGCGCCAGCACCAATACATATCCCTGGTCTTCGATCGGAAGAAACCCGGTGGGAATGCGAGAAAGGCCGTAGCCTGAAACAATAATGATTACGATGCCGATCAAGCAGATGAGTGCACTGTGGCCCACCATGCGCCCAATCAATCCGGCATACGCACTCTCCATACGTCCATAAACGGCGTTGAAGCCACGAAAGAACAGACTGCGGCGCTCAGGGGGGACCGGCGCGCGCAGCCACAATGCGCATTGGGTCGGTTTGAGGGTTGCGGCATTGACGGCGCTGAGCAAAGCGGTAGCAGCAATGACCAGCGCGAACTGCGCAAACATCTTGCCGGTAAGCCCGGGGATGAAGGCCGCGGGCAGGAATACCGACATGAGCACGAGGGTGATACCGATGATCGGCCCGAACAGCTCGTTCATCGCCTGGATTGCCGCCTGCCGGCTGGAAAGACCGCGCTCGATATGGTGTGCAGCGCCTTCAACTACGACGATCGCATCATCGACGACAATGCCGATTACCAGAACGATAGCAAACAGAGTTGACAGGTTCACGGTGAAGCCAAAGCCGGCCATGGCGGCGAAGGCGCCGATAATGGTGACCGGCACAGTCGTTACCGGGACCAGCATCGCGCGCCAGTCCTGCAGGAAAACGACAATGACGATCAGTACCAGGATCGCCGCCTCGAACAGGGTCTTGTAGACCTCCCCGATTGAGGCCCGCACAAAGGTCGTGGTGTCGAACGGGATGCTGTAGGTCAATCCTTCGGGAAAGCTCTTTGCGGCCTTTGCCATCTGATCGCGGACTTCGGAGGCGACGTTGAGCGCGTTTGCTTCGAGGGTCTGATAGATACCGATACCAGCGGCCGGCCGGCCGTTAAGTGTAAAAAATTGGCTGTAGGTCTGCGCCCCGAGCTCGACCCGAGCAACATCCCGCAAGCGCGTCATTTGTCCGTTCGATTCGGTCTTGACGACTATATCCTCGAATTGGCTGACCTGATCGAGGCGCCCCAAAATGTCGAGCGTGTACTGGAACGGCTGCGTGGTGGGCGACGGCGGCATGCCGAGCTGACCGGCTGGCACCGGCTGGTTCTGGCTTTTCAACGCATCGACAATGTCCTGGGTGGTAAGCGAGCGCACCTGCAGCTTGTTGGGATCGAGCCATACCCGCATCGAATACTGGCCCGCTCCAAAGACGAGCACGTTGCCAACCCCCGGGAGGCGCGCGAGCTGGTCCTTGAGGTTGATGGTGGCGTAATTGGCCAGGAAAAGGCTGTCGTAGCGGGAATCCGGCGACGTAAGCGTGACGAACTCGAGCACGGCGGTCGATCTCTGCTGCACCGTCACGCCCTGCGCCTGCACGGGCTGCGGAAGTGCGGCAAGCGCGCTCGACACGCGGTTTTGCACAAGCACCTGCGCAAAGTTGATGTCCATGCCGATGCGGAAGGTTACCGTCATCGAATAGCTGCCGTCGGAGGCGCTGTAGGACTGCATGTAGATCATGCCGTCCACCCCGTTCACTTGCTGCTCGATTGGCAGCGCAACGGTGTCGACAACGGTGCGGGCGCTCGCGCCCGGATAGCTGGTGGTCACCTGAATCGTCGGCGGCACCACATTGGGATATTGCGCGACTGGCAGCCGGAACAGCGCCACGCCCCCAAGCACGATCATGAGAACGGCGATGACATTCGCCAGAACCGGACGCTCGATGAAAAATTTCGAGATCATCGACTTGACTACTTGCTGCCGGACTCCTCGGCGGCCGCGGACTTGGATGCCTGCAGCTGCGGATCGACCTTCTGACCAGGCACGGCGTCCATGATACCGGCGACCACGATGCGTTGGTCGGAATTGAGCCCATCCAGCACGACGCGCATCTCGCCGAAGGACTGGCCGAGCGTTACCCTGCGCTGCTCGACGGTATTTTCGGCATTGACGGCGAGCACATACCGCCCGGCCTGGTCGGTGCCGATCGCCACCTCGGGCACCAGCAAGGCGGGCTCAGGAGCCATGGGTACGCGCACACGAGCGAAATAGCCCGGCAGCAGAGACTTTTTGGCGTTCACGAATACGCCTCGCACCTGCAACGTTCCGGTCGACTGATCGACGTTCGGAGCAGCGTAGTCGAGGACGCCGCGATGCGGGTATCCGGTCTCGGTCTGCAGGCCGACTTCAATCGGCACCTTGTTCACCAGATCAGCGGCAGTAACGCCGCGCTGCGCCATGAAGGCGCGTACCTTCTGTATGTCTCGTTCGCTCAGGTTGAACCAGACCCAAATCGGATCGAGCTGGACTATGCTGGCGAGCTGATTCGTTTGGTCGCCGCCGACCAGCTCCCCGAGGGATACCTGACGCGCAGTGACGACCCCGTCGAAGGGAGCCGAGACAGTCGTGTAGCCCAGATTGATCTCGGCGGTCTGGGTCTCGGCCTGTGCCGAAAGCACATTCGCACGCGCCGTGTCGCGATTCGCTCGCGCCTTGTCCAAGTTGGCTTGGGTCGATACGTCCTTCGCCTGCAACTGCTGCTGCCGTAGAAATTCGGCTTCCGCGTTGATCAGGGCCGCTTTCGCCCCCTCCTCTGCCGCTTGCGCCTGCTCCAGCTTGACCTTGTACGGCTCAGGCTCGATGACGAACAACGGCGTACCCTTCTTCACCGTCGCGCCGTCCTGGTACTTGATCTCCTGCAGATAGCCCTTCACCCGTGCCACGAGCTTGACGGTATTCACCGGGGCGGCGTTGCCGGTTGCTTCGAGGTAGGGCGTAACCGTCTGCTGCACTGGCATTTGCACCGTCACTTTGGGCGGTGGCGGGGCAACAAAGCGATTTTCCTGCCCGCATGCCGCCATCATGGCGGCGGCTGCGAAGGCCGCCACCAGCGGAAGGCGACGCCTCTTTGCACCGATCGATCTCAAGCAAACCGCTGGCCGAAGCACGACAAAGAATCCTCCGCGAATGCCGAATCATACCAGCAGCGGCAGCGACCGGAAATGGCGCCGACGGCTCAATGACTACGCCATCACCGCCGATTCTCCAATTTCAATCATCGCCGGGTTCGCTTATTGTCGAGCAGCCATTCATGCAAGGAGACAGGAGATGCCGATGCGCGGCGCGGGCAAGGCCGGAGGCGTATGTCTGCTGGTTTCACTCGGCGCTTTGCTGGCCGACGCCTCGCCCGGAAGCGCGCAATACGCCTGCACGACAAATTACTGCATCAGAAGCCAGAGCCTCTCCTTCCAGATTCCACCGGGCTGGCCCGCCGTTGCCATAGAGACCTGTTGCCGCACCCGCTGGGGCGCGCTGCCGGGCGGCATGGACTGGAACAACGGCGCGCCGATCATGATCTGTACTGCGAACGAGGAGTACGCTGCGGCGTACCCGAACTGCGGAGATCCTCAGAACATCTCGCAGGACTTTCCACTCGCATTTGAGAAACCCAAGATCGGCATTGGTGTCGCTTGGCCCAATAGCAAGGACTATCGATACGAGGTGGAAAGCATTCCGATCATCGACGGAAACGACGGAACCTGCGCGCGTTATTCGAGCACGCCGGGGAACGTTGCCCCGTGGTGGGTCTACGAGCTCAAGGAGCCCCAGCTTGGCTCGTATGTCTTTACCGCCAGCTTGAGCTTCCGCCACGGCGACAAGGGCTATTACGCCGTTCTCGACAAGTGCCAACTCGCCCTGCCCTTTCCGAACACCCAAAGCGGTAATACTTCGCTCAACCCACACCGCTGAATGATCGAGCTGTCGAATCTGAAGCTCGGCCTTCGCGGCTCCGCAGAGTTGCTCGTTGCCGCCGAGCATACCGCACCGCGTGTCGGGAGCGGTCTGGTCCCCGTCCTTGCAACGCCGGTGATGATCAACCTGATCGAGGCGGCTGCTCTCGCCGCGGCCGAGCATTTATTGCCGGTCGGACACCAAACCCTCGGCATTCATCTCGACATACGCCATTTCGCCGCGACCCCGGTCGGGATGCGGGTTTGGGCAAGCTGCGAGTTGATTGGCATTGATGGACGCACGCTCACTTTTACGGCGCACGCCCATGATGAGAAGGAGCCGATCGGCGGCGGAACGCATCAGCGTGTCGTGGTCGACATCACGCGTTTCGATCAGCGCGTACAAAGAAAACTGAAGAAGACGTCCTCTGTCTAGTACATCGGCCAGATCGAGGCCACAGTTTTCTCGAGCCCGGTGCGCCGGATGAGCGACCTCGCGCGATCCTGCGCCTCCGCATAGAGATCGTGCTCGTTCAGTGTGAGCACCTTGCCGCCCCGCATGAGAATTTTACCATCCACTATGACGGTGTCGGCGCAACCGCCGTGCGCACAATAAATCAGGTTTGCAATGGGATTATGAATCGGTTGCCACTCCGGCCGCATGATATCGAGCAGCGTGACATCGGCCTTTTTGCCGACTTCCAGCGACCCGAGATCCTGGTCCCATTGCATGCAACGCGCACCATTGATCGTGAGCATCTCGACTGCTGCTTCAGGACGAAGCACCTTCGGATCGAGGCGTGCTTCATGCAACCCGCCAACGATGAGGAAAGCCTGCCGAATGGCATCCAGATAGTTGCTCGACATCGCGGAATCCGACCCGAGTGAGACGGAAAGCCCCAGCTCGAGCATTTCAGGGGTTTTTCCATGGCTGATATTGCCCATAGCCTGATGCATGGAGGCACTGGGCGCGAGCGAAATTTTCACATCCCGCCGCTTGAGCATGTGCAGCTCCTTTGCATCCACCCAGCCCATATGGAGGAGCAGCATATTGGGACCGAGCAGGCCCAACTTTTCCAGCCGAGCGATATCGCCCATTCCGTACTTGAGATGGGAGGCGACGGTTTCGTCACGGTTCTCGCAGGCATGTCCGATGATGCCGACACCGCGCTTCTCGGCAAGCTTGCCCAAACGGCGCAGCAGCTCATCCGAGCATGCGACCGGTACACGAATGGAGAACCAGGCCTTCAGGCGGCCGTGCAGTGAGCCCTCGAACTCAGCGACCATTTCGTCAGCGCGAACGAGCGCCTCGTCGGTAGGCTCGAAGAAGCCCTGAGGGAGATTGCCTAGGGTGGTTTGACCCATGTCGAAGACGGTGCGCGCGATAAGGCCGCGCATACCGCTTTCCTGGACCGCCTGTGCCGTTTCGGCGCTGAAATAGCTGCCGGGATCGGCAAAGCAGGTCGTGCCCGCACGGATCATCTCAATTTGGGCAAGCCGTGCCGCGCAAAGGGCATCTCCTTTGTCCATGTGTGCCTCGACCGGCCACAGGCGGCGGAACAACCGCTCCGGGCCCGAATAGGCTTCATCGCCGCAGCTGCGCCCGAGCTGCTGCGCGTTGTGGACGTGAGTGTCGAATACCCCAGGCAACGCGAGCTTTCCGCGTCCGTCGATCACGTGATCGCCGGGATCAACCAGAAATTCATCCTTCTTGCCCACCCCGACTATGCGATCATCCTGGATGACCACCGCGCCGTCCCGAATTATGCGGCGTCTTGGATCAACGGTGACGAGATACTCGATGTTGGTAATGACGAGGCGGGACATTTACGACGAGACTCCCAATCAACTTTCCCCCGGGAGGATACAAGACTCCAGCGGGCTTGACCGGGTCTCGATATCACCGGCCGGAAATTTTCACGCAATGTTGCTTTGCCGCCTCCGCCGGACGCGCCGTTGCAGTGCATGCTCGCGGGCCCTCTATCCCGTGCCGCGGCCGGAGGATAGTGGTAAGAGCTTGGGCCGACTTGTGAGCGTCTTGTATCGCGCCAAACCCTGAGAGAGCTCCATGAAGCTTGCTCGTCGTCGAATTTTACGTTTGGCAGCGAGTGCTGCCGCAATTCCAGCGTTTCCCGGCCTTGGAAGCGCGCAGGCGTATCCGTCTCGGCCGGTGCATCTGCTCGTCGGCTATGCCGCCGGTGGCGTTAATGACATCGTTGCGCGGATTACCGGACAGTGGCTCTCGCAGCGCCTTCGGCAACAATTCATCATCGAAGACCGCCCGGGCGCCGGCAGCAATATCGCCACCGAAATGGTTGTTCGCGCGTCACCCGACGGGTACACGCTGCTTGAAGCTTCTACTTCGAATGCGTGGAACGCGACGATCTATCAGAACCTGAGCTTCGATTTCATAACGGACATCGCGCCGGTCGCGAGCACGGTGCAGACGTACAATGTCCTGGTCGCAAATCTCTCGTTCCCCGCCAAGACAGTTCCCGAGCTCATCGCCTATGCGAAGGCCAACCCCGGAAAGATCAACATGGGGTCGGCCGGCCCGGGAAGCTCGCCGCACCTCTACGGCGAGCTTTTCAAGGTAATGGCAAAGGTCGATCTCGCGACGGTGCATTATCGCGGCGACGGGCCTGCAATACCCGACCTCCTTGGCGGGCAGATCCAGATCATGTTCGGCTCGGTCGTGACCTGGATCGAGCAGATCAAGGCCGGCAAGGTACGGGCGTTGGCCGTGACCAGCGCCTCACGTACTCAACTGTTGCCGGACCTTCCGCCCGTCGGCGAATTCGTCACTGGCTATGAGGGGACGGGATGGCAGGGGATCGGTGCGCCAAAAAACACACCGGCAGATATCATCGACAGACTCAACGGCGAGATCAATGCAGGGCTTGTCGATCCCAGGCTCAAATCACAATTCGCCAATCTCGGCGCCGAGACGTTTCCGAATTCACCCGCCCAATTCGGTAAATTCATCGTCGAGTATACGGAGAAATGGTCAAAGATTATCAGAGCAGCTGGCGTCAAGGTTGAATAGTAGCTCTGCAATTCGGTGGACGGATCGATCGAGCGGCCCTTCCAGCTCGCCGCTGTGGCTTTGCGTTCACTATCCAATTACACGCGGCAGCCAAAGTACGAGCGAAGGCATGAGCATCAACAACGCAACCAGGACAAAATCCGCGGCCAGGAACGGCAGCGTGCCCATGTAGATGCGCATCACCGGGATCTCGGGATGCTGTGCCTGGATGACAAACACGGTCATGCCGGTGGGCGGGCTGATCAGACCGATCGTGCACATGACGGTGACGAAGATGCCGAACCAGACACCGTCGTAGCCGATGCTGTTCATCAGGGGCAGCGTCACCGGAACCGTTATGAGGATCGTGCTCACCTCGTCCAGAAACGTCCCGAGCAGGACGTAGAGCGCCATCACCGCCATGACGATCCAGAACCACGACAGGCCCACCTTTTCCACCCAGCTCGTAAGCTCGTTCGGGAATTGGGTGAGCACGATGAAGCGTGAGAAGATGAACGCGCCGACCACGATGAAGAAGATCGCGGCCGTGGTGTAGACGGTCTCCAGCATGCATTCGACGAGCCCGCGCCATCCCATCGCTCCCGTGGCAGAAGCGATCAGGATAGCTACGAATGCCGCCATGGCGGCAGCTTCCGTCGGCGAAAACCAGCCGAGATAGATGCCGAAGACGGCGAAAAAGAACAGCACGCCGAGCTTCCACATGCCGACCGACGCGCGCAGGCGCACCCGCCAGGGCATGGACTTTACCTGTGGAATCCAGTCGGGTCGCACGAGCGCAACGGCCCAAACCGTCAACACATACAAGCCGGCAAGTACGAACCCCGGAATGAACGCCGCGGCATAGAGCTGGACCAGCGACTGCTCCGCAACAATGGCATAGATCGCGATCAACACCGACGGTGGTATCAGGACGTCGAGAGTACCTGCCGACGCGACTGCACCCGCGGCAAACGCCGAGTCGTAGCCGTGGCGGCGCATCTCGGGGATAGCGACCCGCGAGAAGGTCGCGGCAGTCGCAATGGAAGAGCCGCAGATTGCCCCGAAGAGCGCGCAGGCGCCGATGGTCGCGTTCGCCAACGCGCCACGAATTCCTGAGAAGACGGCGTTGCAGGCCTGAAACAGCTCGGCCGCCATCTTGCCGCGTGCCGCTACGGCACCCATCAGAATGAACAGCGGGATAACCGAAAGCGAGTAGGCGCTCGCCAACTGGTACGGCACGAGACCGAACATTCTCAGGGCCGAGTGCCAGCCGTCGATTGCAGCGTATCCCAGCAGCCCGGAGAGCCCAAGTGCAACCGCGATCGGGACGCGTACGAAAATCAGGACCAACAACAGAGCCACGCCGAGCAGGCCGATCGTGGCGATGCTCATGATCAGGGCTCCGAACTCTCGCCGTGGCGCAATGCCATGGCAAGCGCAGCAAACGCTGAACCGATGACACCGATCAGGACTGCAAGCCAATGCCAGATTCGCGGCAATCCAAGATCACCGGTGACATCGTGAAATTCATAGCTGTCTCGCGCGGCAATGAAGCCCTGCCACGCCATGACCCCCAGCATGACCACGGCGAGAAGGTCGGCGGCACGCTTGAGTGTTGGTACCCAGCGCGGCGCAAGATCGTCGATCGAGTTGACCAGGATATTTTCGTCGCGCAGGAAAACGCAGGGCAACGCTAAGAAAAACATCGCGGCGAGCAGCAGCTCGATGAGGTCGTAGACGCCGGGGATCGGCAGGTTGACGAACGTGCGAAGAAGTACATCGGCAACCGTGAGCACCAGCATCCCGGCAAGAAAGATGGATGCTGTCACGCCGCAGGCCGTCGAGATCCTCCGACGCCAGTTGTTTTTCGGCTCAGGCACGGATCCTCGTCGCTTGCCCTAGGCCGTCTCGCGACTTGATTTGATCAGAATGGCCGTCATCTTGTATTCGCCGATTCCGGTTGAGCGCGCTCGACGAGTCGCCTCGACCCGTCGCAGCCTGCGGTCTCGACACGTACTAATTCCAAAAAGTCCTCGATGTCCTCGCGTGCTCTTCCGCCAGGGATTTCATCCGATCGTAGATGGCGCGGGCCGGCACCCCTTTGCTTTCGAGGTCGTGCACCTTGGCTTGCGCCACTTCTGCGCCAATCTTGCGGAACCTGGCATTCTCTTCGGGCGACAGCCGGATCGCTTCGCCGCCGCCATCCATGATCGCCTTCTTGCCGGGGATGTCCAAGCCGTCCCAGGCCTCGCCGACTTCCTTCTCGACGCCTGTCATCGATTTCGTCACGAGGGCCTGCAGATCAGGCGGCAATCTGTTCCAGAAATCGGGGCTCATCGCCACGCCGAAGCTCGAAACGTAGGAATACATCTCGGTCGAATATTTCAGCACGCCGCCCATCTTGAATGCAATTCCGGCGCCGCCGTAATCGATAAAGACACCGTCGATCGTGCCTTTCTGAAGCTGCTCGACCTGCTCGGTCGGAAGCACCCCGACGGGTGTTCCTCCTAGCGCGGCGATGAAATCGCGGATGGTCGGGGAGGCAAAGCGGATCCGCAGCCCCTTCATGTCCTCTACCGTCCGAATCGGCCGCTTGGTGGTATGCACGTTGCCGGGCTGGTGCGTGAGCAAAAGAAGTACCTTGACGCCCTTGTGCTCGGCATCGAGAAATTTCGAGCGCAACTCGGCATCGTTGAGGACCTTGGTGCCGATCTCGGCGCTGCCGACGAGGTAGGGCAGCTGAACAAGCTCGGTCAGGGGGAAGCGGCCCGGGGTCGCCCCATGCAGAAACCAGGCGACATCGGCTTGGCCCGTTCGCACGAAATCGTAATGCTGTTGCACCGGGCCCATCTGCGAGCCGGGAAATCGCTTCACCGCGATGCGGCCTCCCGAATCCTTTTCGAGGTTGTTCGCCCATTTGATCAGCCATTGCGACATGGCGTGCTGGTCGCCGACGAAATAGGCAAGCTTCAGCTCGATTGGCTGCGCACCTGCAACACGGCCGCTGAGCAACACGGCGAGCCCCGCGGAGAGCACCAAGCGCAATCCATAAGTCATGCCTTCCCTCCCTCGGCGAGCTTTGTGCGGCTCGCCATCTCTTCTTACAAGGCTGCCAAAACCCGCCCGGTCCGGCAATAGCTTGTGCGCCCGGCTGCACGCGCCGGCCGGTTGCGGTCAATCGCACCTCAGCGGATAATCGACGAACGACGGAGGACGGCCCATGAACGAACGTGTCAATCCAAGTGTGGCAAGGCCGGTGCTATCACAACGCTCCGGGGTGACGGTCCGGCGCGTAGGCGTCAACCTGGGAGCGGAGATTTCGGGCGTTGATCTGCGTTATCCGCTCAGTGATGCGCAATTCCACGCCATTGAAGCGGCCCTGGTCGAGAACGAACTGATCATCTTTCGAGACCAGGAGATCACGTCGGACCAATTGATGGCCTTCGGCCGCCGCTTCGGCGAGCTCACTGTGCACCCGTTCGCACCCAACGAAGGCAAGAGTGCACCGGAGCTGATCAAGTTCCGCAATGACGAGAGCACCCCTCCCTTTGGAACGGACGTGTGGCACTCGGATGAGACCTTCCGGGCGGAGCCGCCGATGGCGACCGCCCTTTGCGCGAAGGAGGTGCCCGCGGTCGGCGGCGATACCATGTTCGTGAGCATGTCGGCCGCGTTCGACGGGCTGAGCGAGCGAATGCAGCAATACATCTGCGGTCTCGTCGCCGTTCACGACATGAAGCCTTTCCGGCCGCTGTTCGGACAGAGCCTGCAAGACCGCAAGAAACTGCAGCAGTTCGAGCTGATGTATCCGCCGCAGTTTCACCCGGTCGTGCGGGTGCATCCGGTCTCGGGCCGAAAGGTGCTGTTCGTCAATCCCCAGTTCACGATTGCCATCGACGCAATGGAGGAGCGCGAGAGCCGCTCTCTCCTCGACACGCTTTTTCACCAGGCGCTGATCCCGGAATATCAGTTCCGGTTGCACTGGGAGCCGCATACGATCGCCATGTGGGACAACCGGTCCACGCAGCATTATGCGGTCCACGATTACTATCCCCAGCGCCGGTACATGGAGCGGGTGACCATCCGCGGCGATGCGGTGATCGGGGTGGAGCGCGCGGACCCGGCGACCGTGCACAGGGCTAAATACGTGGCGCCCAGAAATGTCGACGTCCACGGCGGTCATAAGCCGCATTGACCTCGGGCGTGCATGACTGGCGACTGCGTTTCCAAAACAGCCGCAGTCCCGATGAGCCAACACCGAGTCGTCTTGCTGTAATGGAGAATGACGCGATCGGAGAGCGGTGGCACCGGCTTCCTCGCAGTGATGCCGGCTCCCTACCCCGGCTGCTTGCTCGCTTCGCTGGGACTGGCCTTCTCCTCGCGCAACTCGAGATGACCCTCCCCTTTCATCGTCGTCAGATCAATGCGGGCGATGCAGGTCACCGGAACGTAATCGAGGGTCAGGTCCCCCACCAGCCTTATCTCGGACGAGCCGTCGTCGCTCTCGAGCGCGCGCAGATCGGAACGATCGCGGTCAACGGGAATGCCGATCTCGGTCCCTCCCCTGGTGTCGGTAAACATCACCAGCACTTGACCGAGCTCGACGGATTCCTTGACGCCCTCGCGCGTCTTGACGCGCGAGCTCACTTCGACCGGATGGTCGCCCGTGCAGAGAAATTTCACCAGCTCGTTCATTCCGCCTCTCGTTTCTAACGATCTCCTGGCCGGACAATATTGAAGCAGCGGGCGGCGTCAACATATGTTGGTGGCGGGCTCCGCAGCGACCGGA
Organism: Xanthobacteraceae bacterium; assembly: GCA_036557665.1. Lineage (GTDB taxonomy): Bacteria > Pseudomonadota > Alphaproteobacteria > Rhizobiales > Xanthobacteraceae > VAZQ01. The sequence goes on along the minus strand of DATBHG010000070.1, from coordinate 32,192 downwards.
GAGGGCCGATGGGCGATTGGATCGCCTTCTGGGATTCCAATCATCCGATCTATGTCAACCCGCGCCATCGCGACGTGCATTATCGCGCGGTCGCACAGGGTATTCTCTCGCGGGTGCGCCCGAACGCGCGCATCCTCGACTATGGATGTGGCGAGGCGTTACACGCTGACCTGATCGCAGCATCGGCGGCCGAGCTCAGCCTGTGCGAGACGGCGAAATCGGTGCGGACCGCGCTCGCACGCCGCTTCGACGGGCATGCACGCATTTTCGTGCGCTCCCCCGAGGAGCTTGCGGCCTTGCCCGACGGCTCTTTCGACGTGGTCGTGCTGCACTCGGTCGCGCAATACCTGACCGCGATGGACCTCGACACTGCGCTTGCGCTCTTCCGTCGCTTGCTCACGCGCGACGGCCTGCTCATTCTCGGCGACATCCTGCCTCCGCACGTCACGGCCGCAACCGACGCAATCGCGTTGCTGCGCTTTGGACTTGCGCATGGCTTCCTGGGCGCAGCCCTGATCGGCCTCGTACGAACGGTAGCTTCGGACTACTGGCGGCTGCGCTCTCGCCTGGGCCTGACGCGTTACAAGGAAGCCGCGATGATCGAGAAGCTTGCGGATGCCGGCTTTTGCGCACGTCGTGACCCGACCAATATCGGCCACAACCCGGCGCGCATGACCTTTCTCGCCCGTCCGGCTTGATAACCGCGGCTTGCCGCGTGTTTGCCGGCGCGCCCTTTCGTCTGCCCTTTCTTCTCTGGCCGATCTGGTCTAGACAGCGCGCGGGCTCACGCTTTTGGCCCTCCGCGCCGGGAAAGGCCGCGCACCGAGCGCGCTTTTTTTATGCCGGGCGCACCCGCACGATACATGCCTAAGCGGACAGACATTCATTCGATCCTCATCATCGGGGCGGGTCCGATCGTCATCGGTCAAGCCTGCGAGTTCGACTATTCGGGAACCCAGGCCTGCAAGGCGCTCAAGGCAGAGGGGTATCGCATCGTGCTGGTCAACTCCAACCCGGCGACCATCATGACCGACCCCGAGATGGCCGACGCGACCTATGTCGAGCCCATCACGCCCGAGATCGTCGCCAAGATCATCGAGAAGGAAAGGCCGGACGCGCTCCTGCCCACCATGGGAGGCCAGACCGCTCTCAACACCGCCCTGTCTCTCAACAAGATGGGCGTGCTGGAGCGCTTCAATGTGGTGATGATCGGCGCCAGCGCCCATGCCATCGACAAGGCGGAGGATCGCAAGCTGTTTCGCGAGGCGATGCAGCGCATCGGCCTGGAGACTCCGCGCTCGATCCAAGTCAAGACCCTGATCGCGGCCTTGCAGGCACTGGACGAGATCGGGCTGCCCGCGATCATCCGGCCATCGTTCACGCTCGGCGGCACCGGCGGCGGCATTGCCTACAACAAGACCGAATTCATCGAGATCGTCGAGCGGGGCATCGACGCCTCCCCCACCAGCGAAGTGCTGATCGAGGAGTCCGTGCTGGGGTGGAAGGAATTCGAGATGGAGGTGGTGCGCGACCGCAAGGACAACTGCATCATCGTCTGCTCGATCGAGAATCTCGATCCGATGGGGGTGCATACCGGCGATTCGATCACCATCGCCCCCGCTCTGACCCTGACCGACAAGGAATATCAGCGCATGCGGGACGCCTCGATCGCCGTCCTGCGCGAGATCGGCGTCGAGACCGGAGGCTCCAACGTCCAGTTCGCCGTCAATCCCGAGGACGGCCGCCTCGTCATCATCGAGATGAATCCGCGCGTGTCGCGCTCGTCTGCGCTCGCCTCCAAGGCGACCGGCTTTCCCATCGCCAAGGTCGCGGCCAAGCTTGCGGTCGGCTACACGCTCGATGAGGTCGCCAACGAGATCACCGCGGGCGCAACTCCCGCCTCCTTCGAGCCGACCATCGATTATGTGGTCACCAAGGTCCCACGGTTCGCATTCGAGAAATTCCCCGGCGCCGAGCCGATCCTGACCACGTCAATGAAGTCGGTGGGAGAAGCCATGGCGATCGGGCGCAGCTTCAAGGAGAGCCTGCAAAAGGCGCTGCGCTCGCTCGAGAACGGCTTCACCGGCCTCGACGAGATCACGATCGAAGGGGTCGGCCAGGGCGACGACAAGAATGCGGTCCGGGCTGCTCTCGGCACCCCGACGCCCGACCGGCTGCTCAAGGTGGCGCAGGCGATGCGCCTCGGTTTCTCCGACGAGGAGATCCACAGGTCGTGCCGGATCGACCGATGGTTTCTGGGCGAGCTGCGCGAGCTCGTGGACAGCGAGGCGCAAGTGCGGGCGAACGGCCTTCCGGGGAGTCCGGTAGCCTTGCGCGCGCTCAAGGCCATGGGCTTCTCCGATGCCCGACTGGGTACGCTTGCCGGCATGAGCGGCGAGGCCGTCGGCCAGCGGCGGCGCGCGCTCGGCTTGCGGCCGGTGTTCAAGCGCATCGACACCTGCGCAGCCGAGTTCGCCACCCCGACAGCGTACATGTACTCGACCTACGCGGCACCGTTTGCCGGCACACCCGTGTGCGAGGCTGCGCCTTCGGAGAGCGACAAGATCGTGATCCTCGGCGGCGGCCCCAATCGCATCGGGCAGGGCATCGAGTTCGACTACTGCTGCTGCCACGCCGCCTTTGCCCTGAAAGAAGCCGGCTACGAGACCGTCATGATCAATTGCAACCCGGAAACGGTCTCGACCGACTATGACACTTCCGATCGGCTTTATTTCGAGCCGCTGACCAGCGAGGACGTGCTCGAGATCATCGATGTCGAGCGTTCGCGCGGCAATCTCCACGGCGTCATCGTGCAATTCGGCGGGCAGACCCCGCTCAAGCTTGCCCACCCGCTGGAGCAGGCGCAAGTGCCGATACTCGGCACCTCTCCCGACATGATCGACCTCGCGGAGGACCGCGACCGCTTCAAGCAGCTGCTCGACAAGCTGGCGCTGCGCCAGCCCATGAGCGGCATCGCCGGCTCGCCCGAGGCGGCTCGCGCCATTGCCCGGAGCGTGGGCTACCCGCTGGTGATACGGCCGTCCTACGTGCTCGGCGGGCGGGCCATGGAGATCGTGCTCGACCCCGCCCAGCTCGACGCCTACATCGCGCGGCTTGCCGGCGATCTCGGCCGCCCCTCCGAGCTGGTCGTTTCCGAGAAGCGGCCGCTCCTGATCGACCGCTATCTCTCGGATGCGATCGAGATCGACGTCGACTGTCTCGCCGACCGTGCTGACGTGGCGATCGTGGGCGTGATGGAGCACATCGAGGAGGCCGGCATCCATTCCGGCGACAGCGCGTGCTCGCTGCCGCCCCATTCGCTTGCGCCGGCGGCCATCGCCGAGCTCGAGCGGCAGACCCGCGCGCTGGCGCTGGCGCTGGGCGTCGGCGGACTGATGAATGTGCAGTACGCCATCAAGGATGGCGAAGTCTACGTCCTGGAAGTCAATCCGCGCGCCTCGCGTACCGTGCCCTTCGTGGCCAAGGTGGTCGGGGTTCCGGTTGCCAAGATAGCGGCCCGGGTCATGGCCGGCGAGAAGCTTGCCGGCTTCCATATCGAGCCCCATGCGCTTGCTCACGTCGGGGTGAAGGAGGCAGTGTTCCCCTTTGCCCGCTTTCCCGGCGTCGATACCGTGCTGGGGCCCGAGATGAAGTCGACGGGCGAGGTGATGGGCATCGACCGGGACTTCGCCGTCGCCTTCGCCAAGAGCCAGATCGGCGGCGGCTCGCGCCTGCCCCGCCACGGGACCGTATTCGTCTCGGTCAAGGACACGGACAAACCGCGTGTCATCGAGCCGGTTCGGCTCCTCCTCGGCCTTGGCTTTCGCATCATCGCTACTTCCGGCACGCAGCGCTATCTGGCGGAGCGGGGCGTGCCGGCCGCCAAGGTCAACAAGGTTCTGGAGGGGCGCCCTCATATCGTGGACGCCATCAAGAACGGCGAGGTTCAACTCGTATTCAACACCACCGAGGGGGCCACCGCGCTCGCCGACAGCCGCCCGCTCCGGCGGGCGGCCCTCTTGCATAAAGTGCCTTATTACACCACTCTCTCAGGGGCCGTTGCGGCGGCGAAGGGAATAAAGGCCTATCTCGAGGGCGACCTCGATGTGCGCGCGCTGCAAAGCTATTTCGGTGTCCAAAGCCACTTCGGCGGCCAAAAATACTTAGGCAGTCAAAAGTACTTGGGCAGTCAAAAGTACTTGGGCGGTCAAAAGTACTTGGGCGATACGGGCTGATTCCGGCAAGGGGACGCCCCAAAAAACGCTGTAGCGTTTTTTGGGACCCCTCCCGGGAAAGCCCCTGACGGTAGGAACTGGGACAGAGTTTTGGGTCGCGTGGCCGGATGCAACATCGGCCCGCGATTGGACTTGTTGTCCTTTGGGTCGGAGCATGTCCCGCAGGCGGGAATCGACCCAGGGTCGGAGGTTGAAGGGAAAAATGGATAAGATTCCGATGACGGGGGAGGGCTATGCGGCGCTCGAGAACGAGCTCAAGCATCGCCAGCAGGTCGAGCGTCCGAAGATCCTCCAGCTGATTACCGATGCGCGCACCCACGGCGACCTGTCCGAGAACGCCGAATACCACGCCGCCAAGGAAGCCCAGTCGCACAACGAGGGCCGCATCGCCGAGCTCGAGGACAAGCTTGCGCGCGCCGAGGTGATCGACGTGTCCAAGCTCTCCGGCGACACCATCAAGTTCGGCGCTACCGTCACCTTGCTCGACGAGGACACCGAGAAGAAGCAGGTCTGGCAGCTCGTCGGCGAGCCCGAGGCGGATGCGAAAAAGGGCAAGATCTCCATCACCTCCCCGCTCGCCCGCGCGCTGATCGGCAAGGCCAAGGGAACGAGTGTGGAGGTGGTGACGCCGAGCGGCGCCAAGGCCTACGAGATCAAGAAGGTGGAGTGGCGCTGATACCTCCTCATGCAGAGGGGGAGCCTCGGCGGCATTTGCCCCTGCTTGGCGGGGGCAAATGCTGTCGGGTGGGGGCGCCGGAGCACGCTTTCGAGATGCTGCTTTCAGCTCACGCTGTGTTACAGAGTTGTAAAACTTGCGGAGGTCAAGGAATTGGCTGGTTTTCCCGAGAGGTCTGCGCTCTGCATCTCTTGCATAGCTGAAGCGAGCCCATAGATGAGCTTGTTGTGCGTTGCGGCATTTCGCGGATTAATGGCCAGGACTTTCAATGGCCAGGACATTCAATGGCCAGGGCTTTAATGGCCAGGATCTGCAATGGGTAGCTTGACCCGCGCCAAGGTGGTGATCGTCGGCTCCGGGCCGGCCGGTTATACGGCTGCCGTCTATGCCGCCCGCGCCATGCTCGAGCCGGTGCTGATCCAGGGCATCGAGCCCGGCGGACAGCTCACCATCACCACGGATGTGGAGAACTACCCCGGCTTTGCCGAGGTCATCCAGGGCCCGTGGCTGATGGAGCAGATGGCAAAGCAGGCCGCACATGTCGGCACCAGGCTCATGGCCGACCACGTTACCCGGGTCGACCTCGGCGCCCGGCCGTTCGTGCTCGATTGCGACAGCGGCGACCGCTACGTGAGCGATGTACTCATCATCGCCACCGGCGCGCAGGCGCGCTGGCTGGAATTGCCGTCCGAGCAGAAGTTCAAGGGCTACGGCGTCTCGGCCTGCGCCACCTGTGACGGGTTCTTCTATCGCGGCAAGGAGGTCCTGGTCGTCGGCGGCGGCAATACCGCGGTGGAGGAGGCGCTGTTCCTCACCAATTTTGCCTCCCGCGTCACGCTCGTGCACCGGCGCGACGCTCTGCGCGCGGAGAAGATCCTGCAGGAGCGGTTGTTTCGCAATCCGAAGATTTCCGTCGTCTGGAACGCCGCGCTCGAGGAGGTGCTGGGCGAGGAGAGGCCGCTCAAGGTGAAGGCCGCGGTGCTGCGGGACACGCGGACCGATGCGCGCACCGAGCGCCGCGCCGACGGGATATTCATTGCCATCGGCCATACCCCGGCCTCCGCGCTGTTTGCCGGCCAACTCGAGATGAAGCCCTCGGGCTACATCCGGACGGCCCCGTACTCGACCGCAACCTCGGTGCCTGGGGTTTTTGCCGCCGGCGACGTGACCGACGACGTCTACCGCCAGGCGGTCACCGCGGCGGGGCAAGGCTGCATGGCGGCGCTGGAGGCCGAGAAGTTTCTCGCGGCACACGGCGATGCCGGGCCCCATGCCGAGCCCGATGCCGAGCCCAATGCCGAGCCCGAAGCCGGGCCCGATGCTGAGCCGGTGCTGGCGGCAGAGTGAGAGGGCCATGGCCACGGGCAGCATGGACTGGGACAAGCTGAAGGTGTTTCACGCCGCCGCCGAGGCCGGCAGCTTCACCCATGCCGGCGAGCAGCTCGGGCTTTCGCAATCGGCGGTGTCCCGCCAGGTCTCCGCGCTCGAGCAGGAGCTCGGCGTGTCCCTGTTCCATCGCCACGCCCGCGGGCTCATCCTCACCGAGCAAGGCGAGCTTCTGCATCACACCGCCCATGATGTGTTCATGAAGCTCGAGGCGGCGCGCGCCAAGCTCGCCGACAGTCGCGAGCGGCCGAACGGCGAGTTGCGGGTCACCACCACGCCCGGCATCGGGGTGCACTGGCTCACCCCGCGGCTGGGCGAGTTCGTGGAGCTTTACCCCGATGTGCATCTCACGCTGCTGACCACCGACGAGGAACTCGACCTCGCGATGCGCGAGGCCGATGTGGCCATCCGCCTGCGCCAGCCGACCCAGCCCGATCTCATTCAGCGCAAGCTGTTCTCGGTGCGGTTCCACGCCTACGCTTCGGCCGATTATGTGAAGCGGTTCGGCACCCCGCGCGCCCACGACGATCTGGACAAGCACCGGATCATCCTGCTCGGCGGCAACACGGTGCCCAGCTACCTGGAGAACCGGCGCTGGCTCACCGAGGTGGGCAGGAACGGCAAGGGCCCGCGCAGCCCGGTGCTGACCATCAACACGATCCTGGGCGTGGTGCGCGCCTGTCAGCGGGGCATGGGGGTTGCGCTCCTGCCCGACTATCTGGTCGAGGAGAACGGCGGGCTCGTTCAGCTGTTCGGCGAATCGGAAACGATCGCGCTCGATGCCTATTTCGTTTATCCGGAGGAGCTCAAGTCGGTCGCGCGCGTGCAGGTGTTCCGCGATTTTCTGGTCTCCAAGGCGCAGCGCTGGCACTTCTGATGACAGATGTCAGATGCCAGATGTCAGATGTCAGATGTCAGATGTCAGATGAAAGATCTGAGATGTCCGCCTTCTGTCCTCTGACATCTGATCTCTGACATCTGGTCATGGCAGACATGCGCACTCCTCTGTTTTCGGACTGCGAGTGCAGGCCTAGAGTGTGCCTACTGGCGGCGGAAGGTTGCGTCTTTTATTGCAACCGATGAGCTGCCAGCTGTTCCCCTCTGGAAGGTGATTGTCGGCCCTGTGCCGACAAACTGCAACCGGACCCGCCAGGGTCCGGTTTTTTTCTTTGCGCCCGGCGCTGCCCGGCGGGGTCGGCCGCGCATGCGTGTCGGGCGCGCCTTTGCCGGCGCGGCCTCCGCCGCCTCGTCGGCTCGCGCGGGCGGCAGGCAAAAAAAAAGCCCCGGTCTTGGTTCAGGCAGGGCCTCCGGGGCTTGCCTCGGCCCGTAGGCGCGAAGCGCGACGACCCTAGGCCGGCGCAGACGGCCTAGCAATACGCCTCCACAGGAAATCCCCGCCCTATGGCCTTTTTGCATCACCCGGGGAGGTTCTCGTCGCCGGCTCGGCGGGAACAGGGGCTTGACGGCCGGCGTTGTTGGCCTGGGTCGGGTCTCTGCATTGGGCGGCGCAGCTCTGCCGCGCGGACGGCGCGGCTCCATTGCGCAAAGCGCAGGAATCCATCATGATGCTTCCCTCACAGCTCGAAGACGGGTGATGACATGGACCCCGAATCCTATGCCATACGGGTCGAGACCGAAGGTCAGACCGACAAGCTGGTGAAGGGCTTTCGCTCGATAGCTCACGCTGAATGGTGGATCGAGGTCGAGCTGCGGCATGCGCCGCGCGGCGGCCCGCGTGTTCGATATTTCATTCTGGAATGGTGGGAGCCTTCGGGGCTGCCCCAGTGCGAGCGGCTGGCCGCCTGAGGCAGCGGCATCCTCGCCGTTGCACTTGCTCGGAATTTCAGGGGCTGAGCTTCAGCCACTGCTAGCATGTCCTGCGCGCGTGGCGGCACAGGATCATTCTGGTCCCGATTGTCAGCGTCGCCAAACGACAGACGACTGTCGAAAAAGAGTGACATCCTGGACCACGGCGCCCGCTACCGGAGCTATTGTTCTTGAGTGTCGTTTCGATGCAGCGAACGCCTTGTCAGGCGGGAGCTGCGGCCTGCTTTGCAAGCTGCCCTCTGAGGGCCTGATCGGACAGCAGCTCTTCAAAGTAGGCGATCGTCTTGATCAGACCCTCCTTGAGCGCGATGCGCGGTTGCCAGCCCAGCAGCTCCTGCGCGCGCGAGATGTCCGGCTGGCGCTGCTTGGGGTCGTTTTCTGGCAGTGCACGATGCACGATGCGCGAGCGCGAGCCGACGAGGTTGATCGTCTCGGTGGCGAGCTCCATGATGGTGAATTCGACCGGATTGCCGATGTTGAGCGGGCCGGTCACGGCCGGCGGGGTCGCCATCAGCCGCACCAGGCCGTCGATGAGGTCATCGACATAGCAGAATGAGCGGGTCTGCAGGCCGTCCCCGTAAACGGTGATGTCGCGGCCGAGCAGCGCCTGGACGATGAAGTTCGACACCACGCGTCCGTCGTTGGGATGCATGCGCGGACCGTAGGTGTTGAAGATCCTCGCCACCTTGATCTGCAGCTCGTGTTGGCGCCAATAGTCGAAGAACAGCGTCTCGGCGCAGCGCTTGCCTTCGTCATAGCACGAGCGTGGGCCGACCGGATTGACATTGCCCCAATAGTCCTCGGTCTGCGGATGGATGTCGGGGTCGCCATAGACCTCCGAGGTCGACGCCTGGAGGATACGCGCTCGCAGACGCTTGGCGAGGCCGAGCATGTTGATGGCTCCGTGCACGCTCGTCTTCGTGGTCTGCACCGGGTCGTGCTGGTAATGGATCGGGGAGGCCGGACATGCGAGATTGTAGATCTCGTCTACCTCCGCATAGAAAGGAAAGGTGACGTCGTGGCGGATCAACTCGAAGTGCCTGTGATCGAGCAGGTGCGCGATGTTGCGGCGAGCGCCGGTGAAGAAATTGTCGAGGCAAAGAGCCACTGCTCCGTCCGCCAGCAGCCGCTCGCACAGGTGCGAGCCGAGAAAGCCGGCACCGCCGGTGACCAGAGCACGTCTTTCCAGATGCATGGGTTGCGAATCTATCTCGCCGGCTGGCATCGCATCAAGCCGCGGTGCCGCAATAACGCATTGCGAGCCGGCAAGAAGCCGTACGCTCTGGGCTCGGCTTGCTCGCTCGTGGCCGGCCGATCCCTGTGCCCGCGGGGGCGGGCCTGCTCGAGCGTTGGTACGTGCAAGCTCGGCCATGGCCGCCTGGGATTGCTTGTTTCGATGCTGTAGCTCGCACAGTCGTCGCAGGTTGCGCCTGCGCCGCAATCGATTAACCATGGGCGGACCCTTCTGCACGATTTTACAGTGAATTAAGCTAAATGGATTTTTCGCGGCGCTCGCGAATGCTCCGGTAAGCAGTGCTGGGTTAAGACCAATGCCATGCGGGCGGTGGGTAATTTACGGGGGCTGTCGAGCGAGCTGGTCGCCACGGCGTCCGTTGCCTGTCGCTCCGCAAGAATGCTCTTGGTGAGTGCCGGCACCAGAGGCAGCATTTTTCTCGGGCTTTTTTCGCTGGCGATTATCTGGCTCGGAGCATGGTCCATGGCCAGCCAGGATGCCGGCCGCACCGAGACCGCCGCCTACGAGGAGACTGCCAGCCTCGCGCGGGTCTTCGAGGAGACCATCATCCGCCTCATCCAGGCGCATGATCAGACTCTGCTGTTTGCCCGCGCGTCGTATCTCAAGGACCCGGAGCAATTCGACCTGAGCCAGTGGGCGCGCGATCAACAGTTCGCATCCGATGTCTCGCTGCAGATCGTCATCATCGACAAGCAGGGAATGCTCGCGGGCTCCAGCCTCGGCATGCCGGCGGCGCCCATGGATTTGAGCGACCGCGAGCATTTTCGTGTTCATGTCGACAGCGACCGCGACGAGTTGTTCATCAGCAAGCCGGTACTGGGCAGGGTCAGCCGCAAATGGTCCATTCAGCTCAGCCGCCGCATCAGCGCCGCCGATGGCTCGTTCGCGGGCGTGATCCTGGTCTCGATCAACCCGTACTATCTCGTGAGCTTCTATCGATCCATCGACATCAGCAAGAACGGCATGGTGCTGCTGGTCGGTTTGGACGGAATTCTTCGCGCCCGCGTGTCTGCCGCCGATCAAAGCGTAGGCGACTCGATTCGCTCCGGAGCGCTGTTCAAGAGCCTGGCGCGGGCGAGCTCCGGCTCGTTCGTGACCGATGGCCGCAAGGACGGCACCCCGCGTCTCACCAGCTATCGCCGGGTGAAAGGATATCCGCTGGTCGTGGCCGTCGGCATCGATCGCGCCAAGGTTTTCGCCGGCTATGAGCTGCACCGGGACATTTACTACGGCGTCGCTGCGGGCGTCAGCGTGTTGCTCCTGGTTTTCATGGGGATCATCGTCAGACGCCAGATCGGACTGCAGCGTGCAGCAGATCATCTATGGCGGGCGGCAAATTTCGACACCCTGACGAAACTGCCGAATCGGAATCGCTTTCACGAGCTGATCGAAGCGATCGTCGAGGACGAGACGCATGGGCCAAAGGGGCAGTTCGCAGTCCTCCTCATCGACGTCGATAATTTCAAATTCATCAACGACACGCTCACGCACGAGGCCGGAGACCATGTGTTGCGCATAGCCGCAAAGCGGCTGGCCCGCATTTGTCGCGGAGCCCATGTTGTTGGCCGCCTCGGGGGAGACGAATTCGCGGTGGTGCTGCGCGGCGGCTTGAAACGCCCCGATATCGAGGCGATTACAGCACGCATTTTGGACGCAATCCGCAAAAAGGTGAAATTTCTCGGTCACACGGTCGACATGTCGGTCAGCATCGGGGTCGCATGCTACCCGCTCCACGGATCCACCTGGAGCGACATCTTTCGCGCTGCCGATCTCGCTCTTTTTCGCGCAAAGCAGACCGGCCGCAATCGCGCGGCGGTGTTCGCGCCGGCAATGCGAGCCGAGGTCGAGAACAGATTGCTGATCCTGGAGTCGGCGCGCTCGGCCATTGAGGATGCCCGCATCGTGCCGTTTTATCAGCCGCAAATCGCATTCGATACGGGCGAGATCGAGGGGTTCGAGGCACTCTGTCGGATCCGTCAACCGAATGGCCGAATCGCGACCCCGGCCGAGTTCCTGCCCGCCCTCGAGGACAGGGAGGTGGGCCGCGGCATCGGAGCGGCGATGCTGCGGGGAGTCATCCGTGACCTCAATGGCTGGCTCGGGGACGAGCTGGGAATCAAACGGGTCGCCCTGAACGCGTCCGCTGTCGAATTGCGGGCAGAGGATTATGCCGATCGCGTGCTGGCATTGCTGCAGGCAGGCGGCATCGACCCCGAGCGCCTGGAGATAGAAGTTACGGAAACAGCCGGATTCGATGACGGCGCCGGAACGATCAAGCGTAATCTGGCGCTTCTGGCAGAGCGGGGGATCTCCATTGCGCTTGACGACTTTGGGACGGGCTTTGCCTCTCTTACGCACCTGCAGTCGCTGCCGATCAAAAAGGTCAAGATCGATCGTTCATTCGTGAGCAACCTCGGCACCGATGCGAGGAGCCAATCGATTGTCGATGCAATTGTTCGCCTGTCCCATAGCCTGGGAAAGACCGTGGTTGCCGAGGGCGTGGAGTCCCTCGCTCAGGTTGCCCAATTGCGTGCACTCGAGTGCGACGCGGCGCAGGGATTTTTGTTCTCGAAACCCGTATCCAGCCAGGAGGTGCCGGTTTATCTCCTGCGCCATGCGGCGCAAATGCTTTCATCCCGCGGCCACTGGCAGGATCAGAGCCGCCCCAGAATCGGAATACAGATAGCCTCGTAGATTTGGTGTGGCTGGAGCGGGGTTATCGGCTTCTCTCGGAGGGCGCAATCACTGTGAGCCCGTGAACAGCAAAAAGGGCCCCCGGCAAAGCGGTCACCGCTTATGCGGAGCGCGCTGCAGCAAACCGCGGCAATGACCGGACGTTCTACTCGGAATAGGCGCGTAATATTTGGCAATGTCGCACTTACGGCGACACGCTCTTCGCAAACGGTCGGCGCACTAGCCGCTGAACAACGAAATCTAGTTGGACGGTCCGGAGCGGCCCAGAATATGAGTTTATCACCAATTCATTCTGGAATAGTAGAAGCCTTCAGGACTACCGGAGTGCGAGCGACCCGCCTTCTGAGGCGGCGGTGTCCTCACGGTTGCTCAGTGCGTCGCGATTTTGTTGACGATCGTGGCGGTGACCGCGACGACTCCTGAGCAGAACCCGGCGATGCTTGCCGCGGCTGCCACCAGCCATCGCGCGCCTCTGGCTTTCATCAATAGGTCGTGAATCTCGTGTACTTCGACGCTCACGTCCTTGAGCGTCGTCTCGATGCAGCGAACCTTTTCTTCGAGGACGGCCAGTCGCTCGAACGGCATCTGAGCTCCTCTCTTCAAGATCGCAGACGTCCCATTGTCCAGTGCAGGAAATAAAACCCCCACGGCAGTGCGACGGCGAAGTACCAGAGATTGGGTGACAGATCGTCGGTCGAGCCCCAACCCAGGATCTTGTCGTAGACGATCAGTTTCCAGACGAAGACGATGCCCGGCGCAGCCATAATGCCGCGAATGATGGCATCGATCGGATGCCCCGCGATGCCCGCCGCGGCTTCGTACCAGGCGATCCGCTCCTGCGCCGCGATGCGCTCCTGCTCGGTCTTGGCATCGAGCAGTTTCCCCTCCCATTCCTCGATCTTGCCGAGGATGGTAGAGAGGGGATTAATGAAGGCAAGCAGCGTGCCGAACATGAGCATCAGAGCGTCCGCCTGCGCGCCCATTCCGTCACCACGGCGACCGTCACCATGATCGCCGCCACGACGGAGGGTTTCAGATACGTGCTAATCGCGGCAGAAACCGACGGCGCCTGGATGAAGTCCGCAATCTGGACGAGCCCGGCGGCAAGCGCCGTCACCACGACGGTAAACCGCGCCCACAGGATCGTTGCGCTCGACTTCGCCGCCCCGATACAGCGCGACCACACCGAGCCGACCGTGCCGCGATATGCACGCACGAAGTCGAAGATGAAATACCCGGCGATGGCGAGCACCACATAGTCGATGATGTCCATAACAGTCTCCTTTCTCAAATTTCAGGATTGGTCCCCGGACCTGATCCGGGGATGAACGTGAGCGGCCAGATCAGCATCCCCGATCCGGTCATCCCAGGGCAGTCCGTCGCTAAGCGTGGCGTCCATGATGGCGGCCATGGTCGTCCCGATGCCCAGATAAACGGCGGGAACGCCGATCAGCAGCCAGAGCACGGCTGCCTCTGCTCGGTCGCATTTTGCTGCTCGTCATCGTCCATCGCCGCCGCATAGAGACGGTCGCGGGCCTTGCCAAAATCGTCTCTGGCAAGATGCCTGAGCGTCTTGTCGATCGCCCGGCGCAGCCGATTGGCCCTGTCCTTCATGGCAGCAGATCCTTCGCTTCCAGCACGGTTGCGGTGAGGCGATAGCCCTTCGGGTCGGCGAGGTAACGCGGGCATTTCTTGGTGATGCGCATGAACTCTTCCTGGCCGTCGTTGAGCCGGATCACCTGGCAGCCGGCCGCGGCATTGGCAATGTTGTCTTTTGGTAGGTTGTAACCGTGGTGGTGGTGCACGCCGATATCGCCGTGCTTGATCGGGGCGCCTTGGCGCTTGTAGGTGCAGTTAGGATCGCGGTGGCCCCAGATCACCGAGTCCTCCGCCTGCCGCCAGACTTCAAGATTGTGATATGGCCCCGGCGTCCAGCATGCCTGCGGCCCGAGCGCGATGATGAACGCCCCACCCTCCGCCATCGGATGCTGCGTCCAGTAGAAGCCCGGGTGCGTGGTGGCCTCCCACGGCCCGCCGATGATCCTGCCAGAGCCGTCGAGCACCATTTTCACGTCGTCGAACGCGTTGTGCCTATTCGCGTTGGGCTTGCCGTCTGGGTTCAAGCCCTCGATGGAGACGACGTTCTGGTCGGCAAACCATGGATAGTTCTTCGCCAGCATGGTGCGCCTGACGCGGTGCCCGAGGTCGTGGAGCTCGGGCGCGTCGGGATGCAAGACGAGTTTCGGTGCCTGAACCGACGCGCCCACCACCATCGCAATGGCATCGCGGCGCACATCCGCCACGCGATTGGACCAGCCTCGGCCGAAGGTGGCCCAGGTCGACAGCGCGCGCAGGTAGTCCAGCCGCTGGTCGCAGATGTGGTCGATCAATGCGCGCGCGTCGAACTCCTTTGTCGCTGCGATCGTCGCCGAACCGACAAGGCCGTCCACGCTCACGTTGGTGCTACGCTGCAGCATAGTGGCACTGCGCTCGATGCCGGAATTCACGCCAAAATCAAACACGCAGTAATCGACGCCGGTGGGGAGCGCATCGCATTTCATCGCGTTCCAATATTGCTGCTTGTAGATCGCCTCGACCTGGTCTTGCGGCGCCTGCCACACATCGACTGGCAGGCCGCGGTGTGTCTTGCGCCACGCGGTCCACTCGGACTGGGTGATGCCGCGGGACGTGCGCCCGCCGGGATCGCGCGGGTCGTCGTCATTGCCACCCTCATGGACGAGCACCAGTTTCACGCAACGCCCGAAGTTTGACGTGTTTGCGCCGTGCGGTGTAGGGGCGGGTTTAAAACCCGCCCCTACGTCCGCAGCGGACGGGCGCGAGGGTGCGCTGGGCGCAGCTGCGATCGGCCGGAGGAAGTCGATCGAGTCGCCATATTCGCCCGCAGCGGAATAAGTTACTCCGACGTTGACGAGTCCCATCTCGTTGACGCTGTTTGCCGTGTTGGCCGCCCACGCGCGCCCGTCTCCGAACGCAACGAACCAGACAGGAAGCGTGGGTTTACCCGCACGTTTCCGGAGTGCGTCCATTTCATTTGGAGGACCGGCGCCCCGCTCAGCGATAGCGCCCACGACGGCGGAATGCGCGATATAGGCTACGCCGTCTCCCAGAAGCAGCGGATTTTTTGCTATAACCTTGAGCCCGTAATGCTTAGCCAGATCTAGCGCGTTGAGCACGTCGGCGAGCGCATAGGCGTCCGCGTTATCGAGCTCGACGTAATGGAAGTCCTGCGCGATGGCGCGGGCAAATTGCTCGGCTAGATTCTTGACCCAGCCCGCGCCCTTCGGGTCAATCTGGCCCTCGTGATACTGGCTCGCGATGTCGGACGAATGCAGGTAAGGGCCATATGCGCCTGTGTTCTTCTCATCAAACAGATTGCAATATTTGATGGCAATTCCTTTGGCCGGCTTACCCGCTGCATCATAGGGAACCTCGATGATCTCGCCGTCACGGCCGCTGCCGCAGGCACTGGCACCAATAAGGTAACGCAGCGGCAGGCCCGCGAGTTCGTTTTCCAGGTCGGCAGTCGACCCCCCCTGAGTCCCGATACCCGATTCCGGACCGGATGTCGGAACTGATCCCTGGCTTCTGAAACCTGATCCATGATTCCATAGCTGTCTCATCGCGCGGATTAGCGCTGTAAGCATGCTGATTGTCCTTCGGGTTATGGCCGGAGGTGCGCTTCGGCCGGGAGACGAAACGTCAGATCACGCGCAGGATGTAGGGGACGATGATTCCGGGCGGCAGCGGCTGCACCGGGGTCTGGCTGACGTTGCCATTGAGATAGATGTGGCCGCCCATCGTGACCGTTATCGATGCATTTCCAGCAGGCGTCGTCACCTGGTTCGAGTTGGCGACGATGACAGTCGTATTACCGACAACGCCCGTTGCAGACGCAGTGGGCACCTTGCCGACACCGTCCGCCATGAAATCCACATTCGGCAGGTTGGCGCGTGCGAGCGTGACGGTCTGGTTTCCGCCGCTTGCTCCAAGCGTCGTGCCGTCGATCCCGCCGCCGGTCGAGGTCATGCGTCCGGCGGCGGAGCCCCCCATGTTGTCCTGTCCGTAAGGGAGCCGCCCACGCATGTCGATGATGTTGAACGTGGTCGACCCATCCCCCGAGCCGTAGGTCGTCCCCACCAGAGAGAAATAAGTCACGTAAGTGGTGCGTGAGATCGCCTGGCCGAACGGCAGTACGAACGCGGAGTTCGGTGCTGTTGAGCCCGTATAGGGCAGCATCGCACCGAGCGGGATAAGATACGGGTTGCTGCCCAAGCCTTGCAGATAGAAGGCACCGTCCGAGTTGTTGTAGGTTGCGACGTAAGGAGTGCCCTGCACCAGAGTGCCCGAAGGAAGGTCAACGTTCGGTGAGAACCGCATCGGCTTCGCCCCGAGGCCGTCCACATTGAGCGTGATTTGCGACCCCGCCGAGCCGCCCGAAGTCGTGTGCGGCACAAATGCAATCATCTGGCCATTCATGTGGCTCAGCGTATCAAATACGCTATTGCTCGTGAGCGTGTACGCGGTCGATGTCCCGGCCGTGGTGATGGCGCCGGAGATATCGCCGCTCCACTTGGCGAGCGCAGCCATCATGGCACGCGCCGAGTCGTTCACCGCGGACGGGGCCATTCCTTCGGCCCAGTTGATCGTGGCATCCGCAGTGGCGTTACTACCGGCCGTGGTAGACCAGCTGTAGACGGGCATGTGATCTCCGAAAGAAACTTGTCTTCCAACAGTGGGCAGCGGCCCTCTGCGCAGCCGAATCGCCCCAGTTGTCATGGCCTGGCCCGTCCGGGCCATCCAGGTCAGCTGCGAGCATGTGACCGATGCAGCGGCAGACGAGTCTTTTCCCTATCGGGGTCTCTATTCAGCGGGAGCCGTTGTATCTTTTTCTTCCGCGAGAAGACTTTGCAGATTTTGGAGAGCTAAAGCGGATTTCGGATACAGCAACTCCGGCTCGGCTCGCCCGCTTGTGCGCTGGTACTCGGTCTTGAGCTTTTCCAGCCGGGAGCTGAGCAATTCAACCGCGCGGCGCAAGCTGCTCTTAACCCCAGCTGTAGAGTTCGCCTTGGTAATATCGTTTTTCCACTCGCGGATCTGCGAACGGTCGATGCCGCCCGCACGGAAAAGATTCTCGACCGCGTCGACGGTAGGTTGTCGCTGAAACGCGGTTTCTTGCACGGAGAGTGCTTTCGGGTTGACCGTCCCATTCTTCTGGTCCGAGGGCACTTCAACGCCTGCGTTCGGCGACTTTCCGAACCGGTCATATGCGTCCGCCAAAGTGGCGAGCTGCCCGATCGCAGAGTTTACTGCTGCAACGTTTCTACCAAAGACGACAGGATCTGCGAGCTTCTCCGTGGTTGACCTGTCCATCGCTATTTCCCCTGAGGGCTCAGTTGGCGCACTGTCGGCTTGCGCGGAAGCATCGGAGCCCAACCTTCCAAACCAAGGGCGGGCGATTGCTTTGAGCAATTCTGGATGGAGGGCGCCGGCGAGTGCCTGGCCATGCGGCAGCCCGGCTGCCCGAAGTGCGGTATACGTTCCGCTCTGCATGGCCCCGCGGCCAAGTTCCTGACGTTCGATATTCAAAGCCGGCACCGCGAATTGCAGCCCTCTTCCGATCCCGCCTTGTGCGATCCCAGCCCCGAGCGCCATAAGCGTCAACGGGTGCTGGCTTACAAGATCGCCCATCTCCGCCGCTGTTTCGCGTCGGTCTCCAGGCCGCAAGTTGCCGAGCAGCCCGCTTCGGGTGCCGCTGCGATTGAGCAAACCGAGAAGTGAGATCATTGTTCATCCGCCAAGATTAAGCCAGCCGTTCCTGCCGAAGGCGCCCATTCCGCCGAGGATGCCGGCACCCCCGATCAGGCCGCCCGCGATGTTCTGCCAGAGTGGTGTCTGTTGCTGCATGTTGCTCGTCGTCATGCCGAACGCCTGAGCGGACGGCAGCGCGATGCCCATTTCAGCCGCGAGTGTTTGCAACGGGATGCCGCGTGCTTGGGCTTGGGCCTGGAGCTCGAGCAGCGGGCCATATTGCTGCGCGCGGTTTGCCGAGTCTGCGGCCCCGATACCGGCCTGCTGGTTGGCCAGCGCCGTCTGATTGAGGTTCGTGAGCAGCCCGCCCGTCGTGTTGCCGGCACCGTAGAGAGAGCCCGCCGCCCCGAGTTGATTGGCGACGTTCTGATTATATTGACTGGCAATAAGCTGCCCTTCGCCCTGGCTCAAACCCCGAGCGAGCGCCTGTGTATTCGCCCCGGAAAGGTCGCGGCCCGCCGACGCAAACTGACCATTGATCTGATTGGTGATGTCCGAGTTGACGGCCGCGAGCGCGTCGCCGAATCCCGGCGTGTTGCGCGGGTCGAGGAAAGAGCTTTGCAGATAGGGATTAAGCTGCTGCTGATATTGCTGGTAGGCATTGTTGATCAGGGGCCCCTGCGCGGTGGCATTGCCGCCCGATAGAAGTCCGCTGGCCACCCCGCCGATCGCGGGCGCAAACTGGTTTCCCTGCTGCCCCAGCGCGGTGAGTTGGTTGATGGCCTGCAATTCGGCCGGGGTCAGGCTCGTGTTGATCGCGCTGAGCTGGCCAAGCAAGCCCTGCACGGCACCCGCGGCCGGCGCCCATGGCGTCGTCTGTGAGGTCTGTTGCTGCGAGCCTGTAGTAACGCTGCCGCCCATCTCAAATGATCTCCTTTTCCAATATGATGCGCTTGGCGCAGAAATCTGTGAGTACACGCTGCCAGCCCTTTCGGCCGAAAATCCGCACCGCAGAGCAGCCTTCTTGACGTGCAAATTTCTCGATTCCCGCGATCAGCGGGAGCCATTCGCGCATGCGCTCGCCGCCGCAGGCGACGAGTACGCAGACCTTGCGCCATTCGGTTTGTTGAAGTTCCGTGACTGCTGCCGCAGCGATTTTCCCCCTTGAAATAACCAGCCACAGCAGCGCTCCTTCCGCCATCACGCTCCGTTCTAACCCTAAGAAGCTGGACAGGTCTCCGCGATGCATGGCAGCAACAATCAGGTGTTTTACGAATGGCCAGACCTCACGAACAAACTTGGGATCAACGCACACCAGCCTCGGCTCAGTCGCTTGGCTCAAATCAGCCGAGCGCCACGTACATGTACGTTCGATCGGTCTGGGTACTGTTTGCATGCGAAACCACGAAAGAGCCGTTTGACACGGTGCCGATATACATCGTGCCGTTCTTCCACTCCGCTGCAGCACCGGCCGTTGCTGGAAAACACAGCACGCTCGACCCCGCGCCGCAGTTCTGCGCCGTCACCGTCGTACTTGCCACATTCGCGGCGAGTGTAAACGTGCCTACTGCGTTCGAGCGCCCCTCACACAATTGGCGTACTGTGAAGACGATTTTGGCCAAATCCCGCTCTGCCTGAGAAATCACGTTCATCAACGGCGACCCTCCGACGCAAACAGGGGATCAAGCCCAATGGCAAAGCTCCAGATCGTTCCCGCGGGGATATGTAGTCGCCCGCGCGCCATGCGTGTGGATATGTTGGCGATGCAAAGTCCCTTGTTGTTGATGAGTTCCTCAGCAGAATAGGTCGGTGTCTGCTGAAGTGTCTCCCGTGCCCCCACTGAGCCGTAGCACGTGGGCGCGTCGGACATGACGCGCAGTCCCTTCACCCGCACCCGTCGCTCTGCGTCGAGCGCTTCCTCCGTAGTGTCGAGGATCGCCTCAAGCGGTGTGCCCGTGTTGAAGCACAGCTGATGCGCCGGGTTGACGACCGATAGCTGCGCCAGCGCGTTGGTGGACACGCTGTCGAGGGAGAACGCGATCGAGTCGACCGCGCCGCCGATCATCCCGCCCGAGACATACGCATTAGTGAAGGTCGATCCCACCAGGTCTATGTGCGTGCCGTCAACCACGGTGAAGTGCCAGTTGCCATTGGCCTCGACCGTGCCCATAACCCCGTATACCTCGATCGTGTTCTGTGATGAGTTGCTCAGGTTTGTTGTCCCCGCTTGGCCAGCAGAATGTGCAGCGTCGGCCAGGCCGTAGGTCCAGCTCGCGACTTCGCTCCCCAGCGTCAGCCGGATGGCATTGGAGCCGTTGTTTGCCGCGCCCGATATCGAGATGACGCCCGACGCAAGCTTGTCCATGTTTTCGATCGTCAGTCCCGGCTTGGCGAGCGTGGCAATGTATTCTCCCATGATGCCGGTGATCAGCGACCATTTGTCTAATACGAAGTCATAGACCAGGATCTTGTCAAACAGTCCCGACGAGCCAGCGAGCGACTTATAGGCCCAATAGATGCGGGTCGCCTGCGGGTCGTAGGCCCCGATCATGAGTTGCAAGTTGGAGCTGTCCACATCAGCAAAGAAGCTCCGATCCACCCGCTCCTTGCCGATGAATTGCGGATAGGCGCCCGGGGTGACCATCTGGAACCCGTCATTGCCGCAGAAGAATACTTTATCGCCGCCTCTCACCAGCGACAGCGGAGCAAATATCCCCTTGTCTTGCGCCACCCGCTCGATCTGGAAAATCACCGGAGAGCCCGGCGCGTAGATCATGCGCCGGATGGCCGCGTCCTGCATGATCAGCCCGGTTTCGCCGCCGGCCACGCCGCGTACAATGCCGCCGTCGGGGAGGTCTTGGAAATCGGACGAGTTCACGCCCGAAGTCCACGTCGTGGTGGAATTGAGCCCGGACCATTGGATCCGGTAGGGTGTGGACGAACCCAGCCCCGACAAGACCGCGAACCGATTGACCACGGCAATATAGCGGGCCTGGGGCGGCGAGCCGCCGAGGTTTGCAAACGCTGTCGAGCTGGTGAGGTCGAACACCTGCGGCGCTACGTTGATCTGCACCGCGAACACGAAATTATTGAACTGCGCGAACTGCCACTGATCCCCGGCCGGGATGCTGCTATAGGGGCCGCCACTCAGAGACACATTCGTCCACGAGAAATCGGTATTATTGAGCTTATACAGACTGGTCGCGGTAGCGGCGAATAGCGTCACCGAACCATCGGCATTGCGGGCGTAGAAATACCCACGACACGTGGCCGACAGCGCCTGGGAATAAACGCTTAGCGATGGCGCTGGGCCATACCCATCGGCACGTGGGAACACGTTCTGAATAACGCCCGACTCGTTATCCTCGAATGGCGACACGTCCGGCGCGTAGGGCGGGAACGGCAGAAGGGTCATGGCGTCGGCCCGAATACACGTACGTAGGAAGGGCCTCGGGTCTGCCGATCACGCATGACGATCTCCTCGAAAATCTCGTCCCGTCGTGCCTTCCACATCGGCATGCGCTCGTCATTCACACCGAAATTTTCCGCTTCACACATCGACCCGAACAGGTAGATGTCCGGATGTGCCGTCATCAGCCAGTTGGTATTGTTGGCGACTAGTGAAGGAATCTGCTGGTAGTAGTCGAATTCCAGCGGCGTGCCGGAGAGTGGCATTATTTTCAGCGTCGATCCCTCGATCGTGAAAATGCGCGGAACGTCCGTGGGCTGTGATGGATAGGCCGCCTGCAAATAACTTGGGTGCACGTAGCCGAGCTCGGAACGTGAGGAGCCGGATCCGGTCCAGGTCACGCGGCGCCAAGCTAGATAGTCGCCGGGGAGCGCGACCTGACCGGACTGCGCTCTGACTGTTCCGCCCGAGCTATAAGCGTTAGTAAATGTCGAGTTCTGCAGATCAATGTTTGAGCCGTCGACCACCGTAATGATCCATGAACCGTTGGCCTCGGTCGTGCCACCCACGTTGGCGACATCCACTTCCTGGCCGACCGAGAGGGTTGAGGTGCTCGAGATGGTCAGCCGAATCAGGCCCGCCCCATTGTTCACCGCGTTGCTGACGCCGAGCGCCGCTGGCGTGGAAGGAACCAGGATGGTCGTTGCCTCCATGTTCCGCACGCGCAATTTCCGACTCGCCGTCGCCTCAAACAGCGCGATGAAATTCGAGTATTGCGCCGCGTAAAGACTGTGATCGAGCCAAGCGCCGAGTGCTGCCTGCAGGTCGCTATATGTCGAGAGACTCATTGCATGTACGGGGTGCGATCGAGGTCAGGAGGGAGCATGATTTCGGCCCGGTGCAGCTTCGTCTCGGCAATCCGGATGATCGGGCGCCATACCTCTTCGTATTCGCCGGGATCCAGGTTGAGCACGTCACGGACATGGACATGCTCGGCATGGGTGGCGAGCTCGTGCGCCTCGCGATAGGACCGGCTCCAAGCCATGAGCGCGGTCTTTTCCCAGTGCTCGTGCACAAGGATGCCGGATACTAGGCCTAGCGGGCCGCGCACCGCGTAGAGTCGCTTGCCCCGCTTGGCTTCCGCAGGTGTGTTGCGATCGACGTAGATCGTGGTGCCATCCAGGCTATACCCGCCCAGATAGGGCACGTCATAATCGAGGCTGACCGCGAACCCCCTGGTGAGCACGGCCTGAAAGCGCGCGTCATGGAGGGCGCGGTCATACTCGCGCTCGCCAAGCAGGATGTGGTGGCGATGATCACCCTTGCTCAATCGTCGTGGTCCTTAAGCACCTCGTTCGCACCGGCGACGATATGCCTATATTGCTGCGACGTGAGATTACCGGCCTTGAGCTGCTGGCGGGCGCGGGCCTTCGCGTTGATCGCGTGACTACGATCCGGCACCGGATAGCTGCGGCCGGGGCCAGCGAATGCGTTCGCCGGCAGCTTGCTGCGACCTGCGACTGTCAGCTTCGCCATCTCGTTCTCCTATTTATCTGTGCGCAGATAGCGCCAGTCCGAATCGCGGAGCTTGCGCGCCACCAAGGCGTCAAATTCACGCCCGGACATCTGCAGGTCCAAATTACCGCGCGCCCATTCCTCGTTGAGCCACTGGTTGATGATGTTAAGCGGGATCGAGGCTATGTGGCGGAAGTCGCCGCGCTGCGGCCCGGCATTGGCCAGAGCTTTGTTATGCTCGACAATGCCTTCCACATCCTGATAGCTGTGCACGATCAGGTCGCGCCCGACAAGGCGAAGCGTGTTCTGCGGCACTAGCGCGACTTCAACGCCGCCGAAAATATCGCCGCGATATTCGAGCCTGATGCACCGGATGGCGTGAACGACAACACATCATCGGCGTTGGCATAGACGGGGCTTGATGGCGTCATGCTAGCCGATTGCCCGGCTGCCGCGCCGGAAACCGGGATGCCGAATGGCGATCCGCTGATTGCGGTGCCATTGAGCGCGACCGCCACAGAGCAATCCGCTGAGGTGATGGTGCCCTGGGTCACGACGTCGACCAGGGAGATGATGCAGCGAAACGGGATCCGCATGTAGGCGACAACCGGCGAGCCACCGATGCTTGGGCAGTAGCTCGACTTGTGCACCACATCGAACTTGTGCACTGACGGATATGCCATCATAGTCTCTCCTTAAGGCCGGCGCAGAGCCGCCGCCGTGTGGTCTGAGGGGATGATTCAGTAAATGTAGGCGATCGGGCCGACGTCTGCGGTGAACGTTGTGGGCAGAGTCAGCGGAGGTAACGTTCCGAATGATCCGGCCGCGCTTTTGGTCAGGACATCAATCCAGGTCCCAGTCGCGATGCTGCGGAAACGATCAGTGGTCCCGTCGAGCTGCCCTCCGATCCAGAACCGGCCCGGGGTCGTGATCTGATACGTTCCGGCGAAGGGTATCTGCTGGAACGCATTGGCACCAGCCGTCAGTGTGCCGGCGAGCGCCGAGTTTGCGAGAGCAGAACCGCCTACTGCGGCGTAGAGCGCAACAATCCAGTTGTTCGTTCCAACTGTGCCGCCGTTGAGGATGCCCACGCCGGTGACGAGCATGGGAAACGGTACATAGATATCTGCGAAGTAGGTGGTGCCTGCGACCGGCGTCGTACTCGTGCCGAGGGACGAGAGAGTGCCGAGGTTTCCGCCAATGGTCGGGATCCGGTAGCGGCCGGTGAGGCCGCCGGGAAGCTGGTTCGCGTCGGCATCCGCACCACGGCCACTTGCCAGGCTCATCACCGGGATTTTGTCGCCCGTCGCAAGCGGCCCAGCATAGGCCGGCAAGTCGTGTCTGTGTGTCGTGCTCAAAGCATTCTCCCAAATGGATCGGGGCGCCCCGCAAGGAGCGCCCCGTGTGAGCGATCTGCTATAGGACCCTTACGACGTGGTGAGATCGAACACCCCACCGGAACCCTTCTCGTTGCGGGCCACGAGCGCGTATTCCGAGAGCAGCATACGTCGATCGGAGTCACCGGTCTTCGCGAGCGGGACGGAGACCATCCGCCGACCGTTAAGGAAGGCCAACGCCCACATCTCCATCCACAGCACCAATACGTCGCGGGCGCGCTGAAAGCGGTTCGGAATGACCTTGAGCGTGCCGAAATCGCTCTCGTAGGCATCTACCGAAGCGATGATCTTCTTTTCCTTCGTCGGCTCGATTTGGGTGGCCCGACCAGTGAACGTCGAGAACACCTGCTTGTTGAAGGCGCCGGTCATGATCACGTCCGGCTTGCCGCCGGAGGTCCAGATGCCGGACAGCACGGTCTTCAGGCTCGCTTCGGTGAAGGCGCGCTGCGTCCCGTCGGTGCGGGTGCCGGTGCCATCGGCTGCGGAGGGGTCCGCCGCCCCACCAGTTATGCCCTTTGAGGTATTGGTCTTAACCCAGGAGAGCACCGAAGCGGTTTTCCGAGCGGTCGTGTCGTTGCCGCTGACCTTCGCTTGGTTGGTGCCGCATAGAATGGTCTCCATGTCGCGCTTGAGCTCGAGACCCTTGAGCATCTCTTGGTAGGCCAGCTCGTCATCGCGGCCGGCATGATCTACGGCCCGTTGGGTACCTGTGACGCGGGCAACCTTGCTACTGATCTGGTTGATGTTGCCCAGACGTGAGGTCGCCGTCGTGGTGTTGGTGTTGGCGTCGTCGCCTTCGAGCTGTGCGTTGGTGTTGTCGGCAGAGGCGAGGGATTGGGTCTGCCATTCGTGATTAACGGCGGAGGCTTTCTCCCGCTCGATCCCCGACATGAACGGGGTATCGGTCGGGTCGATGCGGTAGATGACATCCGAGAGGTCTTCGCGGTTGCCGATCGCCTCATAGGTGGCGAACGTATTGGTGGGGAGAGCCATTGTTGAGAGCCTTTCCTAACGAGAGTTTCTCCGGCGTGCGGCCACGAGCTGGGCCGCGACGCGGGTAGCGTTGAGCCCGCTCGCGTTTGCGAGTTGCTTGTTGAGGTTCTGGATTTCGGCCTCACGCCCGGCGTTCTTCACCGCCGTGAGGCCTGGCCGCTGGACGGGGGGAACAGGTTTTTTGAGGGCCTGCGTTGCCTTCTGCTGCGCCTCGCGCCAGAGGGTCGCGTCGCGGATGAGCAGCTGCATCCGATGGTCACGAAGCGACAGGTCTTTATCGCCGTTCCACGATCCAGCCAGTTCCGCTTCGGTGAAGCCAACGTCTTTAAGGACAGAAATGGCTTGCTGTTGCAGCTTGGTCGCCTTCTCCGGATCCGCCATGTCGGGAACGCGCTCTGCAAACAGATCGTCTTCCCTCTTTGCAAACTCGGTGAACTTCTGCACCCGGTCCTGCGCTTGGCGCTGTTGTGCCGCCTGCATCTCCTGCTGAACCGCAGCAATTTTCTTCTGAGCCACGTCCCATTGCAGGTAACTTGGCCAGTCTTCGCGTGCCAGCCGCTCGACATCGGCAATTGATTTGATGTTGGCGAACTCGCCTGCCTGCTGTGATTGTAGGAGCTGGAGCAATTGGGGAAGGGCGGCTTCATACTGTTGCCGTGCCTGTTCCACCGCCTGCTCTTTGACGCTGAGGCCTTTGAGCTTTTCAGCGGCTTGGTTCTGACTGCGGCGAATTTCACGGTCTCGCTCCTGTTCGCGTTCCGCAAGGTAGGCTTGCGTCTCGCGAGGCAAGGATCTGAATCGTTCCTTCTCCCCAGCGTTCCATGACCTCGGGGGCTCGATGGGCGGATGTATCTCTTCCGGTTCGGCCTGGCTCTCGGTCGTAGTCTCGGCGGGGACCTGAGTATCCTGAGGGGCGCCGTCTTCGGCTTGCGCCGGAGATTGAAGCTCAGCTGCCTCGGTGGGCGCTTCTGCAGGTGTCTCATCGTCCCTGTAGCGCGCGGATTGTAGCCGGCGCGCCGCCTCGCTGATCGAGAATTGGTCGGGTGCGCTCTCGGGGAGCGAGACAATGGAATACTGCTCGCGCTCGGGCTGCGCGCCATGCGTCAATTCAGTCATGATGCCTCGTTATTTTTGCGACCCGGCCTTTGCCGTTCGCATGCTCAGATCGGCTTGCGCCAACTTGCCGTCATTCACGATCTTGGTCAGATGCTCCTTCACCTTGCCCACGATGTTGACGGCCTGCCACAGTTTCTCGCGCATCTCTACATCGCGGACCGGTGCAGTGCGCCAGGCTTGGACGTAATTCGCGTCCAGCGTCGCAAAGGATTCCTGCAACAGCTCATCGTTCAGTAGCGCCTCGGCGCGAACGCCACGAAAGATAGCGCGCTCCAGCTTGTCTTCGTCGTTCATCACCGCGCCAGCGCTTTCATTTTGCGACATTCGATGCCCGACGGATACGTCAGAGGAAAGTCTTTGGACTAATTGGTCAGTCTCAGCGTCCAATTCTAGGTTACAATCGTGCGACCATCACCGAGAATGCCGAGCCTGCGGCCGCATCGAACGCGTTCCGTTGGGCGCTTGCGCCGATGCGACCGTGCATGCATCAATTGAACCTCCCGCGATCATCGACCCATCCACGGGTCCACTCATACACACCGGATGATGTCGCTTGGCCGACAATTAGGTATTGACCTATTGTGTTGCTGTACAATGCAGCTGTGCCGGTGAATAGTGTCGGTTCGGTCGTGCCATCGAGATCGCTTCCGTTCGTGCCTATCACCGAGGTTGGCACCGCAACCGCTGTTTCGTTCGGGCTGAGAATATGCGCGTGCAGGGAGCCGTTTGTCGTGCCCCAGCGAGAAATCATGCGCACAGGGACGCCAGTCGGTATTGTGAACGTCTTGAGCTCGCCGGGGTTGACGGCCAGTGTGTAGTTGTTGAGATCTTGAACAATGGCCGACCAGTAAAAGGTGTCCCCGACCTGCTTGAACGCGACGATGTGTGCGCTCCCATCCGTCAGGAACGAGCCGATCCGGCGTACCTTGGTGTCGCTGATGCCGCTGGGGCGATTGGCGCCGGTCGCGGACGTGTCGAAATAGATGTCCGGCGTTCCGCCGTTGCTGGCGAGAATAACGTGATACCAAGTGCTATTGGCAACACTAAGCCCATTGCCCATGCCATTGCTGCCGGAGCCAGCCGCCCACGCGCCTGCTGTCGATTTGGTGAACGCGCCAATGGAAATCATGGCTGTATTGCCGCTATCGGCAGCTTGGCCAGCGGCAATGTCGAGTACTGAATTAGGTGTAGCGCCGTCGTTGGAGAGCGTCAGCCCGGAAATGTAGCTGCGCACCACTCCACCAAGACTGTTCAGAGCCGCCTGCGCGTTGTTGACATCTGCGAGATTGTTTGCCGGGTTGAGCGGAGTAAAGCCGAGCGCCGTCGTCACGTCACCCGAGGTCTGGATAACCGCTCCCGTGCGACTGTTGAACGATGAAACCCCGCTCCCTCCGCTTGCCCGCAACATCGATCAGAGCCCCTCTGCCGCAGTGATGTACAGCGTCGCGGCGCCCGTCGCGGTAATCGCTGCAATGTAAGTTGCGCCGATAGGGACACTGAACAGTTGTGTAGTGCCGCCATTCAATGGCGTCCCGCCCAGGGTGGCACCGGAGGGGGCAACTGCGGTCACGCCGTTACTGCCGAATTCGAAGAAGCAAAGCGAGTCCGTGCTCTTCGTCGTGAGCATCACCTGCGTGCTGTTGGCGGGGAGCGCCACGCTTGCGGATGAGCCGGTGACGGCAAGCGCTTGCGTCGCGGCCGGATATGGCTTGAACGGCTGTATGGGACGATAGGACATTCAGTTCCCTCTAATGCGAGGCCGCCGCGCCGGAATCTGCGGCAACGGTCTTCATGGCTTCCATTTTGGCCGCGTGCTGCGCCGCCAATTGCTCTATCGTCATCGCGTGGCGTGCCTCGCGGTGGCGCAGCTCCTGCTCTTTGAGAGCGGCGTCAATTTCCTTAAGGCGGAGCTCGAGCGCAAATTTCTGGTCGGTGAGCCGAGTTGCTCGGTCGGCCTTGGTTTGAGCCAGCTGTGCGTCAATCGCAGCCTTTTGGTGCTGGAAGCCAATGTCCGCCTCGACCTTCATTTTTTGATGTACCGCATCCGCTTGGATCTTCGCCTGCTGCGCTGCGGCCTTGGCCTGGATCTCCTGCTGCTTGGGTTCCGGCGGCTTTTGCAGTGGCGCGCTCGCCGGGTTGTGCGGGTCAGCCGGCATTCCCGGTGCGGTAAAGAACTTGTCCGTGTCCTTGTGGCCAGCGAGCTTGGTCAACTCTTTCGCCGAATTGAACAAGTTCTGTGCCGACACGATCGGTAGCCCGCCCATAACGGCCTGCGTCTGCGCCTGGATGATGAGCTGCAAATGCGCTAGCTGCTCGGCTTTCGAGCCGGTGCCTAGCCCCACATTAATGATCATGTCCTCACGGGCCTTCCACTCGCGCGGATCGATTTGCACCCAATTGTTGCGCAGCCGTACCACGTCAGGCCTGCTCGCATGTTTGCGGATGGTCGCATGCAGCAGCATGAACAAATCCTTAATGCCGGTCTCGGCAAAGATGCGAGCAATCAGTTTGACCTTCGCCTGTGAGGCATTGAACATCTGGTTGGCGATGGTCGCGACCTGGTTTTGCAACGCATTCGGGTCAACGCCCTGCCCCTGCCTCGACACGCCGGTTCGCCATTCTCGCGTGGCGTCAAGGTACTGCATCGCTGGGTAAATCGAGCCGGTGATATCCGGTACTTCTTGCCAGTTCACGCCGCCCGGCTGTTTCACCCGCACGATCCCTCCCGGTCGGGACACAAGCAGATCATCAAGCGTCGCATCGGTGGCATGCGCCTCGGAAACCTCAACCCGCGGGTTGTTGCGCAGATAGAGGTTGTCAAGCATGCCGCGCAGGAGGGTTGTCTTGATTTCCTGGATGTCCTTGACCAGGTCGGCGATTGAGCGGCCCCAGAACCGATGCGTGATGATGACCGGTGTCATGGCCGCGAACGGGATACGATCTTCTTCGATGACATCCGGTTGGCCATCGCGCAGTAGGACGTGTCCTTCTTCGCCCGCGGTGGTCACACGATAAAGGCGTGGGTCATCGTTCTTCTCGTAATCCATCCGGACGTAATGCTCCGTCACTCGGATCAGCCGATTGGCCGTGTTTAGGTTATCTTCGCCCTGGCGCAGCGTGGACTCGTTCACCGTGTCGCGGGCGATCTCCTCGACCGTGTGCGCGACTAGATAGCTCGGCAGCTTCTTCACTTGATCCTTGTCGAAGCCCTGCTCGATCAGCTGGGACTCGGTCCGGAACACGTCATGGAAGCAATAATTGGACTCATGGATGTTGCGGGCATGACGCGTGATCCCAAACTCTTCCGGCGGTACTGCCACAACGCGGGCGTTCTCGCTCAAACGTCCCGCCTCAATCGTCACATCGTGCAGCCCGTCATGCTCGGTGTGCTCAATCACTTGCACATCGGGATTGGAGAGTAGGGCTCCGAGCACTTCCTGGGGCTGATCGAGGTAGGTCTCCCGCTCTTTTAGCTCCACCTTTTCCCAGTAGACTTTGACGATGCCGTTTTTGGAGAGCAGCGCGTCTTTGATGAACGAATACAGGATCAGAAAACCTTGATTGACCTGCATGAAAACATGGTTGACGTAATCGGTCTCCTGGTCCGCCGCAGCCACATCTTCAGGGCCTACCGGATCGAACCTGACAACCTCATCGCCTCCGGCGAAGATCTCCATTAGGCTTGGCATCATGCCCTCGACTGTGTCGCTGGTATCCATGGACACGGCTTTGGATCGGCCGGCCGGGGCGGGCATATATTTCGACATGTCACCCTGATAATAATCGAGCGACGTCGCGCGCTCCTCGCTGAGCTTGCTGGCCGTGATCGCGGACATCGAGTCCCAGCGCTGCGCGGTGAGCAACGCGCGAAGCTCAAGTACGTCCATTTGTGGCATTGTCCGTATCGCCTCCCGCGGCGATTCACTCAGGTACAACCGTTGCTGTTAGCTAGCGCAGTAATGATAAACCGATCTCAGAGCGTCCCTAGATCAGGGTAGATGATCGCGCGGTTGAACGAGCTTCTCCGACCGGGTTCTTCGTATGCAAGGGCCATTAACCCGAACGCGTCAGCCGCGTGGCTAGACCAATCATGCTCTGGCCCAAGACCTACGTTACGGTTCTCGTCCTTGCGCTCGTGATAATAGCCGAGCGCGTCCCGGCCCGCTTCTGTGCTCGCCTCGTTAAACCAGCATTTGGGGAAGATACGCCGAACTGCTTCGATGCGCATTGCCGCGGCCCCCTTACCTTGGTTGGGCATAGGTACAGCACATTCGAATTCCGCATCCCGCAAATGATCAACGTAGCGCTTGCCGGTAATGTTGTTCTCGTTCACGCCATCGTGTGGAAGATAACAGACCGCGCGCTGATATCCGCGCCGACGCAGCTGGTCAACGTAATAGGCAAGGACCTGGCCGACCCCTTCGATGTAATCAAGTACTCGGATTTCCTGGCCGACCCATTGCACGATCCAAATCGCCATAGCATCCGCTTGCGCACCTGACCCGCCGAGATCGAAGAATGCCCGGAGCGGAAGGAGCGGATCTGCACTAATGTGCCCAATTCGAGCTTCCAATCGTGCTGCAGCTAAACCGGCTGCAAAATACCCTCCCTCGGACGCGCGGGCGTAATCACCTTCCCAGATATGATCATACCGATCGGGATACATAACAGAATCGAGTTGCCGTTCGTCTTGAAGCACACCGGGGAACCAAGGATTATCTCTCCACGTGGTTCTAACCATCACAGCGTCCATCGGTCGCTTCGTTCGAAAAAAATCATCAATCGCGTCAGACTTCCAGCGCGGATTCCAGCTCGCCCAGATTTGGCTTCCTTCGGCCCTAATCGTAGGTCTTAGAAGTGATAGACTACGACTGCTCAACGTTTGAGCTTCTTCAACCCAAGCGATTTTAAACCCTTCAAGTGACTTAATCGATTCTGCAGTATGATCCTGCATTCCATGAAATATGATTAGACCCCCTCCCGGTGTTTCAATCTTATCGCTGTACACTTTGAAATACGACTGTAGCTCTAGGGAGACAATTGTCTTTTCGAGCAGTAGTTTACTTGAATGCGCTAACGTTTTCTGCACTTCACGAATACACACGGCAAGGGTTCCGAGTTCAGAGGCGCACCTCTCGATCAATAAATTTCCGAAGAAATGGCTTTTACCGGAACCTCGTCCGCCGTAGGCTCCTTTATACCTCGCCGGACACAGCAGGGGAGTGTACGCTCTCGGCTTGCCGACGCTCAATGTCAACGAGCCGGTCTCGTTCTCCCTCAGGGAGCTTAGGGTCGATGATGACATGCTCGACTCGACCTATCAGTTTGAGTGGAACGTCATCTGCGCGCGCGGCCGCCGAAGGGACTTTCCCGTCAATACGGTCTGCAATTCTTTCGAGAGCCTGCAGATCTCCGTTCTTTGCCGCCTCTATCCACGAGTCGACAATGGCATGGAGTTTATTTCTGTTCTCGCCGAGAAGCTTAAGACGCAATACGCTAGCTACTGGTTTATCCTTATTGTATGAACCTCGCGGTCGTCCCATGATCTCCTCCATTTGTGGATCGCGTTCGAAAGTACCTAACACGTTTTTAGTCTATTCCTAAACAGAGCGTTGGCACCTCCCCTCTTCAGACTCCATAACTATTTCGCAAGCACAGACTTATGTCGATCTGTATGAAATATCGGCTATGCTTAAGCCTTCAAATTCCCAGGTTGGAGGTCTTATTTCGCGACAGCACGGAATAGCACCGAAGCAGAATATTGCGTGACCCGAAAGAGTGCAGCGCGCCTGATGCGAGGCTAGTCAGCGGCGCCTTTGAATTGATATACGAACCGCGTCCTTGCCAAGGATGCATTCTGGCGACCCGCTCGACACATTTTTGGAGGATACCCGTTTATACACGAGTCGAGTTTCAATGT
>DATBHG010000069.1:0-94642 GCA_036557665.1 Xanthobacteraceae bacterium | reverse complement strand
CCGGCTGCACCAGAACGCGGCCATTCGATCGTTGGAGGTTCTCGGCGAGGCGGCGGGCAAGGTCTCGGCTGCTACACAGGCGGCACATCCTGAAATCGCATGGCGCGAAATCACGGGCATGCGCCACCGTCTCATCCACGGCTATGGCGAGGTGCGTCTCGACATTGTGTGGATGGTTCTTCAGGATCGTCTGAGTCCTCTGATCGCGATGATGGAGCAGCTCGTGACGCGTGAAGGCGAAGGCGGGTCATGAGGCTCCGGATCGGGCTCGGGCTGGCCATTGGCGTAGCAAATGGCTGCGGTTTCGTGCCCTATGTCTGGGTGATCACCAACCGAAAGGCGCCTGCGCGGACGATTCGAGGATGAAGTCATCCCGCTCTAACCCTCGGATCCGTGGGGAGCGCCGCGCGCATTCGCGATGGCCTGCCACACCCGGCCCGGGGTCGCCGGCATGTCGATCTGATCGACACCCAGCGGTCTGAGTGCATCGATGATGGCATTGATCACCGTCGGCGGCGCGCCGATCGTGCCGGATTCGCCGATGCCCTTCACGCCCAACGGGTTGGTCTTGCAGGGAATCTCCTCGAGCTGCGCCTCGATGTCCGGCATGGTGTCCGCGCGCGGCATTCCGTAATCCATGAAGCTGCCGGAGAGCAGCTGCCCGGATTGGCGGTCGTAGACCTGGTGCTCAATGAGCGCCTGCCCCAGCCCTTGCACGACGCCGCCGTGGATCTGTCCGCGCACGATGAGGGGGTTGAGCACGCGTCCGAGATCATCGACCACGAAATAGCGGTCGACGACGGTCTCGCCGGTTTCCGGGTCCACTTCCAGCTCGCAGACGTGAGATCCGTTGGGATGGCTAGGCGGCTCGGGACTGAAGCTGCCGGTGGATTGCAGCCCGACACCGAACTTGTCGGTAAGAGGACCCGCGGGAGCGTAGGCCGCCTTGGCGACATCGATGATGCTGATCGCCTTGTCCGTGCCCACCACCCGGAATTGACCGTCCTTGAACTCGACGTCTACGGCGTCGGCTTCCAGCAGCGTTGCCGCCATCGGCCTGGCTCTCTCGATGACGGCATCGGCGGCGGCCTTGAGCGCGTTGCCCCCCACTACGGCGCTGCGGGCGCCATATGTACCGCGCCCGATCGGCACCTGGGCCGTGTCGCCCTGCACATAGCGGATGGATTCGAGCGGCACATCGAGCCAGTCGTGTACCAGCTGCGCGAATACCGTGGCATGGCCCTGCCCATGGGAATGGGTGCCCCCGAGGATGGTCAAAGTCCCGTCGGGGTTGAACTGCAGGTCCATGCGGTCGTTGAAGATGCCGCCAAACTCGATGTAGTAGCTCACCGCCCGGCCACGCAGCTTGCCGTTCTTCTCCGTGGCGCGCTTGCGCGCCGCAAAGCCCTTCCAGTCGCTTGCCTCGACGCATTGATCCATGAGGCGCTCGAACTCGCCGCTGTCGTAATTCCACAGCGTCGGTGTCGCATACGGCAGCTTTTCCGGGCGGATGAGGTTGCGGCGCCGGATCTCCGCAGGATCCATGTCGAGCGCTCGCGCAGCGCGCTCGATCAGCCGCTCGGTGAAATACGCCGCCTCGGGACGTCCGGCGCCACGGTAGGGCCCGCATTGCGAGGTATTGGTGAACAGTCCCTGGGAGGCGATGTGCATGGTTTGAATATCGTACGCCTCCGGAATGAAGCGCACGGCGAAGGCGCCCGGCGCCAGCGCCGCCCCCACGAAATAAGCGCCCAGCTGAAACAAGCATTGCGCGCGCAGCGCCAGTATCTTGCCCTGCTCGTCGAGGGCGAGCTCGCCGTAGTAGATGGTCTCGCGACCGCAATGGTCCGTCAGCATGCTTTCCGAGCGGGTCGCCAACCATTTGACCGGCCGTCGGACGCGGCGCGAAGCCCACAGCACCAGCGCATCATCGGGGAACGGATTGCCCTTCAATCCGAATCCGCCGCCGACATCGGGTGAGACCACGCGTATCTGATTCTCGGCAACGTGAAAGATGTGCGACATCTCCATGCGCACCCCGTGCGGGTTCTGCGAGGCGGTATAGAGCGTGTACTGATCGTCGGCCCCGTTGTAGTCGCCGATGGCGACCCGCGGCTCCATCGCGACGGGAGACACGCGGTTGCCTTCGACCCGCAGCTTGACCACGTGCCTGGCGCCGGCGAAGGCTGCATCGGTCGCCTCCTTGTTGCCGAACATCAGGCGGAAGCCGACATTGCCTTGTGCGCAGTCTTCCCAGACCTTCGGGGCGCCTTCTCTCGCCGCATCCTCGAGATCGACGACGGCCGGCAGCTCCTGATATTCCACCTGAACCTGCTCCGCCGCGTCGCGGGCCTGCGCGAGCGTTTCCGCAACGACGAAGGCAATGCGATCGCCGACAAACCGCGCCTTGTCGGCGGTGAGCAAGCCCTGGAACGTGCGGTGTCCTTTGGGTGCGCCGAAGTCCTCAGGCATGAGATAGGCGGTGAAGCTGCCAAGCTTCTCCGCTACGGCATCGGCGCCGGTGAGCACGCACAGCACCCCGGGGGCGGCGGCCGCCTTCGACACGTCGATGCGCTTGATGCGCGCATGCGCGTGCGGTGAGAGCACGGTGACGCCATGGCATTGGCCGGGCAAGCTGATGTCATCGACATACCGCCCCCTGCCCAGCAGAAAGCGCTGATCCTCCACCCGCCGCACTGCCTGCCCAATGCCGAACTTGGCCATGCTTCCGCCTCTTCCCGGATTTCGATACGCCTCATGCTATAGCGGATTGCGGTCGAATTGAACCGATGGTTCCCGCCATGCGCGACAGAGCACTGCGGCGCGCGATCTGCGCTGAGCGGGGGCCGCGCTACTGGTTGAGCCGGCGCCGCATGAAGCCGAGCAGCCCCTGGGGCATGAAAATTATCATGGCGATGAATATCATGCCGACCGGGATGAGGTAGTACTCGGTCAGAAACCGCGAGAATGCCTCGCGCAGAAGCAGGTAGAATGCCGCGCCGGCGATCGGCCCGACCAGCGTGCCGATCCCGCCCATCACATTGAAGATGATCGCCTCGCCGGAAACCAAGAAGTAGACGAAATCGGGCGCGGCGAATCTGTTCTGAATCGCATAGAGGGCGCCGGCCAGTCCGGCAAAGAGGCCGGAGAGCATCACCGCGACGATCTTGTAGCGCTCGACGGGGTAGCCGATCGCGCGGGTGCGCGCCTCGTTCTCGCGGATGGACTGCAGCACCATGCCGAACGGCGATTGCGTGACGCGGCGCATCGCCAGGTAGGACGCCGTGACCACCCCGAGCACGAACCAGTGCAGCGTGTCGGTCGTGAACGGCACCGAAAAGAGACCGGGAATTGCAAGCCTCGGCCGGCTGAACGAAAGCCCATTCTCACCGCCTGTCAGCTCGGTCCAGGTGAAGATGATGACATAGAATATCTGCGAGAAAATGAGCGTGGTGATCGCGAAATAGATGTCGCGCAGTCGGGTTGAGAAATAGGCGACAAAAAGCGCGACCCCGGCGGAGGCAATGAGACCGTACACGAGTGCCAGCCACAGGTTGGGCGGCCTGACCGAAAGCAGGGCGGCCGCCGCGCCGTACATCCCAAGTCCAAAAAAAGCGGAGTGCCCGAACGACACCATCCCGGTGTAACCGATGAGGATGTCCGAGGACATCGCCAGCAGTCCCCAGATCAGGATCTCTGTGACGAACCGCTGCCAGAACTCGGGCAGCACCAGCGGCGCTATGATCAGGAGCGCCAGGACCAGCGAGAATCCTGCCCAGTAAGGCCCGTCGACTCGTTTGCTCATTTCGGTGTCGGAACGAACAGGCCGGTAGGCCGGAACAGCAGCGTCAGTATGAGAACGACGAACGAGACGATCACGGCCTGCGCGGGGTCCAGCCAGATCGAGGCATAGGACTCGATCAGGCTGATGAAGATGGAGGCGGCAATCGAGCCGCCGAGATTGCCCATGCCGCCCACCACGACCACGATGAAGGCCTTGAGGATCCAGTCGAGACCCATGGCATGGGTGACGCCGACCAGCGGGGCAAACAGCACTCCGCTTGCGGCCGCCATGCCCGCCCCGATCGCGAACGCCGCGGTATGCACCCAGGGCACCGGAATGCCCATCGCCTGCGCCATCACGCGGTCCTGCGTGGTCGCGCGAATCCAGATCCCGTAGGTGCCGTGTTTGAGAAACAGCCAGAAGCCGCCGATGATGGCCGCCGAGAGCGCCGCTATGAGAATACGGTACCAGGGATACTGCAGGTAGAAGATCGAGAAGCTGCCGGTGAACGGCTCCTGGATCTTCCGCGCCACCGGGCCGAACTGCCATAGCGCATAGTTCTGCAGCACCAGCGAGATGCCGAAGGTCGCGAGGATCGTGGTCAGGGGGTCGCGGCCGAGCAGGGGGCGCAGGGTGGTGATCTGAAGCGCTGCTCCGAGTGCCGCGACAATGAGAGTTGCGACAATGAGCGCGAGCCAGAAGTTGCCGGTGCCGGCCATGATCACCACGCCCACATAGGCGCCGAGCATGAACAGCTCGCCATGCGCAAAGTTCACGACATCCATGATCCCGAAGATGAGGGTCAGGCCCGAGGCGACAAGTGCCAAAATCATCCCGGCCACGATGCCGTTGAGCGTCTGGATCAGGATCTGATCGTAGGGAATGGCGTGGAGAAACTCGGCCACGAGCTCGATCCTACACTCCGAGATATTGCTGGATGACGGCGTCGTTCAGCTTGAGCTGGGCGGAAGGGCAGTGATGGCGCACGGCGCCTTTCTCCATGATGTAGACGCGCTGGCTGGCGGCGAGAGTCAGCGGGACGTTCTGCTCGACCAGCAGGATGGCGACGCCCTCCTGGTGCAGCACGTCGATGATCTCGTGGATTTGCGAGATCATCCGCGGCATCAACCCTTCCGTCGGTTCATCCAGGAGAATGATCTTGGGCTCGAGCATCATCGCTCGGGCGATCGCAAGCATCTGCTGCTCGCCTCCTGACAGGGTTCCCCCGGCCTGGTTGCGGCGTTCGGCGAGGACGGGGAAATAGGCGAAGACCTTGGCCAGCAGCTCCTGCTTGCGAGCCTCGCTCACCCCGTGGCGATCGAACCCCGTCCGCAGGTTCTCCATCACCGTGAGCAGCCGGAAAATGCGCCGGTCTTCCGGAACGTAGGCTATGCCGATCCGCGCCAGCCGGTGCGCCGGAAGCCCGGTGACGACGCGGCCTTCGTACACAACCTTCCCCCGCCTCGGGCTGAGCAGGCCCATGATGGTCTTGAGCGTGGTGCTCTTGCCGACGCCGTTGCGGCCGAGAAGACCGACCACTTCTCCGCGCCCCACTTCCAGCGAGACCCCATGCAGAATGTGGCTCTTGCCGTAATAGGTATCGATGTCCTCGACCTGGACGAGGGGAGCAGCATGGCCGGCCGCCGCATTCATGTCTTGAGATACACCTCCTGGACTCGCGGGTTGGCCTGGATGTCCGCCGGGCTTCCTTCCGCCAGAACTCGGCCGTAGTGAAAGACCGTGATCCGGTGGGCCAGCTCCATCACCACCTGCATGTCGTGCTCGACAATCAGAATGCTGAGATCCCTGCCGATCCGGCGCACGAGGTCAATGGTCTCGTGGGTCTCCGCCGCGCTCATGCCCGCGGTCGGCTCGTCGAGGCACAACAGCTGCGGCTCGGTTGCAAGCGCTATGCCGATCTCGAGGTTGCGCTGCTCGCCGTGGGAAAGATTGCCGGCAAGCTCCTCGCTCTTGCTCCGCAGCCCTATCGAGTCCAGCACCGTCGCGGCTCTTCCCATGAGGTCGGGAAATGCGCCGTGATGCCGCAGCATGTTCCAGCCATGTCTCCGGGATTGGCAGGCAATTCGCACGTTCTCGAACGTCGTCGCGTTGGGCAGAACATTGGTGATCTGATAGGAGCGAGCGATCCCTTTGCGCGAGATGCGGTTAGGGGGAAGACCTGTAACATCATCTCCGTTGAACGAGATGCGCCCCGCGGAGGGGCGCAGCACGCCGGTGAGGCAATTGAAAAACGTGCTTTTGCCAGCCCCGTTCGGGCCGATGATCGCCCGGATTTCTCCCCGCTGAATTTCGAAATTGATGCTGTCGAGGGCAACCAGTCCGCCGAACCGGATGGTCAGCCCCTCCGTGCGCAGGATCGCTGTCGAGGCGCCCTCCGGCGCGGCGGCGGCCGAGACGGGCGCCTCGATCGAAAGCTCGGCGGCCACTTAGGCCGTGAACTTGCATTCCGGCGGGAACAGCGTCTTTTCCTTGGGCACCACTTCGACGATGTGGTGCTTGCCGTCCTTGATCTCGAAGAGGAACTCGCGAAGAAAAGCCTGGTGGTCCTCTTTGCGCAGCGTCTTGTCCCCTTGCGGGAAGTCGTCGCTCTCCTTCATCTCCAGCCCTTCCAGGGCTTCGATGAGCTTCATGCCGTCCTCACGGCCGCGGAAGCCTGATTTTTGCATGCCGATCTTCAAGGCGTTCATGGCCTCGTAGTTCGACTGCACATAACGGTCGGGGAGCGGTCCGGAGGGATCGATCTGCTTGAGCCTGACCACGGCGTCGTCGATGAATCGCTTGTTGTACGGCGTGTCGAGCACGCCTTGCAGCACCGGGATATATCGGTTTATCCCGATGAAGCCCTCGATCTTGTTGCCCAGCGCCGGGAGATTGGTGGATTCCGCGATGGATCCATCCCCGGCCCACTTGTATTTCTTGGTCAGGCCGAGATCGTACGCCTGGTTGCCGATATTTATGCCGTCCTGGCCGAAGAAGATGCCGAACAGGCCGTCGAAATTGCCGGTGATCTTGGAAAGGAACGGCGTCATGTCGGCGCGGCCGAGCGGAATGCCCGTGGTGCCGACAACTTCGCCGCCCGCCTTCTTGATCTGATCGGCATAGGCATCGCGCGTCGATTGTCCCCAAGCATAATCCGTATACGCGATGTGCCATTTCTTGCCGAGCTTGTTCACGAGATAGGGTGCAAACGCGACCGCCTGCGCGGGGGCATAATCGAACGTGCGGAACGTGTACCGGTCGCATTTGGTGGTGGTGAGTGTCGTGTCGAGGCACACGCCGATCATGTTGACGATCTTGTTCTCGCTCCACACCGGCTCGCAGGCGAGACATACATTGGAGAGAAAGCCGCCCTGGTGTGCGTCGATCTTGTCCTCGTCGACGAGCTTCTCCGCCTTGCGCCGGCCGACATCGGGCTTGGATTCGTAATCCGCGACAACAAGCTCAATCGGTCGCCCGTTGACACCGCCCGATTTGTTGATCCGGTCGACCGCCATCTGGCTGCCGACCAGCGCCGTCTTCCCGCCTGCTGCCGCCGCTCCCGACAACGGCTGCAGCGAGCCGATTTTGTAGGGCTTGGCCTGCCCAAACGCGCTGCGCCAGGGAGCAGGCACCAGCATGAGCCCGCCGAGGGCGCCTGCCGCTGCGCTGGTGTATCCGACGAAGCGGCGACGGGTGACCTTGCCGCTGTACCAGAATTCTTCCTCCCGATCCTGCGTGGCGTTCTTGTCGACCATGGCGTTGTTCCTCTGTGGACGCGCTAGTGGCGGCGAGCGGTGAGTGGCCTTTGCGGACAAAGCTGCGGGTCCCAGACACCCACCATGGAGCTCGTCGAGCAATGTCTGAGAATAGCTGATGCCGCTCGCATCTACAACGAGCGCGGTTGTCGCGCTGGGTGGATGAGTCGCGACTGCGATTGCCGCCACGACGTTTTGGATGGGTTTCCCCGCCGGCTCCAATGCTGATAAAACAGGCAGAGCTGAGCGTCTGGTCGAGAAGGAGCGCCCATGACCGTCCTGAGCATGCGTCGCCCGACACCCGCGGCACTGCAAACCGGTCGCGATGCGCGCCTTGCCATCCGAGCCGATCAATTCACCGGACAGACCGGCGGCGTGGCGCCTGGCTATGTGCAGGGCAATCTCGCCATCCTGCCGAGGGAGTTGGCCGGGGACTTCCTGCGCTTTTGCCAGCTCAACCCTAAACCGTGTCCGGTGCTCGGGGTCTCGTCTCCCGGCGACTTTCGCCTGCCCGCCCTTGCCGATGATCTGGATATCCGCACCGACCTCTCGCGTTACCGCGTATTCCGGCGCGGCGAGGTGATCGACGAGCCGACCGATATCCGCGGCCATTGGCGCGATGATCTCGTAGCTTTCGTGCTGGGGTGCTCGTTCTCCTTCGAGGAGGCGCTGATCGAGGATGGGATCGAGCTGCGGCATATCAGTTGCGGCGCCACTGTGCCCATGTTCCGCACCTCGATTCCCACCGCTCGAGTGGGACCGTTCCATGGACCGCTTGTCGTCTCCATGCGACCGATGACCCCCGCCAAGGCGATCCGCGCCATCCAGATCACGACCCGCTTCCCTGCCGTGCATGGGGCGCCGGTTCATATCGGCAAACCCGAATTGATCGGCATCTCCGATCTGATGAAGCCGGACTGGGGGGATGCCGTTCCGATCCACGATGACGAGATCCCGGTTTTCTGGGCGTGCGGCGTGACCCCGCAGTCCGTGGTCGCAACCGCGAAGCCCGATTTCTGCATCACCCATTACCCCGGCTGCATGCTGGTCACGGACCGCCGCAACGCCGAGTATGCGATCATGTAGCAGGGCCGCCGAACGCGGCTCTCACCTCGGCGAGCAGGCGCTCCTCCTCGCCGGGATAACGGGACGAAAAATGGAAAGGCTCGACCCGCCGCGCTCCAGCTTGGCGGGCGATTTCACCTGCTGCGGCGGTCGTCAGGTGCCCCCGCTGGCGCGCCAGCTCCTCGTCTGCCTGCGCGAAAGCAGCCTCGATGAACAACAGGTCCGCATTGCGCGAAAGCGCAATCACAGCGGCGCGGTTGGCGGGGTTGTCGGCGATATCGGTGACGTACGCGATCTTCTGTCCCGGAGTGACCGTGACGAGGTCGCGGAGATCCGCGAGCCGCAGCGCGCGCTCATCCGCCGAGCGCGGCCGCGAGCGGACGGTTATGGGGTGATCATCCGGCAAGCTCTCCACGACTGCATTTTTGAGCTCTCGCAGCCAAGGCCCCACCGGCAACTGCCGCGCCACGAGCC
Organism: Xanthobacteraceae bacterium; assembly: GCA_036557665.1. Taxonomy (GTDB): domain Bacteria; phylum Pseudomonadota; class Alphaproteobacteria; order Rhizobiales; family Xanthobacteraceae; genus VAZQ01. The sequence goes on along the minus strand of DATBHG010000069.1, from coordinate 85,564 downwards.
GGCTCTTCCACACATTGACATGCATGGGCTCCTCGATCGCGAAGCCGAGACATGGCGTGCCATGGTCGAGCACCGCCGCTTTGATCCGGAAGCTCGGGTCCTGATGCAGCACGCCATCGGCGATGCGACCGCTCCCGATCTCCTCCCTTGAGAAGGCGCGCTTGAGCCGGAACCGGGAAGTGTCGGTCGCCAGCGAGGAAGCGATTTGCGTAACCGTGAAAACGAGGTCGCCGGAATACCGGTCGGCCAGATTCCAGAGATACGCATGCAGCTTGTGCTGCACGTGCTCGACGAACCCTTCCGGCCCATAGAGGCTTATGCTTCTTTCTCGCCCGACCAGGAGCCGCAGCAGTCGATCGAAACCGATGAAGTGATCGACATGGGCATGCGAGACGAAGATACGCTCGATCCGCTGCACCTTGCGCGGCGGCAAGGCAGAGATGTCGCCGAGATCGAACAGGATCGCACGGCGCTCGAACAGCGTCTCCATATAGAGCGCCGGGTCTCCGGTCCGCCCATTGACCAGAGTGGGATGCAGAAGCGGCCGCATGCCCCTCAGGTTTTCGGGTCGGCGTCGAGGCGCGCCACCCAGCCATCGAGGCCCGGCCTGGCCGCAGGGTAATGCGCTAGCACCAGCGGATCGTGACCGGGCACGACGTGGTCGCGCGAGGTGGCAAGCTTCTTGAGCGTTTCATATCCCTCCACCACTTCGGCGACATTGTAGGTGAGGGGAAATACGCGACCGCTGTCGAGATGGGCATAGAGATGAGCCGCGTCGGCGGCCAGCATCACGTATCCGCGCCGGGTCTTCACGCGCACGCTCTGCAGCCCCTTCGAGTGTCCGCCGATGCGGTGGACCGTGATACCGGGCACGATCTCGTCCGCACCGTTGTGAAAGACGACGCGGCCGGCAAAGACCTTCCGCACCATCGCAAGCACATCCTCCACCTCGAACGGCAGACGCACTGCCGCGTGGCACATGCAACGGCCGGTCGCATACGCCATCTCGTCGTCCTGCAGGTGATAGCGTGCACGCGGAAACAGGTCGTAGTTGCCCACGTGATCGTAATGCATGTGGCTGATGATGACGGTATCCACCGCATCGGGATCGATGCCGAGCGCACGCAGTCCGTCGCCGGCCGGCGTGACCATCTCGCGTTGGCGTCTCTCTCCCATCGCTGCGTCGAACCCGGTGTCGACGATGCTGGTCCCCGAGGCTCCTACGATTGCCCAGACGTAGTAGTCGAGCGGCTGCAGCACGTCGTGCGGATCGCCGAGGATGAAATTTTCCGCCGCCTTGCGCTTGTGATGGGCGTACCGAACCGCGTAGATCTCGTGCTCGTCGTGGTCGCTCATTGAGCTCGCTCCGCTTTCGCTCTCAAGCAGAGCTCCTCGGCGCGCGCACCTCGACGCCGGCGCGGCGCTCGACGGTCTGGACCACGGTCGTGAGGTCGGCCTCGGGGCCGATCTCGTCGCAGGCGAGCTGCAGCATGCGAGCGACCGTCTGCGCCACCTCCGTCGGCACAGCGAGCCCGCTTGCCTCCTCGAGAAACAGCTTGACGTCTTTGGTCATAAGCCCGGTGGTGAAACCGAGATTGAACAGCCTCGGCAGGACGACCCGGCCGAACTTGTCCTCTGTCGCGGTGTTGCGGCCGCTGCCGGAATTGATCACATCGAGCATCACCCGGGGGTCGAGGCCCGCCTTCACCCCGAGCACCATGGCTTCGGCAGTCGCGGTCATGGCGGTCGCGGACAGAAAATTATTGCACAGCTTCATCGTCTGGCCGGCTCCGGGACGCTCGCCGATGAAAAAGACTTTACCGAGCACGGCAAGGGCTGGCTCAACCTGAGCGACTTCCGCGCGCGGGCCCGATACCATGACCGCGAGGGTGCCCTTGGCGGCGCCGGTTACGCCGCCGCTGACCGGGCTGTCGATCTGGACGATGCCGCGTGCCTTGAGCAGATCGAAGATCCGTCTGGCCATGGCCGAGCCGGTAGTGGAGAGGTCGATGAAGCGGCGCACGCGTTTTCCTTCGATGACGCCCGCTTCGCCGGTCGCCACGGCGCGCACCACGTCCGGCGTCGGCAGGCTCGCCATGACCGTCTCGACCTCATCGGCGATGGCTCGCGCGGTATCGCGGGCGCCTGCGCCAAGAGCGGTGACGCGGGCAACCGCGTCGCGCCGGCTGTCGCAGACCAAAACGCGATGTCCGGCTTCGAGCAGCCGACGCGCCATATGGAACCCCATCTGGCCCACTCCGATGAAACCAATATCCATGCGCGTGCCTTCCCTTCCTGTTTGAAGCCTGGCCGCCAACCCGCCACGCCTGAGCTTAGCACGAGCGAACCGGGCCCTCTCGCGCTCGGTGCGGAACGCCGAAGCTGGGAAGGCCGTTGCACGATCGTCTTCTCAGGGCGAGAGCCGCCGCGCCTTTGTGCGACACGGACCTGCGGGCATGGGCATCCGACGAGATCTGTTGCTCCGCTTTGCCCTGCTCTATGGCACGCTCTACGCCAGCTTTGGATTTTCCTCGCCCTTCCTGCCGGCGTTCCTTTCGGAGCGCGGCATGGGCCCGGAATGGCTCGGGTTCCTTCTGGGTGCCGGGACGGCGGTGAGACTGCTTTCTGCGCCACTTGCGGGCCGCGTTGCCGATGTTTTTGGCGTGTTTCGATTCGAACTCACCATCTTCGCATGTGCGGCAGCCGCGGCCTCGCTGCTCTATCTGCCGGCGCACGCGTTCTGGGTAATAGCCTCGGTGAACCTGATCCAGGCCGCCATGCTGGCGCCGCTGGTACCGCTCTCGGATGCGCTTGCACTCTCCTGGTCTCGCTCGACTGCGAACCCTCGCTCTGGGGGATTCGAATATGGCTGGGTCCGAGGCGTGGGTTCCGCCGCGTTCATTGCTGGGCTGCTCGTCGCCGGCCAAAGCGCGGGCGCCCTTGGGCTGAGCTCGGTCCTCTGGTTCACTGCCGCCGGTCTCCTCGGAGCGGCCATATCGACGCGGTTTGCGCCCGGCCTGGCAAAGGGCACGAATTCAGAGCCCGAAAAACCAAAAGGGATCGGGCGGGATGCGCTCATCCTTTTGCGGCAGCCTGCATACCTGCGCGTGGTGCTTGCGGCTGCCCTGGTTCTCGGCAGCCATGCGATGCACGACGTTTTCGCGATCATCCGCTGGCGCGATGCCAATATCTCTCCTGCCGTTTCGAGCGTGCTCTGGTCGGAATCGGTCGGGGCAGAGGTGCTGGTGTTCTTTCTCCTCGGCCCCTGGTTGTTGCACCTGTTGGGAAGAACCGGTGCAATGGCGCTGGGCGCTGGAGCAGCAGCGCTGCGCTGGGGTGTGACGGGTCAAACCGCCGACGTGGCTGCGCTCGCCGCAGTCGAGCCGCTGCATGGGCTCAGTTTCGCGCTGTTTCACCTGGCATGCATGCGTATCATTGCCGATACCGTTCCGGCTGGCCTCGCGGGCACTGCGCAGGCGGTCTATGGGACGGTTGGAATTGGCGGGGCGACGGCGCTCTCGACGGTGCTTGCCGGCTGGCTGTTCAGACGGTTCGGGCCTGCCGGATTCTGGGGCATGGCGTTGCTTTGCTGCATGGCCCTTCCAGTCATCTGGAGCTTGCAGTGCACGCTTTCCGGCGCGAAAGCGCGCGCCCGGGCTCGCAGCTGACCCAGATTACAGTCACCGCCGGGTGACACTGTGGGCCGATCTGCTTTCCGACCGACGAAAGCCGCAATTCTGCCCAGATAAGCCCTTGATTTGCTGGCGGTATCAACGCAGGATGCGGTGGTGGGCCGCCGGAGCGACTCGGCACGGGGGAAAGATCGACGTGCCGTAGTTGGCTGCGCCGGGGGCGTCCGAAGCGGCGTATGTGATGTCAGGCAGAGTTGACGCGAGGGTCATGCCGAGCCTCGACGCTTTCGACGAGGAGTTCGGACACGACCAAACTCAGGCTGAGAGCCCCGCTCCTCGGCTCAATCGCGGATTCCGGTTTTCCACCTTGATCGGATTGGTGCTGGCGGCGGGATTGATCACCGCAATTGCGCTGGCTTGGCCGAACATAGCAGGCGTGTCCAACCCGGCGGAGGAGAAGCCGGAGGCGATCATCGAACGAATGACGCGCGAGCTCGATGCGCTACGGCAGGAGAACAAAGAGCTGGCGGAGGCGCAGCAACAGGCGGCCGAGACGATCAGCTCGCTCGAGGCGGCTCAGCAGCAACACAGCACCCCGATGATCTCATGGCATTCCGAGGTGCCGGCTCTGACGTTCGGGATTGCAACTACATCCGACGGTTCAACCAACGGGCGCCGGTCCGCCACCGCTCGTCCCAGGCCGCGGGAAGTCCCGCGGCGCGACGACGCTGCGCCGATGTCGCTCGATCCGCAGTAGCGGTCTCGCCGCCTCTTTGGCCGCCGCGAGCAGCCCTTCACCAAAAAGTATCGACGAAAAGGCTTGGCTGGGAGTGTCAGAAGGATGCTTCAGCGCGGGCCGCCCCCGAGCCGGATAATCTTCCGTGCGGTGACGGCGCATGGTTTCATTGGGAAGAGCTGCGCTCCCAGAAGATGCAGGCATTTCTAAGATGCCCCGTTCTGGCCCGTGGCCATTCGGCTCACGCCTTTTGCGACACCATCAGATATTGTGATCTGCGCCGTAGGGCTTGTGGGGGGAGAGCGCATGGAAGTCGATCGGTCCGACGTTGTCGCTGAGGTGAGGGCGGCGTTCGAGCGCTACGAGGACGCATTGGCCAGCAACGATGTAAACACCCTCAACGCGATGTTTCGCGTTGATCAGTGCACAATCCGCTATGGCGGCGCCGAGAACCTTTACGGACATGCGGAGATTGCAGCCTTTCGGCGTGCGCGCTCCCCGATCGGCTTGGAGCGGAGCCTCTCCCGCACGGTGATCACGACCTTCGGACCGGATTTCGCCGTCGCTTCCACGCTGTTTCACCGCCCCAGCACGCCAGGAAAGGTCGGCCGTCAGATGCAGACCTGGGCTCGCCTCGATGGGCGCTGGCAGATCGTCGCCGCGCATGTGAGCATGATCGACGAGCCGGCGAGGAGCGCATCCGAACGATAGAGATACATCGAGTGCACGCGGAGCGCCGGGTCTACGGCTTCTGCCCGTTCACCCAGTCGGCCAGGATCCTCCAGCTCGGATCGTCCTTGGACGCGAACTGACGGCCGCCGGAATGGAAGACGTTGCCGCCTCCCTCAGGCGCGAGCGGCTGCATGAGCAGCCGGCTCCGATCGGGATCGCCGGGATTCACCAGCCGCGAGGCCATCTCGAAATTGCGGCGCGACTGCTCCTCGGTCCAGAAGCTTGCTCCCGGCGCGAGCCGCTCCAGGCGGAAACCGTTGTTGCTTTCGGCATGGCAGACGTAGCAGCGCGCGTGCCCCGGTCGCTTCTGCAAGAAGATCGGCTCTACGCGCGTCTTGAAGAAATCGTAATCGAGCACCGCCGCCGCGCGCGGCGCGAGACTGGCGACCGTAGCGAGCAGCCCTGCGATCGCACCTGCCTTCGCTGCACGCACCATTGCGATTCTCCTTCGACCAGCGCTGCCGAGGTCATTCATGTGCCGCCGATGCACGCGCAGGCTCGATCTGCGCGGGACGCGCGCTCCAGCACATCCGCTCACCGGTCGGTCAGCCGCACCCCGCCGCGGCGTCCCGAGCCGGCGCAGTCCTCGTCCGTTTTGAGCCCCACCGCGCGAATGCCGTAGGCGGCAAGCTCCTCGTCGCGCTCCTCGGTGTCTCCAGTGACCCCGACCGCGCCGATCACCTCGTGCTCGCTATTGCGGATCTGCAAGCCACCACCTTCGGGAAAGATCTGCTCGCCGCTTGCACTGATGAGATAGCGCATGAAGATCGGCTTTTCCTCGGCGCGCATTTTCACCAGCCGCGAGGAACGGCCCATGGCCAGCGCCGCATAGGCTTTGCCGTAGGCCATCTCGAAGCGGATCATGGAGCTGCCGTCCTCCTTCTTGAATGCCTTCACCTTGCAGCCCGGCTCGACCACGATGACCGCCAGCGGCCTGCAATCGAGCTCGGCGCCGCGGCGGAGAACGGCGTCAATGAGGCGGTCCGCCCGCTCGAGGGTAATGGCGCTCATTGCTCGCATCTCCATCTGAACGGCGAGCGCAGGGCCGGTCAGCAGCAAATCGGCTGCGCCGATCGCGACCTGCCGCCGGCCTGCGGAATACCTGCTCCTGAGTGGACTACCACACTACAAAGCCCCATATCGCTGCCATGAACAACGCGAATATCTCGCCCACTGCAACCGATAATCCTCTGCTCGAGACCTGGGCCGGCCCGTTGGGGGTGCCGCCTTTCAAGCGCATCAGGCCCGAGCATTTCCTCCCCGCCTTTACGGCCGCATTCGCCGAGCACGCAGCCGAGGTTGCTGCCGTCGCGTCGGATCCGAGAGAGCCCAGCTTCCTCAACACCGTCGAGGCGCTGGAGCGGGCCGGCGAGACCCTCACCCGCGTCTCCAATGTGTTCCACGTGCTCGCCCAAGCGCACACGAACGATGCGCTGCTCGCAGCCGAGCGCGAGCTCGCGCCCCTGCGCGCCAAGCATCGGAACAAGATCCTGTTGGATGAAGCGCTCTTCCGCCGCATCGATGCGCTTCATCGCCGCTCGGGCGAGCTCGCGCTGACGTCCGAGCAGGCCCGCGTGCTCGAGCGCTACCATGCCATGTTCAGGCGGGCGGGTGCGGCGCTCGATCCTCCCGCCAAGGCGCGGCTCGCGCAGGTCAGCGAGCGGCTGGCAACGCTCGGCACCGCCTTCGCCCAGAACGTGCTGGCCGACGAGCAGACCCATGTGCTCGAGCTCGAAAGCGAGGACGACCTCGCCGGCTTGCCGGATTTCGTGCGCGCTGCGGCGCGCGCGGCCGCAGAGGAGCGCGGGCGCGCCGGCAAGCATGTGATCACGACATCCCGATCGAGCGTGGAGCCTTTCCTGCAGTTCTCGCAGCGGCGCGATTTGCGCGAAAAGATTTTTCGCGCCTGGATCGCCCGCGGCGACAGCAGCGGCCCGACCGACAACAAGGCCATCATCGCCGAGACCGCCGCGTTGCGGCAAGAACGCGCGCGCCTTCTGGGTTATCCGAGCTACGCGGATTACCGCCTCGACGATTCCATGGCGAAGACGCCGCAGGCGGTACGCGGTCTGCTCGAGCGGGTGTGGGAGCCGGCGCGCCGGCATGCGATTGCCGATCGCGATGCGCTGCAGCAGCTGGTGCAGGCGGAAGGAAGGAACTTCGAGCTCGCGCCGTGGGACTGGCGCTACTACGCCGAGAAGCTGCGCAAGCTGCGCTGCGACGTGGATGAGGCGACCATCAAGCCGTATTTCCAGCTGGAGCGGATCATAGAGGCGGCGTTCTACACCGCCAACCGGCTGTTCGGCCTCAGCTTCCAGCGGCGCAGCGATATCCCGGTCTGGGACGAGGATGTGCGCGTCTGGGAAGTGCGGGATGCGCGAGGTCGTGAGCGGGGGCTTTTCCTCGGCGATTATTTCGCCCGCAGCTCCAAGCACAGTGGCGCATGGATGACCAGCCTGCGCGACCAGGAAAAGCTCGCCGGCGACATCCGCCCGGTCATCGTCAATGTCATGAATTTCTCCAAGGCGAACGAGGGCGAGCCGGTATTGCTTTCCTTCGAGGACGCGAGAACCCTGTTCCATGAGTTCGGCCACGCGCTGCACGGCCTTCTCTCCGATGTCACCTATCCGATGGTGGCCGGCACAAGCGTGCTGCAGGACTGGGTGGAGCTGCCATCGCAGTTGTATGAGCATTGGCTGGAGCAGCCGGAAATCTTAAGTCAGTTCGCTGTTCACTCCCACACCGGCGAGCCGATGCCGCATGACCTGCTGCGGCGCCTGATCGCCGCGCGCACCTTCAACCAGGGCTGCGCGACCGTGGAATATGTCGCCTCCGCCCTGCTCGATCTGGATCTGCACGAGCGCATGTCTGACAACGGGGACCGGCGGTCCGACGGTCTCGATATCGACGCCTTCGAGCGGGAGACGCTCGCGCGCATCGGCATGCCGCGCGAGATCGTAATGCGCCATCGGCCCGCCCACTTCCAGCACATCTTTGGCGGAGGTTATGCATCGGCCTACTACAGCTACATGTGGTCGGAGGTGCTGGATGCGGATGCTTTCGCCGCGTTCGAGGAGGCCGGCGACATTTTCGACGGAGCCACCGCCCGGAAGCTGCACGATGACGTCTATGCCGCCGGCGGCTCGCGCGATCCGACCGAGCTTTACCTCGCCTTTCGCGGCAGGCTGCCGAGCGCCGAGGGCCTGCTCAAACGCCGCGGGCTGCTCGACACCGCAATGAAGGCAGAGGCCTGACGGTTGGACCTTCATACCGCCGGGCATGGCCGGGGGGTCGTTTGCGCGCCCCATCACGCCGCCGTTGAAGCCGGTCGCATGGCGCTTGCCAACGGCGGCAACGCGATCGAGGCGATGGTCGCCATGGCGGCAACCATCGCCGCAGTCTATCCGCACATGAATCACGCCGGGGGCGACGGCTTCTGGCTGGTCCGCGAGCCGCTGGGCCGCGTGCGTGCGATCATGGCGGCTGGCCGCGCCGGTGCGCATGCGACGCGCGATCTTTATCGCGAGCACGCGACGATTCCGCCGCGCGGGCCGCTTGCTGCTCTCACCGTCCCCGGCGCGATTGCCGGGTGGATATTGGCGCTCGAGGCGGCGCACGCGCACGACGGACGCATGCCGCTGCGCGAGCTGCTTGCGGACGCAATCCGGTATGCGAAGGACGGATATGTGGTGAGCCGGGCGCAAGCCCGCCTCACGCAGGAGAAGCTCGCCGAGCTTAAGGACGTTCCAGGTTTTGCGCAGAGCTTTCTGCGCGACGGGAAACCGCCGGAGGCAGGGAGTACGCTTGCCCAGCCGGCGCTCGCCGCCATGCTCGATCATCTCAGCCATGCCGGGCTCGACGATTTCTACCGCGGCGATGTCGGCCGCGAGATGGCGTCTGAGCTCGAGCACGTTGGCAGCCCGCTTACCCGCGCCGACCTCGAACGCTGCCGCGCCCGGCTCGAAGAGCCGCTGTCGGTCGAGCTCGAGCCCGGCAACCTGTTCAACACGCCGCCTCCGACTCAGGGTCTCGCCTCATTGCTGCTGCTGGCCCTCTTCGAACGGCTCGCGGTCAAGGAGGCCGACGGCTTCCATCACGTCCACGGGCTCATCGAGGCGACAAAGCGTGCGTTGCGCGTGCGTGACCGGGTCATCACCGATCCCGATCGGGTGCCCCGCGCTGTCGAGCGCTGTCTGGAGGCTCGCTTCGTCGAAGCCGAAGCCGCCAAGATCGATCAACGCAAGGCGGCGCGTTGGGAGCCGCAGGCATCACCCGCTCATGCCCAAGGCGATACCGTATGGATGGGGAGCGCAGACGCCTCCGGCCTCGTCGTGTCCTACATCCAGTCGCTCTACTGGGAATTCGGATCGGGGGTCGTGCTGCCGAGGACGGGCGTGCTCATGCAGAATCGCGGCGCAAGCTTTTCCCTCGACGGCAGCGCGTTGAATGCGCTCGAACCCGGCCGGCTGCCGTTTCACACGCTCAATCCCGCGCTGGCCGCGCTCGCCGATGGTCGCGTGATGGCGTACGGCGCGATGGGCGGCGACGGGCAACCGCAAACTCAGGCGGCGCTGTTCACGCGTTATGTGCAGTTCCGCGACACCTTGGATCGCGCCATCGATGCACCGCGGTGGCTGCTGGGTCGAACCTGGGGCGCCGCGCAAACCAAAGTGCGCATGGAAGCTCGTTTCGACGGCAATCTCGTCGATCGCTTGGTATCGGCAGGTCACGATGTGGAAGTGCTGTCCGAAGCCTATTCCGACGTGATGGGGCACGCGGGTGCCGTGGTTTTGCATCCTGACGGCACGATGGAAGCGGCCCACGATCCGCGTACCGACGGTGGCGCGGAAGGGCTATGAGCGGCCCCTAGGAAAGTCTTTCCGGTGCCTAACAGCGACTCGCTGTCTTGCCCACTCGCCCCAATCGGGTCGCCCCTGCGAAACGTGTCGAATGCATGATCCGGCATAGAGTAGGATCGGCGCATGTCGGTCATTTGGCAGCCGGGATTGAGCGGCGAGGCGCAGCGGTGGCGCGCCGTGGCGGAGCGGATCACGCGAGAGCAGTTTGCGCCACTCGCGGGCGAGCTCGATCGCGAGCCGCGCTACCCTTCCGAGAACGTCCGGGCGCGGTCGAGCTGGGGCTCGCCGGCCTGTTCATCCCCAAGGCGTATGGCGGACAGGGCGCCGATCTCACCACGACCGCGGCGGTGGTCGAAACTATCGCAGAAGGCTGCGCCTCCACCGCGGCGATCCTGTGCACCTATCAGCTCGGCGCCTTCCCTGTCCTGCTTGGCGGACGTGAGGAGCAGAAGCAGCATTACCTGCGTGACATGGCCAAGGGCATCGCCACGAGCTTTGCCCTCTCTGAGCGAGCCGCCGGCTCGGATGCCGCGGCGATCAAGACGAGCGCGACGCGCGAGAACGACGGCTGGCGGTTATCCGGAGAGAAATACTGGATCGGCAACGGCGGCGCGTCGCGCCATTACGTGGTGTTTGCGAAAACCGATCCGGGCGTGGGCGCGCGCGGCATCTCCGCTTTCATGGTCGACAAGGAGCAGCCCGGAGTCGTCATCGACGAGCTCGCCGACAAGATGGGGCTGCGGGGGACCAAGACCTCAAATCTGAAACTCGCTGTCGTGGTGCCCGACAGCGAGCGGGTCGGCGAGCTGGATCGCGGCCTGCGGCTTGCCTTCGCCACGCTCGATGTCGGACGCGTGCTGGTAGCGGCGCAATCGTCGGGGCTCGCCATTGCGGCGTATCGCGAGGCATCTCGGCGCGCGATCGAGCGCCGCACCTTCGGGCAGCCGATCATCGACAACCAGGCGATCGGCTTTCGCCTCGCCGACATGGCAGTCGAGATCTCGGCGGCGCGCATGATGCTCTATGAGGCGGCGAAGGCCTACGACGAACGCCGCGATGTCGCCACGCTCGGCGCGATGGCGAAGCTCTATGCATCGGAAGTGGCGCACCGCGCCGCCGACGGCGCGGTGCAGGTCTGGGGCGGCGCCGGGTATTGCAAGCCGACCATGGTCGAGCGCCTTTATCGCGATCAGCGCGTGCTCGAAATCTACGAAGGCACGTCGGAGATTCAACGCCTCGTGCTTGCGCGCGCCGTGCGCAAGGAGGCGGAAGCGGCGATTACCGCCTGAAGGGGGGTCGACCGCCGGAGCGAAGCGACCGTCAGGCGGGTGGGAACGATGCGGCATGCTCGGGTGCCGGCATGAGCCGCCACCGGCTCGCTGCACTCGCCGACCTCACCCTCGGGGCAGGTATTCACTCTGCGGCGGCGCGCGCGGGGCTGGTGTGGGCGGAGATGAGATAATCTACCGCGGCCTGCACGCCGCCCTTGCGGTGGGGAATGCCGGCGACTGCAAGCGCCATCTCGGTCGTCGCCAAGGCGCCCATCAGCATGCCGTCGTTGAGATCGCCGAGATGGCCGATTCGGAAATATTTGCCGGCATAAGGCCCGAAGCTCGATCCGTAGGAGATGTTGAACGTCTCCAGCGCCATGCTACGGAACGCATCGGCGTCGTGCCCGGCAGGGAGCAGCACTGCAGTCACGGTCGGAGAATAGAACCGTGCATCGCGGCACAAGGTCTCCAGCCCCCAGGCACGCACCGCGGTGCGCGCTGCCTCGGCGAGCCGCGCATGACGCGCAAACACGTTGTCGAGCCCCTCCTCGTGCAGCATGGCAATGCCTTCCGCGAGCCCATGCAGCATCTGCGTCGCCGGGGTGTACGGGAAGAAGCCGATCTTGTTCATGTGCAGCATGTCGTCCCAGCTCCAGAACGACTTGGGCAGGCGCGCGCTTTTCGCCGCCGCGAGCGCCTTGTCGCTGATCGCGTTGAACGACATGCCGGGCGGCAGCATCAGCCCCTTCTGCGCTCCGCCGACGGTCACGTCGACGCCCCACTCGTCATGGCGATAGTCGGTCGAGGCGAGCGACGAGATGGTGTCGACGAGGAGCAGCGCAGGATGCCCCGCGGCATCGATCGCCTTGCGGATCTCCGGGATGGGCGAGAGGCAACCGGTCGATGTCTCGTTGTGCAGGACGCAGACCGCCTTGATCTCGCGTTTGCTGTCCTTGCGCAGATGCTCCTCGATCGCCGTGGGCTCGGCGCCGGTGCGCCAGTCGGTCTTGATGAGCTCGGGTTTGAGCCCGAGCTTCTCGGCCATGCTCTTCCACAACGTGGCGAACTGGCCGGTCTCCACCATCAGCACGCGATCGCCGGGAGAGAGCGTGTTGACCAGGGCCGCCTCCCAGGCGCCGGTTCCGGTGGCGGTGTAGATGATGACCGGTTTGCTGGTCTTGAAGATGGTCTTGATGCCGTCGAGGCAGCGCCTGGCAAGTTGCGCGAACTCCGGGCCCCTGTGATCGATGATGGGGGTATCCATCGCGCGGAGGACGCGATCGGGGACCGGAGTCGGCCCGGGGATGTGCAGTAAATGGCGGCCGACGGGGCGCGAGGAATTCTTGGTCATCGGCAAGTCCTTGAGGGGCACAACGAAATCGCGCGATCGGAGGCGCTCAGGAAAACAAGAGATGGGGCCGCGAACTGCGGCCATCAAGGACCAAAGCCGGTGTCAGTCAAGCGCGGGTTTGAAACCGGACCCTACATGCAACAATATGGGTGTCCGGGAGGAGCGCATGCGATCACGCCACGACGCTACCCCGGGGGATCGTCCGCTTGCCGGTACCCAGTCCATAGCCGGGGAGAACGAGAGAGTGTTTAGAGCTTTCGCAATTGGCGCGCTTCTTGCTTATCACGATTGAGCGAATCGTATGGCACTGGCATGACAGACAAGCTGAAGGAATTGCTGGAGCGAGCGCAGACCTGGCCGAGGCAGGCCCAAGAGGAGCTTGTAAGCGCCGGTCAGGAGATCGAGGAGCAGTACATGCGCTCGGGACATCGTTCGGAGGACGAGCAGGAGGCCGCGCGGGAGCGGGCGTGGGGTCGGTTGGAAAGGCTCTTTACGCGTATGCGTCTCCTTAACCCGCAAGCGCAACGACGCACTGCAGAGGAAATCAGGAAAGAGGAAGAAGAGATTGCCGAAGAGATCAGGATGATGCGTCGTCAGCGTCATGCTTAGAGGGGTGCTCGACACCGGGGTCCTGATAAGCGCCGTGCTCAACCCGATACCCGGAGGAGCATCTTTCGATCTCCTCCGTTTTGCTAAAGAGGGGCGGTTCGAGCTTCATCTCTCTGCAGGGATCATCGAGGAGACCGCCCGCGTATTGCTGACGCGAAAACGAATCCGCGACCGCTATCGCTATTCCGATGCTGACGTGGCGGAGTTCTGCAATGACCTGCTCGCCATCGCAATTATGGAAACTGAGCTGCCCATCGTCCAGGTCGTGCGGGACCCGGATGACGACATGATCCTCGCTTGCGCGCTCGCTGCGCGCGCGGATTATCTCGTCTCGCGCGATAGGGACTTGCTGTCGATCAGCGAGCACTCCGGAACCAAAATCATCGCTCCGGAGGTGTTCTTGGCCGCATTGCGTAACGCAGAACATACGTCGTGATGGTGAGCCTGTAACGTTGCCCCTTGGCATAACTCAGAGTAGGGGTGACCCCCCCAAAATCTGCGTTATCCGATCCGGAATAAGACTGTTGCCGGCGATCCGCAGCGTGGCAAATTCCCGGTCAGATTTTGTCAACAGATGACGTGCGCCACCTTCGTCCATCCGTCCACGCGCCAAACTCGGTGATTTACCTTAGAAATGGATGCCTGCAAGCATCAGCTGCGAAGCCGGCTGTCACGGTGGTGCGGTTGAAACAGTGCGGCTTCCCGCATCACGGGGGACCGCTCCCCACCGTTCGTCTTGTAGATGGCATGCGCGGCGATTTGGCCTACCTACGCGGGCAAGGTGGATCCGTGCTAGCACTGCAGCATGGCTAGCACGGTCGCACCGGGACTGGAGCGGCGGCTCAAGAGCGCCCTTCTCGGCGACGTCAAGTTCGATGCGTTCACGCGCGGGCGCTACGCCACCGACGCCTCGCATTATCAGATGATGCCGGTGGGCATCGTCGCCCCGCGCTCGGTCAAGGAGGCCGAGCACGCGATCCTGCTCGCGCGCGAGGAAGGGGTGAGCGTGCTGCCGCGCGGCGCCGGCACATCGCAGGCCGGGCAGGCCGTCAACAACTCGCTGGTGATCGACTGCTCCAAATATCTCGACCACATCGTCGAGCTCGATGCCCCGGGGCGGCGTTGCATCGTCGAGCCGGGCATCGTTCTCGACGAGCTCAACCGCCGGCTCAAGCCGCACGGCCTGTGGTTCCCCGTCGATATCTCGACGTCCTCGCGCGCCACCATCGGCGGCATGGTCGCCAACAATTCCTGCGGCGCGCGCTCGCTGCGCTACGGCAATACCCGCGAGAACGTGCGCGCCATCGATGCGCTCCTTGCCAACGGAAAGTCGGCACATTTCGGCCCCGCGGCTCCCGACCTTTCAGATCTCCCGATGAGCTCGCCGCTCGTGCCCATCGCGCGGGCGCTGCGCGCGCTCGCCGCGCAGGAGGCGGACGAGATCGAGACGCGCTTTCCCAAGGTGCAGCGCCGGGTCGGCGGCTACAATCTCGACGCCCTCGTGCCGGGCCGCAACGCGCTCAACCTTGCGCACATCCTGGTGGGCTCAGAAGGCACGCTCGCCTTCTCCACCGGGATCGAGCTCAAGCTCTCGCCTTTGCTCGGCCGGCGTGCCGTCGGCGCCTGCCATTTCGGCGACTTCGCGCAGGCGATGGATACGGCGCAGCACATCGTGAAGCTCGGCCCGATTGCGGTCGAGCTCATGGACCGGACCATGCTCGCGCTCGCACGCGACATTGCCATGTTCCAGCCTACCATCGACGCAGTGGTGCATGGCGACCCCGAAGCCATCCTGTTCGTCGAGTTTGCGGAGGAGGATGGCAACGAGAGCTTCCGCCGCCTGTTGCGGCTGGGCGAGCTCATCGGCGACCTCGGTTTCGGCTGGGATAAGCGCGGGGCGAAATGGGGCGGGGTGATCGAGGTGCTCGATCCCAACCTGCAGAGCGCCATCAACGAGATGCGTACCGCCGGGCTCAATATCATGATGTCCATGAAGGAGGAGGGAAAGCCCGTCTCCTTCGTCGAGGACTGCGCGGTACCGCTCGATCACCTCGCCGAGTATACCTCGCGGTTGACGGAGATTTTCGCCAGGCACGGCACTCGCGGCACCTGGTATGCGCACGCCTCGGTCGGCTGCCTGCATGTACGGCCGGTGCTCAACCTGCGCCTCGAAAAGGATGTCGCGGCGATGCGTGCGATTGCCGAGGCAGCATTTGCCCTGGTGCGCGCCTACAAGGGCTCGCATTCCGGCGAGCACGGCGACGGCATTGTGCGCTCGGAGTTCCACGAGCAGATGTTCGGGGCTCGCCTCGTGCGCGCTTTCGAGAAGGTGAAAGATCTGTTCGATCGCGAAGGCCTGTTCAATCCGGGCAAGATCGTGCGCGCGCCCAAGTTCGATGACCGCGCTTATTTCCGGTACGGCCCGGACTACCACGGCGAGCCTGTGCACACTCATCTCGATTGGTCTGCTTATCCCGGCAGCGGCAGCGGATTTCAGGGCGCGGTCGAGATGTGCAACAACAACGGCGCCTGTCGCGCCCTTGCCGGCGGGGTCATGTGCCCGAGCTATCGTGTCACTCGCGACGAGCGCGACCTCACCCGCGGCCGCGCCAATACGCTGCGGCTTGCCCTCACCGGGCAGCTCGGGCCGGATGCACTCGCCTCGGAGCAGATGGCGCAAACGCTCGAGCTCTGCGTCTCCTGCAAGGCGTGCCGGCGCGAGTGCCCGACCGGCGTGGACATGGCGCGGATGAAGATCGAGGTGCAGGCGGCGCGCGCGGCAAAGCACGGCATCTCCCTGCACGACCGGCTCATCGGCTATCTGCCGCGCTATGCGCCTCTTGCCGCGCGGTGGCCGCGCATCGCCAATCTGCGGAACGATCTCCCCCGCCTGCGGCGCTGGTCGGAACGCCATGCGGGTTTGAGCGCGCGGCGCGATCTGCCGCGGTGGCGCAAGGATGCGTGGCGCAAGGATGCATGGCGCAAGGATGCATGGCGCAAGGGCGCGCGCAGGCTTGTTGCCGGCGAGGTTGGCGCCGGCGAACGCCCGAAGGTGGCGTTCTTCGCCGATACTTTCAGCCGCTATTTCGAGCCGGAGAACATCACGGCGGCCCTCGACGTGCTGGTCGCGGCGGACCTGAGCATGCATCTGCCGAGGCCCCTGGGCAACGATCGCCGTCCGCTGTGCTGCGGGCGCACGTTTCTCGCGGTGGGCCTTGTCGATGAGGCGCGGCGGGAAGCGGAACGGTGCGTGGCGGCGCTGGCGCCGCTCGCGGCGCGCGGCATCCCTGTCATCGGGATCGAGCCGAGCTGCATGCTCGGCTTCCGCGACGAGATCCCGGCGCTGATCGCAGGCGAGGATGCGCGCGTCCTGGCAACGAGCACGCTGCTGATGGAAGAATACCTGGCGCGCGAGGTCGGGGCCGGGAGGCTCAAGCTGCCGCTCAAGCCTCTGCCCAAGCGCGCGCTGCTCCATGGGCATTGCCATCAGAAATCTTTCGGCGCCCTGGATGCGGTCGTATCGACGCTCAAGCTGGTGCCGGAGCTTGCGGTCGAGTCGCTCGATTCGAGCTGCTGCGGCATGGCCGGGAGCTTCGGGTACGGGGTCAAGACGATCGAAGCATCGCTGCAGATGGGCG
The DNA here is from genome assembly GCA_036557665.1 of Xanthobacteraceae bacterium. Classification (GTDB taxonomy): domain Bacteria; phylum Pseudomonadota; class Alphaproteobacteria; order Rhizobiales; family Xanthobacteraceae; genus VAZQ01. The sequence goes on along the minus strand of DATBHG010000069.1, from coordinate 68,736 downwards.
AGCTTTCGCTGTTCCCGGCCGTGCGCAAAGCCGGCGCCGATGACATCATCGTGGCCGACGGCACCTCGTGCCGCCAGCAGATCCGTGACGGCACCGGCCGCGAGGCGCTCCACGTCGCCCGCGTGCTGGCGATGAGCCTGCGGGCGTGATGGGTAACGGGGCGTCGTTCCGCAGCGGCAGTGCAGGGGCAGGTTTGAAACCCGCCGCTGCGCGCACGTCCAGCCCCGACGTCCGCATCCGCAAGGCTGAGCGCGGCGACCTCGAGGCGCTCGTTGCACTGGAAGAACGCGTGTTCGCGACCGACCGTCTCTCGCGGCGGAGCCTCGCGCGCTTCATCGCCTCGCCTTCCGCCGAGGTTTTGGTGGCGCAGCACAAAGGCGAGCCAGCCGGCATCGCCATCGTGCTGTTTCGGCGGCGCGCGCTGGTCGCGCGGCTTTATTCGATTGCTGTTGCCCCCCACGCCGGGGGACGCGGGCTCGGGTCCATGCTGCTCGATGCAGCCGAGACAGCGGCCGTGGGACGCGGCTGCGCGCGCATGCGGCTCGAAGTGCACGAGGCCAACCACGCAGCGATCTCGCGCTACCGCAAGAGCGGGTATCGCGAGTTCGGCAGGCACCCGCGGTACTATGAGGATGGCGCGGATGCGGTCCGCTTCGAGAAGCGGCTCATCCCGGACGCCGCGGCGCTGCGCACCGCGCCGCCCTATTTTCACCAGACCACCGATTACACCTGCGGAGCGGCCTGCATCATGATGGCGCTCGCCTGGGCGGACAGCTCGTTCAAGCCCGCCGCTGCAACCGAGATCGCGCTATGGCGGGAAGCGACCACTATCTTCTCCGGCTCCGGCCCTGGCGGCTGCGAGCCGTACGGAATGGCGGTGACGCTGCGACGGCATGGGCTTCACCCGCGGATCCATGTGAGCAGGCCGGGCCCTTATTTTATCGAGGGGGTGAGGTCAGAGGACCGGCGGCGCGTGATAGAGCTCGCACAGGCCGAGTTTCGCCGCGAGGCTGGAACACTCGGCATTCACAGCCATTTTTCTCCTGTGAACGAATCGGTGATGATGGGCGCATTCGACGCCGGCCACGTGGCCATCGTGCTCGTTTCGGGGTATCACCTGATTCCGCGGGGGATGCCGCACTGGATATTCGCCTTTGGCCGCAGCGGCCCGCATGTGCTGATGCATGACCCCGCGGCGGTAAGAGACAAGCAAGGTATGGCGGCTGCTGCCGAGACCTATGCCGTCCCGTGGAGCGCGTTGGCGCGCATGATCCATGTGGGGCGCGAGCGGCTGAGTGCAGCCATCGTCATCCGGAAAGGACACGTATGACCGGGTGGGTCATTCTGGTCGACCAGCCCAAAGACCTCCCCAACGCCGATACGCCGCACAAGGTGATCACCACCAGCGAGTATCTCGCCCGCCCGCGGCTGTTCGACATGGGACGCCCGAAGCTCGTGAACCTGGCGCGCTCGTACGCGTATCAGTCCAAGGGCTACTACGCTTCGCTGCTCGCGGAGGCGCGCGGGCACCGGGTGGTGCCGACGGTCGAGACCATGCTCGAGCTGCGCGAGGCCAAGCTCTACGAGCACGCGCTGCCGGAGCTGGAGGACGAGCTCAACCGCTGTGCCCGGAGGGCGGACTTTCAGCCCGAGGGTGAGCTCAAGCTCCTGGTTTGCTTCGGGATCACCCACGACCAGCGCTTCGAATCGTTCGGACGGCTGCTGTTCGACTGGTTCCGCTGCCCGGCACTGGAAGTGACGGTGGAGCCCGGCACGTGGCTGTCGATCGAGCGCATCCGGCCGCGCAACGTCACCCGCCTCGCCAACGGCGAGGCAACGTTCCTGCGGGAGTCGCTGCACCAGCATACCCGGCGCGAGTGGCGCGACCCCAAGGCGCGCACGGTCGCGAAATACGACCTTGCGGTGCTGTATGACCCGAACGAGAAGCTGCCGCCCTCCTCGCCGAACACCATCAAATACATGGCGCGCCTCGCCGAGAAGCTCTCGATCGACGTGGAGCCGATCACACGCAAGCAGCTCCCCGAGCTCGCCGAATACGACGGGCTGTTCATTCGCGAGACCACCTCGATCGACAATCACACCTATCGGTTTGCGCGGCGCGCCTGGCAGGAGGGGATGCCGGTGATCGATGATCCCATCTCCATGATCCGCTGCACCAACAAGGTGTTCCTCATGGAGCTGCTCGGCCAGCACCAGGTAGCAACCCCGGCGACAGTGATGCTGGCCGATGCCGGCGACCTCACCCGCGCCGCGGACGAATTAGGCTTGCCCCTGGTGGTAAAGATCCCCGACGGCTCGTTCTCCCGCGGGGTGCACAAGGTGCACACGATGGACGAATTTCGGCGCGTTGCGGACGAGCTGTTCGAGGAGACGGATCTCCTGCTGGCGCAGAAATTCATGCCGACCGAATTCGACTGGCGCGTGGGAGTGTTGGGCGGCGAGCCGTTGTTCGTGTGCCAGTACCGCATGGCGCGCGGACACTGGCAGATCGTCAAGCACCGGCCGGACGGCTCCGCGCGCGAAGGCGGCTTTCGCACCTTCGACCTCGACCAGGCCCCGCCGGAGCTGATCGACATTGCCGTGCGCGCCGCGCGGCCGATCGGTGAAGGCTTCTACGGCATCGACGTCAAGGAGACGGACCGGGGCTTTGTCGTCATGGAGGTCAACGACAATCCCAACCTCGATCACGGGGTCGAGGATCAGGTCGGCAAGGACGAGATTTGGACGCGCCTGCTCAAATGGTACGTGGAGCGCTTCGAGCAGTAGGGCGGATCAGCGAAGCGGTCCTGGCGCCAGCCGGGATCGCGAGCGTAATCCGCCGAGCGGCGGGTTACGCCAGCCAAGTCGGCAGGCCGACTTGGCTGGCTAACCCGACCTACGCAAGGATCGGAGGCATCGGGTTTGCCTGCGCTCTCGCCTTGGCGTCCACCCCCGCGCAGGCGCTCGACAAAGTTTCCTTCGGCACCAACTGGGTGGCGGAGGCCGAGCACGGAGGGTTCTACCAGGCGGTCGCCGACGGCACCTACCGGCAATACGGGCTCGACGTCGCCATCGTCCCGGGCGGTCCCAACATCAACAACCGCATCCTGCTGCCCGTGGGCAAGCTCGACTTCTACATGAGCGCCAACTCGCTGCAGAGCTTCGATGCCGTGGCGCAGAGCATTCCCACGCTTGCCGTCGCTGCCATGTTCCAGAAGGACCCGCAGGTGCTCATGGCGCATCCCGATGCCGGAATCGAGAGGTTCGAGGACCTCAAGCAGCTCACGTTGTTTGTTTCAAAGGAAGGACTCGCAAGCTATTTCCAGTGGCTCAAGGCCGATTTCGGCTTCAGCGAAGCGAGGGTGAAGCCCTACACGTCGAACCCGCAACCGTTCCTGGCGGACAAGCGCAGCGCCATGCAGGGCTATGTCACGTCCGAGCCGTATGCGATCGAGAGGCGGGCTGGATTTGCGCCGAAGGTCTTTCTCCTTGCCGATCAGGGTTTCGACGGCTACTCGACCCTGATCGAGACGCGCAGCGACCTCGTGGTCCGCAAGCCCGACCTGGTACAGCGTTTCGTCGATGCCTCGATCATCGGCTGGATGCACTATCTCTACGGCGACAATGCCGCTGCAAACGCGCTGATCAAGCGGCAGAACCCGGAGATGACCGACGGGCTGCTCGCGTATTCCATCGCCAAGATGAAGCAGTACGGCATCGTCGATTCCGGCGATGCCGCAACGCTCGGCGTCGGAGCAATGACGCAAGCGCGGATGATGAGCTTCTTCTCCAAGATGGTGCGCGCCGGCGTGGTCAAGCCGTCGATCGATGTTGCCAAGGCCTACACGCTGCAATTCGTGAACCGCAAGGTCGGCCTCGACCTGCGCGGAAAATGACCGCGCCTCTTCATACCTCCCCCTGCAAGGGGGAGGTCGCCAGCATTTGCTTCGCTTCCGAGGCAAATGCTGGCGGGTGGGGGTCGAGCCGAGATGTCAGCTCGCGGCGATCGGCACGGCTCCGAGTAGACCCCCACCCGGCTCGCCCCGACAAGGTCGGGGCTCGCCGACCTCCCCCTTGCACGGGGAGGTATTGCAAGGGTGGCTACCGCCGATGACCGCGGCGCTCGTCAGGCTGAGCGGCGTCGGCAAGGTGTTTGCGAGCGGGGTGATGGCGCTCGACAAGCTCGACCTGGAAGTCCGTCCGGGAGAGCTCCTGTCGCTGCTCGGGCCATCGGGATGCGGCAAGTCGACCGCGCTGCGCATCATTGCCGGTCTCGCCGAGCCGAGCGGCGGTCACGTGGACTGGCGGCAACCCATCGTTGGCGGCGAGAAAGGCGGCGTCGGTTTCGTGTTCCAGGAGCCGACCTTGATGCCGTGGGCCACGGTTGCGGCAAACGTGCGGCTGCCGCTCAAGCTCATGGGGCAGGCAAAGCGCGCACAGCCGCGCGTCGATGCCGCGCTCGCGCGCGTGGGACTTGCGGGCTTTGCTACGAGCTACCCGCGGGAGCTCTCCGGCGGGATGAAGATGCGCGCCTCGATTGCCCGCGCGCTGGTGACCGAGCCGCAGCTCCTGCTGATGGACGAGCCGTTCGCCGCGCTCGATGAAATCACGCGCTTTCGCCTCAACAACGATCTTCTTGCCGTCTGGGAGGCGCTGGGCAAGACGGTCGTGTTCGTAACCCACTCCGTTTTCGAATCGGTGTATCTGTCGCAGCGCGTGGTGGTCATGACGCCGCGGCCGGGGCGGGTCTTTACCGAGCTGGCGATCGAGGCGCCCTATCCTCGCGACGAGAGCTTCCGCACCTCGGCGGAATATGCGGCGTACTGCCGGCTGGTTTCACAAGCGCTCTCGCGCGCCATGGGCGAGCAGGCATGAGCGCGGCCGCAGCCAGAGAGCGAACCAAAGAGAATGGCCGTCCGGTCCGCGAGCGCGTGTTGCGCATGCTGCTGCCCATCGCGGTGCTCGCGGCGCTCCTCGTCGTCTGGCACGCCGTCGTGCGTCTCTATGCCATACCGCCCTATGTGCTGCCCGGACCGCTGCTTGTACTCTCGACCCTGGTGTCCGACTGGGCCGTGCTGTGGAGCTCTCTGCTGGTTACGCTCGCAACCACGCTGGAAGGATTTCTCCTCGCTGGCTTGGGCGGGACCGCGCTGGCGATTCTGTTCAATCAATCTCGGCTGATCGAGTACTCGCTCTATCCCTATGCGGTGATCCTGCAGGTGACGCCGATCGTGGCGATTGCACCCCTGCTGCTCATCTATCTGCCGCAGCACGCGGCCGTGCTCGCCTGCGCGTGGATCGTCGCCTTTTTCCCCGTGCTCGCCAACAGCACGCTCGGTCTCAACTCGGTCGATCGCAATCTCGCCGATCTCTTCCGCCTCTACGGTGCGAGCCGGCTGCAGGTTCTCACCGAGCTCAAATTGCCCTCGGCGCTCCCCTATATGCTCGCGGGGCTCAAGATCGCCGGCGGGCTCTCGCTGATCGGGGCGGTGGTGGCGGAGATTGCCGCGGGTTCCGCCGGCGCCGGCTCCGGGCTTGCCTACCGCATCGTCGAATCCGGCTATCGGCTCAACATTCCCCGCATGTTCGCGGCGCTGCTGCTCCTCTCGGTAAGCGGCATTGTCATCTTCTTTGCGCTGTCGCTCCTGTCGCATCTTCTGTTGCGGCGCTGGCACGAAAGTGCGCTCGCGCGCGAGGTGTGACGCCGGATGCGGATGGTGGGTTACGCTGTACAAGTCGGCTGCATGCAGCCGACTTGTACAGCCAACCCAACCTGCGATGCCGTTCTCTACTGTACGGCCGGTTCGAGCTTGGCGGCGAGCCAGTGGGCCCGCGCATCCTCGCTCGTGAGGAACAGGATGAAGGCGCGCGCGGTCTGCGGCGCCGATCCCTCCGACATCAGCGCGCCCTCATAGCTCGCATCGGTGCCGGTCCCGGCGCTGGCGAGCTTGACGCGGCTTTCCGGGTTCACAATGCCGTCGGTGTCGAGTGCGTCCATCGCCGCTTCGGAGGCGATGAGCGCGTCGAATACGGCGCCCGCCTTGATCCGCTCTTGCACCGCCGGCGCGGAATCGAAGGTCAGCTCCACCTCTTTCCCGCTCTCCTCGCCGAATTGCTCCGCGAGCGCGCGCACCGCGTCCTGCACGGCATCGACGCCGAGCACGCGAATGTCCGCGGCGCGAGCCATGCCGCCGACCAGGATCAGCATTGCCGCAATCACGACGGTCCGGGCCGCAGCGCGCATTGTTTGTTCTCCTGGCAATTGCCTATGGTCCCCGCCTCATCTCCGTCATGTCCGGCCTTGGGCAGCCTTGGGCAACCTGGGGCAGCCTGGGGCCGGGCATCCACGTCTTTAAGCGCTGGTGGAAGGCGTGGAGGGCCGGTCCATACACCCGGGCCGGCCATGACGATCGAGAGAATCTGATGCTCCAACCCTCCGCTTACGATGCGAAGCGCATGCAGCGCCTCACGGGGATCGCGCTGATGTGCGGCGCGATCGCCTGCTTTACGGTGCTGGATACGATGGCCAAATATCTCAACCTGCACATGAGCACCGTCGAAGTGGTGTGGGCCCGCTACACCGGCGCATTCCTGTTTCCTTTCATCTTGTCGAATCCATGGACGCACCCGAAACTCGCCGTAACCCCCCGCCCGGGGTTGCAGATCGGACGCTCCATGCTGCTGCTCGGCTCGACGCTCTGCAACTTCCTCGCGCTCCGTTACTTGCAGCTCGATCAGGCCACCGCATTGATGTTCTCCACGCCGTTTTTCGTTGCCGCGCTGTCCGGCCCGATTCTGGGGGAGTGGGTGCACTGGCGGCGCTGGACTGCGATCGCGGTGGGATTCGCCGGCGTCCTTGTCGTCACCCGGCCGGGCAGCCCCAGCTTCCAACCGGCGGCGCTTCTCTCACTCACCGGCGCGGTCTGTTACGCCTTCTACATTCTCAGCACGCGTATCCTGGCGCGCACCGATTCGAGTGCGACGACGCTGTTCTATTCCAACATCGTCGGGGCCCTCGCGCTCATTCCGGCGCTGCCGTTCGTGTGGTCAATGCCGACGGAGCCGCTGATCATTTCGCTGATGGTAGCCGTGGGAGCGGCCGGAAGCCTCGGACACTACCTCCTGATCGCCGCGCATCGGCTCGCGTCGCCCGCCGTGCTCGCGCCCTTCATCTACACGGGAATCGTGCTCGCGATCACCTTCGGCTATCTGGTGTTCGGAGATAAACCCAACCATTGGACCCTTGCCGACGCAGCCATTGTGATCGGCTCGGGACTTTATATTCTGCGCCGGGAATATATCCTGTACCGCACGCGGCTGGGAAAGGCCGAAGGGTGAAGACGTCCGAGAGTTGGGTGTAGGGGCGGGTTTGAAACCCGCCCCTGCGACCGGCCAGCTTGGTTGAGGAAGCGTGCATGGCGAAGAAGACGGTCCGCCCTTTGGACGGGATGAGGCGGGGAATCAACGACGACATCGGAGAGGAAAAGCGCCTGACCATGTACCGGATCCAGGTCGAGATCCGCGAGGCCGAGCAGCGCGCCTACGATCTCTTCCTGCAGAACCTGGTAAAGGGAACGAGCCACCTGTCGCTCGGCCAGGAGGCGGTCGCCGCCGGGTTCGCCGCCGCCATGCGCCCGCGCGATCTCTCCTTCTGCACCTATCGCGGACACGCCCACACGCTGGCGCGCGGAGTGCCGATCGATAAGGTGCTGGGCGAGCTGATGCAGCGCGACAACGGACTCATGCGCGGCAAGGGCGGCTCCATGCATCTGACCTCGGCGGAGCACGGCGTGATGGGATCCTACGCCATCATCGGAGCGCATCTCCCCATCGCCTGCGGCGCGGCGCTGCGCGCCCAGTACAAGGGCCAGGACGACGTGGCGGTCTGCTTCTTCGGCGACGGCACCACCAATATCGGCGCGTTCCACGAGGCGCTCAACTTTGCCTCGGTATGGAAGCTGCCTGTGGTGTTCGTGTGCGAGAACAACCTGTACATGGAATACACGCCGATCGGCGACGTCACCGCGGTCGAGCATCCCGCGGCGGATCGGGCCGCCGCCTACCGGCTCGACCGCATCGTGATCGACGGCAACGACGCCGACGCGGTCTATCGCGCCGCGATTTCCGCCTATGCCAAGGCGCGCGCCGGGGAGGGCCCGTCGTTGATCGAGTGCATGACCTATCGCCACAGCGGACATTCGCGGGCTGATCCTGCAAAATACCGGCCCGCGGGCGAGCTGGAGAAATGGAAAGAGCGCGACCCGATCACGCTCTACCGCGAGCGGCTGCGGCAATTCGGGGTGGACGAGGACGTGATCGCGCAGATCGATGCGGACGTGACGCGCCGGGTCGATGCGGCGACCGAGAAATGCAAGGCGGCGCCGCCGCCTGCGCTTGATCTCCTCACCACCGACGTCTACGCCGATGGAGGCTTCGCATGGCGGAACTGACCTACCGCGATGCGGTTGCCCGCGGCATCGCTCAGGAGATGGCGCGCGACCCGGACGTGATCTTCTTCGGTGAGGACGTGGCCAAGCCCGGCGGCGTGTTCAAGACGACGGTCGGGCTCTACGAGCGGTTCGGAGAAAAGCGCGTGCGCGACTGTCCGATCTCAGAGCAGGCCATTCTCGGCGCAGCCATGGGCGCGGCCATGACCGGGCTCAAGCCGATTGCGGAGATCATGTTCTCCGATTTTTTCGCGGTGTGCTTCGACTACATCGCCAACGAGATCAGCAAGAGCCGCTACATGTCCAATGGCCAGCTCAAATGCCCGCTGGTCGTGCGCACTGCCAACGGCGCCGGCTCGCGCTTCGGCGCGCAGCACTCGCAGAGCGTCGAGAACTGGGCGATGATGATCCCGGGACTCAAGGTGGTGGCGCCCTCCACCCCGCGCGACGTCATCGGCCTCCTTGCCGCGGCGGTGCGCGACCCCGATCCCGTAATCTTCTTCGAGCACAAATCGCTTTACCCGATGAAGGGCGACGTGCCGGACGGTGAGATCGTCGATACGCTCGGAAGTGCACGCATCGTGCGCCCCGGCAAGGATGCGACCATAGTCGCGCTCGCGCTCATGGTCCCGCGGGCGCTGGAGGCGGGGGAGAGGCTCAAGGCAGAGCACGGGATCGACTGCGAGGTCGTCGACGTGCGCTCGCTGGTGCCGCTCGACACCCGCACCATTCTTGCCTCGGTGGGACGGACGCACCGGCTGTTCACGGTCGAGGAGAACCCGCGCCTGTGCGGCTGGGGTGCCGAGATCGTCTCGATCGTGGCCGATGAGGCGTTCTACGATCTCGACGGCCCGCCGGTGCGGATCACCACGCCGCACATCCCGCTGCCGGCGGCCGACATTCTCGAGGACCTTGCGCTGCCCACGGTGGAGCGCATCGTGCAGCGCGTGCAGCAGTCGATGCAGAGCTGAGCGTATTTGGTGAGATCGATCTACAGCGGCACGCCGGAGCCAATGCCTCCCCCTGAATGGCGGAGGTATTCGCGAGTGCATTGCTGACAGGAGCGTGAGATGTACGAAAATCTTCTCGCCCATGTTCCGACCGACCTCTGGATCGGCGGCAAATGGCGCAAGTCATCCGACGACGGCCGCTTTGACGTGCTCGACCCGGCGACCGAGAACAAGATCGCCTCGGTAGCGAGCGCCACGGTCGAGGACGCAAAGGCCGCGGTCGATGCCGCGAGCGAGGCTTTCCCCGGCTGGGCCGCGCGAAAGCCGCGCGAGCGCGCCGAGGTCCTGCGCAAATCCTACGAGCTGATCATGCGCGACGCGGAACGGCTGGCAAAGCTGATCACCATCGAGAACGGCAAGGCCCTGTCGGATTCGCGCGGTGAGGTCGCCTATGCGGCCGAGTTCTTCCGCTGGTACGCGGAGGAGGCGGTGCGCAACATCGGCGAGGTCTCCCGCGCGCCCGCCTCCGGCGCGCGCATCTTCGTCCACCACAAGCCGGCGGGCGTGGCCGTGCTGGTGACTCCGTGGAATTTTCCCGCAGCGATGGCGACGCGCAAGATCGGCCCTGCGCTCGCGGCCGGCTGCCCGGTCGTGCTCAAGCCGGCTTCCGACACCCCGCTCACCATGCTGGCGCTGATGCCGATCCTGGAGGAGGCAGGCGTACCCGCGGGCGTGGTCAATGTGATCCCGTCGCGCTCATCGGGCAAGATCGTCAGCGCCATGCTGCACGATCCGCGCGTGCGCGTCGTCTCCTTCACCGGCTCGACCGAGGTCGGCCGCAAGCTGCTGCACGAGGCCGCCGACCAGGTCATCAAGCCGGCTATGGAGCTCGGCGGCAACGCGCCGTTCCTGGTGCTCGAGGATGCGGACATCGACGCCGCCATCGAAGGGGCGATGATCGCCAAGATGCGCAACATGGGCGAGGCCTGCACGTCCGCCAATCGCTTCTACGTGCACGAGAAGGTGCATGACGAATTTGCAAAGAAGCTCACCGCCCGCATGGCGGGGCTGAAGGTCGGCAACGGTCTCGACGACGGGGTCGCTGTCGGACCGCTGGTCAATGCCGATGCCAGGAAGAAGGTGGTCGAGCTCGTGAAGGATGCCGTGGGCAAGGGCGCCAAGGTTCTCACCGGCGGAAAATCCCCGAGCGGACCGGGGCATTTCTATCCGCCGACCGTGCTCGACGCGGTGCCGGACAGTGCTGCGCTGCTGCGGGAAGAGATCTTCGGACCGGTTGCCGCCATCCAGACCTTCAAGTCGGAAGACGAGGTGATCAAGCGTGCGAATGACACCGAGTACGGCTTGGTTGCCTATCTCTACACCAAGGATCTCAGCCGCGGCATGCGCGTTTCCGAGCAGCTCGACTTCGGCATGGTCGGGCTCAACCGCGGGCTCGTCTCCGATCCCGCCGCTCCCTTCGGCGGCACCAAGCAGTCGGGCATCGGGCGAGAGGGCGCGCACGAGGGGCTGATGGAGTTCATGGAAACGCAGTACGTCTCGGTCGCGTGGTAAGCGGCAAATGGACGTGCTGATGCCGCAGCTGGGCGAGACCGTTGCGGAAGGCAAGATCACGCAGTGGCTCAAGTCGGCCGGCGACCCCATCGCGCCGGGCGATAACCTGTTCGAGATCGAGACCGATAAGGTGTCGATGGAAGTGCCGTCGACCACCAGCGGGGTGCTCGCCGAAATCCGCGTGCCTGCCGGCGCGGTCGCACCGGTGGGAGCGGTGGTGGCAGTGATCTCCGGCGGGGCAGCACGCAGCATCGGCACCGTAGGGGCGAGGCATGCCTCGCCCCTACCCATGGCGACGTCGCCGAGTGCGCCAGCCGCAGCTGCGGTGAGGCTCGACCCGTTCTTCGAGGTGCGCACCCCCGCGCGCAATTATGGTCCGGCGAGGCTCGCCGCAGGGGCGGCGGTCACCCCGCTTGCCCGCCGCCTTGCCGCCGAGAGCGGCATCGATCTCGCGCGGGTGCGCGGGTCGGGACCACATGGCCGCATCGTTGCCCGCGACATCGAGAGCGGGGCCACCATCGCCTCAGCGGTGACGCCGGCAGCCGCCTCCGGCATCGGGCAGAATGCCGAGGAGATCAAAGCGCTTTATCGCGCGGTCCAATTCGAGGAGCAACCCCTCGACGGGATGCGCAGCGCCATCGCGCGCAGAATGGTCGCCGCAAAACAGACCATCCCCCACTTCTATCTCAGCGCGGACCTTGCGATCGGCCGGCTCATGGAGCTGCGTGAGGCTGCGAACGCAACCGCGGCGAAGAATGCTGACGGCACTCCCGCGTTCAAGCTCTCCGTGACAGATCTGCTGATCAAGGGCTGGGCCGCGGCGCTGCAGCGCGTGCCCGCCGCCAATGCAGTGCTTGCCGCGGACCGCCTCCTGCGATTTGCACATTGCGACATCGGCGTTGCAATCGCAATCGATGGCGGGCTCATCGCGCCGGTGATCCGGCACGCGGACGCGAAGAGCCTCCCCCAGATCTCGAAGGAGATGAAGGATCTCACCGCGCGCGCCCGCGCCCGCCGGCTGGAGCCCAGCGAGTATCAGGGCGGCGTCTCCGCGATCACCAATCTCGGCATGTACGGGGTGCGCGAGTTCTCCGCGATCATCAATCCGCCCCATTCCAGCATTCTCGCAGTCGGGGCCGCGCGGCGAGCGCCTGTGGAGAATGCGGACGGCAGCGTCGGTTTCGCCAGCACGCTGTCGGTAACGCTCTCCTGCGATCACCGCGTGCTCGATGGCGCGCTCGCCGCGCAATTGCTTGAGATGTTCAAGAGCGTGGTCGAGCAGCCCGTGGCGATGCTGGTATGAGCGCGTATAACTCCCCGTATAAGCGAGCGTAGCCCGGATTGAGCGCAGCGAAAGCCGGGACGGCCGTCCCCGGATGCAAGCGACATCCGGGCTGCAAACTGCGAGCGGAGATCCATCATGGCGGCTGAGAAGATCGATGTGCTGCTGATCGGGCCGGAGAAGCCGGTCATCGCAAAGGGGCTCAATTCAACCTTCCACGTGCTCAAGCTGCCCGATCCGAACGCGCGCGAGAAATTCTTCTCGGAGGCGGCGCCTCGCATACGGGGCATGGCGGTGGCGGCGACAGCCGAGCGCATCGACGGGCCGTTCATGAGCCGCTTTCCCCAGCTGGAGATCGTCTCGAGCTTCGGGGTCGGCTACGATCACGTCGATGCGGCCTGGGCGGGCGGTCACGGCATTACGGTGACCAATACGCCGGACGTGCTCACGGAGGAAGTGGCCGATACCGCGCTCGGCCTGCTGTTATGCACCGTGCGCGAATTCCCCCGGGCGGAGCGCTACCTGCGTGCCGGCAAGTGGCCGCAAGGGGACTATCCTTTGAGCAAGGCTACCTTGCGCGACCGAACGGTCGGGCTCGTGGGTATGGGCCGCATCGGGCAAGCGATCGCGCGGCGGCTCGATGCCATGCGGGTGCCGGTGGTCTATCATTCGCGCCGGCCGGCTCCAGGAATTGCCTACCGGCATTATCCCAGCCTGATCGACATGGCGCGCGACGTGCAAGCTCTGCTGGTCATCACGCCGGGCGGGGCGCAGACCCGCAACCTCGTCAACGCCGAGGTGCTCGGCGCGTTGGGCCGCCAAGGCATTCTCGTCAACATGGCACGCGGCTCTGTGGTGGACGAGCCGGCGCTCATCAAGGCGCTACAGCAGGGGACCATCCTCTCCGCGGGGCTCGACGTCTTTGCACGCGAGCCGCATGTGCCGGCGGAGCTGATCGCCATGGACAATGTCGTGCTTTTTCCCCATCTCGGCTCCGCATCGGTCACGACCCGCGAGAGAATGGATCAGCTCGTCGTCGACAATCTGCTCGCCTGGGCGGCCGGAAAGCCGCCGCTGACGCCCGTCGCCGAAACACCCTGGCGCGGAGGCAAGTCGGCATGAAACCCCGAGCGATGCTACCCCCGGCCCTGGTGTTGTTGATCCGAGCCAGGCAGCCCGCTCCGTGCACTCCCCTGCCCCTTGTAGGGAGGGGGTGGGGGTGGGGGCAGGGGTGGGGGTGCCAATGGATCGCGCTCAAACTTTCGGAATGCGCCGTCCCCCTCGCTGCCTGTTTTGCGCTTTGCATCAGCCCAGCCTTTGCGCAGGCGCCTGCCAGCGCACCAAGCGAGACCGCGCAGGCGATGGTGGGCGCGTGGGAGATCTCCAACGCCGCACGCGACAAGACGTGTGCTGTCACGTTCAGCGTGGAGACCGGCGAAGGCGCCCTCAAGCTCGATCTCGACCCGGCGTGCCGCATGGTGTTTCCCTCGCTCAAGGACGTGGGCGCGTGGATGATCGGGCCGAATGATTCGGTGCAGCTGCTGGACGGCAAGGGAGGCGTGGTCCTCGATTTCAGCGAGGTCGAGTCGCGCATGTATGAGGCCGAGCGCAAGGGCGAGGGGCTCTTCTTCATGCGCACCCAGGCGGCGATCCGCGCCGCAACGATCACGCCGGATCAGTTGTTCGGTGACTGGACCCTGCTGCAGGAATTCGAAAAACCTTTGTGCAAGCTGACGCTCTCGAACGCGACCAGCGGCGGGGCAAGCTATCAGGTCTTGGTCAAGCCGGGCTGCGATTCGGCCATTGCCGCCTTTGCGCCGACGACATGGCGGATCGAGGAGAACGAGCTGGTGTTCTCCGGCCGGTCCGGCGCCTGGCGATTCTCCGAGAGCGATCCAACCACCTGGGAACGCATCCCGCCCAGCACCGATCCGTTGCTGATGATGCGCCAGTGATGCGGACGGCATGCGCGCAGCCCGGAATTAACCTTTGCCACAAAAAGAGCCCCGCCACGGCGGGGCTCGACATCGAGAGACGTTTGGTTTGACCGTAGTCAGGCAAGACCAGGCCGGCGTCTGCATCGGACGCGCAGATGCAAGTTAAATCCCCAAAAATCACGGCAAATTCAGTGTCAACTCTGGAGTGACGGGGAAAATGCCGCATGCTGATGCTCGGGTAAGCCGGCCAAATATTTGGTAAGGCGCATCGCCGGCCCGCGGCAGAGCCACACCCCCGATGGCATTGCAAGCGCAGAAGTGCTATCCCTGCCTCTGATAGATAAGCTTGCCGCGCCTGAACCGGCAGTCCATCTGTTTCGCAAGGAGATATCCTTCGCAAGAAAGATGCATGCGCGAGCCGAGCCCGCGCATGACGAGAGCGAGCAGCGGACTCTTACGCGCATATCAAGGAGACATTGCTTGTACCGGCACCTGCGTCTGGCCACCTGCGCGTCTCTGATCTTGTTTGGAGCCGTTGTCGCCGGCGGCGGGATCGCTGTGGCTCCATCGCTGGTCGAGCGGCTTGCAGTCAGAGTCCCGGAAGTGTCGCGCGCGCCCGGCTGCGCAAACGGGGAGGTCGCATCGAAGCGCGGAGACTGCATGTCGTGGCACGAGGCTCGCGTGGGGACCGACGTGCAACCGATCGAGGCTGCGCAAGCGCAGGCCTCCTCCGCCCTCGACAAGGAGCGAGGCTCGCCAAAGCAGGCGGCGACAGTGCCCGATCGTGCGATCGAGTCACCCGAGCTTGCCGCTCCCGTGTCTGCTGTTCCCCTGCCGTCGCTCAAGCTCTCCCCGCCCGTACAACCCCCGGAAGTCGCCACACCTGTGCACGAGACCACGCCACAGCCAAGCCGGGCGGAGGAACGCATGCGCGCACAGCCCGCACACGAGACGACGAAGCCGCGCGTTTCCGCTCTGAAGAGGACGGCCCGCCGGGCGCGGACGGCGGAACGGCGGACGCACAAGGCGTTGGCTGCAATCCGACGTTTTGAAGACTCCCGGCGCGACATCCCGATGAACGCCTATGCGGCCGAGGGACCGCCGCGCCGAATCATCATTCGGCCCACATCGATCCAGGACGTCTATTACTACTCCGCCCGCCCGCGGGAGTGAGCCGCGCGCGAGCAACGCGCACAAACACGCCGGCTTACTTTACGCCGCCGCTGTTGGTCGCCGGCCCGGTATAACGTTCCAGACGCGCGCGTAAATCGGCGAGCTCGGCCTCGTTGCTCACGAACTCGACGTAACGCTCCTCGAGCCGGTAGTTGGAGAGCGGCGGCAATCCGGCGGGGGCCGGTACGTCGGCGCGCGGCGAATAGACGCCCGTGCGACTCTGCCAGTCTTTCGAAAGATACCAGGTCACGAAAAGCTTGGCGGCGTTGGGATGCGGCGCCCCCTCGAGGATCGCTTCCGCGGCGAAGGAGACGGGCAGATAATCGTCGCTGGGCCCTGCCAACGCAATTTTGCCGCCGCCGCGTCTGACCTCGAGAGCGCTGGTGGCGGTGCTGTCGAAACTCGCGGCGCTTTCGCCCGATCCAATGCTGCGCGCCACCCCGAGATGGCTCCGCACGAATCGAGGACCCTGTTTCATGTATTGGGTCATGTAGCCCCAGCCATATTTCTGAACGATCGTCGCGAAAGCGAAGAGGCTGGCGTCGTCGTCTGCGGGATAGGCCGTAATGAGCTTTCCCTTGAACTGGGGGCGCAGGAAATCGAGCGCTAATTGCGGTACGTCGTTGTGCTGGACCAGCTCGGTATTGTAACCGTAGAAGATCGGCATCCTGTTGACTGCGATCCATGCGCCATCCTTGTTTTTTGACCCTGCATCGATCTTGTCGAATCCGTCGGGTTTGAATGGCAGCAGCAGTCCGCGGTCATGCCAAGCGATGAAATTTTGAATCGTCTGCAAGATCGTGAGATCGGTCTCGACCTTCCTGGTGCCGAGTTGCTCCTCGATCCTGGCGTTGAGGCCGTTGCTCAAGCCGCCCGTCAGCGAAACGGCAACGCCGGGAAATCGCTCCTCGAAGGCCCGGGCCGCCCTTTCGTAGCTCGCGAGCGGGCCCGCGGCCCACAGAGCCAGGGCCTTCTCCTCTTTGGCCGCGGCATACAACTGATCGATGGTCTGTGCACCCACGGGCGTGCTGCAGCATAATGCTGTGAGCAGGAGGGTTCCGGCGCTGGTTGTGCAAGCAACGACGAAATCGAGCCTGCCGAATGGGTCTTTCTTCACTGGCTCTCCTTGAATCGATCCGTCGGCCGTTAGTCGGCGGTAAATAAGGTAACGGTACGGCAACGCGCACCCCCGGGGCGAGCCGCCAGAATGCGGCCATCCACCGAGAAATTCCAGAAAGCCCCGTCTTTGATGGTAGTGCCGAACGCGGGCACTCTGGAACGGCCGGCGCTCTCACCCATTGCTGGCGCGCGAGCCTCCGAGGGGCGCACAACCGATACAGCGCCGCATCAGGCCCCGATGAATTGCAGCCACAGGATCCCGAACGAGATGGTGAGGAGCGTGAGCGGAGCGCCGACCTTGGCGTAATCCCAGAAGCCGATGCTCACGCCGTGGGACCGCGCGACCTGCACCACGATAAGATTCGCAACCGATCCTACGATCGTGAGGTTGCCTGCAAGCGTGGACGACATCGCCACGGCCAGCCACGCGCGCTGCGGGTCGGCAAGACTCGCCACGAAGGGTTTGAGCACGAGCACCGCCGGAACGTTACTGACCAGATTGGACAGAACGGCCGTAAGCAAGCTGAGCACCGGCAGATCGTCGAGATGCAGCCCGCCGACCCCCTGCAGCAGCTCGGGGGTGAGGACCGCCTTCTCGAACCCTGCAACGACGATGAACAGGCCCATGAACATCAGGAGCAAGGTCCAATCGACCCGGTTGTAGACTTTTTCGGATTTCACCCGGCGCGTCAGCAGAAGCAGCGCGCCTGCAATCAGCGCAGCCTTTGCCGGAGGTTGCCCGGCAAAACAGGCAGTCACCATCGCCGCGGTGATCCCGACCGATTTGACCAGCAGCGCCGCATGCACGTGGGCTGCGAGCGGCTGGGCGTGAGAGCGCTCTCTTGTCCAGAGCTCTGCGGGAAAGCACAGGACGATCAGCAACAGCGTCAGCAACAGGCCCACTGCCGCTATCGGCGACAGCGCTGCGGAAAACGCCGCATAGGGAACGTGCGAGAAGCTGCCGATCATGATGTTCTGAGGATTGCCGGTGATCGTCGCCGTGCTGCCGACATTGGACGCCATCGCGACTGCGAGCAGATAGGGAACCGGGTTGCGGCGAAGCCTGGCCACCGCATCGACGACCAGCGGGGTCAGCGCGAGACAGATCGCATCATTGACCAGGAAGGCGGAGAAAAATCCGGAAACCAGGATGATCGCGGTAAGGAGCAGAACCGGGTGACCGGCGCGGGTGACGACCCAGTTGTTGACGGCGTAAAAGAACCCGGACAGCCGAATGTTGGCGACAATGATCATCATTCCGAGCAGGAGCGCGATGGTATTTACATCGATGGCCCGGTAGGCCTCGTCGAGGGACAGCAGCCCCGTCGCCAGCATGAGGCTTGCTCCCAGAAGGGCGGCGCCCGCGCGATCCATGTGCGAGCCGGGCAGCTTGCCGATGGCGATGACGGCATAGGTCGCGGCAAAGATGAGAACGGCTGCAAGATCAGCCGCATCCCGGTCCCACAGCGCCTCGAGCCTAGACGAGGAGTGCAGCAGCCAAAACGCCGTGGTCGCGGCGAGCAGGATGAGCCCCACCGCCACTGCCGCGAGCGCGGCGCCGGCCGGCCGTTTTTGCCTGCGGCCGCGGAGAGCCGCGCGCCTTGCCGAAGTGCGCATCAACATGAGCTCTGCTCCGCGGGCGCGCCGGACAACCTGGCGATTGGATCGCAGGCGTCGTCCCGGAAAGGCCTGGTGCGGCTTGTCTCGTTCGCGCTCGTCCCCGGCATTGCGAGCCAGAACAGCAACAGGGCTGCCGCCGCAATCCCGGCGAGCGCCAGGAATGCCGCGCGGTAACCCGCTGCAACGACCACGAGCCCGGCAACCGCCGTGGAAAGGGCCGCACCGATCTCCTGAGCGGTTATTATCACGCCCTGCGCGACATTGAAGCGCCCCGTCCCGCGCATCAAATCGGCTACGATGATCGGAAAGATGGCGCCGTAGATGCCTGCGCCGACCCCGTCGAGCAACTGCACGCCGACCAGCCAATAGGCATCGTTTGAGAACGCGTAAAGCGCGCCGCGGATCGGGAGAATGACGAGTGCAGTCAGGAACAGGGGTTTGCGGCCCCAGGCATCCGCCTTGGAGCCGACCAGCATGGCCATCGGAACCATCACGATCTGCGCCGCGATGATGCACGCCGACATCAGGCTGGTGCCGAGGTTCTGGTCTTTGAGCGCAAGCTTCTGGCCGACAAGGGGAAGCATGGCAGCGTTGGCAAAATGGAAAAGAACGACGCAGGCCGCGAACACGAGCAGAGGCCGGCAGGTCACGAGCACCTGCAAGCCGGACGGTCGATCATGCTGTTCTCGCCCCTCGCACTGGACCCATTTGCCGTCATCCAACCCGCGTGCCAGGTCATGATCGATGGCGTTGGCCGGAATCGTAAGCACGCTGACAAGGCTGGCGAGCGACATCGCCGCCAACAGCAAGAACACGACGATCGGGCCCCAGACATAAGCGGTCACGCCCGCGACGGCTGCCGCGAACACATTGCCGGCATGATTGAACGATTCGTTGCGGCCGATCCGGCGGGCGAACGCCGCGTGTCCCATGGTCCCGAGCGTAATGGCAGAGATGGCCGGCGCAACAACCGCCGCCGCGGCGTGCGCCGCCGCTTGCGAAGCGGCAACCGACCAGAAATCCGGCAGCCAGGGCAGGGAAAGCGAGGCAAAAGCCACCAGGAGCGCTGCGGCGGCGACTGCGCCACGCTTGGCCTGCGCCGCATCGACCAGCGCACCGGCCGGTGTCTGAGCAAGAAGCCCGGCAAGGGTTGCGATGGACATGACAAGGCCGATGCTCGCCTCATCCCAGTGCCGCACGGTGAGTAAATAGGTGGCAAGATAGGGGCCGAGCCCGCCGCGCACGTCGGCCAGAAAGAAATTCAGCGCATCGAGCGGGCGCCGAATTCTCGACTCGCTCGGCTCCCAGCACTTACCTGATCTTTGTATGATCATCTCCGTGCCTGAATTCGCTTCTGCGCTGCACTCGCGGAATGCGCCCGATGACTATCGAGGCGACGAACCTTTCGGTCCGCCCGATCCGATGCGTGGCTCGATCACTCATGCCTCAGGCACAGCAACAGCCATGCCAACGGCCGATGTCGATGGAGTCAGCGACTTTTCGGAGAGGTGCTAGCTGCGACCGTCAATTTTCCTGACAGGCGGCGTCGCGTTCTCTGACGCCTCGGTCGAAATTCCATAGCGTTGCATTTTGTTATAGAGGAGCTGGCGGTTGATCTTGAGCTGCCGCGCCGCCTCGGCGCGGTTCCCCCGGGATTGCTCCAAGGCTCGAACGATCATCTCCTTCTCGAGCTGGGCAACTGCGCCGGGCAAGTCGGCGTTCAACCGTTCCCTCGCAAGCGCACCCCCCTTGCCCTGCTCCGGACCGATGTCCAGGTCCCTATCCTCGATGACCTCTCCGCGAACGAGCACGTGGGCACGCTCAATGAGATTCTTCAGCTCTCGAATATTGCCGGGCCACCTGTGATCCCGCAGCCGCGCCGCCGCAGCCGCGCTCAGCCGCCTCGGTGCATTCTGGCCCGCGGACAATTGCAGGAAATGCTCCGCCAATTGCACGATATCCTCGGAGCGTTCGCGCAACGGCGGAAGCCTGATCGAAACAACATTCAGCCGGTAGAAAAGGTCCTCCCGGAACCGGTTCGCAGAGACAAGGGACGGCAGGTCGTGATGGGTGGCGGCAAGGACGCGCACATCCACCTCGACCGGCCTGCCGCCGAGCGGAGTTACGATCTTTTCCTGCAGCGCCCGCAGGATCTTGGCCTGCATGACCCCTGACATGTCACCGATCTCGTCGAGCAGAATTGTCCCGCCGTCGGCCGCGCGGAACGCGCCCGGACGGTCGAACGTCGCGCCAGTGAATGCGCCTTTGACATGGCCGAACAATTCGCTTTCGAGCAGCTCGGCGGGTATCGCCGCGCAGTTCACGGCGACGAAAGGCTTGTCCTTGCGTCGGCCGTGGTCATGCAGGGCGCGGGCGACAAGCTCTTTGCCCGTCCCGGTCTCGCCCAGGATCAGCACGGTGGTATCGCTGTCGGCGGCTAGCCCGATCATCTTCTGCACGCGGCGCATTGCTTCGCTCGAGCCGACCAGCGCTTCCCGAGAAGCCCCGGCCTGCGAGAAAATCGTCGGAACGGTTTCCCGGTCCGAGATCATCCGCGCAAGCAGCGATGCCAACTCATCTCGTCCAATCGGTTTCGTGAGATGATCGAATGCCCCCAGGCGCATCGCCTCGATGGTATTTTCCGAGCTGGCGAATGCGGTCAACACGACGACCGGCGGACAGTTTTTTTGCTTGCGAATGCGCCTGAGGAATTCGATCCCGTTCACGTCGCCGGGCATGCGCAGATCGAGCAGCACGGCATCTATATCATCACCGGACACGCGCGCGAGTGCCTCCCGCCCGGAGGAAGCCAAAATGGGTTGATGACCGAGGTCGCTGATGGTTTCGGAAAGACCCTCGCGCAGCGCTTGATCATCGTCGACGATCAGGACGGTGGCCATGGCAGCTCGAGCTCGAAAGCGACGCCTCCCGTGTGCGGCACCAGACGTACATCGCCGCCGTGGGCCCGGGCGATCTCCCGCACGGTTGCGAGTCCCAGTCCAGTACCGTTCGCTCGTGTCGTGACGAACGGGTCGAACAAGTGATCCCTGATCGAGTCGGGGATGCTCGCACCCGTGTTGGTGACACGCACACGCAGGATGCCGGCCTCCGCAAATGCATCAATTGTCACGCTGGCACCGGAGGGAGTATTCTGAATCCCGTTGAGAACCAGGTTGTCCAAGGCGCGGCGTATCTGGTTCACGTCGAAATAGAACCCCCCGCTGAATTCGGGAACCGCGCCGACCTCCATCTTAACGCCCTTGTCTTTCGCAAGTTCACTGTGAGCTTCGACGACTTGAGCCAGGAACTGCGCGAGGTCGACCTTTTCGGGCCGGAGCTGTTTCTGCTGGGTGAGCGCCAGCAGGTCGCGCAGGAGCGCATCAAGCCGACCGATCTGGTCGAGGATCGATTGCAGCGCCGAGGCTCGGCGCGCGGTGTCCGATCCCGCCAAGGCATTTTCGGCCTTCAGCCGCATAGCCGCGATCGGGTTGCGAATCTCGTGGGCAACGCCGGCAGCGAGTCGTCCAATGACGGCGAGCCGCTCGGCGGTTGCCGCTCGGCGACGCTCGTCGGCCACTCTCGTCCCAGCTGCATTCACTGCGTGCACGAGACGGTCGAGCTCGCGTTCCCCGGTCAAAGGCAGCTCCGGCAGGTCGCCCAGCTGATTGCGGCTGGCGAGCGCCGCCTGTACTCGGCCAAGGCTGCGCGACCACCTCACCAGGATGTATCCGAGCCACAGGGCCGATCCAAGCACGATGAGACCGAGCATGGAGAGTCCAAGCAGCAACTGACGGTAGGCCGGTCCTTGGCCGGTGAACACGCGGGTCATGGTCCATGCGGAGAGGCTGGGCAACGGACCGCCGAGCGGACAGGCGTGGACAATGAGGACCTGCGATGGGCTGGTCTGATGCCACGTTATCGGGCGTTCGCCGCGAAGGGCTTCCGCATTGACCTGGCGAATGGCCGGGGTTTCGGCAGGGGGCACATCGGTCTTCGGCCCCGAACCCTCATAGGTTGGAAAGGCGTAGGCAATCGCCCCCGAGGATGCATCCCAGATGCCACCTTCGATTCCGGCTGCGCGCGACAGCGCCGCCGTAACGACAGCGGTGAGCTGCCGCTTGAGTGCGTCGTCAATTCCGGCGTTGCTCCTATCCGTCCAACCGGCAGCGAAAAATCTATATCGATCGCCGATCTCGCGGCACGCTCGCGTGACGGCACCCTCCTCCCGCACGACCTGTGCACTGGCCGACTGCTGATAAATTTGCAGCAACAAATAGCCGGTGACGCCTGCGGAAATCGCGAGCAGGAGCCAAAGCGCCAGCAATCGCATTTGCAGCGAGCGCATCAAGCTTCATTATCGGAATCCGGAGGATCAGCGCCACCCCTTCGCTTTCCCTGCCCACAGCCGCAGGATCGAATCGCTCATGCCGATGGCAATGCCGCTGATGATGAGCAGCATGGCCAGGATCAGGCCGGCGGTGATCGGCTCGCCCAGCGCAAGTGCCGAGCAGGCAACCCCGACGACCGGCACCACGAGCAGCGCAAGCGCGGTTGTGATTGCGGGCAGGTTCTTGTTGACGATCTGCATCGCCCAATACGGTAACGCGATCCCTGCCGTGCCCCCATAGAGCAGCAGCGCGAGCAATCGTGGACTCCAATCGATACGGGGCAACCCCTCGAACATGAGCGCCAACGGGGCGAGCGTACAGGTGGCAAGGAGCACCTGCCAGGGGACCAGCTCGAACGGCGAGGACACCCATCGG
This sequence comes from Xanthobacteraceae bacterium, assembly GCA_036557665.1. GTDB lineage: Bacteria > Pseudomonadota > Alphaproteobacteria > Rhizobiales > Xanthobacteraceae > VAZQ01. The sequence continues at coordinate 45,873 of DATBHG010000069.1, read as the reverse complement.
TGAGCGCGGACGTGCAGGATGCTCGCCGCCCAGCAAAACGAGCCGAGCAGCACCAGGACATTTCCCGTGAGCGCTGCGCGATCGTGCCAGGGAAAGCTCGAAGGATTGAACAGCACCGCAAGGCCGAGGAGGCCGGTGGCGATGCCGGCCACGCGCGCGCGCGTCAGCGCTTCCCCGAGGAACAGGCGCGCGCCGGCGCTCACCCAGAGCGGCGTGGTGTAGCCAAGCACGATCGAGCGGCCGGCCGGAACGAACTGAAGGCCGACGCTCACCAGAACGGCGAAGGCGACCATGTGCAGGAGAGAGACGTTCAGCACGACGGCGATGTCGCCGCGCAACGGCAGGCTCAAAGATCTCCGGCCGATCGAGATCGCAAACAAGGTGGTGGTTCCGACCATGGAGCGCAGCAGCAGCGTCCACAGCGGCGGCACGTCCTGCAGGATCGCCTTGATCACGGGCCATGCTGTTCCCCAGCCCACGGCGACGGCTGCGAGGAGCAGAACAGCCTCGCCCGATCGCAGTGAGGATGTGTTTTGCTGCCCCACGTGATGCTTCTGGCAAGGTTATTGCGACTCGAGCTGATTGTAGCGGATGATACAATAATGCGTAGGGCGGATTTGATCAGCCGAGCGAGGCGAGGCGTAATCCGCCGTCGAGCCGCTTGGACGGACGGCGGGTTACGCGACCAAGTCGCTCGGGCGACTTGGCCGCTAATCTAACCCGCCCTGTACGAGGTCAAGGAGAGCAATGATGATGTCGACCGTGATCGGCGGCGCCATGCTGCCGCATGCGCCTCAGTTCTTCACCATGCCCCAGACCGAGGACAAGAAGAACGTGGAGCACGTGCGCGAAGTGGCGGCGGATATCGGCAGGAAACTGCGCGCGCTGGAACCGGACCTGTGGATCATCTTCTCCAACGACCACGCCGAGCAGTTCTTTCACAATGCAGCGCCGCCGTTCACCGTGCATGTCGGCGGTGAGGCAACCGGCGAATTTGCAGGCAGAAAGTTCCACTGGAAGATCCCGAGCGAGATCGGCTTCGAGATCGTTCGCCAGCTCTATCGCCAGAGCTTCGACCCCGCCTTCACCAGCACGGCCAAGATCGATTACGCGATCGGCATTCCCCTCACGCATCTCGGGCATACCGATGCGGTGCTGCCGATCTACGTGAATGCGTATCTGCCGCCGCAGCCGACGATGGAGCGCTGCTACGCCTTCGGACAGGCGCTCGCCCGCACGGTGACGACACTGGGTCTCAAGACGGTAGTGCTTTCGAGCGGCGGCATGTCGCATTTTCCCGGCACCGATCGCTACTCCGATCCGGAGCTGGCGTGGGACAACCGGCTGCTCGAAAAGCTCAAGGCGGGCAATCTCAAGTCGCTGATCGGATTCGACGAGACCGAGCTCGATGATACCGGAAACATCGAGTTGCGCTGCTGGGCCTGCGCGGCCGGCGCGCTGGGCGAGCGCAAGCCCGACATCGTGTCCATGGATCCGAGCTGGCATCACAACTATGCCTCGCTGGGCTGGACCGGCGGACACCGGGAAGCGGAGCGTGCCGCGCATTACCCGGCGATCAAGCCCGAGCTCGTGGAGCTGACATCCGCCCTGCACGGGCTTGCCCATGACCCTGACGCGCGGGCGCAATACGTCGCCGACGCCCCCGCCTTCGCGGACAAGTTCCACCTGCCGCCCGATCAGCGCGAGGCGCTGATCACGCTCGACCTTCCCTCGATCGTGAGAATGGGAGCGCACCCGCTGGTGCCGTTCCTGGCGCAGCTGCAGATCCAGCGGCTGCGTGCTCGCGCGTAGGCAAGTCTTACATAGGCAAGTCTTACATAAGCAAGTCTTACATAGGCAAGTCTTACAGCGTCAGCGGCCTTGCTTCGGCCTCGCTGCGGCCGGGTCGTGCCCCGCGCCGTGCTCTGCTCACGACGGCAAGCATGAGACCGAGGCTCCGGTAGTGCCGGCGCACGGCTGCCGCCGCGGCGCGAGCGTCATGCTTGCGCAGGGCGCGCAGCAGCGCCCGATGGTGGGCGAGGTGACGTGGGTCATAGAAGCCCTTGTGCTGCGGCGACACGTTGGAGAGCCTTGCCACCTGAGCCTGGTTGAACATGGCCACGAGGAGCGGGTTTCTGGCGCTGGCGAGCAGGACTGCGTGGAACGAGTCGTGCGCGGCCTTGGCGGCGGTCATGTCCTGGCGGCCGATCGCCGTTCTCAGGGTGGCGAGCCCTGCCTCGAGCTCGCGCAGCTCGGCATTGGTGATGCGCTCGGCGGAAAGCTCGGCGCATTTTTGCGCAATATGCGAGCGCACCTCGTTGGCAACCGGCGCCGCCTCGATCAGCACACTCTGGTCGAACACGCTCTTTCCGCCTTGCGCCGCGGCGGTGACGACGACCCGCCGGCCAGCTGTCTTCTCCACATGACCGAGGCCGTGCAACACCCGCAGCGCCTCGCGCAGCGAATTGCGGCTGATACCCAGCATCTGCGACAGGCGGGTCTCCGGCGGCAGCGCGTCGCCGGGGGTGAGCCGCTCCGCTTCGATATAGCGGCAGATTTCCTGCGCGGCCTGGCTGATCACGCTGTCCCGCCGGATCGGCGAAGGAGAGTAGCCCATTGTTGAACAATCCTACGATCGGACGGGTTGACCGCTTGACGTCGATACTGACGTGGTATTCAACTGTGCCGAGCCGGGCAAGCCCCCCGCCGCGCAGGCATTTCCAGGAGATCGAGATGAAGAAGCTTGTTTTGGAGACCACCGCCCCGTTCCAGGGGCTGCCTGAGCTCGTCGCCTATGATGAAGGCCTGTTCGAAAGGGAAGGTCTGCAGATCGAATGGGCCGACCGGGAAAAGGGAGTGGAGAAAAAGGTCGAGCCGCATGTGACCAGCCCCAAGGGGGTCGACCCCTTTGCCAGCCACGGCAAGTTGTTCGAGCAGGGCAAGGCCGACCTGTACAATGCCTGTGAGTGGGGCAATTACTGCCGCGTGCAGGATACCGGCACCGGCAGCCGCCAACTCGGCCGCCGCGCGATCATCGCCTACGCCGCCCTGGTCGTTGCTCCCGACTCGCCGGTATTCACGCCACAGCAGCTCGCCGACAAGACCATCGGGGTGCCGTTCTATTTCGGCACCCACTACATCGCACTGCACATGCTGGAGGGCTTCGTGCCGCGCGAGACGATCAAGCTTTGCCGCGCGCCGAACGGCTCACGGTACCGGCTCGATGCCCTCATGCGCGGGGAGATCGACGCCACCACCTTGACCGAGCCCCATGTTACGCTGGCCGAGAAGAAAGGCTGCCGCATCATTTGCTCCGCCCTTTTCCATGGCACCGAGGTCGCCTCGGATCGGGTCGATGCGCCGACCTATGCCGCTTTCAACCGGGCAGTGCGCGAGGCCGTACGCCGGATCAATGCCGACAGACGCGGCTATCTGCATTATTTCATCGACTATCATGCCAAGAACGATCCGGAGGTCGCCGCGCTCAAGGTCGAAGAGCTGCGCGAGAGCCGGCTGGTCGTCTGCGATCCCGCGCCGATCCCGCTCGAGGAGATGCAGCGTACCTATGACTGGCTCAAGAGCTGGGGCATGCTCGAGGAGGCGGCCTCGCCGCTGGCGCTCGTCAACATGAACGTGCAGCAGTACGCTCATCAAGCCGCGGAGTAACACCGCCAACCTCCGTAGGGGCGAGTCGGGGCTCCCAAAAAACGCAAAGCGTTTTTGGGGTCCCCTCATGCCGCCCCCCTGCGAAACGGCCGATCACCAATGCGCAACGGAAGCGACACACAGATTGCTGCTCTGATCGAGCCGGGACGAGTGCATCGGAACGTCTACACCGACCCCGACATCTTCGAGCTGGAGATGGAGCGCATCTTCGGCCGTGCGTGGCTGTTCGTGGGTCACGCCAGCCAGGTGCCGCAACCCGGCGATTACATCACCACCGAGCTTGGGCGACAGCCCGTCATCATGGTGCGCCATCACGACGGCACCGTGCACGTGCTCCTCAATCGTTGCACCCATCGTGGTGCCAAGGTGGTGAACGAACGCAAAGGCAGTGCCCAGCGCTTGACCTGCTGCTATCACGGCTGGACCTTCGATACGGATGGGCGCCTTGCGGCCGTACCCGTTCCGGAAGGGTGTGCGGCTGGTTTCGACAAGGCGGCGTTCGGCCTCGCTCGGGCGCCGCGCGTCGGAGAATATCGTGGCTTCATTTTTGCGAGCCTTGCCGAGAAGGGGCTGAGCTTCGAGGATCACGTCGGTCCGGTGAAGGGTAATATCGATGACCTCGTGGACCGCGCTCCTGAGGCCGAGCTTGCCCTCGATGCCGGCATGCATCGCTACGTCTACAACGGGAATTGGAAGCTGCAGGTCGAAAACGTCCTCGATTCCTATCACGTGCCGTTTGGACACGCCTCCACGGTGAACAAGCAAGGCGTGCAGTTCGCTCGGCGCGAAGGGGATCAAAAGGGCGCGACGGTGGTCGAGACCGAGAGGAGGCAGACGGCAAGCTCATGGAGGGAGCGGAAAAGCTATATCGCAGGGAACGGTCACGGCTGGACGAGCAATACGTCGCTTGACGACGAAAACCGCTCAAGTCCTGCCTATGACGAGTACCGGCGCGTGCTGGCGGAGAAAGTGGGCCCCGGGCGCGCGAGGCAAATTCTCACACCGCGCCTGCACAATTCGCTCGTCTACCCGAACATGTCGATCATGGGGCTCAACATCCACGTCCGGGTGATCAAGCCCGTTGCGGTCGACCGCACCGAGGTCAACGTCTATCCTGTTCGCCTCGTGGGCGCTCCGGCGGCGATGAGCTTCGGCAACATTCGCCTGCTCAACGTCACGCATTCCGCCGCATCGTTCGTGCAGACAGACGACCTTGAAGCATTCGTGCGAGCTCAGAAGGGGCTGCGCAGCCGGATGACCGATTGGGTCGATATCTCGCGCGGACTCGGAGACGAGGAGCCGGACCGCGAGCTCAACGCCACGCGCGCGCTCGCCACTCACGAGATGGTCGTGCGCGCCCAGTACAAGGCTTGGCTCGGCTATATGCGCGAGGGGCAGCGCCCGTCCGGTAACTCTTGACCCGGCATTCGTGGCTGGGCTCCGCCAGCCACATAGATCCGGCCGCCAGAGCCAGCTTTCGGAGCTTCCTTCAACGCCGGCGCGCGTGGTGGTTGTTGCTATGCGCCGCCGCATTATCTTATAGCAAAATTTGCGATGGAGGGTGCACCGTGTCTGAGCATCGAGAGCCGGAAGCAAATAACCCAAGGAATGCGCCAAAAGCAGGGGGCGGCAAACAGACGAGCGCGCGACGTGACCTTTACTGCATTGCTCGCGGCAGCGGCGATCAGTGGGAAGCATTTTGCCTTGATTTCGATCTGGCCGTTCAAGGCCGGTCTTTCGAGGAGACGCGCTCGCAGTTGGCTCAAGCCATCTGGGGCTATATCGAAGCCGCAGCCGCGGAGCCCGAGCCCGACCGTGCGCGGCTGTTGTCCCGGCGAGCTCCGCTGCATGTCCGCCTCCTATGGGGCTGGCGTTTGTTCAGATGCGCCATTTCGGGTCAGGATGCCCATCACATTGCAGCCATTGGGTTTCCCGTAGCGTGCCCCGCCTGAATGTACCTTCAGGGAATTCATCGCAATTATCGAGGCTTACGGGTTCGTTGAGCTGCCTCGCAAGGCCACGAGCCATCGCCGATACCGCGGCGTGATCAACGGTCGGGTTTGCATGGTCACCGTCGCATTTCATTCGCTCGGAGACGAGATCAAGCCTGACACGCTCGCGTCCATGATACGTCAATCAGGACTACCCAGGCATCTTTTCAGGAAGTAACCCGCTGTCGACTATGAGCGTGGACCGCGCACAGCTTGCCGACTTCGTGGAGCACGAGGCCCGTCTCCTGGATGAACGGCGGTTTCGCGAGTGGATGGGGCTTTTTGCCGAGGACGGCGCCTATTGGGTCCCGGCAGTTCAGGACCAGCAGAGCCCGTTCGACCAAGCCTCTCTGTTCTATGACGACCTCGCCCTGATGCGCACGCGTATCGAGCGGCTGGAGCATCCGCGCATTCACGTGCAGACGCCGCCCTCGCGCACGGTGCATCTCATCGGCAACCTGCGGATCGACAGCGCCGACGCGGATATCGGGGAATACGTCGTCAGCTCCAACGTGATCATGGTGGGGTGCCGCGACGACCAGCAGCGCATCTTCGCCGGGCGGCAGCGCCATCACCTGCGACGTGATGGTGATAGCCTGCGCATCGTGCAGAAGCGCGTAGACCTGGTCAATTGCGACAGCGCCTTCGAGGCAATGGCAGTGCCGATCTGAGACTATGCCGCTTTCGCGACATCGGCATCGCCGAGCGTCGCGATCACACGCGCGCCTGTCTCGATGGCGGAGGCGAGATCCACGACGGCCTTTCCGCTCGCCGCGGACCAGAGCGCGGACAACGCCGTCTCCGCTTGCGGCATCAGCGCGCCGCGCTCGACCAGGTCATGCACCTGCATGGGGCTGGCCAATGTGGCTCCGACCGCAAGCTCACCGAGTGCGGCGAGCCGGGCCGCCGCACCGGCGGCGATCGCCTTGGCCACCAGGGGAAAAGCCTCGTCCGAGAAGCCGCCGCCGGAAAGCGCACGCGCCATGCCGAGGGCGCGCTCGGCCTGGGCACGCAGCGCGCCGACACGGGCAGGGGCGTCGGAGCTGCTCTCGCCGGATCCCGCCAGCTCGGGTGCCTGGTGGAACACACACGCCTGACTCTCGGCCATGGTGATGATCCCGCCCGCGGCCAGCCGGCGCATCGTGAGCCAGGTCGGCTTGTCGATCACCTCGACGGCGGGGGCCGTATCGCCCCGGATTTCGTGGCGCCTGGTCTCAGCTGCGAGCGTGTCACCGTCCACGTCGAGCACGGCAAGGATGCGCATGCGGCCATCAGCGGCGGCGCGCGCCTCGATCAGCAGCGCCCGCTCGCCGTAGCGCTGGCGCAGCTCCGCTGCGAGCGCTTCCTCGGCACTGACAATGCGCGGCACTCGCGTTTGCATCAGCGCCTGCATGCGCTCGATCATGGCCGCCCGGCCGGACGGCATCTTGAGAGCTGCAAGATCGCCCTGGCCATCCAGCACGCCGTCGGCCAAAGCCTGCTTCTGCCCGAGCAGATGCAAAATCTGGTGCTCGATCGAATCTTCGCAGACGAGATTGACCACCGTTACCGAGCGTGTCTGGTTCTTCCGCCACGCGCGGGCAATGCGTTGCTCGAGCTTGGCCGGGTTCCAGGGCAGGTCGACGTTCACCACTGCGCTTGCAACTTGCAGATTAAGCCCCACGCTGCCGCTGTCGGTCGACAGAAAGAGGCGGCAAGCCGGGTCCTGCTTGAACCGCATGATCTCTGCGCGCCGGCGCTGCTGCGGCACTGACCCCGTATGCCAAGCCGTCTCCACGCCCATCTCGATCGCGAGCTCGCGCACCAGCGCAAGCATGCGCTCCCACTCGGAGAACACGATGATCTTGCGTTCCGGGTCTTCCAGCAGATCGCCCAGAATGCCTTCGAGCTCCTCGAGCTTGGGGCTGATCCGGCAAGACGGGTCGAGAATCGCGGGCGTATCACACACCATGCGCATGCAGCCGAGCAGCATCATCAACCGCTCGAACTCCTCCTGGCGGAGCGGGCGGCGCTGCGCCTGCGCGATCAGACGAGCAGCAGGCTCATGGTAGTCCTCGTAACGCAGCCGCTGCTCCTCGGTCATCGGCACGAGGAAGCTCTTCACAGTTCGGCCAGGAAGCTCGGATTCCACATCGGACTTGCGCCGGCGCAGCATCACGCCTTGCAGCCGTCCTCGCAGCTGCGAAAGGTTTTGGTAATCGACCGGCCGGCCTCTCTCGTCGAGCTCGTAGAAGTCCCGATTGAACCGAAACAGCGGACCTACCAGCTCGGGATCGAGGTATTGAACGATGGAGTAAAGCTCGTCGATGCGGTTCTCGACCGGGGTGCCGGTCAACACGAAGGCATATGGGGAGCGCAGCGACTTGACCTGCCGTGCAGTCTTGGTTTGCCAGTTCTTGATCCGCTGAGCCTCGTCGAGCACGATGATGTCAGGCCGAAGTATCTCGTTGAGATCCCGCGCGTCGTTCCACACCTGCTCGTAGTTGACGATGGTGAAGAATGCGGGCTCGCGATAGGCGGCAAGCCGCGCCGGCCGCAGCCCGAACACCGGGCGCGCTTCCCGCGCGGCGAAGCGGGCGATCTGCTCCTCCCATTCCGCCTTGAGCGAGGTGGGACAGACCACCAGAACGCGCTCGATACCTTTGCGCCGCGCCAGCAGCTCGCAAGCTGCAATCGCCTGCACGGTCTTGCCCAGCCCCATCTCGTCGGCGAGCAGCGCGCGTTCAGCAAAGGCGAGGTGCAGCATGCCTTCGCGCTGGTACGGCAGCAGCGGGTAGTGCAGCAGGTCGAAACTAGCCGTTCCGGCCTCGACCTCGGCGAGGAAGCCCGCGCGCGCCTGCTCGCGTGAGGACTGCCGCTGCACACGCTCGAGCCATGGAGTAAAATGGCGCGACACCCGGATGCGGCGGCGAATGCTCGCGGGCGCAGTCCGCCACGCCGAAATGAGAGCTTCAATTGCGTCGGCTTCCGGAGTCAGGCTGCCGTCCGGCAGGATGAACGGAGCGAGCCATTCGCGCGCCTCGCGCATGCCCCGGGCGTTACCGGCGGGCCATGCCAGTTTTGGCGTTGCCCCACCGGCACGGTCCACGAAAATCTCCACGCGGGGGCTGCCGCGCCTCCCTGCTTCGCGAAGCGCGCCGGCGCCGCGCCGGCGCAGGGCCTCGATCACACCCTCGATGTGCTTGCACGTTCCAAGGCCGTTCACCCGGTGGTCGATGCACCCGCAGGAATTGCGCGGCTCGGCGAGGCTGCGTATCTCCACCTCATAGAAATTGCCGCTGCCCGATTGGGCACGGTAGGTGCCGAAGGCGGAATGCTCCGGCTCCAAGGCCGCGATGGCGACGATCTCGGTACGACCGCGCCAGCGGCGCAGCGCGATCTCGTCCTCGTCCGTGGTGCGCCAGCCCAGCACCGCCGGTCGATCGAGGACGTTACGCGCCTTGTGGGTGCTGCGACGTCCACCCGCGCCGGTCCGCGCCGTCCGTGCTCCGCCGCGCTTCGAATCAGCAGCCTCCAGCATAAAGACGAGACTAAGCGGCGGCGCTCATGCGTCAACCGGCGCGTAAGCCGGTTGCAGGCAAGTTTCCACAGCTCAGCCGAGCTGTCCCGAACAACCGCTTCGTCGGATCCCAAGCTCGGCAATATCCGTTGACCATCGGAGGGTGGCAATTCCGATCCGCAACGCTAGAATCGTACCAGTCGCATACCGCGTGAGCTCGGAGGCGCCCATGGCGGATATTGCTACTCGCCCGCGCACGAAGGTTCGGCCGAAGACGCAACGTCCGAAGCTCTATAAGGTCATTTTGCTCAACGATGACTACACGCCGCGTGAGTTTGTGGTGACGGTCCTCAAGGGCGTGTTCCGCATGAACGCGGACCAAGCCTACCGGGTGATGATGACGGCGCATAAGCGCGGTGTCTGCGTCGTGGCCGTGTTCACCAAGGATGTCGCCGAGACCAAGGCAACGGAAGGAACCGAAGCCGGCCGTAGAGCCGGTTATCCACTCGCATTCACAACGCAGCCGGAGGAGTAGGCAGGGCGCCGCGACCGCAGCATCCGGCAGATTGCGCGGCGCGCCATCGGTGGCCGGAGCTACAGACAACCCGTTCGATCGAACAAGCTGGCCCCCGCACGCAATTGCTTCATCGTCCTGATGCGCCACGATAAGGAGCCACGGTCGAGGCATCGAGCCCAGCAGCGAGCGCCGCTCTCGGATGATATAGGTCGTTCTTGGCGATATTTTTTACCATCGGCCATTCCACCCGCTCGGCTGCGGAGCTCATCCAAATACTCGAGAGCAGCGAGATTGGAGCGCTCGTCGATGTGCGGGCCATTCCGCGCTCGCGCACCAACCCGCAATTCAATAGGAATACGTTGCCGCAGACGCTCAGTGGACATGGAATCGAGTACGTCCACGTCCCCGAGCTCGGCGGTCGGCGCGGGCGCATGCTTGCCGCCTCGCCCAATACGTTCTGGCAAAATCAGAGTTTCCGCAACTTTGCCGATTACGCCATGACGGATCCGTTCCACGAGGGGCTTACCCGGCTCGAGCAGCTTGGCTCGGCCAAGCACTGCTCTATCATGTGCTCCGAGCTTTTGTGGTGGCGCTGTCACCGGCGCATCATCGCCGATTATCTGATTCTGGCGGGGCACACGGTTATCCACATCTTCGACCGCACCAAGCAGGAGGTGGCGCGGCTGACGCCAGCCGCGCGGCGCATCGACGACGACAAGATCGTCTATACCGGATCCGATGCCGGCTCCGGCGATCTCTTCACCCTGAGATCAAGCACGGATGAGTGAGGCGAGATCAGGGGTACGGGCCGTCGTACCGAGCCGCTACTGGTCGCGCGGCACAAGCCCCTCCGATACCTTGGCTTGGGCGAAAGTCGACATCCCGGTGTGACAAGCGAGCGCTGCGCGGAGCACCAATATGGCGATGGCGGCCCCGGAGCCTTCACCCAGCCGCATCCCAAGGTCGAGAAGGGGTGAGAGCTCGAGCTCCTCGAGCAGCTTGCGATGCCCTGCTTCAGCCGAGACGTGGCCCGCCAGCGTGTGCGCGAGACTTTGCGGGTTGAGCCTCTTGAGCGGCGCCGCCGCCGCCGTACACACGAAACCGTCAAGCACCACCGGGATCGATCGTCTCCGCGCGCCCAGCACCGCGCCCAGAATGGCGGCGAGCTCCCGTCCCCCCAAGCTCGCAGCGATCAGCAACGGGTCGCGGAGCGCGTCGGCATGGAGCGCGAGCGCCCTGTCGATCGCCGCCCGTTTGCGCGCCAAGCCTTGCTCATCGATGCCGGTGCCACGGCCTGCCCAGCGTGGGCCGCCACCGCCGAACAGCGCCGCGGCGAGGGCTGCAGCGACGGTCGTGTTGCCGATACCCATCTCACCCAGGCACAGGAGGTCGCAGCTCGCGGGGACGGCGTCGTACCCCGCGGCTACGGCGGCAAGAAACGTCCGCTCGTCCATTGCCGGGTGCAGGGTGAAGTCGGCAGTGGGTCGATCCAAAGAGAGGGCGTGCACGCGCAGCTGCGCTGCAGTCACCCTGGCCAGCTGATTGATTGCTGCGCCGCCGGCGGCGAAATTTGCCACCATTTGCGCCGTGACATCTGCGGGATAGGCAGAGACGCCCTGCGCCGTCACCCCATGATTTCCGGCGAAGACCAGAAGCTCGACTCGATCGAGACTGGGCGGACTTCGCTCCTGCCAACGGGCAAGCCAGGCCACAAGATCTTCCAATCGGCCCAGGCTGCGCGCCGGCTTGGTAAGCTCCGCGTCGCGGCGCCCGACCTCGGCTGCAGCAGCCGGGCTGCCGCCGGGCAAGTCGATACAGCACGCCCGCAGCTCCTCGAGCGAGGTAAATTCGGCCATGGCAATTGCGATATAACAATGTTCTTGAAGCTGGGCCTATAACGCGGTGGGACGTGCGGCAACATGAAGAGGCTTGGCGCATGGCTTCGCACCCTCATGGCAGACCTCACGGTCAGTCTGCTGTTCTCCACCCGCCTTCCGCTCGCGGATTCCAGCGCGATCGATGGACGCGATCTCGCTCGCGCCAGTTGGGCGCTCCCGGTTGCGGGTCTGGGCGTGGGGGCGATCGGTGCCGTCGTCTATGGGGCGATGGCTCGGATCGGCATGCCGTCGGGGCCCGCGGCTGCCCTTGCGCTTGCGTCTGCGATGGCGATCACCGGCTGCCTGCATGAGGACGGGTTGGCGGATACGACCGACGGGTTCGGGGGAGGGAAGGACCGCGAGCAGAAGCTTGGGATCATGCGCGACAGCCGGCTCGGGACCTACGGGGCCTGCGCGCTGCTGGGCTCTTTGCTGTTGCGATGGAGCGCGCTCGCGACGATCGCGGATCCGCGCTCAGTTGCGTTCGCTCTCATCGCTTCGCATGCCGCCGCGCGTGCGCCTTTGCCGAGCTTCATGCGGCTCGTTCCGGCGGCGCGGAGCGACGGTCTTTCCGCAGCCGCGGGTGCCCCATCGCCGGAGAGCGCAGCCATGGCGTGGGTTATCGGTGCGGCTGCTCTCATCGCCGGGCTGAATCCCGCCGCGGGCGTTTCGGCCCTCCTTCTCTTGGCCGCGGCAACCACCGCGATGGCATGGGCGACCGTGCGGCAGATCGGCGGCCAGACCGGCGACGTCGTGGGGGCACTCGAGCAGGTGAATGAAGTCCTCATTCTGCTGATCGCCGCCGCGGCGCACAACCCGCAAGCGCACTGACCGAGATCACAGGGCGGGTTGGGAGCCCCTTGGAGGCTCAATCTCTCCGGGACAGCGACGCGCCTACGGCCTCGAGTCCGGGCCGCAATCGCAAATCCGCGAGCGGAGCGGCATAGCTCGGGTGCGCTCGTCCGCGTCCGGTGCCTGTCTTCCTCTGGTCCATGCGGGCTGATACGCGGGTGCCGGCGCCCGTCATCCGCGGCAAGAGGTCGGACATGCTCGCGCCCGAAACCATTGACAACGTACGCCCGCTCAACCAGGGCGTTAGAATGATCGAGCTGGAAAGCGGCCATGATATTGACGGCGAGACTCCGCTCGGGCTCGCCGATGCAGTGCGCACATTTCTCGACGATGCTGGCGCGTAATCCTACAATGACGATGCCGTGGATCAGGGTAGAGAGAGCCCTTCAGTCCGAATAGTTTGAAAGAGCATTGCCTCAACAATAGTGGGCGCAGCGATGAATTCGCGATGGAGGGTCATGCCATGTCGCTCATTCGAAACGGATTCGCAGTTTCGATTTGTCGGAGCTTTCTCCTGGCGTTCTTTCCCGCACTTTTCAGTCTTGCTCTGTGTCATCCCGGCGCGGTCGCTGCGCAGGACATGAACCAGATCAAGCTCACCGATAGGCATATTCAGGGATTCATGGCCGCCGACGACGAGATGGCGAGGCTCTATGGGGCGAATGTGGACAACTCGGACCCGAAGGTGAAGGCGCAGGCGGAGGCCGTTGCCAAGAAGAACGGCTTTGCAAGCCTCGCCGAATACGACGACGTGTCGATGAACATCGCGATAATCATGTCCCACATCGATCCGCAGACCAGGAAGTTCACCGAGCCACCTGAGCAGGTCAGGGAGGAGATCGAGGCGCTCAAGGCGGACAAATCCGTCTCGGACGCAGCAAAAAAAGACACCCTGGCGGAGCTCGAGGCGGCACTCAAGGGCGCAAAGCCCATTGCGTTCAAGGAAAACATCGCGTTGGTCTCGAAGTACTACGACAAGCTCCTGCCGCTCATGCAGGTGCTGGGACCCGCGGATTAGTAGGCTCGGCTTACCGGCAGTTGAGTCCTCGACCGGTACGCGGCTTGCCCCGCGCCGGTTTCACTCGCATCGCAGATCGCACCGATTGTACGACACCGGCGCCTTTAGCCGGGCCTCCAAGGCCGGAAAGTAACCTCCGACCGGAACAAAATCACGGGTAACGCACGGCGGGCCGTCAGTACGACGAGTTGCGCGCGCAGGCGTTATGCGGCAGATGTCCGGGCTCCGCGAAGATGCCGCAGGAATTTTCGCCTCAGAAAATTTTCGCAGAAAATTTCGACGAAAATTTCTCGACGAAAATTTCTCTTGCATTGAAACTCGACTCGTGTTAAGAAGTGTAATCTGGAACTTGTGTAGGAAGCCCGGGTGGAAAGCCGCGCCGGGCTTTTTGCATGCCGGCTCCGCGACGGCGCATGATGTCCGTCCCCATCCGATCTGATGGTTCAGCGCGCGGGGGAGCTCGTCGTGTGCTGCTCCCTCGAAGCGACCTTCGGCAGGTGCTGTTGCTGCGGCGGGGATTTGCGATTCTCTGCTCCGTCCCTGTTTCCGTCCCTGTTCCGTCCCTGTTTCCGCCCTGTTTTTAGCTTCGTCCTTATGGCATAAGTCGTTGAATTTGCGTTATTTTTAAGATCTTGGAGCTTCCCCCCGCCCCCCTTTACAGGGATTTACAGGGACATGCGTGTGGAGCGCACCCTGAATATGCCAAAGGTTGAGTGCGGCTGCATGCCAGGGTCGGACCCTGGCATTCGACCCGGCTGCGGAGCCCGCGGAGCATGGTTCCGGCATCGAACCGGGGTCAACGGCCGCCATTACCGGGGGGCTACTTGAGTTTTCCCGGCGGATCGCGTGGCGGTAAAGGGTTGTTTGATCGGAGAGAGGCTGAAGGCGACTCCCTTGTGCGCCAGTCGAATGCCAGAAAGTGCTGCGGTCTTCCGGCGACTTCACCTCTCCCGCCTGCGCGTCTGGGGCATTCGAACGCGCGGCATTGCGCCCGGCCGGACGCGATCCAGCTTGGACTCCTCTTTCGGAGCCTCGCGAGCGGACAACCGTCCTCGCAGCACGTTCACGAGCTCCTGGGGAACATCGCTTAACAACGATGAGTAGTATTGCCGAATTCGCCTATCGAGGGCGCGCAACACCATTCGCATGTTGCGCAAATGCAATGCCGCCTCCTTGGTTCCCTCTGCCGCCTGCTGGCTCCTTGTGTTTGCGCGAAAGAAATGCCCTTCGCGCAGGAAGCCGTTTTGAGCAGCCACGTCAGGCCCGATCAATGCGGGCGGCATAGCAGCCGGGCGCTGCGTAGTGCACGTGAAGGTATCGCGACCTTGGCTGGGCAAATAGCCGTTCGATTGCAGCCTCCAGCTCCCGGCCACTGACCAGCTCCCAGCCGACCATCATGCCGTCGTTGTCGAACGAGCGTACGGCCAGTTGGCGAATACGCAATTGCTCAGGCACCTGGTCGACGGCATCATACATTTCCTCGTCCCTGCGGACATAGATGGCGAATCGCATGCGATACGGGGAATCGACCGGATGGTGCTCGTAGTTGACGAGCAGCAGCTCGTCGCCTTCGTTCGAATCGGTCAGGCTGATACGGCAGGGGTAGCCGGGGCTTCGCGCATCGGCAATTCTGCGGACTGCGCCCTGTGCCGCCAGCTCTTCATCGGAAAGCTCGAAAAGACGCCGAAACTTCTCGGCCGGCAGGCCGCTGATGCGGAAGCTCATCGCCCGTTCTCCTTCGATCCTGTTTACCGAGATGCAGGTAAGGCCCGATCGAGGTCGCCGCACTTCGTTTCTTGCGGCCAAAACTGTTTGCCCTTCAATTCGGGAGCAAGAAATCTCAGGTCCGCGCCGCGCCGGGCGTTTGAATGTGCTCCGGCCGGACACCGAGCCCGAACAGCCGGCCGGGAATGCTGCGCAATATTGGCCACTGCAACAACCTGACTATCAGCGGCGCCCGCAGCCGCCCACGGCTTTCGAGCGCAGGGCCAATGAGGCGGTTTTGCAACATGAGCTGGGCGATCTGAACGATACGGGTGGGGAAAAGTCGTCGCTTCTGGATTTCGTCCAACCGATCTGCCGTCACCGAGCCCTCCAACAGCGGCTTGGCGAGGACATTCGCCGCAGCGACGGCATCCTGGACCGCAAGATTTATGCCGACGCCGCCGATCGGCGACATCACGTGCGCCGCGTCGCCGATGCAGAGAAGGCCGGGCACATGCCACCGTCGCAATCTGTCGACGCCGACCGTCAGTAGCTTGACGTCGTCCCAATCCCTGATCTCGCCAACTCGGTCGCCGACAAAGGGCGATAGATCTGCGACCGCTTGGCGAAAGGCAGGAAGTCCTTTGTTTCTGACCTGCTCCATTCCGCCTTTGGGAATCAGATAGGCGCATTGCCAATAATCGGTACGGTTCAGCATGACTATCATGCGACCCGCTTCGATGTGCGCCATGGTCTGATCGCTGTCCCTGTCCTTGCGCGATAGCCGGAACCATAACACGTCCATCGGCGCACCGAGGCTGTCGACGTGCAAGCCGGCCTGCTCGCGCAATGTAGAATGCCGGCCGTCGCAGCCGACGACCAGATCGGCGCGGATCGTGAGCGGGCCGTCCGGCGTGTTGGCACGCACGCCAACGACACCAGCGCCGTCTTTGACCAGATCGATCGCCTCCGTCCTCATTTTCAGAAGGAACGTCCCATAATGCTTGCCCTGCTCAGCCAGAAAGTTCAGGAAGTCCCATTGCGGCATCAGCGCGATGAATTTGCACTTCGTCGGCAGATGACTGAAATCGACAGTCAGGAGCTCGTCGCCGACCTGCATGGTGAGGCGATCGACCTTCGAATGAGGGAGCGCGAGGAATTTATCGAGCAGGCCGAGCTCGTACATCAGCTCGAGGGTCGAGGGATGCACCGTGTCGCCGCGAAAATCGCGGAAAAAGTCGGCGTGCTTCTCCAGCACCACGACTTCGACACCGGCGCGCGCCAGCAGAAAACCGAGCATCATCCCGGCCGGACCGCCGCCGACCACGCAGCATTTCGTGGCAATCGACAAATTCGCCATTTGGATAACCAGTCGGCTGCCCGCAGCAAATCCAGCGTTAATGCGGACCGCCCATGGCAAGTTCCGCATGCACCTCGCCTGCGCGCACCGGGCAGGCGCGGCGCCGCTGCCCCAGAAGTGCAGACGAATCCCGCTCTGTCGAGATTTTCAGCTGGTGGAGCCGAGGGGGGTCGAACCCCTGACCTCCTCATTGCGAACGAGGCGCTCTCCCAACTGAGCTACGGCCCCGCCAAAAAGCAGCCCGAACCGGGCACCTGCGAGTGCGGGGCCATTTAGGGCGAGGGTCCTGTGGAGTCAAGGACACTGCCGTGCACCAGCAACCGGAAAAGTCCAGGTATCGGCGGCGTCGCAGGCTACGTTGACGTAGCCGAGGCGAGCCGACTATCACAGCTTGGCCTGCCGGCGTTTGCTTCAGGCACGGGCGATTGCGGGGCTGAATTCCAATGGTCAATCCCTTTCTTTGGCTCATTGACACACTCATCACGCTCTACATCTACGTGCTGATAGCCGCGGCGGTGTTGTCGTGGCTGATCGCGTTCAACGTGGTCAACAGCTACAATCACACCGTCCGCATGATCTGGGACTTTCTTTATCGGATCACGGAGCCTGCGCTCCGCCCGATCCGCGCCATCATGCCCAACCTGGGCGGGATTGATATTTCTCCGGTGATTCTGATCATCGGGCTGATGTTTCTTCGCGTGTTGATCGAATGGCTCTACGTCTCGTTATTCGCGTAGATGGCCAGCCCCCCTCGACCTTGGCGCGCCGAGGCCGGAGGCCTCGGCATAGTCGTGCGGCTCACGCCAAAAGGCGGTCGCGATGCGATAGATGGGATCGAGCAGCTGGCCGATGGCCGCAGCGCGCTGAAGGTAAGGGTGCGAGCAGCCCCCCATGAAGGCGAGGCGAACGCGGCGCTGGTCAGGCTCCTGGCCAAGTCGCTGGGCGTTCCCCTGCGGCAAGTCAGCATCGCGGCGGGCGCAACCGTCCGCCTCAAGCGCGTGCGGGTGGCAGGTGCTCCTGCCGCTCTGGCCAGTGCCATGGAAAGCCTGTGCACCCGCGCCTCCTGCGCCAACCTGGCGTGATTACTGAATGGCCGCGCAGATCATCGACGGGAAGGCGATCGCAGCGGACTGGCGCGGCAGGGTAAGGGACGCAGTGCACCGGTTGCAGCGCGACCGCGGCATCGTGCCGGGTTTGGCGGTCGTTCTCGTCGGCACCAATCCCGCAAGCGAGAGCTATGTCGGCAGCAAGGTCAAGATGACTGCCGGCAGCGGTATGCGATCCTTTGATCACCGTCTGCCCGCGACGACGAGCGAAGCCGACCTGCTGGCGCTGGTCGTGCGACTCAATGCCGATCCCAGCGTCAACGGCATTCTGGTGCAGCTTCCCCTGCCGCCCCAGATCGGTTCCCAGAAGGTGATCGCCGCCATCGAGCCTGCAAAGGATGTCGACGGCTTTCATCCCGTCAATGCCGGCCGCTTGGCGGTGGGGCTGCCCGCACTCGCACCTTGCACGCCGCTGGGATGCGTGCTCCTCGCCAAGACCGTGCATCCATCGCTCGAAGGCCTTGAAGCGGTGGTGGTAGGACGCTCCAATATCGTGGGAAAGCCGCTCGTGCAGCTCCTGCTCGCGGAGAATGCGACTGTCACGGTGGCCCATTCCAGGACACGCGATCTCCGGACTGTCTGCCGTCGCGCCGATATCCTCTTTGCCGCTGTCGGACGAGCGCGGATGGTGCGAGGTGACTGGATCAAGCCCGGCGCGACGGTCATCGATGTCGGGATTAACCGCATCACCGATGAGGACGGCTCCTCGCGCATCGTCGGCGACGTGGCATTCTCGGAAGCCTGCGAGGTTGCGGGAGCAATCACGCCGGTTCCAGGCGGCGTCGGCCCGATGACGATTGCGTGCCTGCTCGCGAATACGGTGCGCGCTGCCTGCACGCAGGCGGGGCTCGCGCCGCCAGCGCTGAGCCGGCAGGCCAGCGCGGACCGGGAATGAGACACCACCAAAATTCGTAGGGGCGAGGTATTGCCGCGCCCCTGTCGCCGCATGGCATCTGCCGACCAATGGATGAAGGGCGACCCGGTAGGTCGCCGCTACGCAACTCGGGTCGTTTCCCTGATCAGCCGCGGCGCACGGCAAAAGGGCGACGCAATGCGTCACCCTTATGGAATTGATGAATCGAGCATGTCACGCGGACAAGTCAACGCCGTTGCGGTACGTAAGGCGTCAGCTTGCCCAGGCAAACGCGACCTTGTCGAGGACGCGAGCTCCGAAGCGTTCGGATGAGCGTGCCACCGCCTTGCCGGCAAGCGCGCGATAGAAGCCGACCGCCGGCTCGTTGTCCGAAAGCGCCCAGACCACGAGGCTTTGCAGGCCACTCTGCGCCAAGTCGCGGCGCGCAGCGGTGAAGAGCTTGCGGCCGAAGCCCAGGCCCTGAAACTCCGGGCGCAGATAGAGCTCGTAAATCTCGCCGTCGTAATACAGGCTGCGCGCGCGGTTGCGCCCATAGTTGGCGTAGCCGGCGATGGTATCGCCGAAGGCGAGCACGGCGATGCGGCTGCCCTTGCGAATGGCGCTGTCCCACCACTGCGGGCCGCGCCGGTTGATCAGCTTGTCGAGCTCGGGGCCCGGGATGACTCCCTGGTAGGCGCCCCTCCACGCCTCGTCATGCGTCGCGGCAACAGCCGTTGCATCTGACGGCTTGGCGCGACGGACCTCGATAAGGATCGTGCTCATGTGCTGATACAAGCAAGCACGGAGCGTTCCTTCAAGAGCTATGTTTAACCCGAGGTTAACGGCAGCATGCCCACCCCGGATTCCAGGCCTCCGGCGCGACCGAGGCCCCCGCATAAACCCGCGAAAAATCGAGAGAAGTTGGCGCCATCATCGCATGTGGCCGTGACGACACGCAGGCTGGAGAAAAATTGCGCCATTGCGCTGCGGCTCTATCGGCTGCGCCCGCAAACTCCGCTCAGGAGCAGAGCTTCACAAGAGAGCATCTCTCGGATGATTCGCAGTCTGAGATTGCGTGACCGGATTACGCCGCACGTTCCTTGCGCCGGACCTCCCGCTTGCGATCGTTGGGATCGAGCAGCCTCTTGCGCAGCCGGATCGCTTTTGGGGTGACCTCCACCAGCTCATCGTCGGCGATATAGGCGAGCGCCTTCTCCAGCGTCATCTGGATGGGAGGGATCAGCCGTACCGCCTCGTCCTTGGCATGGGTGCGGATATTCGTGAGCTTCTTTCCCTTGAGCACGTTGACCTCGAGATCGTTGCCGCGGGTATGCTCGCCAATGATCATTCCACGATAAACCTTCCAGCCGGGCTCGATCATCATCGGTCCGCGATCTTCCAGGTTCCACAGCGCGTAGGCAACCGCCTCGCCCTGATCGTTCGATATCAGGACACCATTGCGGCGGCCCGCAATCTCGCCGCGATAGCTCTCGTACCGGTGAAACAGCCGGTTCATGACCGCCGTGCCGCGCGTGTCCGTGAGCAGCTCGCCTTGGTATCCGATCAGGCCGCGCGTAGGCGCATGGAACACCAGGCGCGTGCGACCTCCACCCGAGGGTCGCATCTCGACCATCTCGCCTTTGCGGCCCGAAAGCTTCTCCACGACTATGCCGGTATGCTCCTGGTCGACGTCGATGACCACTTCCTCGATCGGCTCCATCAGGTCACCGTCCACGCTGCGCTCGAGCAGCACCTTCGGCCGAGATACGGAGAGCTCGAATCCTTCGCGGCGCATCGTCTCAATGAGGATGCCGAGCTGCAGCTCGCCCCGGCCCGCCACCTCCATGGAGTCCTTCTCGGTCGATTCACTGACGCGGAGCGCGACATTGCCTTCCGCCTCGCGCAACAGGCGCTCGCGGATAACCCGGCTTTGCACCTTGTCGCCATCAGTCCCGGCGAGCGGAGAGTCATTGATCCGGAATGTCATTGCGAGCGTCGGCGGATCGATCGGTTGCGCGGGCAGCGGCTGACTGACCTCGGGCGCGCAGATGGTGTGGGAAACCGTCGCCTCCGGCAGGCCGGCAAGTGCGACAATGTCGCCGGCAAAGGCTTGTTCCACGCCGGTGCGCTCGAGACCTCGAAACGCCAGCACCTTGGTGACACGCCCTTCCTCGATGTGCTTGCCGTTGCGATCGATGACCTTCACGCTCTGATTGGGTTCCACCATTCCCGAGGTGATGCGCCCTGTGACGATGCGCCCCAGATAGGGATTGGCCTCGAGAATGGTGCCCAGCATCCGGAACGGTCCCTCCTCGACGCTGGGGGCCGCCACGTGCTCGATGACCAGATTGAACAGCGCAGTCATGCCGCGGTCTCTGGGGCCTTCGGGCGCAGCGGCCATCCAGCCCTGCTTGGCGGAGCCGTAGAGGATGGGAAAATCGAGCTGCTCCTCGCTCGCGTCCAGGGCGGCAAAAAGATCGAATACCTCGTTGACCACCGCGGCCGGCCGCGCATCCGGCCGATCGACCTTGTTGATGATGACAATGGGCTTGAGGCCAACCTTGAGCGCCTTGGAGACCACGAACTTCGTCTGCGGCAACGGCCCTTCGGCGGCATCCACCAGCACCAGCGCGCCATCGACCATGTTGAGGATACGCTCCACCTCGCCCCCGAAATCTGCGTGACCAGGGGTATCGACGATGTTGATGCGGGTATCCTCCCAGAGGATGGACGTTACCTTGGCAAGGATGGTGATGCCGCGCTCACGCTCGAGGTCATTGGAGTCCAGCGCGCGCTCGGCGACACGCTGGTTTTCGCGCAGCGCTCCCGACTGCTGGAGCAGCCGATCGACCAAAGTGGTCTTGCCATGGTCGACATGAGCGATGATTGCAACGTTGCGCAGATTCATGGTGGAATGAAAACCAATGCGGGCCGCAAGGGCCCGCTTTCGCCGGCAATATAGTCATCAACCCGCGCCAGGCAATCCGCCGGTCTGGCGCGGCGATTGCGCCAACAGGAGCTCCGGTATGGCCGAGAAACTGACCGGCAGTGCGCGCCAGGCAGCGCTCGCCAGGCTTGATGGATGGGCCGAAGTCGACGGTCGCGACGCCATCAGCAGGAAATTCGCTTTCAAGGACTTCAACGAGGCGTTCGGTTTCATGGCTCGGGCGGCTTTGATCGCGGAAAAGCTCGACCATCATCCCGAGTGGTTCAATGTCTACAACAAGGTCGAGGTAACGCTCGCCACCCATGATGCTGGCGGGGTCACCGAGCGCGATATCAAGCTTGCGCAGGAGATGGACCGGCTCGCGGAGCAGGCAAAATGAAGCAGACAAGATAGTGTAGCCGGCCGATCGCGCTTCCAAGCGCCCGAGCACCCCCCGCCTGATCGGGGGGATCGGAGCCGGGCAGATTGGCGAGAGTGCCCGCTCGTCACGCGTCTATGGGGCAGGTGAGCGAGACTTTGCCACGGTCGAAGCTATGGAAGGGGGCGCGCCTCCTCCCTACATCGTCATATCCATGTCACCCGAGCCTGCGGTAGGGCGGGCAAGAGGAACGGAGCAAACCAATGTCCACGGGCGCAGCCAGCGCACGAATGTCTAGTCGTGACATATCTGAGCAGGCCGAACGCGTACGGCGCGAGTTCTGGGGAAAGGCCAAGCGCGTCGCCGCGGGTCTGCCCTTCGCCGAGGACCTTCTGGCCGCATACTATTGCGCCTTCGACCACAGGACGCCGCTGCAGGTGAAAGCGGCGCTGGTCGCCGCCCTCGCTTATTTTCTTTTGCCTTTCGACCTGGTGCCCGACATGCTTCCATTGGTCGGTTATGGGGATGATGCCGCCGTCTTGCTTACGGCCATCAGGATGGTGGCCGGACACATGCGTCCCGAGCATCGGAGCGCAGCACAAGCCGCATTGTCAGCGATCAGAAGTCAGAAATCAGGCTTCAGATCGTCGAATCCCTGATTCCTGCTCCCTGAGCCCGATATCTCATAACCGGCAGCTGAGCACCAGCTTGCCCATCACGCTGCGATCCGCCAGTGCCTTGAGCGCCGCCGGGGTCTCGGCCAGGGGGTATGTCCTCTGAATGTGGCAGGAGAGCTTGCCCTGCGCACACCACTGCGTGAGCTGGCCGAGAGCTGCTCTGTATTGCCCGGTTTCATGCCGAACCCACGCACCCCAGTACACCCCAAGCACGGAACAGCCTTTCAGCAGGACGATATTGAGCGGAATTTTCGGAATCTCGCCGGCGGCAAAGCCGATGACCAGATGACGGCCTCCCCACGCGAGCGAACGCAACGCCGGCTCGCTGTAGGGGCCGCCAACCGGGTCGAACACGACGTCAATTCCATGCTCTCCCCCGGCGTGCCTCAAGGCCCCGCGCAGATCTTCCTTCGCGTAATTGACGACCTGATGCGCCCCATGTGCGCGCACAAAGTCCCGCTTTTCATCGCTCGAAACGCAGGCAATCACCCCCGCCCCCATGGCGAGGCCCAATTCCACCGCCGCAAGGCCTACTCCGCCTGCCGCCCCGAGCACAACCAGAGTCTCGTTCGGCTGCATGTCCGCGCGGTGCTTGAGGGCATGATACGCGGTGCCATAGGTAATGGTCAGAGCGGCGGCCTTTTCGAAATCGAGATCGTCCGGGATCTTCACAACGTTGTCGGCAGCGACTGCCGTGCGTTCCCGCGCCGCATTGAAATTCGTGTAGCCCATCACCCGGTCGCCCGGCTCAAAGCCCGCTACTCCCGGCCCGATGCTGTCCACAACCCCAGCGAGCTCTCCTCCCGGTGAGAAGGGGAAGGGCGGCTTGGTCTGATACTTGCCGGCGATAATCAGCGTATCGAAGAAATTGAGCCCTACGGCCTCGACCTTGACCACAATTTCTCCCGGGTCCGCGACGGGCTCGGGGAGATCCGCAAGGACGAGCTCGTCCGGGGTGCCAAACCGCTGACAGAGAATCGCTTTCATCGCCGAATCGCTCGATATGTTTTGCCTTCACATTGCCGGATTTGCCCAGCATTGGCTTGATGTTAGCTCAAATTGCGGCCTCCACGGAGACGCCCTATGTTGTGGTTTCGCATGCTTGCGGGTGCCTTGTGCATCGCGCTCGTGGGCTCCCTGCCCTCAGCCTCGGTCGCGCAGCAACCGGCGGCGGCGCCCCAGCCAGCTCCTCCCGCCAAGCCTGCCGCGCCCAAGCCTGCCGCCCCGAAGGCTGCCGCTGCCAAACCTGCGGCGCCGGCCCATGCCCCAACGGGAGCCGCAGCCGAGACGCATCCGACCCTGCTTGGACAGTATGCCGATTGGGGGGCCTACACCGCGTCTCCCGGAGGTAACAAGATCTGCTTTGCGCTCGCCAAGCCGAAGAGCTCGAAGACCGAGCCGGCCGGCCGCAGTCGCGATCCTTCCTACATGTTCGTCTCCAGCCGGCCGGCAGAGAAGGTCAGGAATGAGGTGTCCGTGATCGTCGGTTACCCTTTCAAGACGAGCTCGGACGCGACCGCGGAGATCGGCGCTGCCAAGTTCGCGATGTACACCCAGAACGACGGCGCGTGGATCAAGAATCTCAATGAGGAAGCGCGCATGTTGGACGCCATGCGCAAGGGCGGAGACTTGACCGTGAAGGGCACTTCGGGACGCGGCACCCAGTCTACCGACCAGTATTCGCTCAAAGGGCTTGCCCAGGCGCTCGACAAGATCGAGCAGGAGTGCCGGTAACGGGACTAAGAGCGTGCAGATACCGTAAAATCGGAGCTTCATTGCAAGGGTCGCTGCACAGGCATGATCCGTGTCGGCATCGGCGGATGGGACTTCAAACCGTGGCGCGGCGAGTTCTACCCGGCCGGATTGCCGCACGCGCGCGAGCTTGAATACGCCAGCCGAAAGCTGACCTCGATCGAGATCAACGGTACCTTCTACCGGACGCAGAGGCCGGAGAGCTTTCGTAAGTGGGCCCGCGAGACGCCGGATGATTTTGTCTTTTCCGTTAAGGCGCCGCGCTATGCCACTCACCGGCGTGTGCTGGCGGAAGCGGGAGAATCGATCCGGCTTTTCCTTGCGAGCGGCGTGCTCGAAATGGGCGCAAAGCTCGGCCCCATACTGTGGCAGCTACATCCTAACAAGAAGTTCGAGCCGGAGGACTTTGCCGGCTTCCTCAGGCTGCTGCCTGCTCGGCTTGACGGGAGGGTGCTGCGGCACGTCATCGAGGTAAGACATGCAAGCTTTGTCGATCCGGCTCTTATTACCCTCACGCGCGAGGCAGCTGTCGCCATTGCGCTCGTCGATTCCGACAAGCATCCGCTCATCGCCGACCTCACTGCCGATTTCGTCTATGCTCGCCTGCAGCGCACGTCCGAAAAGGTGAAGACCGGATATCGCCCATCCATGCTCGAAGTTTGGGCCAAGCGCGCCAGGGCTTGGGCCGATGGCGGCGTGCCGAAAGACCTCCCCGCCGTGGCGGGTCACCCCCCGATGAAGCAGGACCGGGACGTGTATATCTACATGATCGCCGGCGCCAAGGCGCGCGCTCCGGCAGCTGCTATGGCGCTCATCGAGCAGCTCGGATGATCTATCGTTCAGGCTCGGCGCGCCCTATCTACCCGCCAATGAGCGATCCGCTGTCTCACCCTCATATGGCTTCAATCGAGCCCCTCCCGCCTCCGACCGGCTTCGTGGAAAAGGTCTCGCTCGAGCGTTACGTCGCGCCCGCCAAACCTTCGCTGATCGGCCTGTCGCGAGCCGAGCTGGCCCAGGCGCTCGCGGCCATTGGAGTGCCGCAGGCGCAGCAGAGGATGCGGGTGCAGCAGCTCTGGCAATGGCTCTATGTGCGCGGCGCCCGGCATTTTGGGGAAATGACGAGCGTGTCGAAGGAATTGCGTGCCCTGCTCGATGCTCACTACACCCTGGCGCGTCCGGATGTTGTGGCGGAGCAGACCTCCGTTGACGGTACCCGCAAATGGCTGCTGCGGCTTCCGGGCGCTTACGCAGGCGGACGGCCGCACGAGATCGAGTGCGTCTACATTCCCGAGCCTGACCGCGGCACCCTCTGTCTCTCCAGCCAGATCGGGTGCACGCTCACCTGCTCGTTCTGCCACACCGGCACCCAACGCCTGGTGCGCAACCTGACGGCGGGAGAGATCGTCGGCCAGATCATGGTTGCGCGGGATCGTCTCGGCGATTGGCCGAGCCCCGGTCAGGCGCCGGCATCCGCGGCGGGCACCAGGGGGAGCGGCGCGCGCCTCGTCTCCAACATCGTGATGATGGGCATGGGCGAGCCGCTCTACAATTTCGAGGCCGTGCGCGACGCCCTGCTCATTGCCGCCGACGGCGAGGGCATTGCAATATCGAAGCGCCGGATCACGCTCTCCACATCGGGCGTGGTGCCGAACATTGCGCGCTCAGGCAAAGAGATCGGCTGCATGCTCGCCGTTTCGCTGCATGCGGCGCGCGATGAGCTGCGCAACGAGCTTGTTCCGCTCAATCGCAAATATCCTATCCAGCAGCTGCTGCAGGCCTGTCGCGCATATCCTGCACTCTCGAATGCGCGCCGCATCACCTTCGAATACGTGATGCTCAAGGGCGTCAACGACTCCGCCGCCGATGCCAAGGCGCTGGTGCAGCTGCTCAAGGGCATCCCCGCCAAGATCAATCTCATTCCGTTCAACCCCTGGCCCGGCACCCGGTACGAATGCTCCGAGTGGGATCAGATCGAAGCCTTCTCCGAGATCGTCTTCAACGCCGGCTACGCTTCCCCTGTGCGCACGCCGCGCGGTCGCGATATTCTCGCCGCTTGTGGGCAGCTCAAAAGCGCAACCGAAAAGCTGTCTGCCCGCGAGCGGCTCGCGCTGCGCGCCATGGCAATCACGGACTGATCCTCGTCATGGATTCCCTCCCGCGCCTGCTGCTGCGCTTCCTCATTGTGCCGCTCGGCTATTTCGTCGCTGTGCTCGCGGGCACGCTGGTGATTCTGTTCGGATCCTGGAAGATCGGGCACATCGAATCGTTCGATGTGGAGGCGCGGGCAATCGCGATCTACGGGTATGCGTTCGCGGCGCCGGTGCTGCTCATCATCCTGCTCAGCGTCATGTGGCTGCCGACCGCCGTCGGCATCCTGCTTTCTGAGGTCTTCGCGCTGCGCTCCTGGATGTTCCACGCCGCCAATGGCGCCGTTTCGGCCTGGGTTGCATGGAGCTTGTTCGGATCGCTGGACGAGAGCCGCATTCCGCTCAATCAGCCCCTGGCGGTCATCGCCGCAGGTCTTGCGGGCGGCCTGGCCTATTGGGCCGTTGCCGGCTGGAATGCCGGCTTCTGGAAACCGCTGTTCGGCTCCGGTGACCCATCGATGCTGCCGAGATCAGCTCGTCCTCCGCCGCAAATCCGCTAAAAAATCGCGCTACCAAGCCCGAGATGCGCGGACGGCGCGCCGGCGTTGGTGACGGGGTTTCATGGAAACGGGGCGGCCTGAGGGGCGACTCACACTGATCCGGCAGGTGGGCTGGCAGATGACGGCGTGCCGTGCCGCGGCGATGATTGTGCTCGCCCTCCTGCTCACAGGTTGCGACAGCTGCGGCGACTTCGTTTCCCCCATCGGCCACGCCCAGGTGTGCCGCAAGGACGCGCCGCAGCCGCATTAACAGCGCTGCGTCACAAAGCTCACGGTGCCGTTTGAAGACTCGGACACCGGGTATCGATCTGTTACCATTCCTCCCTCCGCCGGAGTGCAACAATCCAGGGAGGAACCGCATGAAAAATTCTCTGCTCTACCGTTTGGTGGCGATCATGGGCACGCTCCTCGCCCTCGCGGCTGGCGCACATGCCCAGAGCACGATCCGGATCGGGCTCGCCGTTCCCACTTACGGACCGTTCGCGCCCGTCTATGCCGCGGATGAGCTGGGCTATTACAAGGAGCACGGTATCGCCGCCGAGATCACCGCCTATCGCGGCGGACCCGCGGCGCAAGAGGCGCTCGCCGCAGGGGCGGCCGACATCATCGATTTCTTCCCTCCGGGCGTCGCGCTGGCGGCGAAGAAAGGCATCAAGGAAAAAATCGTGGGTATCGGATCGGCAAAGCCCGATGGCTGGCACATCGTCGTGATGGCGAGCTCGCCCTTTCATACGGTGGCCGATCTGGCGGGCAAGAAGATCGGGATCACGGCTAAAGGGGCCACGAGCGACTTCTATGCCCTCTGGGCCGCAAAGCATGCAGGCGTGCAGGTCGAGACCGTTCCGCTTGGCGCCCCGGCGGAGGTGCCCACGCTCAAGTCAGGCCAGATCGACGCGGCCGTGCTCAATCCGCCGGTGCCGTTTCGGCTCATCCTTTCGGGGGAAGGCCGTTCCCTGATCGATCTCGGCAAGGAAATGGACGCAAACCTTCCGGACGTGTGGGTTGCAACCCAAGCCCTCATCGATTCCAATCCCAAGGCGGTCGAAGGCACCCTGCGCGCCATCTACAAGGCGACCGCCTACATGCAGAAGAACCGCGCCTACGGGCTCGACTACATGCGCAGGTTCACCGGCGAGAAGGACAGTAAAGTCGCCGAGCTCGATTACAACGACGTGCTGTTGAAACGGCCCACCTCGGCCAAGATCGAGCGGCACTGGCTCGATGCCTCGCTCGCGCTCGCGGCGTTGGGCGGCATCACCGACCTTCCTCCTATAGAGCAAATCTTCACCGATCGGTTCAGTGGCGTGAACGGGGACTGACTAGCATCGGCTCCGCCCGATGGGCGCTGCGCTCTCAGGTTATCTGATCTTTGCCGCTCTCCTTTTCGGCGGCTGGGAGGTCGTCGCCCGGCTGGCTCTTGTCGATCCCGACCTGCTTCCGCCCTGCTCGCAGGTCTTCGCCCTGCTTTGGCAGTTCATGCACGACGCACGTTTCGCCGCCGATGTCGGGGTCACGGCCACGGAGGTGGGGGTTGCCTTCCTGATCGCTGCGCCTCTTGCGGTGTCGAGCGGGTTCCTTCTCGGCGAAAGGCGTTTTCTAGCGGAAGCCTTCAACCCCGTGGTGCATTTCATCTTGGCCGTGCCGCAATCGATCTTTTTGCCGGTCTTCATTCTTGCGTTCGGCATCGGCTTTCTGGAGAAGGTGCTGTTCGGGATCACACACGCCTATTTCGTGATTCTGGTAAACAGCTTCGCCGCGGTACGTTCCATCCCGCATCCACTCGTCGCGGCGGCACGGGTGTTCGGCGCCACGCCTGCGCAAATCTACACGCGAATTTATATTCCGGCGATGCTGCCGCTGGTCCTCACGGGACTGCGCATCGGAATGGTGCTCTGCATCGTCGGCGTGCTCTTGGCGGAGATGTACGCCTCGCGCAGCGGTATCGGCCGGCGCATCTTCGGGTGGGGTGAAAGCGCTCAGATCCCGGAGCTCCTGGCCGGGATCCTTCTCGTTTCCATCCTGACTATTGCCGTCAATGAGACAATGCGGCTCGCCGAGCTCCGCGTTGGCCGTTTCTATCGCAGAACCTCTGTTGCCTAGACCTGATTTGCAATGATCGCGCGTAATTGGATGCCGTCATGCGCCGATTTGGTCCGGGCATTCACGGCTGTGGCTTCGGGGTGAGGACGTGGATGGCCCCAACGATGCCGGCGATGACGGACATTATCGAGGTTAGCGGTCTGGCGAAGGATTTCCGCACCGGAGGTACGGTGGTGCATGCGCTTGCCGATGTGTCGTTCGCAGTCGGGGAGGGACGCTTTGTCACCCTCGTCGGACCGAGCGGGTGCGGCAAGTCCACGCTACTGCAAATTCTTGCGGGCCTGACGTCTGCAACCCGCGGCGAAGTCCGTATCTCAGGTGAGCGCATTCGCGCCCCCATGCCGGACAGGATCGGCATGGTGTTCCAGGATCCTACGCTGCTGCCCTGGAAGACTGCGCTCGCCAACATCGAATTTCCGCTCGACTTACGGGGCGTCGATCGCGCAACTCGACGCAGGCGCTGCATGGAGCTTCTGGATCTCATGGGGCTGGGTGAATTCGCGGACAACTACCCGCATGAGCTCTCTGGCGGGATGCGCCAGCGTGTCGCCATCGCGCGCGGGCTTGCACCGGACCCCCGGCTGATTCTGATGGACGAGCCTTTTGCCGCGCTCGATGAGCAGACGCGCACCCGCATGGGGCACGACCTGCTCGAGATCTGGGAGAAAACGGGAAAGACCGTGTTCTTCATCACCCACAGTCTCAGCGAGGCGATCTATCTTTCCGATACCGTGCTGGTGATGAGCCCTCGCCCAGGACGCATCCTCGATACCATTCCGATCGATTTTCCTCGACCGCGCGACCTCGATCTCATCGGCACCGAGCGTTTCGGCCGCATCCGCAACCGCATCTGGCACCTCATCGGGGATGCGCAGAAATGACTCGACGGCGCACCGTCAGAACTTTGATGGTTCTCGCGCTCGCCGCGGCTGCGTGGGAGTTGGTCGTTCGACTCGGGCTGGTCAGCGTCATTATCCTTGCTGCGCCGAGCGACATCCTCCTGGCCGCGGCCAAGGACGGGCCGGCATTCGCGCATGCGCTCGCCATCACATTGTTCGAGATCGGCGCCGCCATCCTCATTACATGGATCCTAGGTGTCGGCCTTGGCATTCTTGTCGGCAGCTCGCATGCATGGGCGGCGGCAACCGTGCCGGTCCTGTCGTCGATCTTTGCCATACCGCTGATCATCCTCTATCCCCTGCTGATGGCCTGGCTCGGCATCGGTGTGCTCTCGAAGATCGTGTTCGGCGTTCTTTCCGGATTCTTTCCCATCGCGCTCAACACCATCGACGGCGTGCGCGCGGTCGAGCAACGCTACCTCGTGTTCGCACGCTCGGTCGGAGCAACTCCGCTGCAGACTTACGCACGTATCGTCTTTCCGCTCGCTTTG
The DNA here is from genome assembly GCA_036557665.1 of Xanthobacteraceae bacterium. Lineage (GTDB taxonomy): Bacteria > Pseudomonadota > Alphaproteobacteria > Rhizobiales > Xanthobacteraceae > VAZQ01. The sequence goes on along the minus strand of DATBHG010000069.1, from coordinate 15,559 downwards.
CCGGCGATCGTTTCGGGGCTGCGGGTCGGCACCGGTCTCGTCGTGATCGGGGTGGTAGTTACGGAAATGCTCGCCTCCCTCGGCGGCATCGGATTCCTCATCTCGTATCACCGCACGCTTTTCGACACGGGTCACGTCTATTTCGGCATGCTGCTCGCGCTTCTCGTTGCCGTGGTGGTGAACGTCGCCCTCACTCGCCTTGATCGCCGCGTCGGCTCCTGGCGCGAACGGCCGGAGGGCTAGCGCGGATGCCTGAATGGATGGTTGGGGTCGATACCGGCGGCACGTTTACCGATCTGGTCGCGTTCCAGCCGGGCTCCGGCAAGCTGCACACAATCAAGGTGCCCTCGGACCCGGCTGACCCATCAAGCGCTGTGATCAACGCGCTCGACCAGTTGTCCGGCGAGGGGTTGCCGCCGAACGATATTGGATTTTTGGTGCACGGTACGACAGTGGCCACCAATGCCGTGCTGGAGGCGGCAGGCGTGCATGCGGGGCTTTTGATCACGCGCGGCTTTCGCGCGGTTTACGAGGCTCGCGGCTGGGTACGGCCCGACCCTACCGAATTGCTCGATCCATTCTTTCGCAAGCCGCCGCTCCTCGTCCCGCAGTCGCGCACGGAAGAGATTTCCGAGCGCGTCGACTACCGGGGAAACGTGATCGAGCCGCTCGACGAAGCTTGCGTGCGGGAAGCTGCGCAACGGCTCAAGGCCAGGGGCGTGAAGGCGGTCGCGGTCTGTTATCTCTTCAGCTTCCGCAATCCTGCCCACGAGGAGCGAACAGCCGAGATCCTCGCCGAGGAGGAGCCCAGCTGGCGCGTTTCGCTCTCCTCGCGCGTGCTGCCCGTCATCCGCGAATATCCCCGGCTCTCCACCACGGTGGTCGATGCGTATGTCGGCCCGATCATGGAGCGCTATCTGATCAAGCTCGACGGGCAGCTCAAGCAATACGGTATCGCTACGCCGCAGGTTTTTCTGATGCAGTCGAACGGCGGGCTGATGCGCATCACCATGGGCGCACGCTTTCCCAACCAGACTCTTACATCCGGGCCGGCGGCGGGGGTTGTAGCCGGCGTCGCCCTCGCCCAGGCCACCGGGCGGCGCAACCTCGTCACTCTCGACATCGGCGGCACCAGCACGGACATCAGCGTCATCGCCGATGGGCGGGCAAGCGAAACCGCGAACGGCCGCATAGCCGGTCAGGACATCGGCACGCCCATGCTCGCCGTGCACACCCTCGGCGCGGGCGGTGGCACCGTCGCCTGGATCGGGCGCGATGGGCTGATGAAGGTTGGTCCGCAGAGCGCCGGTGCAGTTCCGGGTCCGGCGTGCTATGGGCGCGGTGGCACCGCGCCGACCGTCACCGACGCCAACCTCGTCCTCGGTGCATTGGGAGCAAAGAGCGTGCTCGGCGGCCGCATGGCGCTCGACCATGGTCGCGCCAAGGCCGCGATTATGGACACACTCGCCCGTCCGCTCGGGCTTGATCTGGTCACGGCTGCTGCCGGCATTCTCAAGATCGTCAACGCCAATATGTCTGTGGATCTGCGGCTTGCGTTCCAGAGCCGGGGCGAGGATCCGCGGCGCTTTGCGCTTCTCGCCTTCGGCGGCGCAGGCCCGCTGCATGCCGCCTGTCTCGCACGCGATCTCGGCATCCCAGAAGTGTTCGTGCCGCTCCACCCCGGGCTGACCAGCGCCATGGGTCTGCTGCAGACCGACGTGCGGCACCTCTATCTGCGTTCGGCAGTCGGGCTGCTTTCCTCCTATCCCGTCGAGGAGATCAACGAGATTTTTGGGGAGCTGCGGCGGCGGGCCCTGACGGACATGGGGGAGGAGGGTTTCGACGCAAAATCTCTGCGGCTCATCCAGCAACTCGACCTGCGCTATCTCCATCAAGGCTATCATCTCACCGTAGATGCACCGCAGGGCGAGGTGAAGGATGAGCACAAGCAGGTGATAAAGTCTGCTTTCGATTCGCTGCACCGGCGCACTTACGGTGCAAGCGCTCCCGAGGAGGATGCGGAGCTGGTGACGCTGCGCCTCGTGGCCGAAGTACCCGTCCAGCATTTGCGACTGCCGCGGATCGCGCCGGGAACAGGCAGTGCCGGTGCCCGAATCGAGACCCGGCCGCTCTATGATCTCGCGACCGACAGATTTGTCGACGCGCACGTGTACGATCGCAGCCGCCTGGGTGCCGACGACCGCATCATCGGGCCTGGAATCGTCGAGCAGTACGATTCGACTACGGTCGTGCTACCCGGCCAGACACTGCGGGTGGATCAGGTCGGCAATCTCCTGATCGCAGAGAATAACCCATGAAGCTTGATCCGATCACAACCGAGGTGATCAACAGCCGCATCCGTGAGACGACCGCTGCAATGGCGCACGCGCTCTTTCACAGCGGGTACTCGCCGATCCTGCGCGAATCCCAGGACGGTACCGCCGGACTATGTGACGCCAAGGGCCGCGTGATCATGGTGGGTGGCGGGCTGCAGTATCATTCGCTGCTCTACACTCGAGCGGTGGAGAGCGTGATGGAGCGCTATCCCGTTGCCGACATGCGCGACGGGGACAGCTTCATCTCGAACGACCCATTCAAGGCTGGCAACTCGCATGTGCCCGACATCGTGGTGATCACGCCCGTTTTCTATCGGCGTGAGCTCATCGCCTTCGGTGCGAGCGTCGCTCACAAGGCCGACGTCGGCGGCCTTGTTCCGGGATCGTCGGGCGCCGCGGCCCGCGAGATCTTTCACGACGGCATCCTCGTTCCGCCGGTCCGCTACTGGACCAGGGACGGAGTCAATCGCGAGGTCGAGGCAATCCTTCGCAATAACAGCCGGGTGCCGGAAGTCGTGATTGGCGACCTGCGTGGGCAGGTGGGCAGCACGCGGCTGGGCGCCGAGCGTCTTTGCGCGCTATGCGACGAGTATGGCAACGACACGCTGCGCGCGGCCATGGCGAGCCTGATCGAGCGGACGACCGCGCGCGTGCGCGGCGAATTTGCGCGGTGGCCCGACGGTGAGCACTCCGCGCAGGCACTGCTCGATCATGACGGGGCCGATCGATCGAAACCGGTCCGCATCAAGGTTACGGCGCGCAAGCAAGGAGACCGGCTCACGCTCGATTTCTCCGAGACCGACGCGCAAGCCAGAGGACCGGTGAACACGCCCCTGCCGACCGCTCAGGCGGTTTCGTTGCTCGCAGTCATCGCTGCGTGCGACCCTACCATTCCGATGAATTCCGGCGTGCTCGATGCTGTGGATTTCGTCATGCCGGCCGGCACCCTGGTCCATCCGCAGTTCCCGGCAAGCGTCAATCACTATTTTCCGACTTCGCACGTGGTCTATACCTGCGTGCTGGCCGCACTCGGGAAGCTCAACCCGGGGCGTGCGGTGGCGCCGGCCGGCTTCGGCACTGGGGCGATAGCGATCGGCTACACCAAGGGGCGCACGGGAAAGCCGACGGTGCAGTACGAGCTCATGGTGACTTCGCTCGGCGGCACCAGCACCCATGACGGGACCTCCATCGTGCTCGCCATGAATCATTTCACTCCGGGAACACCGGTCGAGATCATCGAGACGGAGTACCCGGTGATGGTGCGGCGCTACGACATCTGGCGAGACTCCGCGGGAGCGGGTCGTTATCGCGGCGGCGTTGGTAATGTGCGAGAATATCAACTGCTCGTCGACTGCATCCTCACGGCTCGCACCTCCAATCACCGCCAAGGCGCCTGGGGCCTCGATGGCGGCCAGCCGCCGGCGATGTCGCGTGCGGTGATCAATCCGGGCACTCCTCAGGCCGAGGAGATGGACTGCATGGAGACCCGTACGCTGCCGGCCGGGACCGTGGTCCGGCTGGAGCAGGCCGGCGGAGCCGGTTACGGCGATCCGTCGCAGCGAGCAAAAGAGCTCGTGCGCAAGGACGTCGAGGATGGCTACGTATCGGCACAGGCCGCAGCCGCTCAATACAAATACAACCCGGACGCATGAACCGGATCGGCCTTGCCATTGCGCTTGTGATCGCAGCGACGGTAGGCATCGTTTTTGCGATGTGGCCGGAGCTTGACCTCAAGCTGGTGACACCTTTTTTCGATACCCAGCGCGGGGAGTTCACTTTCAGCTACAACCGTGCTTACCTGCAGGTTCGGGAGATCAGCAACTGGCTGATCGCGCTGGTGGCACTACCCGCCGCATTGGCGCCGGCCGCAAAACTCTTTCGTCCGGACCGAAGCCTGCTGATTCCCGGACGCGCAATTCTGCTCATGTTGCTCACGCTCGCGCTGGTGCCGGGGTTTCTTGCTGACGTAGTGCTCAAGAAACACTGGGGCCGCCCGCGTCCGATCGATGTTGCGCAGTTCGGCGGACAGGAGCATTTCCGTCCGTGGTGGGACCCGCGTGGCGATTGCCCCACCAATTGCTCCTTCATTGCCGGCGAGCCCTCCGGCGCGTTCTGGACGATGTCGGCCGCCGCCGTGGCGCCCCCGCAATGGCGTGCGCCTGCTTATGCTGCAGCGCTCCTGTTCGGTGCTGCCGTTGGCCTGATGCGCATGGCCGCCGGCGCGCATTTCTTCACCGATGTAGTATTTTCCGGGGTGTTTGCGTTCCTGGCGATCTGGGTCGCACATGGATGGCTTTACCGCTGGCGTGCAACACGCATCAGCGATGCTGCCGTGGAAACCGCCTTGGAGCGGCTTGTTGGCAAGGGGTCTCGTAAAGGGTTCGAGTAGACCGCCTGCAGGCCTGACAAATTCAACAATTCTTCGCCAGGTGTGAGCTGCGTCACGTCTCGGGTCCGGCGGATCCGGCTGGACATTGCTGACCAGCTGCCGCTGCTTCGACCGCTTGGCCAAAAGCGATTCGGGGCAGCATTCATTTGGCGCAACGCTCCAAATCAAAACTTTCAGCGCTCAATTCGACAATGTGTGAGCTCGTTCACACAGGTTTCGCGCAAACCTTCGTAGCGTCGCCGTGCTCATCAGGGCGCTGCAATGATGAACGCGGCGGCCGCTCGCGATATGAACAAAAGGAGGTTCTCGTGCGCAAGTATCTTGGCTTTGGCGTTGCTGCCGTAATCCTGGCACTCACGGTGATTGTTTGGGCCAAGTCGGGTGGTGTAACCAACACCGATCTTCGCTCCGGCGCCAGCATATCTCCCCACGAGATGATGTCGAATTCGAAAGGCCTTCCGGCTCAACAGATCGACAGTCTGTACTGATCGGATGCCGCATTCAACCGCGGCTCCTCGCTGCCGTTGAGCTGGACTGAGGCGGTCCGAGCAGCAGGCCTCGACGCGACCGGTCGCAGACCGGCGCGAGCGCTGCGGTCATGAGACGGAAAGGACGCGATGCGCTTTGATGCCCCGCCGCATTCGGGCAGCATGCGCGGGCGTTGCGGCACGTTGAGGGATCCGCCGGGCAGAAGCCGAGGAGGTCGCTGTTACGCTTGCAACTATCGATTCCGATCTCGTCGCAGTCCAGGGAGCGGCCCTTTACTTTCGCTCAATCCGGGCTAGGAACTGACGCGGTCCAAGCTGTGCGCGCAGGCGATGCCCGAAAGCGATTCCCAAGGCCGGAAGGTGAAAAAAGTAGTGCTCGCCTATTCCGGCGGGCTTGATACCTCCATCATTCTCAAATGGCTGCAGACGACATATCGCTGCGAAGTCGTCACCTTCACCGCCGATCTTGGCCAGGGCGAGGAGCTCGAGCCCGCGCGCAACAAGGCGCTTCTTCTTGGCATCAAGCCGGAGAGCATCTTCATCGAGGACCTGCGCGAGGAGTTTGTTCGCGACTACGTTTTTCCCATGTTTCGCGCCAATGCGCTTTATGAGGGTCAATACCTGCTCGGCACTTCCATTGCGCGGCCGCTCATCGCCAAACGCCAGATCGAGATCGCCGAAAAGGTGGGCGCCGATGCCGTCGCCCATGGGGCCACCGGCAAAGGTAACGATCAGGTGCGCTTCGAGCTTGCGTACTATGCCCTCAAGCCAGATGTGACGGTGATTGCGCCATGGCGGGAATGGGACTTGCGCTCGCGCGAGGCTCTCATTCAGTTTGCCGAGCAGCACCAGATCCCGATCGCCAAGGACAAGCGCGGCGAAGCCCCGTTCTCGGTGGATGCCAACCTCCTGCACGCGTCCTCGGAGGGCAAGGTGCTCGAGGATCCGTCGCAGGAAGTGCCGGACTACGTCTATTCGCGCACCCTTTCGCCGGAAGCGGCGCCTGATCGGCCAATTCACGTCGCGATCGACTTCGAAGCCGGCGACGCCGTGGCGTTGGACGGCAACCCGCTTTCGCCCGCCAAGCTGCTCGCCGCGCTCAACCGGCTCGGGCATGCCCATGGAATCGGCCGGCTCGATCTGGTCGAGAACAGGTTCGTCGGCATGAAATCCCGCGGCATGTACGAGACGCCCGGTGGAACCATCCTTGTCGCTGCCCACCGCGCGATCGAATCGATCACGCTCGACCGCGGCGCAGCGCATCTCAAGGACGAGCTCATGCCGAGATATGCCGAGCTCATCTACAACGGCTTCTGGTTCTCGCCCGAGCGAGAGATGCTTCAGGCCGCAATCGACCAGTCACAGAAATTCGTGACCGGATCGGTCAGGCTCAAGCTCTACAAGGGCAACGTCTCCGTGGTGGGCCGCTCCTCGTCCTACTCCCTCTATGACCAGGATCTTGTGACGTTCGAGGAGGGCAAGGTCGCCTACGACCACCGCGATGCAGCAGGCTTCATTCGATTGCATGCGTTGCGTCTGCGCACCCTTGCCCAGCGGCGCAAGAGACTCAAGCTGGACAGAAAATAGTCTTACATCCGCACCGTGACTTTGCGGTTCTCGCCCAGGTTGGGTTTCTCTCCCGTGATCCGTGCCTTTGCAAATTCAAACGAGGCCACTGCGGCGCTTGCGGGCCCATCCCAAAGCTCGGCCGTGAGCGGCCTGACCAGCACAACGCAGACGTTGGGATCCTCGGGGCCGTTCCACCACACGCGGTCGGTGCTCTTCCAGATCGCCGCGGCCTTTGCCCGATCCAGGCGCACTTCCGCCCGGGCAGTCAGGGACAGGTACGCCTTCTCCTTGGAGTCGATGAACACCAGCCCGACGTCATGCTCGGCTGCAATCTCATGCTCCTTCGAGCTGCGCCTATCGGTGACGAACCAGATGATCCCGGCAGTGCGATCGGGACGCGCTTCCAATGGACGCGCCCGCAGGCCGCCTGAAAATTGGGTTGTCAGCATGCAGACGCCGACCTTTTCGATGATGTCCCAGACGCGATCCAGGCTCTCTTGCGAAATGTCCTTGCTTTGGGCGCCCATGACACAAGCCCAACGGCGCCGCAGAGAGCCGGTTCCATCTGTCAGGGGAGGAAGAAAAGGCAGATGTAACCGTTTTTCAGGATGTGCTTGGCGCCGCGCCGCGCAGCGGTAGCGGCTGCTCCTCGAGCATCGCCGCGATCGCCTGTCGGGAGGTCTCAGGATCGAGGCCGTGGCGGTTGATGAGATCGCTGCAATCGGCCGCGACCGCATCGATGTCCTGTAGCATCTTCAGCCGTTTGAAATGGTCTTCGTGGCGCAGGCCCATGCTGCCACCCACGATCTCCAGAATGTTGATGATCTGGAACGGATAATCGCGCTCATGCGCGCACAGCTCTCGGTGATCGGCATGGTAGACGGCGACCAGCGCGTCGACCTGCGCTTTCTCGGCGGCGTCGAGCTCGTTCTTCTGCAGCTCGCGTCGATACGCCGGCAACGCTCGGAAATAGTTGCTCATCAGCCCGACCGCAGGCTGGCCGAGATCGACCAGCTCGACCCCGGGAATGGCGCGCAGGATGTCTTCGGCGGCGTCCACTACGCCTCGGATGCCGGGGTGTCGATGCAACGCCACGCGCATCTCGACCCGCCTTTTCAAGTGGGGTCGCAGACGGTCGAGCTGCCCGCGCAGAAACAGCATGAACGGGGTCATCTCAAAGGGGCGCGCGCCCCGGGTCTTCTCGATCGTCGGCAACGTCGTCTCGGTGAACTGCACGTGGCAGCTCGGGCACCAGGAGATCACCTGCCCCGACTTGCTGCGGGCGAGCCTGTCCATGGTGCTCTCGGCGAAGCGGCCGGACGTTGCGACGTCACCGGCGCGCATCTGCACGATACCGCAGCAGTGGGTGGGGCCGCCCATGACCCGATAGGTGATCCCGAGCGCGTCCATGATATCCAGCGCCAGCAAGGCGATATGCGGTGTCTTGAGCACGTTGCAGCCGGTGTAGAAGACGAAGTCCGGCGCGGTCTCCGGTTGGCTGCCACTGTCCGTCCTCTGACCGAGCCGTTCCAAAAGCCTGTCATCGAGCTGGAGGCGGGAGATGTGGGTGACATCGCGTGCCACCTTGCGGAAGCCTTCGACGCCTTCGCGGCGTTGCTTCCTTGGATCCTCCTTCCGGCGCGTCATCGCCAGGCGCGCCATGCCGAGCAGGAACCGAGGATTGACGCCGTAGTCGCAGGCCTCGATGCATTCCCCGCTGAGCAGGCACGCGCTCGCCCAATTTCGCGCTGGTTGCGGGCCCTCGCCGGTGCGCAGGATCTCCATGATCCCATCGATCACGGTGCGCGGGGCGGCATTCACATTCCCCGGACCCGTGACCGGGCAAACCTCCACGCATTTGCCGCAACGGGTGCACGCGTTCACCATCGCGTCCACGCGCGCGGCCAGCGCCGTTTCGAAGGTCTCGCTCATTCGTCTGCTCGCAGGTGAAATATCATGCTGCCGCCCCGCTTGCGCAACCCGCGGCGGCTCTAACCGGTGACCGCGATGCCCTGGACCTCGATCATCACCTCCGGCTGTGCGAAGCCCTGCCCAGTAATGGCAGCGCTCGCCGGAAAGTCCTTCCCGAACAGCTCGGAACGAAGCTCGGTCATGCGCGTGGTGTACCGCGCGTCGCTGAGAAACACGGTCATCGTAACCATGTCGCGCAAGCTGGCGCCCGCTTCTGCGAGCGTCTTCTCGATGTTACGGAAGGTCTGTCGGAATTGGGCGTCAAAATCGCCGGCAAGCGACTTGCCTGTATCGTCGATCTGCCCGGTATGTCCCGCGACGAAAATCATTCGGCCTGCAGCTTCGGTGATTACCGCCGGCGAGAACGCCCGCTTCTGCTGCCAGGTGCCCCGGACGAAAGATTTATTCATGCCTGCAAATCGCCGCGTGTGGAGTGCGGACCTCCGTTGATGGTGCGCCAGAGATGCTCCGGAGTCGCCGGCATCTCGACGTGGCGTACACCCAGATGCGAGAGCGCGTCCACCAATGCATTGGCAACGGCCGGCATGGCTCCGACGCAGCCCGCTTCACCCGCCCCTTTCACACCTAGCGGATTGGACCGGGTCGGCACCGGGTTGCTCTTGATATTGACCGCACTGATGTCGGTGGCGCGCGGCATGGCGTAATCCATGAACGATGCGGTCAGGTTCTGGCCGTCCTCATTGAAGCGAATGTCTTCCATCAGCACCTGGCCAATGCCCTGGGCGACGCCCCCGACGATCTGGCCTTTCAGCAGCAGCGGATTGATGACCGTCCCGACATCGTCCACGACGCTGTAGCGGACGATCTCGACCTCGCCGGTGTCCTCATCGATCTCCAGCTCGCAGATATGGCAGCCGTTTGGAAAGTTCTGCACCGGCGCAAAATAGGTCGCGGTCGCAATGAGACCGACATCGATGCCCTTGGGCAGATTCGCGGGTTCCATCGCCTCCTTCGCCACCTCCTTGATGGTGAGCGTGCGGTTTGTCCTCGGGCTGGAAAACACCCCATCGGCGAACTTTACCTCGTCGGCGTCCAGCTTGAGAATATGCGCGGCGATGTGCTTCCCCTTCTCGGTGATGCGCTCCGCGGCGATCAGCACGGCAGAGCCGCCGATCGTTGCGGATCGCGATCCTCCGGTCCCCTCGCCGACGAACACTTCGTCCGTATCGCCCTGGATATAGTGCACCTCCTGAGGATCGATACCGAGGCGGTCGCACATGATCTGCTTGAAGATCGTCTCGTGCCCTTGCCCCTGAGTCACGCTGCCCGCCAGCAAAGTAGCGGTTCCCGATTTGTCGAAGCGGATCTCCGCGCCTTCGAAGCCCTGTGCCGCAGCGCGCTCGATCGTGTTCGAAAGACCGATGCCGCGCAGCTTGCCCCGCTTCCGCGCTTCCTGCCGGCGGCGCTCGAAGCCGGCAAAATCCGCCAGCTCGAGCGCCATGTCCATGCTCCTCTCGAACTCGCCGCTGTCATAGGTAAACGTGAGCCCGGTCTTGAACGGCATTGCCTCGGGCGCAATGTAATTGCGCCGGCGCAGCTCGGCCGGGTCGATCCCGAGCTCGTCCGCGGCGAGATCGACCACCCGCTCGATCACGTAAGCGGCCTCGGGACGGCCATTGCCGCGATAGGGTCGCACCGGATTGGTGTGGGTGTAGACCGCGCTCACGTCGGCGTGGATCGCGGGGGTGCGATACACGCCGGCCAGGGTGCCGATGTTGCCGGTGAACGCGGGCATGCCCGTCTGCAGATATGCCCCGATGCTGGCAACCGTCCTCACCCGCAGGCCGAGAAAATTCCCCTCCTTGTCGAGCGCAAGCTCGGCTTCGGTGACGTTGTCGCGTGCCTGCGCGTCGCACAGAAATGATTCGGATCGGGTCGAAGTCCATCTCACCGGCCGGCCGACGCGCTTGGAGCCCAGCAGCACCAGCGCGACCTCGTTGTAGACGGCGGACTTCATGCCGAAGCTCCCGCCGATATCGCCGGCCACAACGCGAATCTTGCTCTCCGGCACCTTGAGTATGGGGGCCAACTCTGAGCGGAACGGATGCGTGCGCTGGAGGGTGGTGTAGATAGTGTAACGATCCTCGGCCGCGTTGTAATCGCCGAGGCAGCCGCGCGGCTCCATGGTGGCAGCGGTGACACGATTGACCACGAAACGATGCCTGACGACGTGGTCGGCTTTGGCGATAGCCGCCTCGGCCGCGGCCTTGTCTCCGAAGAGTTGGACGAAGCCGATGTTGTCGGGGCATTCGTCCCACACCCGTGGCGCGCCGGCAGTCGCCGCCTCGGCGGTGGACACGCAAGCCGGCAGCGGCTCGTAGTCGACCGCGATCAATTCGGCCGCGTCGAGCGCTTGATTGTAGGTCTCTGCGACAACGAACGCGACGTAGTCGCCGACAAACCGCACGCGGTCCATGACCAGTCCCCGATATGGCGGGCGGAAGGCACTGCCGTCGCGCCGCTTGAGACCGCCGGGTACGGGCAGATCGCCCCAGCCTGATGCCTTCCAGTCCGCGCCGGCGAGGACGGCGAGGACGCCGGGTGCGGTCTTCGCCCGGCTCACGTCGATCGAGCGAATGCGCGCGTGGGCGTGCGGCGAGCGCAGCACGTGGCCGAAGGCCATTCCCGGGAGCACCATGTCGCCAACATAGCGGCCGCCGCCCTTGAGAAGGCGCGGGTCCTCGAACCGGGACACGCTCTGACCAATCGCGAATTCACCCATTTCACCCTCGACGTGTGAGAGACTTGCCGCAGCGTTATCGCAAAGCTTCCGCGCCCTGGCTATGGCGGTGTACTACCAATCGGTTCCGGTACGGCGCTCGTATGTGCGCGGCGCATCGGATGACTACGACTGCCAATTCTCCCTACGCACAATCTCGCTATGCGAATGAATTCACGTGCATTGTACGCGACCAACCTCATGTCGCGGGCGAGAGCTTGTCCGGCGATCAGCACGTCATAGCTCCGATTGAGCCGGCCTAACGGTGCTGGGTGATGGTGTCGACCAGCGCGAGGCGGCCCTTCTTGACCTCGGCAAGGGCGCGTTCGAGCGCGGGGCGCACGTCCTTCGGCTTGTCGATGGGGCCTTCGCCGTGGCAGCCCATGGCCCGCGCAAGGCCGGCAAAGTCGGGCTCAGGCCCAAACAGGTCCATGCCGATATGGGCCTTCGCCTCATCCGTTCCGCGCAGCCTCGCCATGCGCAGTTGGTGCTCCCAGTCGTTATAGTAGGCCCTGTTGTTGTGCATCACGACGAGCATGGGGATCTCGTATTTGGCCGCGATCCACAGCGCCCCCGCATCGAACATCAGATCGCCGTCCGGCTGGATGTCTACGACGATGCGGCCCTTGCCCCTGTGCGCCAGCGCCACGCCAAGCGAGATGCCGATCTGGGTTGCAGTGCCGAGCTCGACGCCCGGATGCCGATAGGCGCGGTCGAAATCCCATAGCTTGCGGATTTGCTGCTTGAGTGTGTTGGCGGTCAGAACCCAATCCTCGTCCTTGATGACCTCCCAGACTTCGAGCGCCAGCCGGGAGAACGTGATTGGGGCTGCATCCCAGCTCCTGCGCGCCTCCTCTTGCCATTTGGCCCACACCTCGTCGTGACGCTTTGCAATTGTGCGCTTTCGCTCCTCGATGCGGCGCTTCAGCCGCTGATCCGTGTCGATTCGCTTTCGGCACAGGCGGGTGAGCTCGGGAATTCCGAGCGCGGTGTCGCCGAGCGCCCGAATCGAGCACGGCTGCATCCGGCAATAATCCATCGACCACTTGCTGATGTTGAGCTCGGCGAAGCCGATCTCGACGAAGTCGCACGAGGGCGGCGTGATCTGCTCCCGCGTGCGCTCGGCGTTGTCCAACTCGGTCAGTTGTTTCTCCCAGTCGTTGACATCGAGGCCTACGACGAGATCGGTATGCCGCAGGGATTGCTTATCCATGCTCAGGCATAATGGGTGCTTGTTGGGGAAATTGAGCGCGCTGTTGACGTCCCAGACCGCGGCCCCCGTCGTTTCCGCCAGCTCGACCATGCTGTCGAACCCGCCGGGCCGCCGCCCAGCATATTCAGCGAGCAACATGGGATGCTCGGCAGCGAGAAGCTTATCGGCGATTGCGGCCAATGCCTTGGGGTCGGGCGCCATTGCGGCGGGAGTGGCCACGGCGCCCACGGGCGGAACCGCCGGCTTGCGCGCGAGCGGCTCCTCCTGGAGCGCCGCGTCATAGCACATGTAGACCGGCCCCTGCGGCTCCGTGGTCATGATCGAGTAGGCGCGCGCGAAGCTTTCCGGCACACCCTCGATCGAGCTCGGCTGGTAGTCCCATTTGACGTAATCGCGGATGGCGTCGCCCTGCACCAGCGCCGAATGCGTCCAATCGATATGCGGCCTGCGCTTTGCCTCATCCATTGGGCCCGTCGCGCCGATGATGAATATCGGCACGCGGTCGATATAGGCGTAGTAAATCGCCATGCAGGCATGCAGCAGGCCGACGAGATCGTGGAGGATCACCGCCATCGGGCGGCCGCATGCCTTGGCATAGCCGTGCGCGATCTGAACCGCGATCTCCTCGTGCTGGCACAGCATCATCGGCGGATCGTTGCCGCCGTAGTTGACCAGCGAATCGTGGAGTCCGCGGAAGCTCGCGCCAGGATTGAGCGTAAGGTGCGTGAAACCGTAGCGCTTGATCAGATCGACGATGACGTCCGACTGCCAGCCCCGGTAATTCTGCATGCCATGGGGCGCGTGGCCGGTCTGCTCCTGCATGGCCCGCCCTTCACTGATGCCGGATGAATTCCGCCGCCCTGGCCGCGACGGGTTTTGGAGTCTTATAGATTTCCTTCACCAGGCTCTCGACCTGCTCGCCGCTCACCGGATTGATCTCGAGCTGCGCGGCCTCGGCCTCTCCGAGGAATTCCGGATCGTCCATGGTGTGCATGAAGGCGTCGCGGAGCGCATTCGCGCGGTCGTTCGGAACGCGCGGAGTCGCCAGGAACGGCCTGCCCATCACCTGCCGGGCGAAGATCAGCTTGAATATCTGCTTCTGCTCGTCGGTCTTGGCGAAATCCATGACCAGAGGAACATCGGGCAGACCGGGATGCTTGTGCAGCGACATCTGCACCAGGACGCTGATCGATCCGTCGTCAAACCACTGTTTATGGGTCGAAAGGACGCTCGACCATGACCAGCCGCAGCGCCCTTTGACCTCTCCCCGCTCCATCGCGAGCGTGATGTCGTTGCCGCCGGGATAGCCGCTCACGATCTTGAACTTGGTTCCGAGCACACCATTGAGAATGCGCGGAAACTGATCGGTATCGGCGGCCTGCCCGGTACCGCCGACAATCAGCTCCTTTTCGAGCACATCTGCGAATTTGCTGATACCGCTGTCCTTCCAGGCGACACAGACGCTCACTTCGTTATTGGCGCTGCCGATCCAGGTGAACTTGTCGGCCTGGAACTGCGCGCCGCGCGAGCCGAGGAGCGGATCGAATGGGGTGCCGCGGCCGATGGTGCCTATGACCGTGCCGTCCTTAGCCCCGACATTGTAGAGCCAGTTGGCAAGGCGCAGGCTCCCCGCACCCTCCATGTTCTTCGGGACGATCGTCGGATTGCCCGGGATGTGCTTGCCGAGGTGGCGCGCAATCACCCGGGCATAAAGGTCATAAGCGCCGCCGACGCTGTATCCGATATAAAGCTCGACATTTTTGCCTTTATAGAATTCCGCGGGCGCCTCGGCGCGGGCGGGTGCGGCAGAGAGAAGCGCAGCAGCGAGAGCAAATCCGAAAGTCCCGCCACAACCAGGCATTATTTCTGGTCGGCCGCAAAGCCCGGAGCCGGCTCCACCTGATCGAACCAGTCGAAGCCCATCTCCTTGACCATGCGGTTGGAGATGACGATCAGCCGCGCCTCTTCGGTCGCGTGCGAATTGAAGTGCTGGTGGATGGTGAACGGCGGCACGTAGATGAAGTCGCCGCGCTGCCACTCGTGCTTCTTCGGCTCCGCGCTCCACTCCCACTCGAAGGCGTCGAGGCAGTCGAACTTGAGGTCCCAGTGCAGGTCGTAGCCCGAGCCTTCGACCACGAACAGCACCTCCTCCCACATGTGGCGATGCTTGCCGGAGCGCTCGCCGGGCTTGAGGAACTGCATGTAGGCCTCGACGCAGCGCTCGCGCGTGTTCATCTTCTCGTGCACGAGGTGCTTGATCAGGCCGTCGGCCGATTTCTCCCACGGCATGTCCTCGGCGCTCACCACGTTGGGGAGCTGCTCGTACATCTTGCGGAACGCCGTCGAGGCGGCGACGTCGTCGGCGCGCAGCGTCGTGGTCTTGCCGCCTACGTGAGCGAAATCGCGCTCGTCCAGAATCTTGCTCATATCGGTCTCCGAAATTCGTTTCTTGTCTGCCCCGCTCTCTTTCTCGTCGTGTCCGAGCGCTAGAGGTCCTTCGGCGGACGGAAATCCTCGTGACCGGGGGTCGCCTCGTTGGGCGGATAGGAGACGATCTTCTGGAACAGCAGGTGCATGAACAGGAACAGCGGCTTAGCCTTGAACACCAGCAGGATCGCCTCGTTGTCGGGATCGTCGTTGAAATGCTGGTGCACGCTCGCGCACTCGACGATCATGATGTCGCCCGCCTTCCAGTCGATCCGCCGCCCGTCATGGACATCGTGGCCGCGGCCCTTGAGCACGTAGAAGACCGCGCTGTTGAGGTGGCCGTGCTTCTGCCCGTAGGCGCCCGGCGCGTAGCACTCGATGTGGATCTCGATCGACTGGGTGATGTTGGCGGCGCCGGGGGCGATC
>DATBHG010000068.1:0-12070 GCA_036557665.1 Xanthobacteraceae bacterium | reverse complement strand
GGGTCATTTTTGCCCATCGAGGCACCGAAGCAAGTGGTGACCGTGGTCCGGTCCTCATCCGATACCGGTCCGCAGCTCGGGGGAGCCGCACTTTCACTTCGTGCCAGGAGGAGACATCCACGTGTAAATCGCTTTCAAGTGCACCGTCGAATATCCGGCCAACGAAAAGTCTGAACGATGTTCCTAGCGTCGCACCTTGTGTCCGTAGGCGCGCAAGCCCTTCAAGGCCGCCAGCTTCGCGCGGCAAGTGTGCAAGAAAAATTAGGCTGGCACCCTACGCCTTTTTCCCGATTTTCGTTTCGATGTGACTGCACTTAGGGCACTCGAAAGAGTGCAATTCGTAGCCCGGACGCTCAGGCTCTATGCCAAAAAGCCGCATCTTTGTTCCGCACTTGGAGCAGCCCGGTTGTTTAATCGAATCCGAATGCGGTGTAGCGGGCTGATAAGTCGTCATAGGACGCTCCTCTCTGTCTCTCGCAGGCAGGAGCGCGACACTTTCGGCGACCGCCAAGCACCTGTCGATGATGAAAACGCGCGCCCTTACAGGGCCGAAGTCGAGCAGCAGCAAGACACATATGCGCGGAAATGGCTGGAAAAATGCCGGCTATACGAGAAATGAGTAGTATAAGGCTATTGACTTAAATGAGTAAACGGCGTATTTAACGGGTTAGCCTAAGTCCACTCATGGGAGCGGCTGTCATGAAGAATGGGAAGAATGGGGGTGCGGAAAGTGCCCTGAGAGAAGAGCGCCTTCAAATCATGCTGGATGCCGACGAATTGCGCGCCGTGGACACGTTTCGCTTTGAGCACAGGATGCCCAGCCGAGCCGCCGCAGTCCGGGAGCTGTTTCGCCTTGGTCTTTCGGTAGCCGGTACCGTGGGAGCGACCGCCGCAACGGAGGGCGTCAAGTCGAGCGATTACGGCGTACTCAGCCAGCGTAAATTACGCGAATAGCCGCGTTTACTCATCCGCACACTTCTTAGCTTTTGTCGGATTGGCGGATGCATTGTTTTGGCGGACAGTGCGTCACCGCTTAGTTAGGCCGACGAGAGCGATTGGGTAGCTGGCCAATATTTTAGGGACGGTGGCCATGACTGATATGTTCAGCGCTCGAATTCCCAAGGGTGGTGCCGAGATTTTCTTTGCCGCCCCTGTCGAGGGGATTTCGCAGGAAGGCTATTTCCGTAAAATACTCGATGAATTGCCAGCGGCGATCTACGTTACCGACGCCCTGGGTTGCATCACCTATTACAATGAGGCCGCGGCGACGCTTTGGGGCCATCGTCCTACCGTAGGGGCGAGCGAATGGTGCGGCTCTTGGAGACTGTTTTGGCCTGACGGTCGGGCGCTGCCTCATGGGGAATGTCCCATGGCAGTAGCCATCAAGGAAAAACGCACTGTGCGGGGCATGGAAGCGATTGCTGAGCGCCCCGATGGCACGCGCGTGCCGTTTGAGCCTTACCCGACGCCTCTTTTCGACGCTTCCGGTGACCTCATCGGCGCGGTGAATATGTTAATTGACATCACGGATCGCAAACACGCCGAAGAAATCAAACAGCGTCTCTCATCGATTGTGCAATTCTCCGACGACGCAATCATTAGCAAAAATCTCAACGGCATAATTGAAAGCTGGAACGCGGCTGCCGAGCGGATTTTCGGGTACACGGCAAGCGATGCGGTTGGTCAGTCGATAGTAATGTTGATCCCACCTGACCGGCTCCACGAGGAATCGGAAATTCTTGACCGAATTCGGCGCGGCGAGCGTATTGAGCATTATGAAACCATCCGGCGGCGCAAGGACGGAAGCTTAATTGATGTTTCGCTTACCGTATCGCCAATCATGGATGCGCAAGGCAGGGTCATTGGTGCTTCAAAGATTGCGCGGGACATTACCGAGCGCAAACGAAGCGAGGCGCATATTTCAGCCCTTGCTCGTGAAGTAGAGCATAGAGCCAAGAACGTACTTGCGACCGCGCAGGCGACTGTGCGGCTTACAGAAGCCGAAACGGTCGCGGAATTTAAGGATGCAATCGAGGGCCGCCTCTTGGCTCTGGCAAATGTCCATACTTTGTTCGTTGAATCGCGCTGGGTCGGCGCCGAACTGCATGAGCTTATCAACAAAGAACTTTTGCCCTACCGCAAAGGAGACGGCACGCGCGTCGCAATTGAAGGTCCTGCACTTGTGCTTGAACCAAGCAGTGCACAGACAATTGCTGTGGTCTCTCACGAATTGGCGACCAATGCCGTCAAGTATGGTGCGTTGTCCGTAAACAAGGGCCGAATTGTCATTTCCTGGACGCATCCGGAAGATGGACAACTCGTCTTTCGCTGGACTGAAAGTGGTGGACCAGCCGTAACACCGCCCACTCGTAAAGGCTTCGGCACAAGAGTGATTGCCAGTATGATCCGTCACGCGAGAGGCGAGATTCGGTTCGACTGGCACTCGGCGGGATTAACCTGTGAAATAAAACTTCCTATCTGAAAGTCGCCGCGGCCTAGTGCACGGGTTGCCCCCCCACCTATCTTTCTTTAGGTGACTCCGTCCAAGCAATTTCGCAATTTCGGCTTTGGGTCATTCTCGGCGGTGGACCCTTCGGGGCCGGTCCCCCCGTGGAGTCCGCTGCCCGTCCGATAGCAGCCGTAACCGAGCCGAGCCAACACTCACACTTGTGCCATAACCCGCTGTGAGCAATTGCAGCAAACAAAAAGCTATTCGATCACCTCGTCCGCGAGTTGTAGGACAGGCAGCGGCACATCCAGGTTGAGTGATTTCGCGGTCTTAAGGTTGATCACTAGCTCGAACTTGGTTGGCTGCAAGACCGGCAGATCGCCCGGCTTCTCACCCCTTAAGATACGCCCAACATAGACCCCAGCCTGACGAAAGGAATCCGTCACGCTCGCTCCATACGTTGCAAGGCCTCCGACTTGCGCAAATTCGCGCGCGATAAAGATAGCTGCAATCCCGTGTTGTTCCGCCAAGGCGGCAAGTGTCTTGCTCACGTTATCAAAGAATGCGTCGCCCGATATGATCAGTGCTCGGGCATTGCTCCGGGCAAGACCCGCGAATGCGGGGGCAAGCTCGCTTTCGCTGCCGGCGCTTGCGACGTGAAGGTCAAGACCGAGCATGCGGGCCGCAGCCTGCACGCTGCTCAAGTCGGCTTCGTGACGCGGGTTCTTGGGGTTGACCAGGACGCCGAAGACGCTGGCGCTGGGAACAAGGTCGTGCAACATGCCGACTTGCTTTTGGAGGAGTTCAGCAGCGAAGAAGGTGATCCCCGTAATATTCCCACCAGGATGGTTGAGACTGCTGACCAGCCCTAGCTCCACCGGGTCGCCACCGATGCTAAACACGATGGGTATCGAAGTAGTAGCCGCCGTCGCCGCTGGTGCCGCGAGACCGCCGAGTGCGGCAATTACTGCCACTTGCCGGCGAACAAGCTCCGCGGCAAGCGCTGGCAATTCGCCGTATTGCTGCGTCGAGCGCAACTCGATCGCCACGTTGCGGCCTTCGAGATAACCCGTTTGATACAAGCCCTTCTGAAACGAGGACATCGCACTGTCCAGAGTAGCGAGAATGCCGACCACCGGGAGGGCCGGCTGCTGCGCACGTGCCGCGAGCGGCCAAGCCGCCGCGCCGCCGAGCAGCGATATGACTGTGCGCCGCCGCATGACTGCCCTCCAGCTTATTCGATCAACTCGTCGGCGGTCATTTGCATGATCAGCGGCACCGTGAGGCCGAGCGTCTTCGCCGTTTTGAGATTGATGACGAGTTCGAACTTGGTCGGCTGCATCACCGGAAGCTCGGCGGGCTTCTCGCCCTTGAGGATGCGATCGACATAGAAGGCCGTTTGGCGGAACTGGTTGTTTATGTCCACTCCATACGACAAGAGGCCGCCAGCATCGACATTCTCGCGGCGTTGAAAGGCCGTCGGCAGTCGCGCGGATTGCGCAAGCTCCGCGATCCTCCGGCTTTGTTCGACTTCCGTGGCGTCGGGGAGCACCACTACGCCATCAGCACTCTTTGCTCTCAGCAGGGCGAATGCGCGCTCGAATTCATCGGAGGTTTGAGCGTCGACGACCTCAACCTGCATGTTTAATTTACGAACAGCGTCCTCGGTCTCCCGAAGAGCCATGGTCGCGTAGGGATTGTTGGGATTGCGAAGCAGGCCGACGCGCTTCATGCCGGGGACGAGTTCGGTAAACAGTTCCATCAGCTTGGCACTGAGTTCGACTGCGATGTTGGTGAGGCCAGTGATATTGCCTCCCGGGCGTGCCAGACTAGCGATGAACCCGAAACCAACTGGATCTGCGACTGCTACCATGACAATGGGTATGGTCGATGTTGCGTGCCGGACTGCGATCACTGTCGGCGTGCCCTGTGCAACGATCACGTCAACATTGCTGTTAAGAAGCTCAGCCACAGGACTGGGATCGTGCTCGAATGTTCCTTGCGGCCAGCGAACGTCGATGGACAGGTTTTGCCCTTCGACGTAGCCGCGCCCGCGCAGACCGTCGCGGAACGCGCTCAGCGTGGGAGGCGTCGGAGGTCGGGTTGCGAGAACCCCGATGCGCCAGACCCTCGGTTGCTGCGCGCGCGCAGCAAACGGCCACGCAGCCGCGGCGCCGCCAACGAGCCTGATGAACTCGCGGCGTCTCACTCAACAACCTCGTCGGCGCGGGCGAGCAGCGTCGGCGGCACGTCGAGCCCAAGAGCCTTGGCAGTCTTGAGGTTGATGGCGAGCTCGTATCTGTTCGGGGCCTGCACAGGCAGATCGGCAGGTTTCTCACCTTTCAATATGCGATCGACGTAGTCTGCCGCGCGTCGGTATTGGTCCGCAAAATTTGGCCCATAGGAAATCAATCCGCCGGCAGCAACGAATGGTCGCTGAATGTAAACCGCTGGCAGCTTATAGCGTGCGGCCGCTGCGATGATCAACTTGGAGTTAGTCGCTCCTGTCGGACTTGCCACTAAAATCATTCCTCCATTCGACCTCTGCGCAAAAGTCGCGATGGCGCGTTCGATCTGGTCTGGCGCGCGCAAGTCAATTGAGGTTGCCTCGATCCCGACCAATGGCGCCGCGGCTTGAATGACAGCAAACTGGCCAATTCCGACACCAGTGCCGGAATTGCGGAGAACTGCCGCGTGCGTCACGTTTGGCGCAATCTCCTTGAGCAGTTCCAACCACTTTCCACACAAGTTGTATTCAAACATCATAAAGCCGGTGGCGTTGGCGCCCGGCCGGGACAGGCTCTCGACAATGCCAGACCCCACAGGGTCGGGGACGATGACAAACACGATGGGAATAGTGTGAGTGAGTTTCAGCACCGCCTCTGCAGCGGGGCCGCCCGCGGCCACAAGCACGTCCGGGGCGAACGCGACGAGTTCGGCTGCATAATTTCGTAGTGCAGCTTCATCGCCTTCGGCGTCGCGGACCTCAATCTGCACATTACTCCGCGTCCAACCCAACTGCTGGAGCCCTTCCAGAAATGCCGCATAACGTTCCTTAGCGCCCGGCGTGTCTACTGATATCGGCTCTAAAATACAGACGAGCCGCACGCGCTGCCCCTGCTGCGCGCGTGCTACGAGCGGCCACGCTGCCGCTGCGCCACCAACGAGCGTGACGAACTCGCGGCGTTTCAATTGATCGAATTGCATTCGGTCCGCCAGTTTGCTGTCGAGCGAATCATACCGAGTTAGCAGCCGTCAGTCAGTGGGCACATAAGGTAGCACCACAGAGTTTGCCGATGGTCCGCTTACCCTCCAAGACTCTCCGTCAACGCAGACATTCCGACACTGACACTTCGTGCCAACAGGAGACTCATGCACCGCAGCAAAAAACTTCTCCATTCGATCGTCTCGTCGGCAGTTGCGAGTATGACCGGCGGGATCGTGAGGCTGAGCGCACTGGCGGTTTTGAGATTGATGACCAGTTGAAATTTCGTCGGCTGCTCGACCGGCAGATCGGCAGGCTTGGCGCCTTTGAGAATTTTATCAACGTGACCCGCCGCATGCCGGAACTCATCCGGAATGCTGGGTGCATAGCCCATGAGGCCACCGAGTTTCGGGAACTCGATAAAGTTGCAAATCGCAGGCAGCCGGTTCGATGAGACGAGGTCCACCATCCGCTTGAGCTGGATGAAGAAAATCGGGTCTGCGATAAAGAGAACGCCGTCGGCTCGTTCCCGGACGATCACAGCGAAGATGTTGTCGAGTTCGGTTGGTGCGCGCACCTCCAACGGGAGGACTTGCAGCGATAACGATCGCGCAGCGGCGTGCACGGCCTGCAGCGCCGGTGGATGCGACGAATTGGTTGGATTCCAGAGAACAGCGAGTTTAGCGAGCGAGGGAACCGCCTCCTTGAGCAACTCCACATGTTTGACGCTCATCTCCGGTATCATGCGGGTCGTCCCAGTCAGGTTTGCGCCTGGTTGCGCGAGGCTGGACACGACCCCGCTCGCTACGGGATCGCCCATCGCCACAAAGACGATAGGAATCGTTTGAGTAGCGTGCTTGGCTGCTACCGTAGCCGGGGGAGCCAGGGTTACAATGACATCAACCTGAATGCGGACGAGATCGGCCGCCAACTCGGGTAGCTGATCGAGCTTTTCCTCGGACCATCGAAACTCGAAAATGATGTTTTGGCCCTCGACATAGCCGAAGTCCTTCAGACCTTGACGCATGAACTCGAATGTAGCCGGTGGGTTGGGCCACAATACCCCGATCCGCGGAATCTTCTTGGCTTGCTGCGCACGCGCTGCGAGCGGCCACGCTGCCGTGCCGCCGAGCAGCGTGATGAACTCGCGCCGTTTCAGTTGACCGAATTGCATGCCGCTGCCCTTAGCAGCAAAATTGATGTTGGCACATCGAGCCCGTAAAACTCAAGCGGAGGGTCGGCTCAAATTCATCTTCGCAGAACTTTGCGCGGTTGCGGCTCGATCGAGATCGATGAACGTTACCAAATCTTTCGCCAGCTCGGTGAACAGTTGGAGTTTTCTCGTATCCAGCGGCTCGCTCAAGGACTGAAGCACCAAGAGGTCCGCGCCGTCAGCAAAGGCCGGTCCGAGGCCGCAGAAGAAAAACCCGAGACTCCGGGCGGCATCCGTCAGGAGCGGAAGACCGGGATCGCCGACCAGGCCGGAGAGTTGCACGGAACTCGCGCCCAATCCCCGCAGGTCGCGCAGCGCCTGGCTAAGCTCGATAGCGACGGCCGGACCGATCCGCTCGAAATTGATCGCGCCGTAGCCGCGATCGTTCACCTTGATATCGGTGCGCGATTCGGAGGCAGTCACGGCCGCTGGCGCTGCAACCGAGACCGCGGCACCGAGACTCGCGTATATCTTGAGCAGTATCTCACGATATGGTGCCGGTGCGTAAATCTTGCGCGCGGCAGGCTGCTGCACGAAACGGAAGGTGCGAAGATAGCTCTGGCGTTGCCCCGCGGTGGGGCAGGCCAGACCTTTGGGTCGGCAATCTTCGGGATTAGCGCCGAGCAGTACGGCGCAGACCGGCATGCCAGCCCGCTCGTCATTGCGTTGGGAAAAGGTGTGGATCGTGAGCGGCTCGGCGAAAATTCCGTGCAGACCATGCTTGGGCGCTTCCTCGGAGAGCCGCTCGGTCATCCGTTCGAGCAGGTGATGGCCGCGGCAAGCCGAAAGCACGATGGCCTCGCCCCGTTCAGCCACCAGCGCTCCAGGCTCGCGCTCGAGTGCGATATGGCCGATCACATCGCCCTCGGCGTCGCGCGCCACTGCCGGAATAAGCTCGCCGCTCTCGACCTTGTCCCAGTAGTGGTGCGGCGAGTACACCTCTGAGTGCACGTAATGGTGACCATAGACTTCCAGGAAGCAGCGCGCGATTGCCGCCGCATCCCTTTTCTGCGGCAGATCGATGACATAGTCGCGCGGTGCCGCCGACGTGGCCGGTGGGGACAACATCGCTTCCATCGCCGACGGGCGAAGCTCGGCGTTCCCTGTCAGGCTACGGCGAAGGCTGACCTCCCATCCGTCGATTCCGTGCTCGCGGCAGGAGATGCCTGCGGCGGCTCGGATCCGGCCCGCGAGCGACGCCACAACGTTCGAAAATTGAGAATGGCCATGCAGCAAGATCCTGGTCCTGATGTCCCGGTGCGAGCGCACCAGCGCCACGCGCACACGG
The DNA here is from genome assembly GCA_036557665.1 of Xanthobacteraceae bacterium. Lineage (GTDB taxonomy): Bacteria > Pseudomonadota > Alphaproteobacteria > Rhizobiales > Xanthobacteraceae > VAZQ01. The sequence continues at coordinate 3,915 of DATBHG010000068.1, read as the reverse complement.
TCGCCACCCGATCCTTGGGTGCAAAGCGCCAGCCAAGCCTGGGCGGTGTCGTCAGCAATTAGGCTGGCAACGGACACGGGCGCGCCCTCGACCAGGGATGCCTCTCGGACAAAGGAGCGCACCAACTCCCCTCGCGCGGGCTCGAGCACGAGTTGTAGTTCAGAGAACCGCGGAATAGAGGACGTCACTCGACCACGCGGCCAAGCACCCACCGGCGGAGAAACGTGTTGAAATCGTGCCGTTTCAATTGATGGGATTGCATCCGATAATCCTGCCAGCCAGGACCGCACTTGTAGGATACCCGAATAGGCGAGCACCAGTCAGTGGGTATAAAGAAATTTGCAACGACCCGGTCGCTGGCCAAAGTCGCTTATGTCGGAGCTGGGGGTCAAAGGCGAGCATGAGCTACTCGTCCGCGTATAATCTGCAGCCAGTAACGATGAGGCCCGGGAGGGAGAGGATGCGGGAGCGCACCCCGCTCTGATCCCTCTCTCTGACCCCACACTCGGGTTCAAGATCATACATGCCTGCCCCCTGCGACGTTGGAGATCGCGCCCCGCAAATTCCAACCACATTCCGGGCGGCAACACCGAGCTAATTCAGCAGATCCGAAAATTCCTTCAGACCACGCATTCAATTTCGTCGCTTCAAACTTCCCGGTTGGATCGGCCCATGGAGAACGTCCGCCGGTCCACCGCGCTCAGCATTGCAGACTATGTGCAGGTCTTGCTCGCTCGGCTGGCTCCAAGATAGCAACGCCGAGCAGGGTGATGAACTCGCGCCGTCGCATGAGTTGCCCTCAAAGGAGGCCCACAATCTAGCACATCATCGCTCGATAAGGGCGCTGTGCATTGCAGCGAAATCTCTCGACTGATGTCCGCCCGCGGCTGAGTGCATTGTGTGATCCGCATCACATCTTTTGCGACGATGCTGCGATATAGTTTGTACGCGCAAAGCAGGGAGGGGAGAACGCACGGAGCCAGAGATGCTTAGGTCCTTGACGTTTGCGGTAGGATTGTTGCTTTGCTTTCTATCGGAATGGTCCACGGCAAATGCCCAGGGCCGCTTCCCACCGAAATTCGGGAAGAGTGCCACAAAGCTTATCATCAACGAAGGTACTAGTCTGGCTACTAAAGCTATGGACGCTCTGGACACAAAAGCTACGAAGTCATCCAGGATATTCAAACTTCGACATTTGGAGCAGGCAACGAATACCGAACGACCCAACCCGCTAGTATATACGATAAAGGGCGGGAAACTGATCCTCCACAATCCGGTCCAATTCGATCTTCCCTTCGGGGGCAAGTACGAACTGAGTGAGATCGACCTCAGAAAACCAATCGCTTTGGCTGGCGGATACGCCTGCTCGCAAGTGGAAAGCTGCGTAGAATTCGTAAAAAGCGTTTGCGCATCAGCCCCCGTCCAGTGCGGGCATTCGGAATAGTTTCCGCCCGAAAGCTGAAGGATCGGCCGGCAAGCACACGTCTTGATGCGCATAATCCGGCGACTCCACGCGTTTCGTGCCATGCCGGTGGCTGCGGGCAGGCGTCGATTGTCGCCACAGCGTCTGTGACTTCTGCGAGGGGTTCGCCTCTTAAATCTTATTGGTGCTTCTGCCCGCCCAAAGGGCTGCCGCGCTCGCGGCCGCGCGGGCCAAACAAAGCTCTGTCGGCTCGGCGTGTGTTGCGGACCAATGGGCTCGAGACGCGGCTAGGCGCCACAACCCAATGCAGGGCACATGTCGACCGTGATCGAAATGGTCGCAGGAGGGGTACAGAGGACGTTCAGAGAGGCGAAGGTTCATCAGGTCACAATGGGATCGAGCGAGCTTCAGCGCTATCTACGGGCGCGCTCGCCGCCCTGCGAGCATGTGACGGGTTGCCGTCTCTGCATGGGTGCATCGATCACTGCCCAGTCTCGGTGCAGCTCGACCAGCCTGCCCCCGTTCATGGCCCGCAATAGGCCGGCGCTGCCGGAATAATCGAGGGGGGCGTCTGGGCGCACAGCCGAACAAGGCGGTTGCGTTCCAGCCCAGTTTATACGCGCGCTCGGCCCAGTTTTCCCTTGAGCTCGGGCGGAGCGCAATGCTTCGACCACCGAGCGCCACCGTCCGACGGTGCCTACGCTTCGATGAAATCGATAGCTCGCAGACTCGGCCTATAGTTCGGGCCGTCTGCCGCACTGGATTAACTCAAAGAGCCGAGCGCACCGGCCGTGAGGGCGCGCGCGCTGGAACAGGGATCAAACAGCCTACCTCTTTCATCGGCCACGACGGAATGAGCAGTAAATCGGTGAAACTGAGTTAACAAACGAAGGTCAAAGGACGGTCCCGTAGCGGGAGTGGTTGGAATTCGGTTGGCGTAGTCTCCGTGCTTCACCTCGAATCACCCGGCGTTGGAGCGCCGGAATGGAGACCACGCCATGACGAACGTTACCACGACGACTGATTCTTTCGCATCTGCGACCGATACCGCCACCCACCTTTTCGACAACTGGTTTGATCCGATCGAGAGCGGCGTGCGCGGACGGATTCGTTCCTTCATCGAAGAGCTGATCCGCTGCGAGCTCGACGCGGCGCTCGCCCGCCCGCGCTACGGGCGTGCAAGGAATGCCGACAGCGGACCGGCAAGCATCGTCGGCCACCGGCACGGCAGCCGCACGCGCTCGCTGACCGGCAGCTTCGGCAAAACCGAGATCACCGTGCCGCGGGCTCGGCTGCAAACGTCTGACGGCAAGACCCACGAATGGCACAGCAAGGCGCTGCGCGCCTACCAGCGCCGCACGCTCACCGCCGATGCGCTGATCGCGAGCGCCTATCTGGCCGGCACCAATACCCGGCGGGTGCGGCGTGCCCTTGCGGCGCTGTTCCGTGGCGCCGTTGGCAAGGACATCGTGAGCCGGGTCTGGCGCAAGATCAAAAGCGATTGGGAGGCCTGGAATGCCCGCTCGCTGGCCGACGAGCCGATTGTGCGGCTGATCCTGGACGGCACCGTGGTGCGCGTCCGGCTCGATCGCAAGGCGACCTCGATCTCGCTGCTGGTGGTGCTTGGCGTGCGCGCCGATGGCCAGAAGGTGCTGCTCGCGGTCAAGCACATGGGAAGCGAATCCGCCGCAGCCTGGCGCGCCGTTCTCGACGATCTGATCGCACGCGGTCTGCGGCGGCCGGCATTCCTCATCGTCGACGGGGCGCCGGGATTGGAGGCCGCGATCGCCGCCGTGTGGGACGGTGTGCCGGTGCAGCGCTGCACCGTGCACAAGCACCGCAATCTATTGGCGCATGCGCCAGAGCGCCTGCATGAGGAAATCGGCGCCGACTATACCGACATGATCTATGCCGGGACGCCGGCAGAGATCGCAACTCGACGCAAGGCCTTCATCCGCAAGTGGCGGCTCAAGCACGGCGCGGTCGCCGATAGCCTGGAGGAAGCCGGCGATCGATTGTTCACTTTTGCACAGTTGCCGCCGAGCCATTGGCGAAGCGCGCGCACGACGAATGCGATCGAGCGACTGCACGAGGAGTTCAAGCGTCGGATCAAGACGCAGACCGTGCTGCCGTCAGCAGACACCGCCGCCATGTTGTTCTGGGCGCTGCTCGCTTCGGGCCAGATCAACATGCGCAAAGTCGATGGCTGGCAGACGCTCGCCACAACGATCATCGATCAGCCAATTGACCTCGCCGCCTGAAGCGATACGTTCATGTCGCTGGAGATTGCGCCACATCGAATTCCAACACAAAGCGCGACGGCACCTCCGCGCGCCCGGCTCAAGACCGTCGCGAGTATCTGAGATAGCGGCACACTCATCAACGGGCGCCGGCGGCGGCCGGCGAACGGAAATTCGTTATTTCAGTCAAGTAATTAAGGCTCAATTTCGCGGCGGAATCGACGTGCCGCGGAACCAATTTGGCACTCACCC
>DATBHG010000067.1:0-37574 GCA_036557665.1 Xanthobacteraceae bacterium | reverse complement strand
GCGATCGGTCTCGCGACCGTACTCGTGCTGCTGCTGGCCTGGTACGTGGTGACGGATGCCGCCGGGCTGGTCGACCGGCAGCGTTTTCCGGGCCCGAGCGACATCTGGGCAGCGGGAGCGCAGATCCTCACGCGCGGCTATGCCGGCGGAACGCTTGTCCCGCAGGCACTCTATAGCCTCCGCCTGGTGTTGCTCGGCTTCCTCGTCGCTGCCGCGACCGGGGTGCCGCTGGGCATCCTGATGGGGCTGAGCCGGCGTTTCGAGGCGTTCGTGAATCCCGCTTTCCTGCTGGTGCGGCCCATTCCGCCGCTCGCCTGGATTCCCCTCGCCATCGTGTGGCTCGGACTTGCCGACAGCGCCAAGGTGCTGGTGATCTGGTTTGCAGCCTTCGTGCCGGCAGTCATCAACGCGCATGCCGGCATCCGCAATGTCGACCAGACCCTGATTGCAGCCGGCAGAGTGCACGGCGCTTCACAGGCTCGGATCGTCTGGGACGTGTTGATCCCGGGGGCGCTGCCGATGATCTTCACCGGGCTGCGGCTCTCGCTGCAGGCATCGTGGACCACGCTGGTCGCGGCCGAGCTGGTCGGCGCCGTATTGGGCCTGGGTAAGGTGCTGAGCACGGCCTACCGCGACATCTATCCGGCCATGATCGCGGTCGGCATGATCACGGTCGCGCTCCTCGGCGCTCTCACCACCAAGCTTCTGGATCTCGTCGAGCGACGGGTCGTGCGATGGCGGCAAAATTGAGCGCCGCGCGACTCCTGCGTTCGATTCGCGGCGGCGACGCATCGCGTCGCCCTGGGCGAGGCGGTGCCTCGTCCCTGCGGATAGGTCGATGGGCAATACCGAGGCGGCGGGAGCTTGTGCTGCTCTCGCTTCTCGGTGCCGCAGTCTTCTTCGGATCGTGGCAAGCGCTCGCCAGCTCCGGCCTCGTCTCCACGTTCGTGCTGCCATCGCCGAGCGACGTCCTCGCCGCAGCGCTCACGATGGTGGTCGAGCCGTTCGCGGGAGACACGATACAAGGGCATGTGGCCGCAAGCCTCGGCCGCTGGGCCATGGGATTCGGGCTGGCGGCCGCGATCGGGGTGCCGCTGGGGCTTGCCATGGGTTACTCGCGGCTGCTCGATGCGATGGTGTCGCCGTTGTTGGAAGCTTATCGTTATATCGCCCCGCTGGCCTGGGTTCCTTTTGCCGCGCTCTGGTTCGGCACCGGCATCGGGGGGCCTGTCATGGTGATATTCACCGGCGCGTTCGCGCCGTGCGTGCTCAATGCCTATCGTGGCGCGCAGCTGGTCGAGCGGCACCTGATCGAAGCGGCGCGCACCCTCGGCGCCGGCAGTCTGCGCGTGCTCGCGGAGGTGCTATTGCCGGGGGCACTCCCCTCCGTGGTTTCCGGTTTGCGCGTGGCTGCCGGACTCGGTTGGCAGTCGCTGATCGGTGCCGAGCTCATCGTGGTGTCCTCGGGTATCGGCTATGTGCTGGTGCAGGGGCAGAGCAATCTCGCCCCCGAGATCGTCATTGCGGCAATGCTCGCCGTCGGCGTCACCGGGCTGTTGATCGATGTCGCGCTGCGGCTCGCCGAAACGCGCATCCGGCGGCGTTGGGGCCAAGCCCGATGAGCAACATCGTGTTCGAAGGCATAAGCAAGGTGTTCCCGCGCGGCGGATCGCAGTTCACGGCGCTCGCGGACGTGAGCCTCGAGATTCCCGACAAGCAGTTCCTCGCCATCGTCGGGCCGAGCGGCTGCGGCAAGACCACACTGTTGCGCATGGCGGCAGGGCTGGAGCTGCCGTCCTCAGGGAGCGTGCGGGTCGGCGGCGAGCCCGTGCACGGACCCGGGGCCGATCGGGCGGTCGTGTTCCAGCAATTTGCGCTGTTCCCGTGGAAGACCGTGCGCGAGAACATTGCATTCGGTCTCAAATGCAAGCGCGTGCCGCGCGCGAGACGCGACGAGCTCACCCGGCATTATCTCGACCTGATGGGAATGGCGGGAACCGAGGACAATTACCCCCACCAGCTCTCGGGCGGCATGCAGCAGCGCGTTGCCATTGCCCGCTCATATGCGATCGAGCCGGCGGTGCTGCTGATGGACGAGCCGTTCGGGTCGCTCGATGCGCAGACCCGGACCTTGATGCAGGAGGAGCTGATCCGGGTGTCCCGGGTCAATCCGCGCACTGTCCTGTTCATTACCCACAGCGTGGAGGAGGCGGTCTATTTGGCCGATCGCGTCGTCGTGCTCGGGCGCAGTCCCGGCCGGGTGACGGACGTGATCGAGATCCGGCCGGTGCGCGAGGCCGAAGGCTGGGAGAAGCTCGCAAGCGAGGAGGTCATGGAGATGCCCGGGTTCGGGCATCTCCGCGCGCGTATCTGGCGGCAGCTGCGCGCGGAGATGCAAACGTCCTCGGACGGCCGAGGGGGTGTAGCCGGCACGGGCGAAACGATATACCGGAGCACGAGCCACGGCGCGTAAGCCGCATCTCGCCGCGCTCTGCGGGTGATGGTTACGACAGAGATAAAAATGGAGGGAGTAATGCTCAGGCGAATGCTTCTCAGCCTCGCTGCGATGCCTGCGCTGGTCGCGGGCGTAGCGATGCCCGTCATCGCGCAGGAGACCACGCCCATCGGCGTGAGCTACCAGCCCGCGCTCTACTGGTCGCTGCCGTACTACATCGCGAGCGAGAAGGGCTGGTGGAAGGAGGCGGGTCTTGCGCCTCAGTTCAGCACTTTTCCCTCGGGCGCTCCGCAGATGGCCGCAGCAGGATCCAAGTCCTGGGATGTGGGCGGCGCCGGGTCGGCGCCGGCCACACTCGGCGCGGAGCGCTTCGACATTCTCACCATCGGCATCACCAACGACGAGTCGACCGGAAACGCCGTGATGGCTCGCAAGAGCGAGGCCGACGCAATCCGCAAGAATCCGGCCGGGCTCAAGGGCAAGCAGATGCTGCTGACCACGAACTCGACCGGGGAATATGCAGCGCTCGCCTGCCTCGCCAAGTGGGGCCTCGGCCCCAAGGACATGCAGATGGTGAATTTGAATCAGCAGGAGATCATATCGGCATTCGCGACCGGCACCGGGGCGCTTGCCGGCGTCTGGGCGCCCAACATCTATACCCTGGAGGAGCGCACCGGGGCGCAGCTCATCTGCTCGGGCAAGGATGCGGACGTCGCCATCCCCGGCGCGCTCTTGGCGCGCCGTGCCTACGCAGAGCAGAACCCGGACAAGGTGGCGGCCTATCTCGCGGTCTATCTGCGCTCGATCGCCTGGGAGAAGACGCATCGCGACGAGACGATCAAGCTGATGAAGGCGTTCTATCAGAAGACCGGCGTCAACCTGCCGGAGAAATACCTCGCGCGCGAGATAGACACCCGGCCCACGTTCACCCTGCCGCAGCAGCTCAAGCTGTTCGATCGGGCGGGCGGGAGCTCGGATGTCGACAAATGGTTCAGCAAGCTCGGCGAGTATCTCAAGAGCACCGGTACCCTGCAGGCCGCGCCGGACCCCCGCGCTTTTGCCACCGACGTCTATCTCAAGCGTGTCGCTGCCGATCCGAAGCTGCAGGCGTTTGCCGAGGCAAAGTGACGCTCGCGTGTCATTTCGGTGCACCGACGATTGCAGGGGCGGGTTTCAAACCCGCCCCTGCATGCGGCCGCCATAACGATCCCGGAGGGTCACGTTGCATCAGATCGGCTTCATAGGGCTCGGCACCATGGGCGCGCCGATGGCGCGCAACCTGCTCAAGGCAGGGTTCGCTCTGCGCGCCTTCGATATCGAGCCGAAGGCGTCGCAAGCGCTCGTGACCGCCGGCGCCAGCGCCGCGACGTCCGCGGCCGACGCCGCGCGCGGCGCCGACTGCGTCATCGCCATGCTGCCGAACGGGGAGCATGTGGAAGCGGCGACGTTCGGCAAAGAGGGCGTCGCCGAAACCCTCGAGCCGGGCCGCCTCTTCATCGACATGAGCACCGTCGCTCCCGCCGTGACCGATCGCATCGCCAGCAAGCTGACCGCGCGCGGCATCGCCATGCTCGACGCCCCCGTGGGCCGATCCTCCCAGCACGCGGTCGAGGGCAAGCTCCTGATCATGGTCGGCGGGGCGGAAGCCGACGTCAATCGGGCGCGTCCGCTGCTGGAGAAGCTCGGCGACACCATCGTGCACTGCGGGCCCGTGGGCAGCGGGGCGCGCATGAAGCTCGTGAACAACATGATGTCGATCACGCTCAACGTCGTCACCGCCGAGGCGCTGACCCTGGCGGAAGCAAGCGGCCTCGATCCGGAGCTGGCGCGCAAGGTGATGCTGGGCACGACCGCCGGGCAAGGGCATATGACCACGACCTATCCGGCCAAGGTCTTGCGCAACGATCTCACTCCCGGCTTCATGGTCGATCTCGCGCACAAGGATCTCGGGCTGGCCCTCGACCTCGCTGCGCAACTCCACCTCGCCGTGCCAACCGCCGCGGCCGCGCGACCGGTCTACGAGCATGCCCGCAGTGCCGGCCACGGCCGTGACGACTGGACCGCGGTCTATGCGATGCTGCGCGAGCGCTGGCGCGCTCCCGTTGCATGATCCGCGTGGCGCGCGCTGGCGCGCCTGACCCCTGGGGGCCGTCTATCGGATTCGAGGCGAGGGAGCTTCTTCACTCGACTACCGATCTTTTTCGTTGCCAGCCGGAGCTCGTAAAGGTTTTGAAGGTTCAGCCAGAATTCAGGGCTCGTGCCGAACCAGTGACCCAGGCGTAATGCGGTATCGGCGGAGACGTTGCGTTGTCCATTGATGATTCCGGTCACGCGATTGACGGGCACCTCGATCTGTCGAGCCAACTCGGCAGCCGAAATACCGAGCTCCTTGAGCTCATCGGCAAGGTGCTCGCCTTGGTGAATGGGTGTGCGCGGCATGTATGCCTCCTCAGTGGTAATCCGTGATTTCTGGTTCATTGCTATAGTCCGGCTCTGGTCTTGAACGTGGGAGTGTCGTGACGATGCCGGAGCCGATGAGCAAGCAACCCCGCTTTCCCCAGCTGACGATGGATGCGCTCACCGCGCAGCAGCGTCCGCTCGGGGAGGAGATCATGAAGGTGTCGCGGGTCGGCCTCGGCGGGCCTTACAATCCGATGCTCCGCAGCCCGGTGTTCGCACAGAGGATGTTCGACCTCCTCTATTACCTGCGCTGGCAGACGTCCGTCCCGCTGTGGCTCAACGAATTTGCGATCCTCATCGTGGGACGCCAGTGGCGCTCCCAGGTCGAGTGGTTTGCGCATGCGCCGCTGGCGCTCAAAGCCGGGCTGTCGCCGCAGATCGTCGCCGACCTGAAGACGAACAGGAGGCCGGCGAGCATGCCGCCGGAGGAAGCGGTCGTTTATGATTTCGTCACCGAGCTGACGACCCGGCATGAGGTCGCGGACGAGACCTTTGCGCGCGCCAAGCGGCTCCTGGGCGAGCAGCAGATTGTCGATCTCACCGCCGTGGCGGGCACCTACATTACAGTCGCGATGATGCTGGCGATGGCGGAGCAAAGCGTTCCGGCGGGGGAGGAGCCGCCGTTCAGACCCGGCGAGCCGTGACGGCCGCGTCGTTTGCAGCAGGTAGAGGCGATGCACTGCGTCGCCCTGACGCCGTGCGGCTGAGCGGGCGAGGCGATGCGGGGCACCCAAAAAATGCTGTGCATTTTTTGGACCCCGACTCGCCCCTACGAAGCGGGCTGATCCTTGGTGATCGTGATCTTCTGCTGTTTCTTTTCCGCTTCGGCCGGCTTTGGCAACGAGATGCGCAATACCCCTTTGTCGAACTTCGCCTCCACCTTGGTCGCATCGGGATCGAACGGCAGGGGGATCGTCCGGCTGAATGCGCCATAGCTGCGTTCGACAACATGCCAGCTCTTGTCCTTGTCCTCTTCCTCGCGCTCGGTTTTCTTCTCGCCGCGGATGGTCAACAGGTCGTCCTCGAGCGTCACCTCGACATCGTTCTCGTGCACGCCAGGTAATTCTGCCGTAACCTGCACCGCATCCTTCGTCTCGACAACGTCGATCTTCGGCGACAGGGCGTCGGAGCCGAATCGCGCAAACGGATTGCGGCGCGAGAAGTCCTCGAATGTCTTCTGCACTTCCTGGTACAGCGAGCGAAATGGGTCCTCTCCGCTCCCGAACAACGAGGGAAAATAGCGGTTTGCCATAGCTGCCTCCTTCGATTCGTAACTCGCATCGACTGATAAGTCTCTCGCGCAACGAGCTCGTTGCCGTTGCGCTGCCACAACGGTGTCGGGCCGAAGTTTAGACTCAAATGCCTGGAGGCTCCAGTCTCAGAAGACCAAGCTCGCCCAGCATTGCGACAAATTCCGCCCGCTCCCTGTCGAGATATTCGTGCAAACCCGCGCCGTCCTTGAACATCGGCGACCAGTGCAGGCGTGACAACTCCCCCCCCAGATCGGTTGCTGTGTTACCGCCTTCAGCACAGCCGCCCAATAGCCGACCTGCTCCGGCGCGATCGCGGCTGCGCCGGTGACACCGCGCCAGGCGCCAACGACGCAGTCGGCTGCTTGTTCCTTCCAGGTCGGTGCGGCCGCAAGCACTCCTTTCAGGCGCTCAGGCGCCGAAATGCCAAGGAGCCGAAGGCCATGCGCCTCGAGCTCCGCGAGCACGCTTGCAGCCGTCACCGCGCAGACGTCAGCCGTGCCGGCGACGACGTCAGCCACCGCATCGGGCGCTGTGTCAAATATCCGGATCCTGGGCCCATTGACCTCGCCGCCCGCCTGTCGCGTGAGCTTCGCCAGGGCAATATGGTTGGGATTTCCGCGCGCCGTCGACAATGCCGCCGTAACAGATGCCGGCTGCCGGCTCAGGCGAAGAAGGAGATCGGCCCCCGTCCTCATCGGCGAGTCCGACCTCACGGCGAATGCAATGTACTCGGTCAGGAGCGTCGCGATCGGTGTGTATCTCGAATGCTCGAAACCGGCGGCTCCAACCAGATAATCGGTGGCCAGGTTGGGTGAGCTGATACCGAGGACGTGGGCGTCGCCCGGGTAGTTGTCGATATGATCCGTCCAGGCCCGCCGCGCGCCCCCGCCGGGTATGTTGACGATTTCAACCGGGACGTCGATGAGAGGACATCGGCCGAGCACCTTGGCAATCGCGCGAGCTGCACGATCGAGGCCGCCTCCCGGCGGCGTTCCGGCCACGATGCGGACCGGTCGATCAGGCTTCCAGCCCTGGCTCACGCCGCGCATCCGCTCGGTTGCACGCTATTTCAAGTCGCCGAGAACTCTCGCCCAAAGCCCGACTTCGTCGTTGTAGAAGTCTTTTCTCAGGTGCTCTGCCGCGGCGTGGGTGCCCGAGCCAGACACCATGAGCGTGTATCCGTCGGCGGGAGCCTTCGCGACACGATTTGTGCCGATTACCCCTCCCGCCCCCGTGACGTTCTCGACGACGACCTGTTGGCCCAGCGTCTTTGTCATCGGGCCTGCGATCAGCCGCGCCGTGGTATCGGACGGTCCGCCCGGCGGGAACGGGGCGACAAGGGTGATAACCCGCGCTGGATAGTCCTGCGCCCCTGCGCTCGGCGGAAGCGCCAGCAATATGGCGGCGAGCAGAGTTGATTTTTTCACGGCAAGGGCCTGACTGCGGCCGCTACATTTGCGCACGTGAACCGTGTGGGTCAACAGCGAGGCGTTCGATGCTCGTGCTTCCTTCGAGCGCCTTGATGGTGCTGCGCAGGCGGGGGTGGCGGCTGCTTTGCCAACCGGCAGCTTCCTCCTGACTCGTCCCAGTGGACCCGCTATCCTGCGCCGATGACGATCGTTGATGGAATCCGCTGAGGAGGTCACATGCCGACGTTGCCCGGATTTTCACGCTGGCGCGCTGCCGCGATTGTTTCGCTCTGCATCGGCCTCCTCTCTGCGCAACCCGCCGTATCGCAGGAGGTGCGGCTCAACGAGGTGCTCCGCAGCCTGTTCTACACGCCGCAATACGTCGCCGTGAGAACCGGCGCCTTCACCCAGGAGGGACTCAAGGTCGCCGGTCCGAAGACGACCTGGGGCATGCAAGCCACGGTCACCGAGGTCGTGAGCGGCAACTCGAACATCGCCCTGTTGGGGCCGGAAGCGGCGGCGCTCACCCAGGAAGCGAGCCCCGATCGCCGTCTTGTCAACTTTGCATTGCTCACGAACGGCGACGGCGGGTTTATTCTTTCCAAATCTCCGATGCCACGCTTTGCCCTGACGGACCTGCGGGGAAAGACCATCGTCACGTCGGGCAAGGGCTCAACGCCCGCCCTCGTCCTCGTCGATCTCATCAAAAAGGCCGGGCTCGATCCCAACAGGGACGTCACTGTCCGCAACATCCCGGTGTCGTCCAACATCATCCCTTCCTATCTCGAGCCGGGCACGGAGTTTGCTCAGGCGTTCGAGCCGATGATCGCCCAAGCCGTGGCGGAGAAGAGGGGCTATCGCGTCGCCTCGGTAGGGGCCCTGGCCGGACCAATGCCGTACACCGCCTTCATGGCCCCCGCGAGCTATATCGAGCAACACCCCGACATCCTCCAGGCCTTCACCAATGCCATCTACAGGGCAGAGATCTGGACCGACACCCACTCGCCACAGGAGGTTGCCGCGCTCATCGCGCCGGACTTCAAAGAGGTGCCGGTGCCGCTGATCGAGGAGGTGATCTCCGAATACAAGAAAGTAAGGATCTGGGCCCTGGACCCGCTGCTGCGCCCCGAGGGCATGGACGAGATGATGCGGCTGATGGTGGACGGCGGGATCCTCAAGCAGCGCTTCCCCTACACTCAGATCGTCGCGCCGCAGTTTGCCCAAAAGGCGATACAAACGATCAAGCGATGAGCGGCCCGGAGCGCATACGCATCGAAGGAGTCGGCCACACCTACCTCACCAGAGCCGGAGAGACTCTCGCACTCAACGACCTCGATCTGACAGTTGGCGCCGGGGAGTTCTGCGGACTCGTCGGCCCGAGCGGCTGCGGCAAGTCGACCTTGCTCGCGATCGTCTGCGGGCTGCTGCAGCCGACGCAAGGGCGGATCCTGATCGACGGCGTGCGCATTCGCAGCCCCTCCGGGCGCATCGGCATCCTTCTTCAGAAGGATCACCTGTTCGAATGGCGCACCGTGCTGCAGAACGCCGAGCTCGGCCTGGAGATTCAGGGCACAGGCACCGGGGAGGCGCGCCGCCGCGCGCATGAGCTGCTGCAGGCCTACGGCCTGGGCGGGTTCGAAAGCTCTTATCCGTATCAGCTCTCCGGCGGGATGCGCCAGCGCGTGGCACTCGTGCGCACGCTCGCCACCGATCCGGACATCCTCCTGCTGGATGAGCCGTTCTCCGCCCTCGACTATCAGACCAAGCTCATCCTCGAGCGCGACGTGCACCGGATCATCCGGCGCGCCGGCAAGACTGCGCTGCTCATCACCCACGACATCGAGGAGGCGGTATCGATGTGCGATCGGGTGATTGTGCTCAGCGGGCGCCCTGGTAAGGTAAAGAACGTCTACAACATCGCTCTTACCGGCTGCGCCGAGACAACGCCGATCAGCTCGCGCGACGCGCCGGAGTTCCGCGGCTACTGCAAGAAAATCTGGGAGGATCTGGAAATTGAGCAGCGCAGTGTCTGATGGCATTCTCACACGTGGCGCGGTGTCGGAGCGGCATGCGCAATTTCTCCGGGCTCTGCGGCTGCGTCAGACCCAGATAGCCGTCGTGCAGCTTGCCGTGTTGGCCGCATTCCTGGCCGTGTGGCAGCTCGCGGCAAGCTGGCGCATCGTCGATCCGTTCATCACCAGCCAACCTTCCGCCATCGCAGAGAAAGTGCTGGAGCTCGCCAATGACGGATCGCTCGGCTACCACGTCGCCGTCACGGTGATCGAGACGCTGATCGGCTTCGGGCTCGGAACTTTGCTGGGAATCGCGATCGCGGGCCTGTTCTGGTGGTGGGATTTCCTCAGCGACGTGGCCGACCCGTACATCGTCGTGCTCAATGCCACCCCGAAGATGGCGCTGGGACCCGTCTTCATCATCTGGCTCGGGGCGACGGTAACCGCGGTCGTGGCGCTGGCGATCTCGATCTCGCTGTTCGTCACCATCCTCTCCGTCTACAGCGCCTTCCGCCAGGCCGATCCGGAAAAGCTGGTGGTGGTGGCCTCGTTCGGAGCCTCGAAGTGGCAGCAGTTCAGCAAGGTCGTCTTCCCGTCGGCGGTACCGACCATCATCGCGACCTTGAAGGTGAATATCGGCCTCTCGCTGATCGGTGCCATCGTCGGCGAGTTTCTCGCTGCCAATGCGGGGCTGGGCTACCTGATCATCTACGGCCAGAACATCTTCAAGATGTCGCTGGTCATGACCAGTCTCGTCATTCTCACCGCCATTGCGGGCGTGATGTACTACGCCGTCAACCTGCTCGAGCGCTACCTGCTTCCCTGGCGCCGGCCTTGAAGCGGATTGCGGTGCCGCTACGAACGCTGGCCAAAATCGCTTCGGCCTTCGCACCCCGATTGCGTTGATTCTGACGTGCTCGCCTCTGCGATCCAGCGTACGACGGCATCGAGCGGAGAGAGCCCATCGTTGCGGTGCTGTCGAAACACGCGCAGTTGCGCATCGGCGGAGGTGCCGCGGGTCACGATTGCCCGGCATGCCAGCATCTCCCGGGCGCAGCCCAACATCTCCGAGTCGTCCGCGAGTTGCTCAATCAGCTGATCGAGCATCTCCGCGACCGTGACGGCTCCTGCCGGCGTGACGAAAGACCCCTCCACCCCGTATCGCTGTGCGATCCACTTGTTCTCCACCGCAATGCTGCGGTCGACCGCGTTGATGTCCGCGTTCACTGTCGGGTTCCGATAGAGATAGCGCACCAAAGCGCGATAGAGCGCGGCAATCGCAACAGCGTCATCCACGTGAGTGCAGCAGTCCGGAGCACGCAGCTCCAACGTGGGATAGGTGCATGAAGGTCGAAGCGCCCACCAGATGTGGCTGGCGTCCGCTATCGCACCGGAGGAGACAAGCGCCGATACGAAGGACTCGTAGTCGCCATGGGACCAGAAGAGCTCCGGCAGTCCGCTGCGCGGCAGCTCGTCATAGGCGGTGAGGCGATAGCTTTTCAGCCCGCTGTCCTGAGAGCACCAGAACGGTGATGACGTAGAGAGCGCCAGCAGCAGCGGGACATAGGGAATCAACCGCGTCATCACGTTTACGCGCCTGTCCGGGTCCGGCAGCTCGACATGCACGTGCATGCCGCAGACCATATCGCGCTGCGCGACCAGTTGCAGGTCCTGCATCAGCGCGCGATAGCGCTCCTTCCGGCTGTGCACGCCTTCTCGCCAATGCGCGGTGGGGTGGGTCCCGCAGGCGGCAATGGCAAGCCCATGCCCGGCAGCAGCGCACGCCGCCGTATTTCTCAGCTCGATGAGCTCGTTGCGGATCCCGTGCTGGGTCGTGTGCGCTCTTGTGTTGACCTCCGCCTGGATCTGCAACATCTCACGATGGAGCTGCGCACCCTTACGAGCCTTGAACATGCTCTCGGGCGTCCGCATTGCAGGCGCGAGCGTTGCCGCATCGCAGAGGAAATACTCCTCCTCGATGCCGAACCGGAACGACGCCTCCGCGGCGAACCGCGCCCCGCGTCGGGTTTTCACATCGCATTCCACGGGCCTAAAGCCTCTCACATCCAGCTCTGCTTCCGGCGTAAACGGCCGGCCCGTCAACGCTCGGACAGGTCTCGCGTTCCAGGAGTCGCATAACCCCTTGAACTATTTACCTTTGTGCAAGACAGACGTTCCCGACGGTGGGTTTGTGCGGCGAATCTCGTTTGCTCTGAGCGAAGACGTGAAGAATGCGCGCGAATGATGCGAAGTGGAGCTTATGACCGTCGGCTTCGCGTGCAGATATGGCTGAAATCCATTTCTCAGATCACCCCGGCGGCGCGCAGCTCGCCGATGGCATCCGCATCGTAGCCGAGCTCCGAGAGCACCTCCTCGGTGTGCTGTCCGAGCGTGGGAGCAGGAAGGTCCGTCCCATCCCGGCCGTCGTCGATCCGCACGGGACGCCTGATCGCGACGATCTCGCCCTGAGTCGGATGGCGCAGCGTGCGAAACGTCTCGAGATGTTTGACCTGAGGATCCTCGATCGCGTCGGGGATGCTGTGGACCGGCGCAAACGGCACATCCTCTCTTTCAAGCAGCGCCACCCATTCGGCGCGCGGCTTGCTCAGAAAAACGACGGCAAGCGTTCGGGTGAGCTCGCGGTAATTGCCTATGCGGGCTTCGCGGGTCGTGAAGCGGGGGTCATGCGCGAGCTCCGGGCGCGCGATTGCGATCAGCAGGCCTTCCCAGAATTTCGGTTGTGACGAGAGATGGATCGCCAGCTGTTTTCCGTCGCCGCAGCGGAAAGCGAACGAATGGGAGCTTGCAACCCGCGTAAGCGGGTCGTTGCGGATTCCCATCTGCGTGTGGTTGGCGAATGGATCCGGGATGAATGCGATCGCCGCCTCGAGCATGTTGACCTCGACCCGCCGCCCCCGGCCCGTGCGCTCCCGCTCGTAGAGTGCGCCCAGGATGCCGTAACAGGCGAACATGCCGGTGGCATTATCGGGGATGGTCGGGCCGCAGATTTGCGGCTGCTCGGCATCCAGCAGCAGGCTCGCGATGCCGCTGAGGGCAAGTCCCACGCTGTCATAGGCGGGCCGGCCGCAATACGGGCCCGACGCGCCAAAGCCGGTGATGGAGCAGTGAATGAGCCGCGCGTTCGTCGCAGCAAGCATGTCGGCGCCCAGCCCGAGCCGCTCCATGACCCCGACCCGATAGTTCTCGACCAGGATATCCGTCCGCGCCAGCAGCTTGTGCAGTATCTCGCGACCCCTGGCGTTGCGCAAATCGAGCTGCATGCTGCGCTTGCCGCGGTTGTAGGCGACAAAATGCGGGCTGTAGTGACCGCCACGGAAGCTGCGGAATGGATCGCCGCCCTGCGGGTGCTCGACCTTGATCACTTCCGCACCGAGGTCGGCCAGCATCATTCCGGCGAGCGGCGCAGTGATCATCGTGCCGAGCTCGACCACGCGCACGCCTTTGAGCACGCCGGTCAAGGACGCGGCCTTCCGCTAATTGATGGTCTGTCCGCCATCGACGAGGATCGAAGCTCCATGCACGTAGCTTGCTGCGTCCGACACCAGGAACGCGGCCACATGCGCGATCTCATCACATTCCGCGAAACGACCGAGCATTACCTTCTGCAAAGTGCCTGCGGGGTCGGCGCGCCCGGCATCGAAATATCCCTTCACTCGCGGCGAAAGCGTGGGTCCGGGACAGATCGAGTTCACCCGCAGGCCTCTGGGGCCGTAGTCCACGGCAAGCTGGCGGGTGAGGGAGACGACGCCCCCTTTGGCGGCGCAATAGACCGGCATCTGCGCGTTGCCGATATGCGCGAAGGTGGAGGCGACGTTGAGGATCGAGGGTTTGCTCGACTGGAGCAGCAACGGGATGAAATCGCGGCACATGTAGTAGACGCTGTCGAGATCGACGGCTATCAGCTCGCGCCACTTCTCGGTTGCAAGCTCGGTGATCGGCGAGATGAAATTGTTGCCGGCATTGTTGATGACGGCTTTCGCCCGCCCCCATTTGCCGGCCACGAACTCGCGCAGTTTTCTCACCTCCGCCTCCTTGCCCACGTCGGCGACGAAGGTTTCCGCCTTTGCGCCATTTCTTGCGATCGCCGTCTTCACCTCGTCGAGCTTGGTGGGGGTGCGCGCAACTAGGACGGTGGTCGCGCCGAGCTCTGCAAGCGCTTCGGCAGTGGCCCGCCCGATCCCGGTGCTCGCACCAGTCACCACCACGACCTCGCCGTTGAAATGCAGCGCTTTCAGCACGCCACCCTCCCTCGCCCCGTTACTCCGCGGCGTGCATCTCGGTGCCTGCGTATTCCTTGTCGGTAAGGCCTTGCAGGGCCGGCATCACCTCGCGCGCGAACAACCGGATATTTCTTTCGGTCAGAGCGCGGGGAAGCGTTGCGAACTGCAGGAGGCAGAGCAGGTTCTGGAATCCCAGCAGGCGATGCGTGTCCATGAACTGTTTGCGCACCGTTTCCGGGCTGCCGCAGACGATGATGCCCTGCTCGATCAGAGTGTCCACGGTGTGCTCCTGTCCGCTTATCGAGCGTTTGTGGCTGCGCATGCTCTTGAGCGACTTGGCAGACAGATAGCCGGGCGGGAACAGCATCTCGAAAGGCAACCGCAACAGCCGATTGAACAAGCACTCGATGTGGGGCTTTGCCTCCTCGCGAGCCTTCTGGTCGGTGTCGGAGATATAAACTGGGGTCGACCAGCCGATCTGGTCCGAGCTCGCCCGATACCCGTGCAGGCGCTGCGCGCATTCGCGATAGTAATTCAGGTAGCGAACCACCGACTGGGTCGGGCTGTAGGCTTGCAGATAGGTGTATCTGCGCAAGGGATGCGCGGCCCATTCGATCGTCTCCACCGAGCCGGTGGAGGGGGCCCAGATCGGAGGGTGCGGCTGCTGATACGGGCGCGGCCACATGTTCACGTAGTCAAAGTGATAGAATTTGCCCTCGAAGGCGAACGGTCCGGGCCTGGTCCAGGCCTGCACGACGAGATTGTGTGCCTCCTGAAAGCGCGCGTGTGAGAATGCGGGGTTGGCGCCGGTGGAGTAATATTCCGCGCCGATGCCGCGCACCATCCCGCTGATGAGCCGCCCGCCGGTGATGCAGTCGATCATCGCGTGCTCCTCGGCGATATTCAGCGGATGCTGCCGCAGGCAGAAGGCGCTGCCGAGGATGGCGATCTTCGCCTGCTTGGTCCGGCGCGACAGCGCCGCCGCCATCACCACCGGCGAGGGCATCAGCCCGTAGGCGTTCTGATGATGCTCATTGACGGAGATGCCGTCGAAGCCGAGCTCCGCTGCCAGCTCCAGCTCGTCGAGATAACGATTATAGAGCTCGTGACCCCGCTTGGGATCGAAATAGGTGTTCGGCAACACCACCCAGGCGGCGCGATATTTTCCGGCAAAGCCCATGTCGAGATCGGCATAAGGCATGAGATGGAACAGAAAGACTTTCATGACGCCACCCGGTGGATGAACCCACAGACCTGATCGGCAAAAACCTGCGGCTCCTCGATATGCAGCAGGTGCGCGCAACCGGGCACCGTCGCCACAGTCGAGCCGGCGATAAGATGCTTGAGGGCCTGGCCATAGGCGGGCGGGATCAAGCGGTTCTCCTCGCCCCAGACGATATGGGTCGGCACGTCGATGCGATGCAACCAGCGATCGAGCTTGGGATTGCAAAGGCGTGGCGACCACGAGAGCTTCGCAGCCGCAGCTCGATTGCGGTCGTAGATGTCCTCCAGCTCCGGCGTAGCGTGCCAGCGCTCGAGCCATTCGGCAGCGCCATCGCGTGCGAACAACAACTTGAGCAGATCGTCCTCCGAGCACACGAACATGTCGCCGCGCGGCACGCCTTCCACCCGGATGCCCGCGCTGTTGACCAGCACGAGGGACTTGAAGCGCGCACTTGACGGAACCGCCATTTCGAGGGCCGCCCATCCGCCGATGCACAGACCGACGACGTGCACGCGGTCGAGGTCGAGCGTATCGAGCAGATCACGGTAGAAGAGCGCCAGATCGCGGACGTCATCCACCAGCTCGGAATCTCCCGAGCGACCGAAGCCCGGGTGGTCGGGGGCGATCACATCGAAACGGCTGGCCAGCGCATCAAGACCTGGCTCCTCCCAATTGAGCCCCTGCGCGCCGTGCAGGAGCAGCAAGGGCTCACCTCTGCCCATGCGTCGCACATGGATGTTGCAGCCGCGCACATCGAGGAGGGCGGTCTCCGTCACGTCGTGTAACTCCCTTCGTAGGGTGGGTTAGCCGCAAATCGGCCGTGCCGATTTGCGGCGTAACCCACCGGTCCGTGCCGTACGGCGGTGGGTTACGCCGCACAAGTCGGCTTTCAGCAGCCGACTTGTGCGGCTAACCCACCCTACGATCTCGCGGTTCGGCTTCATCACGATCCAGGCTAATTCGGCAGCGGCTTGAACGTTGTGAGGATGCAAAGCGCAACGGCCATTATCAGAGGCATGTGAGGCCGACCCCGAAACCTGCCCCCGCACATACCGAGCGGCGAGGAAACTACCATCAGCTCCCCGCCTTTTCCCGGCTGCCGAGGCCCGGGCGATATCTGCCTTCCAGGAACTCGCCGATTCCTTCGCTGCGCCAGGAGTCCTTTTGCCGCAGCGTGAGCTGATCGGACTTGGCTGCGGCAAAGTTGAGCGCGGCCTCGGCACTCATTTCCAGCGAGAAGCGGTAGCCGTCCTTGCAGGCGGTGAGCGCATCGGGGTCCTTGCTCGCGATCTCCCGCGCAAGCGCCATGACCTCCGGCTTGAGATCCGCAAGCGGATAGGCTGCATTGACCAGACCGATCCTGGCGGCGTGCTCGCCATCGAAGGTGCGCCCCGTCATGGCATAGAACAGCGCATCGCGAGGACGCAGCAGATTGGCCAGCGACTTGCTCACGCTGCCGCCCGGGAAGTGCTTGAAATTCACTTCCGAGAGGCCGAACCTTGCCTCCTTTGCCGCGAAGGCAAGGTCGCACCCCTCGACGATCGAGAATGCGCCGCCGAAACAATAGCCGTTGATCATTGCAATGGTCGGTTTCGGATAATACCGCAGGGTGCGGAAGCGCCATTCCGTGGTGATGCGGAAGATGCGGTCGAACTCCGGCGGGTTGTCCTTCAGATCCATGAAGAACTGCTTGAGGTCCATGCCCGCGCAGAACGACTCTCCCGCCCCGGTGATGACCAGGACACGCGATGTGGTCTCATAGCGCAGCTTCTCCAGCACGTCCGCCATTTCGAGATGCAGAGCGGGACTCATGGCGTTGCGCTTGGAAGGCCGATTGAGCGTAACGACGGCGACGGTATCCTCCATTTCCACAGTCACCGTATTCGATTCAGACATGGCTCGCTCTCCGGGCTCGGATGGGCTGAGAATTGCGGGAACATGGCCGTGGCCGGAGCCCGAGGCGGTGAGACTTCACCAGCCTGCCGGCGTTCCGACCTTGTCCGGCGGCTCGCGTTCAAGGCGCTGCGCATCCCATTCCTTGGCGATGATCCGCCGTCCCGTGATCCCATCGGATCGCGCCGACATCAGCCAGACAATGGGAGCCATCATGACCTCCGGCTGAACCAGTGTCGAGCGATCGGCCACCTCGCTCTGCGGGATCATGCGCGTATTGGCGGGGCCGCCGGGCAGAAGCGCATTGACCGTGACCCCGGTTCCGGCGAGATCCTTCGACCAGACGACGGTAGCGGCTTCGAGCGCCGCCTTCGACGGACCGTAAGGCGAGAAACCGTCCATCATCATCGTGAAAAAGCTCGTCACGACATTGACGATCCTGCCCCAGCCTTGCTCGACCAATATCGGCGCTATCGCCTTGGCCATCAGGAACGGACCATTGACATTGACGTCGATCGCGCTGCGCCAGGTGTCCGCATCGACCTCGAAGAAGCGCTTTCGGCTCCCGACCAGAACGTTGCCGATGTGCTGCATTCCCAGCCCGGCATTGTTGACCAGACCGTGCACCGCGCCGAAGTGAGCGGCAGTCTTGTTGACCGCGCCCACACAGGCATGCCATTGCGTGACGTCGCACTCGATGCAGAGAAGTCGATCCTGCAAGGTTTCCTTGCGCACCATCCCGGTCAGCTCGCGCATCTCGGCGGCGCTCGCGGGCAGGTCGGCGATCGCAACCCGCATACCGTTACGGATCAGTGCAAGCGTCATGGCACGCCCGAGACCGCGCGCGCCGCCGGTGACGATGACGGCTTTGCTCGCGGGTTCCGATGCATTCGGCGGCAAGCGTCGCTCCTGCACAACTTTCAGATTCCGAGATATCGCGTCTTGATCTCTGCGTCCTCGGCGAGCTCGGCGGGGCTGCAGCGATGAACGATACGGCCTTTGCTCATGATAAAGACGATGTCGGCGTACCGCAACGCAAAGGCAAGCTGCTGCTCGACAAGCAGGATCGATGTGCCCGCCCGCTTGAGCGAGGCGATGGTGCGGCCAAGCTCGCGCACCGTCAGCGGTGCCAGGCCCTCGGTCGGCTCATCCATCAGCAGCAGCGCCGGGTTGCCGATCAGAGCGCGCGCGGCGGCGAGCATCTGCTGCTCGCCGCCGCTGAGCTTGCCGGCGAGGCTGCGCAGCCGGCTGTGCAGATTGGGAAAAAGATCGAGGACGTTGGCAAGGTCCCACCGGCCCTGCCCCCGCGCTGTCACCTGGAGATGCTCCTTGACCGTGAGCGAACGGAACACGTGCCGCCCCTGCGGCACCAGCCCGATACCCATGCGAGCGATGCGGTGTGCCGGCATCCGGGTGATATCCTGGCCCTTGAACAGGATCCTGCCGCCCCTTGCCGGCGTCAGCCCGATGATCGAGCGGACCAGGGTGGTCTTGCCGACTCCGTTGCGGCCCAGCAAAGCGACAATCTGCCCGGGCTGCAGCTCGAGCGTCACGCCCTGCAGGATGTAGCTGTCGCCGTAGTAGGTGTGGACGTCCTGGACGCTCAACATGATGCTAATCGGCGCCGAGATAGATCTCGGCGACCCGCGGATGCTTGCGGATCGCTTCCACATTGCCCTCGGCGATGACGCAGCCCTGGTGCAGGACGGTAATGCGGTCGGCGAGATCGAAGGCAACGTCCATGTCGTGCTCAATGATCAGCATCGTGATTTCTTTCGGCAGGGTCCGGACCATGCCGACGACGCGCACGACCTCGGCCGCGGAAAGGCCTGCCGTGGGCTCGTCCAGGAGGAGAACCTTCGGTTGCGTCGCCATGGCCAGGATCAGATCCAATTGGCGCTGCTCGCCGTAGGAAATTCCTTTCGCCGGCTGCGCGGCGATGGCGCTCAGATTCCACTTCTCCAGCAGCGCATTTGCCTGGGCAAACAGGCGGCGATCGTCACGCATCCGCCGGTGCAGGCAAAAGCCGGATTGCCGCCCTGCCTGCAACGCCAGCAGAAGGTTTTCCAGAACGGTAAGGCGCGGGAAGACGTTGGTGATCTGAAAGGTGCGGGCAAGCCCCATCCTCGCGCGCTCGTAAGCCGGGAGCTCCGTTATGTCGCGGTCGAACAGCGCCACCCTGCCGCTCGAGGCAATGAGCGCGCCGGAAAGGATGTTGAACAGCGTCGTCTTTCCGGCCCCATTCGGACCGATGATCAGCCGCCGTTCGCCGGGCTCGACCGCAAGCGAGACGTCGGACAAGGCCCGCAAGCCGCCGAAGTTGCGGGAGAGTGCCTCGACGAGGAGCGCGCTCACGGCCCGGCTCTGTGCCTGCGCAAGCTTGCAATCAGTCCGGCGATGCCGTTGGGAGCAAGCAGCGCAACCAGCACGTAGATGATGCCGAGCACGGTCACCCAGCGTTCGGTGTAGGTGCTGATCAGGTTTTCCAAGAGTACGATCAGGGTGGCTCCCACCGCCGGTCCTATGAGCGTTCCGGCGCCGCCCAGGATGACCATCAGCAGCACCTCGGCCGAGCGGACCACGTGGACATAGTCCGGGCTGACGAAGCGGTTGAAGTAGACATAGAGGCAACCCGCCAAGCCGGCGAATGCCGCGGCCAGCGCAAAGGCGACAAGCTTATAGCGCCATACATCGTATCCCAGCGCCAACATCCGCGATTCGCTTTCGCGGATGCCTCGCAGGACGTAACCGAACGGGGAGCCGGTGATGCGCACCAGCGCCATCGTTGCGACAACGAAAAGCAGCATGACGAAGTAATAGAAGGCAGTGTTCCCGGACATCGACCACGGCAGTCCCATCTCCGGCCGTGGGATGTCGGGAAGCCCGTCATCGCCGCCGGTGAGCGAACGCCAGCCGAAGGCGATCCCCCACAAGACCTGCGACAGCGCCAACGTGATCATCAGAAAATAGCTGCCTCTGGTACGCAGCGCCAAGAGGCCGAACACGATGCTGGTGAGCACGGCCATCGCAATGCCGGCGGGAAGGGCAAACCACACCGCCCACTCCGCCTTCAATGCGAGCAGACCGGTGGTGTAGGCTGCCATGCCGAAAAACGCTGCATGTCCAAGCGAGGGCATCCCCGCATAGCCGAGCAACAGGTCAAGGCTCATCGCGAAAAGCGCGAACACCATCATCGTGACCACGAGGCCCACATAATAGGGCGAGAGCACCAAGGGCACCGCCATGAGAGCGATCGCACCCGTCAGCCACAACGCCGCAAATCGGGTGGAGGTGCTCATGCGGCGGACGGCCGAGCGGCTCATTCGTGTCCGAACAGACCGAGTGGCCGCACTGCGAGAATCAGCGCCATGGGCGCGAAGATGGTGAACAGCGCAAATTCGGGAAAGAATACTTTGCCGAAATTATCGAGCAGGCCAACGACCAGGCCGCCGACCAGCGCGCCCTTCAGGCTTCCCAGACCGCCTATGATGACCACGACAAACCCGAGCAGCATCACCTCGAAATCCGCGCCCGGATAGACGCCGACGATCGGTCCGCCCATGGTTCCCCCGAGCGCGGCGAGGAATGCGCCAAGCCCGAATACGAATGTGAAAAGCAGCGATACGTTGATGCCCAGCGCGCGAGCGGTTTCCTCGTCGTCCACCCCCGCACGCAGCATCGCGCCCAGGCGTGTGCCCTCCTGCAGCCACCAGAGCAGGGCAGCGATGAGGAGCCCGAACGCAATGATGAACAGGCGATACGAAGGATAAAAGAACTCGCCGAGCGCAATCGACTGGCTGAGCATGGCGGGTTTGGGCATCGTCTGCGGGTTTCCGCCCCAGATGAAGATCGCAAGATCGGAGAATATGAAAAGGAAACCGAACGTGAGCAGCGTCTGCGGCAGCTCCTGAAGATGCAGGCGTCGCAACATGAGGCGTTCCATGAGAATGCCGACAAGGGCAATCGCAAGACCGCTGATCAAGGCCGCAAGGATCATGCTTCCCGTGCTGTGCACGACCACCAGGCCGATGTAGCCGCCCCAAAGGTAGAACGAGCCGTGCGTCAAGTTGAGTATCTTCATCAGCCCGTAAATCAGTGAAAGGCCTGCGGCGAGCAGGAACAACAGCATCCCGTAGGAAATGCCGTTGAGGGTTTGGATCGCCCAGAACATCGGCAGAAGCTCGCGAGCGGGTTCACTCTGACTTGCAGCCTCCGCCCTTGCAGCCTGCGCAGATCGCGTTCAAAGGCCTGGCCACGGGCGCACGCTCAACGCGATTTGCCCACGCGGTCAGTCTCGATCGCGGAGACCGCGTGGGGCCGGGGCGCGCAGGACGCTATCCATGTGGAAACGAGGGAGCGCCGCGCGCGAAGCTCGTCTCACGGGAAGCTGCTGTATGGATCCCTTACCTGCGCGATCCTTTCGCCACAGCGGTTCTGCAAATGGCCATCGCTGCCTTTTTCCACCGTGAGCACGTAGAAGTCGGCCACTATGCCATGGTGCTCGTCGAAGCTGGTCATGCCCATGGGACCTTTGATCTGCACCTTGGACAGCGCATCGACGAAGGCGCCGCGGTCCTCCACCCGTCCCTTGATGTCCTTGATCGCCTGGATGACCATCTTGGCGGCCATATACCCCATGTACTGATAGGATCCCGGCAGCGCCTTGTACCGGGATTGGTAATCGGCAACGAACTTCTTGTTTTCGGGTGTGTCGAGCGTGCCGCAGTAGGTATACGCGCTGAGGATCCCGGCGGCAGCCGGCGGCATGTCGCCGAGGAGCTCCTCGCTGGTAAACGAGGCGATGCCGAACAGCGGCATCTTCTTGCTCAGACCGTACTCCACATATTGCTGGCTGATGCGCGGCGCATCGGAGCCCCACATCGCGGCGAAGACGCCGTCAGCTTTTGTCGGGTCCATTTTGGTAAGATAAGGAGCGTAGTCCGAGGTCCCGACATTGGGAAACATCGCGTCGACAACATTGTCGGGACCGAGGACTTTCTTCACCGCCTCATAGGCTTCGCGGCTCGGCGGCGCGTTCCATCCGATGAAATAAGCCTTTTTCCAACCCATTCTCTGGGTGGCTTGCGCAGCGACCGTTCCGAACTGGTAGGAGGAGGGAACGAAACGGAAAATGTAAGGACTCTTCTGGGCGCGGGTGAGGCTCGCGAGCGCGACCGTGCTGACCCAGGGGATCTTCTGCTCGGCGACATATGGGGCGATTGCTGCGCCCACCGAGCTCACCAGCTCCGAGAGCAGCAAATGGACCTTGTCGCGCTCGACCAAAGCCTTGATCTTGGTCAGACCGGTATCCGGCCGCCCGGTGCTGTCCTCGAACAGCAACTCTATCTTGCGTCCCGCGATCGTATTGTTCTCCTCCTCGAAGGCTTGCACGATGGCGTCACGCTCGGGCCGTCCCTGGGCCGAGATCGGCCCGGTATAGGGAAACATCACGCCGATCCTTATCGGCTCCTGGGCCAATGCAGGCTGCAGCGGCGAGCTGAAGGCGGCGAGCGCGAGAGCGGCAGCGAAGAGATGCAGTAGGCGCATTGGTTCCTCCCTGTTTTTTGTGATGCTAAGACATTTCAAAAACGCAGCGCAAGCTGACCGGGCGAGCGAGGAGCTTGGATTCCGCGACCTATCACCGCAACAACGACATGAACGCGTCGATCATGCTGGCTGCGCGCGGATCTGCACAGCCCTCCTTGGGCTACTCGAGCACGCCGAGCGGGACCACCCCGGAAAAGCTGCGATCGAATTGTTACAGCATATCCCGATGAAGTCGGATCGCATTCGTAGGGCGGGCAAAGGCGCGCTCTTGCGCGCCGTGCCCACGCGTGGGCACGTCGCCGGCGCAGGCGCCGGCTCCTTTGCCCAGCCTACGATTCTACTCGAGCGGAACCCGCTGTAGTGCGGCGGCCAGCACTCGCCGGGCGGGATCGTCCGAGCACAGCCTCGCCGTCTCACCGCGCCAGTGGATCGGGGCGCAGCTGGATCTTGATCGCCTGCGGGCGTGATCCCTTGCCCCCTTCGTTGTGATAGAAGGCGCGCGTGCCCGTTGTGGTCCACAGCCCGCGGCCCTTCCAGCCGGCACCGGCATCGTCGATGCGCCCATCGACATTCTTGGCGAACATGCCCATGGGATAAGGCACGCGCAGCGTGACGAGCCGGCCGCCGACGAGGGCATAGATCGCGTCGTTGAGATTGCCCATGGCGTAAGGCACGTTGCGCCCGAGCCCGAAGGTGTCGAAACGGTCGACCCACACGTAGTAGCTTCCCTCCACGCTGCCCGGCTCCTTCACCGTACGGAACTGCGGGCCCGGCAACTGATAGAGCGTCCAGCCCTCGGGACAGTGGTTTCCGGTGGCGCTCGGTCCGTTTAGCGCGCCTTTGCACTTGCGCCGGTCGAAGCTGCCGAGATGCCCGCTCGCCAGCGAGGCCCAGAACACGCCGTCGCTGTCGACGTCGCCGCCGCGCGGTCCGAACCCCGGCGCGGCCACCGCATAGAATTCCGTGATGGCGGTGTGGGTCGGATCGTCACCGGGCATGACGCGCACGATGCCGCCGGGATAGCCCAGGATCGTGCCCCAGACCGCGCCGTCTGCAGGGCTGATCGACACGCTGTAATTGTTCACGGCGATGCGCTTGTCCTTGGACGGGTCGAGCGGTCGATCGGGCTCGACCCATTCGTCTCGCCTGCCGTTGCCGTTGGTATCGAGCACGAATGGCGTCCAGCCCTGGGACTTCACTTCGTCGCCGGTCTCCTCGTACATTTTTCGGTCGAGCCAGCCGAGCACACCCGGCCCGACCACGCCGGCGCTGGTCCACAAGGTATTGTCGGCGTCCGCGGCGAAGTTGAGATGGTGTGTCGGGAAGCAGGTGTGGATCAGCGTGAACTTTCCGCTTGCGGGGTCATAGTACGACAGGTTGCGGCCGCCGCTGTCGATCGGAAAAATTCTTGCGGAGGGATGATCCGAGCCCTTCTTGCAGTAGGCCGGATTGTCGTTTGGTCGAATGCGCGCCGTGTACCAGACGCGTCCCTTCTCATCGAGCATCGGGTTGTGCGTCAGCGTCTTGCTGTCCCAGATGGGCTCCGGCCCCCACACTGCCGACGGCGCCATCGGGTTGGATTTGGTCGAGGGCGTTGCCGGGTCGCGTACGGGGTGGAGCACTTCGCTCGCGGTGCTCTTCACCGGGTCGAGGATCGGCATGAGATCGCTCGAATCCTCGGGGGAGCCGTACACCTTGCCGTTGGCGTTCAGCCGCGGATCGCGCCGGTCCGTAGAGACCACGTCATGCAGATAGCCCGTTGGATGCCCCCAGTCCCACGTCGTCACCACGACGTTGCGCTCGACGCCCTGCGGCCGCGCCGGCTTCGCGAAGGGCAGCTCGCCGGCTGCGATCCGATCGGTCCAGTCGGCAAACATCTGCAGGGCCCGCTCGGTGTCGAGACGCCCGATGTCGCGTGCCATGAACATCTGCGCCTGGCCGGACATGACGCGCCGTCGCCACGCCTCGACCGATGATTTGAGCTCGCCCAGGTTGGGAGACAGGGCCCGCGTCCACGGCGTGCCGAGCGCATGGCACGAGCCGCAGGCCCCGACCTTGATGATGTTGAGCCACTCGCCCTGGCTCTTGATCCTGGGCATGGGAAACTCGCTCGCCGCCGGCGGGTCGAGCAGCGCCCACCAGTACATGGCGGGGTAATACTGTGCGGCATCCTTCGCGCTCGGCGCCGGAGTGGCGGTGAGATCGCGGATTTGTCCGGGAGAGGCCTCCGCCTTGGGCGAATCGACGAGGCCGAAACCCCGCACCCACACCCGGTAATTCGCCTTGGGCAGATCAGGGATGAGGTAGCGACCCCGATCGTCAGTCACCACGATCTTCGCCAGCTTGGTGGGCAGGTCGGTCGTCTCCGCGATCACCCACACGCCGGCCTCGGGGCCGCTCGATCCGGTGACGACCCCACCGATGTCGGATGGGCCGATGCTCACCTGTTGAGCGGACGCCGGCCAGGTGGTGAGCAGAAACAGCAAAACCGATGCAAGCATTCTCATTATTGTCTCCCGGGGCTGCGCAACGCGTCTGTCTGCAAAGCGAAGCCGGTCACCAGGTCGGAGCGAGCTTCATCAGGGCGAGTGCCGCCCGGCCGTTCGGCCCATACGGGTTGCCGAGCGATTCGCACATCTCGAAGTGATTGAAGTCCGCAGCTGCGATGAGCTCGATCTCCTTGCCCGCGGATTTTGCCGCTGCCGCAAAATCCCTGCTCTGGCGTTGAAACTCCGGCGTCTCATTGGTCCCGTAGGTCACGATGATCGGCGCGCGCAAGAGCTCGAGATGACGCTGCGAGCTCATCGCCTGCTCCATGTCGTCGTTGAACTGGATGTAGGCGCTGCGCTTCGAGAGCCGCACCGCTTTGAGGTCGTACATGCCGCTCATGCACAGCCCGCCTTTGACCGTGTCGGAAGGCAAGCCAAATTCATTCTGCCAGTCGGTCACCAGCGCAGCCCCGCAGAGATGTCCGCCGGAGGAGTGTCCGCCAATGTAGAGACGGTCACGATCGCCGTCGAGCTTGTCGGCGTTCTTGTAAACCCAGGCGATGCCCCGGCGAACCTGTTCGGCCATGACCCGCAGGTCGCCGCCGGCCGGCTTGATCGCAATGAAATCGAGCGCAACGTAATTGGCGCCGGCGTTTAGGAACATTTCTGCGGGGAAGGCGTAACTCCTGGCCTCGCCTCCAAGCCAGGCGCCACCGTGGATGAATACGAAGATCGGTGCCTTCGTGCGTTTAGTCCGATAGATATCGAGCTGCTCGACGGCGCTTGGACCGTACGCTTCGCGCAGCGGCTGTCCGATCCGCGCACGTGTCGCCTCGCTGCTGGACGCCCACCGCTTGATGATTTGCATGCGAAGCGGCGCGTAATAGGCCTGATCGTACGCCGCATCCAATTCGACCTGGTCCATGTCCATCCAGACGAGCGGCCCCTTCGGATGCGGCGGCGGCCCGATGTGGCAGTCCTCCGCCAAAGCCGGCGCTGCAATCATCGCGGCAGCACCGCCAAGAGCGGCGCGACGAGTGAATCGATTGCACGGTTGCAGCATCTTCATTGCCTTGATTCCTCCCTGCACCAGCGTCTCTCCGGGTGCTGTTTCAGCGAATCTATTGAGCTGCGATATGGTTGGCACGGATCACATCGCCCCAAAGCTGGATCTCGCGCTTGAGCAGTGCGCTCGCGGCTTCGGGCGTCAGCTCATCTTGCGGGTAGGGATCCATGCCGCCCTCGGCAAAGGTCTTGTTCACCCTGGCGTCCGCGAGCGCGGCGCGCAGCACACCGTTGAGCTTGTCGACGATCGGCCGAGGCGTGCCGGCGGGCGCCAGCAGCATGTGCCAGAAATCGATCGCGAGCTTCTTGTAGCCGAGCTCGACCATGGTAGGCAGCTCGGGCAAGCCGCCGAATCGCTTTCTGCCGATGACCG
Source organism: Xanthobacteraceae bacterium (assembly GCA_036557665.1). Lineage (GTDB taxonomy): Bacteria > Pseudomonadota > Alphaproteobacteria > Rhizobiales > Xanthobacteraceae > VAZQ01. Next base: position 11,152 of record DATBHG010000067.1, on the reverse strand, counting down.
CGTAGGCCTTGAGCTTGTCGCTTCGCACCAAGGGCCCCGCCACCACGGCCGATATAGGGCTCAGATCCACTTGTCCCGACAGCAGGTCGACGAGCGCCGGACCTGCGCCGCGATAGGGGACCTGCGTGACGTTCACGCCGAGCTCCTGCATGGTCAGCACGTCGGCCAGATGGCCAAACGAGCCGACGCCGGGATGCCCGACCCTGATGCTCTGGCCGGGCTGTTTCATCCAGCTCAGGAGCTCGTCGAAACTGCCCGGCGGCAAGGTCGGCCGCGCTGCGAGAGTTATGGCAGCGGTATTGACGAGGCCGATGGTGACGAAATCCTTCTCTGCATCGAAGGTGCGATTGGGGTAAAGCGTCATTCCCGCTGCCAGCGAGTCCTGATGCAGCAGGATGGTGTAGCCGTCGGCCTGGGCATGAGCCGCTTTGCCTGCGGCGATCATGCCCCCCGCGCCGCCGACGTTCTCGATCAGGATCGGCTGCCCCAGCGCCTGCTCCATGGGATGCTGGATGATCCGCGCGATCGCATCGTCGGCGCCCCCCGGTGGAAAGGCCACCAGCATGGTCACGGGGCGATCGGGATAGGCCTGCGCCGAAGCGGCCGCTGCCAGGAAAGATGCGCCGATGATCGGGGCGGCGAGCCAGCGTGCGATGGTCATGACGTTTCCTCTGGGGATTGTTCTGGTTATTCTTCGGCACCGGGCAGGTGCATTCCGAGCCGGTTGATATTCACTCTTTTCGCAGTCGTCTCGCAAGGCGGAGCAGCGGCTGGGATATGCTGCAAATTGCCGGGCAAAAAACCAAGTCGCCAGCGGCCCGGAATGACGCCGGGCGGCATATTGTGAGACAATGTGCCGCCTCCTGTTAAGGCAATCGCGCGAATGGAGCAGCCATGCCTTTGACGGTTACACGCCGCAAGCTCGTGACGATGACGGCCGCGGGCGCGGCAACGGCGACAGCCCCCTGCTTTCCTCGCCCCGCATTCTCGCAACCGGTCAAGGTTCGCTACACGTTGTCCTGGTTGCCGACCGGTCAGTACGCCTTCATCTATTCGGCGCGACAGCTCGGATTCTTCAAGAAGCGCGGCATCGATTTGGATATCTCCCGCGGGTTCGGCTCGCTCGCCGCGATTGCGGCAGTGTCAGCAGGCCAGTTCGATATCGGCGGTGCGCAGACCGGCGCGATTCTGCTTTCGATCATCAAAGGGGAAAATCTGAAAATCGCCGCGACGCAAGGTTACGATGCGACGCTCGGCATCCTGGTGCCGGAAAAGAATCCGATCAGGACGCCCAAAGATCTCGAAGGCAGAAAAATAGGAGTCACCCCGACGAGCGCCGATACGCCGTTCCTCCCGGCCTATTGCCGCCTCGCGGGCGTCGATTTCGACAAGCTCCAGATAATCCAGCTCGACAGCAAAATTCTCGAGCAGTCGGCCATGTCCGGCGTCGTTGACGCAATCCTGGTGACGGGGCTGAGCTCGATTCCGAATTTCGTTTCCGAGAACATCCCGTTCCGGATGTTGCCCTATTCGCAAGTCGGTCTGCAGTTTTACTGGCAGAATACCATCGTGACCTCCGCTTACATGGAGAAGAACAAGGAATTGGTGGACAACGTCGTCGAGGGCATCCTGGAGGGGATCAAGCTCATGCTGCTCGACCCGCAGGAAGCGATGGAGCGGCACCTCAAGGAGCACGAGGAGCTCGCGATCGGAAAGAACGGGAGGCTTTACGTCGAGCTCGGCCTCGGCATGACAAGCGCCATCATGATTGCCCCCGAATCGGTCGAGCACGGGATCGGCTATACCGACCTGGCCGAGATCGAGAAGCAGGCACGCTTCGTGAAGCAGTATGCAGCGGCGGCTGGGGATCGCGAGCCGCCGAAGCCGGACACGTTTTGCAGCAATGACAGCGCCGGAAAGATCACGCTGACGGCCCCGGAATGGGAGCAGGTCCGCTCGAGCACCAGAAAGTACGCCAAGCTGCTCGGCACGGGATAGGACTGCCGTGTTGCCGGTAAGAGGCGAGCACGGCGCTATGGCGCCGCTTTGAGGCCCAGCGTTCGGGCGAGCGCGGCGAGCCTGTCGCGCTGCTCTTGCACGCGCGCCCCGAACTCGGCAGGACCGAGCATCAGCATGATCTGCCCGGTGTCGCCGAGCCGTCTGGCGATGATCGGATCCTCGGCGACACCCCGAAAATCCGCCGCAATGCTCTCACGCAACTTGTCCGGCATGCCGCGCGGGCCGAATACGCCGCCGATGCTCTCGAATGTCAGCGCCGGATACCCGGCCTCCGCCGCGGTCGGAATGTCGGGCGCGCTCGGCGCGCGCTGCCGGCTGGTCACCGCCAGGACCTTGATGCGACCGGCCTGGCTCAGGGGCTGCACCACCGCGAGCGAGGTCGTCAGAACCTGGATTCTGCTCTCGGCGAGGTCGCTCGGCGCCTGCATGATGTCGCGATAGGGCACCCTGACGATGTCCAATCCCATGCTCTTGATGAATCCGAACAACAGGAAGTCCGAGATGCCTTGCGCGGCGGCCGCGTTGAGCTTCCCCGGCTGTGCGCGGGCCAGCGCCAGGAGCTGATCCATCGAGCTGATGCTCATCGCTGCCGGCGTCGAGACGGCCAGCACCACTTCCGACACGCTCGCAATCGGATTGAGGTCGCGTTTGAGATCGAATGACAATGTATCGTGCTGGTAGGGTAGCACATTGAAGGTGCCGGCCGGCCCGAACCACATGGTATGATCGTCATGGGCGCCGGCAAAGGCGTCGAGCGAGACGAGACCGTCCCCGCCGGGGCGATTCTCCACCACTACCGGCTTGCCCCAACGCGCGGCGAGACGCTCCGCAAACAGACGCGCCGTGGTATCGCTGGCGCTGGCAGGGCCGAACGGCAGGATGAAGTGCACGGTCCGGGTTGGAAACGCCGGCTGTGCGGCCGCACCGCCGATGACCTCCAAGCTCGCCGCGAGCGCCACAGCGGCCCATCCCGTGCGTCGGACCATGAGCTTCCTCCGGGCCGGATCAGCTTTGCCGGTCAGAATAGCAGGTAACGGCCCGAGAGGTTACTTTCCGCATCCAGCTCTCGACAGTGATACGTCGACCGCTTGGCTGCCATGAGAGCGACCGATCTTCCTGGATAAGGCGGGCAGAGCCGAGCGTCGATCCTTCGTCTCGAGGCATCACGTCTCGTTGTCTTAACCTTAATTTTTGTTTGACGCCGCAGCAAATTGCTTAACGATTGACCGAACGCGTCCACACGATAATACTAACAAAGCGTAAATCTGTCGGGGCGGGGCCACTATGCAGCAACAGGATTTGTTGCTCGCTGGACATCCAGCGAGCGTCGAGAGCTCGCGCGAGTGCGCTCTGCGCGACGCGCCGGCGGCCGGCAAGCATCACGCAGCCCCCGGCGGGGGCGAGATCGTGGATTTGAGCGTCAGACTGCAGCTCAAGGAGCAGGCACAACCTCCTGCAAGCCAGCACCATGCCGGCGCCGAGCAGGTATTGCGCACGTTCAACACCTGGGCGTTCAAACGCGAGCAGCCTTCGCATATCGGGCTCATGCTCGAGGCGATTTCGCACGCGATCGCGCGCGCCGAGCCGCTGTCGTTTGCGCTCTATTGGGGGAAAGGTCCGCGCTGCAGCGTTGCCGAGCCGGACATCCAATCGCTCGATTTCCTGCGCTCGTTCGCGGACCGGGTGCAACAGGGCTACCCGCCCGGCGCGCTGCTCAACCTGATCCTCACCGATACCCATGCCGAGCTCAACGGCCATCCGCAGTCCAGAACCAGAAAATATTTCAACGAGGTGGACTGCGAGGCCGGCAAACGAGGCTTTCGATCTTGTTGGCTCGGCGATCTCGTGCGCGCCTCGAGCATTTCCGCGTCGACCGGCCGGAACGAGGAGGCAATAGAGGAGACAATACTGCTGAAACTGATCGCAAGCGCGAGAAAGTGGTACCGGGGACCCGGCACGGCCGAGGAGGGTGCGAGGACCTATTACCGCATGAACATGGTGGAACGCCGCGCGGTGGAAGCTGCGTACCCCAATTCGATCTTCGTAACGTTCAACGGCAGCGACCTGCGGGCGCTTTTTCCGCAGCGCATGCCGATCTTCTACATGTACTCGCTGCGTCGCGGTTTTGGTGTGAAGCCGTGGTTCCTTCCGTTGGACGGGAGGCCGTGCACCGCGGCGTCCTGCAGATGCGCAGGGGCCGCCCCGAGCGCGCACCCGCAGGCGGTGTAGCCGGTCGGGAGCTGCGCGCATGCCGCAATGCAAGCCGTCCGAGGGCGGGCCGCCCCGCTACAAGCTGCTGCCGGCGGGGGACACCGCACTCGTGGTCGAGCTCGGAGAGAGCATCGATCGCAAGCTCAGCGCCTGGGTTCTCGCCCTTGCCCGCCGGCTTGATGCGGCGCGCATGCACGGGATCATCGAGACCGTGCCGACCTTCCGCTCGCTCCTCGTGCACTACGATCCGCTGGTCCTTTCGGCGGCATCGCTCGGCGCGCATGTCGAGCAGATGATGCGCGGCCTCTCCATCGCCGATCAGCCCGGCCGCTCCTGGTCGCTGCCGGTCTGCTACGACGCGAGCATCGCGCCCGATCTCGGCGGCGTCGCGCAGCGCACCGGGCTTTCTCCCGCACAGGTGATCGAGCGGCACAGCGGCGTAACGTATCACGTCTACATGCTCGGCTTCCTTCCGGGCCAGGCCTATATGGGCGATGTGCCGGGCGATCTCGCGCTGCCGCGGCGCGCGACCCCGCGCACGCAGATACCTGCCGGATCGCTCGCCATCGCGGCAACGATGACCTGCATCTTCCCGCTCGCCACGCCCTGCGGCTGGCATCTCATCGGACGCTCGCCGGTCGCTCTGTGGCAGCGCACGCCGCATCCGCGCGCCATGCTGGCGCCGGGCGACACGGTGACCTTCGCGCCGGTATCATTGCGTGAATACGAGTCGCTGCTGGCGCAGGCAGTCGCGGGGGAGCTGCGAATCGCTTCCGAGGGTCGGACAGAGGTCGCGGCATGAGCGCTGCGCTGCGCGTCGTGTCTCCCGGCCTTTGCACCACCGTGCAGGACCTCGGTCGATCCGGCCATCAGCGGCTCGGGATCCCGGTGAGCGGCGCTCTCGATCCGGTAAGCCTGCGCGCGGCGAACGCGCTCGTGGGCAACCCCGCCGACATGGGCGCGCTCGAGCTGCTTTATCTCGGTCCCACGCTGATGGTCGAGGCGGAGAGCGCAGCCATGTCCTTCGCCGGTGCGGACGCCATAATAGAAGTCTTTGCCGGCACCGAGGCGACCCACGGAAGGCGCGTGACGACCATGCGCAGCATCCGCCTGCCGCGCGGCGCCGTGGTGCGGATCGGCCGGCTCACCCGGGGCAGCGCGCTCTATGTCGCGGTCGAGGGGGGCTTTGCCATCGAGCCCGTGCTCGGCAGCGTCTCGACCTACATCCGCGGGAACCTTGGGGGTTGGCAAGGGCGGGCGCTCGTCGCAGGCGATCGGCTGCCGCTGTGCCGCATGAGCGCGAGCAATCGCGGCGATCGCCGCCTGGAAGGCGTGGACGTGTCGGTGCCTGCCCGCGTGCGCGCGATCGCAGGCCCGCAGAGCGACTACTTCTCGCAAGCGCAGATCGAGGCCTTCTTCGCCGGCGAGTTTACGGTCGGCGCGGGCTCGGACCGCATGGGCATGCGGCTCATGGGCCCGAAGGTGGAGCACTGCCGCGGTTTCGACATCGTTTCCGACGGCATCGCGCCGGGCTCGATCCAGATAGCGGGGAGCAGGCAGCCGATCGTGCTGCTGGCGGACCGGCAGACGACCGGCGGCTATCCGAAGATCGCAACCGTCATCTCGGCGGACATGCCGGCGCTGGGGCGTCTTCCGATCGGCGCGAGGATCGCGTTCGATCGGGTCGGCCTGAGCGAGGCGGAAGCTTTGCGGCGCAAGCTGTCGGCGGAGATCGACGGGATCCCGGCGCGGGTCGTGCCGCTCGAGGAAGCCGCGCAGCCTGCGCCCAATCTTCTCGACCTCAACCTCATCAGCGGCGTCGTCGACGCCCGCGCCGCGGCCGTGTGATGGCAAGGCGTGCTTCTAACGTGGTCATGGCCGCGACAACGGGGTGCCCAGACGCGCGCACGACCCGGCCGACAGCGATCTCGAGGCCGACAAAACAAGACGATGTGCCGCGCGGGATCATGGCGATGATCGGCGCCAGCGTGCTGTTCGCAATTTCCAGCGCGATTGCGAAATGGCAGGTCGCGATCTATCCGGTCGGCGAGGTCATGGCCTTTCGCTCGCTCTCGTCGTTCATAATCTGCGCGTTGGTGATCCTGCCGGCGACCGGCCTTTCCGTCTTCGCCACGCGGCGGCCGCGCGACCATCTCGCGCGGGGGCTGTCGCAGTCGATTTCCCAGACTTTTACCGTAATTGCCTTCAGCCTGATGCCGCTTGCGGGCGCCATTGCCATCAATTTCTCCGCGCCTTTATGGTCCGCCCTGCTTTCCGTCGTGTGGCTGAAGGAGCGCGCCGGCCGGGCACGGTGGACCGCCCTCCTGTGCGGGTTTGCCGGCGTGCTGATTGTCGCCCATCCCGGTCCGGATTCGCTCACCCTCGGGGCGCTGTTCGCCCTCGCCAACGCGATCATGTACGGCAGCGTAACCGTTGCCGTGCGCGGCATGACGGCAACGGAGTCGACCAATACCCTGCTGATGTGGCAACTCGCCATCCTGGCGGTGGTGCATGCCTGCCTGCTGGTGTTCGGATTCCGTCTGCCGAGCGCGACGGATGCCGGGCTGCTGGCCGCCAGCGGCATCGCCAACGCGCTCGCGCAATATCTTTGGACGCGCGCCCTGCATCTTGCGCCGGCCGCGGCGGTGTCGCCCTTCTATTATCTGCTGTTGGTATGGGCGCTGCTGATCGGTTTCGTGCTCTGGGGCGACGTGCCCTCCCTCGCACTGCTTGCCGGCTCGGCCATCGTGGTTCTGTCCGGCCTGTTCCTGCTCTGGCATGAGACGAGGGGCACCCGAAAATTGCCGTTTCCGTTCGCAGGGGCGAGAGGGGGTCCCAAAAAAACGCGAAGCGCTACCTGGGCGTCGCGCATTGCCTCGCCCTCCTGTCGCGCGGCAGGTGAGTAGAGCGCGGGCGGTCGACCCGGCAGAACGCGGGCGGGTGCTCCCGACACGGCGAGCAGCGCCTCATCTCACCCGGGTTGGGGGGACAGGAGGCAATGAGGTGTTTGCGCCGCTGACGTGCCGCATCAAAACCATATCGCGGGCGCTGAGAAATGCGGTAGCCTGCGGACCCGTATTTCGCATAGAGAGCGCGAGAATGAACCTGCCACGCAGAGCCTTTCTCGGTCTGAGCGCCGCGGCCGCGGTCCTGCGCGTCGCTTCGAGAGCAGCATGGGCGCAAGCCTATCCTGCGCGGCCGGTGCGGGTCCTGGTTCCGTTTGCGCCCGGCGGGCAGGTGGATGTCATCGCGCGCCTGGTCGCACAGCGGCTGTCCGAGCAGCTTGGACAACAGTTCTACGTGGAGAACGCCGCCGGCGGCGGTGGCACGATCGGCGCGGGCCGAGCGGCTCAGTCGGCGCCGGACGGGCATACCATCCTCATCACAGACGGAATCGCTTTCACTGCAAGTCCCGGCCTCTACGCCAAGGTACCCTATGATGCCACGCGCGATTTCGACCCGGTGACGATTCCGGCTACGACGATGCAGGTGCTCGCGGTGCACCCCTCGGTCGAGGCGCACTCGATTGCGGAGCTGGTCGCGCTGATCAGAGCAAATCCCGGCAAATTCAGCTACGCTTCGGCCGGTGTCGGAACCGGCGCGCATCTCACGGGTGAGTTGTTCCGCAACTCGCTCGGCCTCGATCTGGTGCACGTCCCCTACAACAGCGGAGGACAGGCGATCCAGGCGGCCGTCGGCGGTCATACGCCCATTTCGTTCGGATCGCCGGCCGCGACCATTCCGCAAGTGAACGATGCGAAGCTGCGCGCTCTCGCCGTCGGCGGCAAGAAGCGCGTGCGCGGTCTGCCGGAGGTCCCGACCATGCGCGAAGCGGGCTTTGCCGAAGTGGAATGTGATGCATGGATCGCGGTTCTGGTGCCGGCCGGCGCGCCGAGAGATGTGATTGCGCGGCTTCACGACGAGATCGCCCGTGCCGTAGCGTTGCCGGAGGTGGAGGCGCATCTGGTTGCGCTCGGCTTCGAGCCGTTCACGGCAACTCCGGACGAGATGGCGGCTCTGACCAGGAGCGAGCTTCCGAAATGGGCCGGCGTCATCCGCGCGGCCGGGATCAGGCCTAATTGAAGCTGCGCTTGGCCGCGCAACGAGCGCCGGTGCGCGAGAGTCAGGGACGGCACTCGCGCCGGTACCAGAAACCTCGTTGAAAGTACCCCAAACGATTTGCTTCTTTTGGCCGTCGAGTCGGCGACATACGCCTTGAAAATGATGCCGACGATGTCCGCCGGCCGCCGACGGTCGTCCTTTGTCGTCGCCACCACCAGGCCGCGTCGCGGCGCGCCATGCGCTGCACCGCGTCGAGCATGATATCGGTCTCGCGGGCGAAGGTTAAGCGAGCTTCATTCTGCTTTCACGGCGGCGGACTTCACGCGCCGCACAAAATCGCAATGTGCAAAGCTGCCAAGCCCTGTGAGCGACCCTCGAAAGCTTTGCTCGCCGGTTCTGTCGAGATTGAAGCACGGCTCGAAGGACAAGCCTTTGAGTTTGGCGCATACGGCGTCCCCCTTCACCTTGAACGTTCCCGGCGGAACCCCGAACGATCGCACCGGCCCCGAGCCGCTGATCTGAATGGCCCCGATTGCCGAGCCGTCGCTATAGATTTGGCCGAGGCCGCGCGTCCCTTCGAAACAGCTGAACTCGAACTGCTTCCCGGTCACGAACCGCTGAGCTGCTTCGGCGGTCATCGACTGAGCCATCGCCGGAGCGGTTGCAAGCAAGCTCCCAACGAGAATCGCCACTCGCGCAATCATCTGGATCCCCCCTACGCGGCACGCGCCGCACCATGATTGGTCGCGGGAGGAATCCTCAAGGTTCATTCCCGGGCTCGATGTGCGCAGCGCGGTGTGCTCTTTCGGCCACAGTGGTAGAGGGATATCGATCAGAGCTACCGGATTTGCACCGCGGATCCGCTGTTTTTCCAGGCGAGGAGGTGGCATGGGACCGGCGAGTTGGCGGAGTTGGCAGGGGGTCCTCGTCCTTGGCAGTCTCATCGCGCTGCTCGTGTTCTGGGCCGCTGGAGGGACTGGCTCCGTTACCGATCCTCGCACCATCTTGATGGTGCTGGCCGTCTTCCTGGGCTCGGTCGTGGTCGGGGCGACGGGCTTCGGCTCCGCTGCCGTGGCCGGGGCCCTCATGCTGTTTTGGCTGTTGCCTCTGACCGCGGTGCCGATCCTGCTGGCGGCGAGCCTCACGACCCAATTGGTCAGCATGGGGCAGCTTTGGAGGGTTTTGCGCTGGCGGGGCTGTGTACCTTTCGTGATCGGAGGCCTGATCGGGATGCCGTTCGGCGTGCTGCTGTTGGAGCATGCCGATCCCGACAGCTTCAGGCTCGCATTCGGGGTCTTCTTGATCTGCTGGAGCGGCTATCTGCTGCTGCGCCCGGAGCTTCAATTCAAGCGACGGGGGGCCTTTGCCGACGGCTTGGTCGGCGTGACCGGAGGCATCACCGGGGGCGCCATCGCCTTTCCCGGCGCGGTTCCCGCCATCTGGTGCGCCATGACCGGGCGAGCCAAGGAGGAGCAGCGCGGCACGACCCAGATGTTCATTCTCGTCATGCAATTTTGCACTCTGGTCTATCTGGTCGCCAGCGGCGCCGTCGGCCGCGGTTTCCTCGCGGATTATCTCTATTGTCTGCCGGCTATCTTCATCGGCACCTTCATCGGCGTGCTGCTGTTCGCAATGATCGACGAGGCGCTTTTTCGGCAGTTGGTTCTCGTGCTGCTTCTGCTGGCCGGGACCACGCATTTCATTACCGTCATCGCGCGCTGGAAATTCACGGCCTAGCGCGGGAGAGGTATCGTCGAGGCGGGATGCGATCGCGCTGCCGTCGATGACTTGGTCTCATCGGGAGGCGGATTTCGGCCGGAAGTTGCTCATGCCGATCATGCTCAGACCTGCAAAGGAAGCCGATGCAAAGCATGTTGCGATGCTGTTGGCCGAGCTCGGGTACCCGTCCAACGAGACCGGCGTCCGCGATCGCCTTCGTCGTGCTCTGCCCGACCGCGGCAGCTGCCTTCTGGTTGCGCAGTCGGAGAGCGAGGTGGTCGGCCTGGCCAGTGCCGAGCTCGTCCCGTATTTCCCGAACGGCTCGACGATTTGCCGCGTAACTGCTCTCGTCGTGTCGCCGCATCATCGCAGCCGGGGCATCGGTGAAAAGCTGGTTGCGGGTGTGGCCGACTATGCACGCCAACATCATTGTTCGGGCATCGAGATCACCAGTGCGGAGCATCGCCTTGAAGCGCATCGATTCTATCAGCGGCTCGGGTTTTCCCGAACCTCGTTGAGGTTCTTCCAGGCCCTGTGACGGTCGATTGGCCCCGAGGAGCGCCCCAACAGCGCTGCGATGCTAGTGCATCGATTCCATGAAACCGATCAAGCCAACTCACTTACCTCATGCTGAGGAGGTCACGCGCAGCTTGCTGCGCGTGACCGTCTCGAAGCATGGGCAACGGCCACGACTCTTGCCTGCGGCAGTGCTTCGAGACGGCCGCGCTAAGAAAGCGCGCGCCTCCTCAGGACGAGGATAGTGCTCTGATATCGACCGCGCGTCATATCCGGGCCTCTCCATGCGGTGCCGATCGTCGGCCAATGTCCGTAGCTCCCCGCCACCGGGCCCGTCCGATGCGTTGGCCGGCTCCGTCGTCCCGTCGCAGGCCCACCAGCGCGGTTTTGCTCGGCCGACGCTGGACGATGAATTGGCCGAGAGAATCCTTCGGCGTCGTCGCGAAGCGGCGATCCATTGTCGCGGATGGTTACCGGTCCAACTCACGCCATCGGCAGCAACGGTTTCCGATGTCTGGAAGGGCACTTTGAAACAAGCCGAAAGCTTGCGCGTTCCGGCATCATGAACGTCGCATATCAAATCTGCCGCCGCTGCAACCAGCCCATGCCAAGCGTCGCGGAAATC